>NZ_JBFTQX010000016.1:0-73703 GCF_056399225.1 Dyella sp. 01N448 | reverse complement strand
CACGATGCTGCGGGCGTTATCAGGCCATTTTCTTTGGGTTACTTTCGACGCGAAGCTAGTCCCGAGGGATCTTTTGGGCCAGCAAAAGAAAAGTGACTCGAGCGGCGGCAGCCGTTCGAAACGCCCGCCGCGTAGGCGGCACCCTGGCCCAAACGCGACAACCAGAAACCGAGGCTCTGGATGACCAGCCTTAGGCTGTTGAAAAGCGCCTCCGGCCTGCGCCGGGATGACGAACTAAAAAGAAAGGCGCAGCGATAAAGACTTAGCTGCCCAGCAGCCTCTCCATCACCCGCCCCACCGCCGCAAAAGCGAACGCGCCGGTGACATGCGTAGCAGCACCCAAGCCCCCACCACACGCCAGATTCAAAGCCTCCGTCCCATCCGCCACCGGCGGCCGCGTCCCACACACCGTCCCATCCGGCTGCGGATACTGCACATTCTGCAGCGAATACACCGCCGACACACCAAAGTAGCGATCCGGGTTCTTGGGGAAATTGAAATCCTGCCGGAGCTTCTTGCGGATCAGACTGAACATCGCGTCGTGCTCCGTACGCGACAGATCGCGCACGCGGATCTGCGTCGGATCAGTGCGCCCACCCGCGGACCCCACCGTCACCATCGGCAGCTTGCGGCGACGACACCACGCAATTGCCTCCAGCTTCACGCGGAAGGCGTCGCAGGCATCGAGCACCACGTCGTAGCCGCGATCGAGCAGTTCATCGAGCGTGGACGTCGTGAGGAAACGTTCGATCGCGTCGATCTTGATGGCCGGATTGATCGCGCGCAGGCGCTCCTCGATCACCTTCACCTTCGACTTGCCGAACTGGCCATCCAGCGCATGCAACTGGCGATTGGTGTTGGAGACACAGATCTCGTCCGCGTCGATCAGCGTGAGATGGCCCACACCCGTGCGCGCCAGCGCCTCGGCGGCCCATGAGCCCACGCCGCCGATGCCGATCACGCAGACGTGACTGTGCATCAGCCGGTCGAGGCTGCCCACGCCATACAGGCGCTCCACGCCGGCGAAGCGCTCGCGCGGAAACGCCACACCCGCCTCATCGGCGGGCGGTGTGATGGGGTCTGCCACCGGAGCGGCGATTTCGGTCTGCATCGTTGAAGCCATGACAACACCTTGAAGTGACGCATTTTATCGGGAACTGTCCGCCGCTGCAGGGCTGCCGTTATGCTGGCGGCTTCACTCTGCGCCCACAGGGATCCACCCCATGCGTTCCGCCCTACTGCTCGTGCTCGGCCTGGTCATTGGCATCGTCGGCACCGTTTTCGCCATGAACGCGCTGCACGAGCACGAACCGTTCTCGCATACGGTGATGACCCTGATGTCCCACCATGCCGGCGCGCTCAGCGCCGCCGTAAAGAACCAGAAGTGCGACGCCGCGCAGGTGCAGCGGCATCTTTCCCGCCTGCTGGAAACCCAGTCCGACCTGGATGAGGCCTTCCCGGGCGTCGATCAACCGTTCAAGGACGAGGAAGCCAAGCTGCGCGAGAAGACTCAGGCGGCCCTGCAGGCGGCGCCTGCCGATTGCGCGGCGCTGGCGAAGGCGATCAAGCCCATTGGTGAAACCTGCCAGTCGTGCCATCAGCAGTATCGCTAGATCGCGGCGGTTTTCTGTGGGAGCGCACCCTGTGCGCGACTGAGTCTGACCGATGGCGTGCGTTCCAGTCGCGCACAGGGTGCGCTCCCACAACAACAAGATTCCGTCCGATCAGATCTTTACCTTGCCGCGCAGGATCTGCCAGTACATCACCCAATCGCCGAGCAGGCTGTACAGCGGGTGGGTGAAGGTGGCCGGGCGGTTCTTCTCGAACACGTAGTGACCGATCCACGCAAAGCCATAGCCTGCCACCGGGGCCAGTAGCAGCCACCAACCATTGCCGGTGACGATGGCGGTGGCGAGCACCGCCAGCACCAGCGTGCTGCCAACGAAATGCATGCGGCGGCACTGCACATTGCTGTGCTCGTTGAGATAGAACGGATAGAACTCGCGGAAGCTGGAATAGCCGGCCATGCGGATCGCCCTGGATGATTCCTGCTCAGCGTAAACCGCCCTGCCAGCCGAAGCATGCGCGCATGCAGCATGCGGCGCATCACGCCGGCAGCGGGATGAACTCCTCTTCGTCGCCCACCACCTTGCCCATGCGCTGTGCCGCCCAGTCGGCCTTGGCCTGCTCGATGCGCTCGCGCGTGCTGGCCACGAAGTTCCACCACAGGTGGCGCTCGCCATCCAGCGGCGCACCGCCAAACAGCATCACGCGACTCTTGGCGCGCGCACGCAGCGGCGGCGATTCCGGGCCGGTCTGCACGGCGGCATGCATGGGCACGACGCTGACGCCGTCCCATTCCACTTCGCCGTCGACCACGCAGACACCGCGTTCCACGTGCTGTTCCGGCCAGGGCAGTTCGGCGCCCTCTTCCAGCGTCGCCTCGATAAAGAACATCGGCGCGAACACTTTGACGGGCGACTCCTTGCCGTAGCCAGTGCCCGCGATCAGCACCAGCTCGACACCGGGCAGCGATACGCGCGGCAGCTCATCGGCGCCATGGTGATGAAATTCAGGCTCGACCTCGGCGTCCTTCTGCGGCAGCGCCACCCATACCTGGATGCCGTGCGTACGAAAACCGCCGCCGCGCGCTTCCGGCGGCGTGCGCTCGGAATGCACGATGCCGCGGCCGGAAGTCATCCAGTTCACTTCGCCCGGGCGGATATCCGCAATGCTGCCGAGGCTGTCGCGGTGGCGAATCACGCCATCGAACAACCATGTCACCGTGGCCAGACCGATATGCGGATGCGGCCGCACGTCCATGCCCTTGTCGTCGAGAAAGGTCACCGGGCCCATGTAATCGAAAAACACGAACGGGCCCACGTGGCGCGCCTGCAAGACCGGCAGCAGGCGACGCACGTTGAAGCCGTCGCCCAGGTCGTGCACGCGTCCCTCGATCAAGATCGGTTGCTGTTCCATCGTGTCTCCTTACCAGGCGCGCTGGTATTGTTCCGGCGCGCTGATCGTCACGCCCAGTTCCTGTGCGGCACGACGCGGGAAATACGGATCGCGCAGGCTTTCGCGCGCAATCAAGACCACGTCGGCCGATCCTTCGTCGATGATGCGCGCCGCGTGTGTGGATTCGGTGATGAGACCCACGGCGCCCGTCGCGATGCCCGCATCGTGACGCACGCGCGCCGCAAACGGAACCTGGTAACCGGGCGACAGCGGAATCTTCACGTGCGGGATCAGGCCGCCGCTGGACACATCGATCAGGTCCACGCCCATCGACTTCACCTCGCGCGCAAGTTGCACGGTCTGCTCGACATCCCAGCCGCCTTCGCTCCAGTCCGTGGCGGAAACGCGCAGCCACAGCGGCAGATGTTCGGGCCACACTTCGCGCACGGCCGTGATCACTTCGCGCACCAGGCGCGTACGGTTCTCGAAACTGCCGCCGTATTCGTCGGTGCGATGGTTGCTCAGCGGCGAAAGGAACTGGTGCAGCAGATAGCCGTGCGCGCCATGCAGCTCGATCAGCTGGAAGCCGGCCGCGAGCGCGCGCTCAGCCGCGGCGCGGAAGTCGGCAATCACCTTGGCAATACCGGCACGATCGAGCGCCAGAGGCACGTGCCAATGCTGATCGAACGGTATGGCCGATGGCGCCACGGTCTGCCAGGCACCCGCATCGGCAGCCAGCGGACCGCCACCTTCCCACGGACGCATCGAACTGGCCTTGCGTCCCGCATGGGCCAGCTGCACGCCGGCGACGGCGCCTTGCGCCTTGATGAAGGCGATGATCGGCTGCCAAGCGTGCTGCTGGGCTTCGTTCCAGATGCCCACGTCGCCGGCGGAGATTCGGCCTTCAGGTGAAATCGCCGTGGCTTCGGTAATCAGCAGACCGGCGCCACCCACCGCGCGGCTGCCCAGATGCACGAAGTGCCAGTCGTTGGGCAGGCCATCAGTGGCCGAGTATTCGCACATCGGCGCAATGACGAGGCGGTTGCGCAGCGACACGCTGCGTTGGGTGAACGGGGTGAAGAGTTTCATCGGCCTGCTCTGGGAGAGGGATCTGCCACACATGCCGGCACTCGACGCCCGCTTCAAGTACCCGAGTCGCCAGGTTGCGCCTGGAACCACTGAGCAATGTGTGCGGCGATGGCGTCGGGCATCTTCATCCAGCCGAAGTGATCGGCCTTGTCGTTGCCCAGGTCGCCGGCCGTGATTACTTGCTGAGTGTTCGGACTGCGCGGCATTTTCCCGAGCAACCATGACAGCGAGGCCTGCGGCACCAGCCAGTCGTCATGCATGCGCAATCCCAGTATCGGCAGCTCGAGCTTGCCCAACAGCGCTTCGAAATCGACCGGCATGCCCGCAGCGGCGTAGCGGCCTCTACGACCCGTTCGCGCCCAGTCGTCGATCAGCTGCCGCGCCTCGTTGCCGCCGAAGCCGATCCGACGTCCCGGCAAATGGCCGACCAGGCGCGCCAGCCACGGCGCCAACGCATAGGCCAGCCACAGCAGAGGCGCCAAAGGAAACTGACGCCAATACGGCGCCCCGCTCGCCACGACCAGCAGGCCTGCCACCTCCTTCGGATGCAGGCTCGCGTCGAGGGCGGCCATCTGTCCGCCCAGGCTGTGGCCGCCCAGCGTCAGGCGCGTCGAGGGCAGCGAGGCGCGCAGGACCGCCATGCCGGCGGGCAGGTCGTCTTCCAGCAGTTGTCGATAGCCCCAGTCCTCGTGCCGATCGGCCCGCTTGTTACTGGAACCGATGCCACGCCATTCGTGGATGGCCACTGCCATGCCGCGCTCCGCCAGCGCCTGTGCCAACGGCAAGTAATGCTTGGCCGCCACGCCCAGGGCCGACAGCCAGTAGATCACCTGGGTCGCCTCAGTGGCGGGACGCTGCAATAGCAGTTCCGATCGCGCACCGTCGGCCGAGATCACGGGTAGCACATCGCAGGGAGGCAGTGCGGCGGAAACGAAAGAAGTGGCGGACATTCTTGGCACGCGTCGCAGGGAAGCGATGAAGGCTACGCCAATTCGCGTGCGACTAAAAAGTCGCGGCAAAGAAAAGGCCGGCGAGCGCCGGCCTTTTCTTCATGCAGTAATGCTTTGATGAACTCAGGCGGGCGCCACTTCATCGGCTTGCAGACCTTTCTGCCCCTGCACCACCTTGAAACTCACCTTTTGCCCCTCTTTCAGGCTACGGAAACCTGAACCGCTAATCGCCCGAAAATGCACGAAGACATCCGGGCCGCTTTCACGGCTGATGAAACCAAAGCCCTTGGCGTCGTTGAACCATTTCACAGTGCCAACTTCACGATCCGACATGACTCACTCCGATCAACTCGATGCTGAGACAAGTCAGCCTCCCCTTTGGCCGACGGCTTACTGCGCATGCAGGGATCGGGGTGTAGCGATGTGGACTCATCAAGAGTCGCGCATCGGGCACGCACGTGACCGAGCAACCACAGTGAATCCAGCATAACGGATTTCTTTAATGCAAGTGAATGGCTTTAATCACTGCTTTTGATTTTCACATTTCAATGACATTTGCGAATAAAACAAAAAAGCCAGGCATTGCTGCCTGGCTTTTTCTTTGGCGTTTGAAACCGCCTAATACCGCTAGCTTATTACTGCGGGATCACTTCGTCGGCCTGCAGGCCCTTCTGACCCTGCACGACCTTGAAGGAGACCTTCTGGCCTTCCTGCAGGCTCTTGAAGCCATTGCCCTGGATCGCGCGGAAATGCACGAAGACGTCCGGGCCGTTGTCACGGCTGATGAAGCCGAAGCCCTTGGCGTCGTTGAACCACTTGACGGTACCGATCTGACGATCAGACATGTAAATCACTCCGTAGGATTTGAACAGACTCAGCCCGCACGACATGTGCAGGCCGGCTTACTGGTGTGCAAGGAAACCCTAGGGGTGAGGCGATGAGGCTAGATCGAGATCAGCGGCATCGGGTCACAAAACTCTGGTGACCCCAGCAAACACAGTGAGTGCATCATAACCGCTCCCAGGCCGTAATGCGACTGGTTCCAGGCCTCAAAACCTGAATGAATAACCGTTAGGTCTTACAAAACAATGTTTGATTTTCACGCCATCTTCGCATTTCATCTCGTCCCTTGGATGGGCAGAGCGACCCGCTCACCCGCAGCCTTCGCGCAGGAGTAGCTACATGATGTTTCGCCACCACCGCCTCGCCCTGCTCGCCCTTGTCGCTGGCGGCGTAATCCTGGGCGGCTGTTCCGATAAGCCCCAGACGCGCGCCACGACGTCCGCCCACACCACGACGGCCCAACCGGCCAGCCATGCAACGGGAACGGCTGGCGCGACGACGGGTACAACCAAACCCCGTACCGGCACCGTGACCACCTCCGGTGGCAAACCGCTGCCCAACAGCACGGGTATTCCTGCCTGTGACGACTACCTCGCCAGCTATGTCTCCTGCCATGCCGTCGCCGGCGTCTATACGCCCGACCAGTTGCAGTCGCGCTATCAGGACATGCGCACCAGCCTGCTGCAGGATTCGGTAGACCCCAATACGCGTCCGCAACTGGGCGCTCGGTGCACGGCGCTGGCGAAACAGCTGCGCGAAACGCTGCAAGGCAAGGCGTGCGCACCGGTCTCTCCGGCGGCGGGCAGCAGCGCGCACTGAGCTTTAGCGCAAAAACGCACGCAGTGCGGCGGCGACAGAAGCCGGCCGACTGCGTGCGATTTTTACCTTGGGCGTGGCGTGCCACTGGGCCATGGCCCGGATGGCGTTGGCGACTTCCTCAAGCAAGCGCGGGGTCGCCTCGACATCGGGCTCAAGGAATAAGGCCTTGACCTCGAACACGCCCTCGCGACGATGTGCCTTCGCATCCAGCCGGCCGATCAATTGGCCGCGATGAAGAATGGGCAGCACGTAGTAGCCATAGCGCCGCTTGGGCGCCGGCACATAACACTCGATGGTGTATTCGAAACCGAACAAGGCCTCGGCACGCGCACGATCCCATACCACCGGATCGAACGGCGACAGCAACGTCGTGTGCGTCGCGCGCAGCTGGCCTGCCGCTGCCTGCGCGAGCGCGGCAGCATGATCGGGATGCACGTAGGCAGGCACATTCCAATCGGCCACCTGGACCATCAACAGCTCGCCTTCGGCCACCAGCGGCGCAAGCTCCTTGTCCGTCACCGCGGGTTTCAAGCGGCAGTAATCCGCGATCCAGCGCGCCTGCGTCACGCCCAGCGCGCGCACGCTGTCGAGGATGAAGCGGCGACGCAAGGCCTCGTGATCGAGTGCTAGCAGCGCGCGATCCAATGGCGGATCGAGTTTCGCCAGCACGCGTTCCTCAAGATCATAGACACGCTGGAAACGCTCGCGTCGCGTCACCATCAAGTCGCCCAGCGCAAACCACGCTTCCAGCCAGCGCTTTTCAGGCTTCCATGACCACCAGCCGCCAGCGCCCTTGGTCTCGCTTTCGAAATCCGCCGCGCGCGCGGCACCGTTGTCGCGTATGCGCGCCAACAGCGCATCCATGCCCTCGCGATGCTCGCGATGCATGCGATCGGCGTGCTTGTAAGCCCAATGCATCGCGCGCTGCCTGCGCCAGGCTTGGTGAAGTGCGAGATCCGCCGACGGCACGAAGCACGCTTCGTGCGCCCAGCATTCGGCAATACGTCCGTTATCGAGCGCATCTTCCAGCCATTGCGGGTCGTAGTCACCCAGGCGCGAATGCAGCACGAGATAAGGACTGCGAGCGACGACATGGATGCTGTCGATCTGCAGCAGACGCATGCGCGTTATCGCATCGACCACATGCATGGGCTTGGCCCGCGATTTCGGCTTGCTGAGCAGGCCCTGCGCCACCAGGTGAAGACGCCTTGCCTGCGTCAGATTCAACGCCATGTGTGAGGCGGATGAAGGAACCGACAACGGTAACGATGACTTCACGTGATCACGATGCCTGTGTTGAGGCGGCATTTAGCCGTGCTTTGTTAGTTTGTATGCAGCGCGAAGGACATGCAGCGCGACATTGCAATCCATCACTGCCCCATCGCGCGCATCCGTTCACGAGCCACGCATTCTGGCATGGAGTCACGACGATGAAATCCCGCACACCTCTGATCGCTCTTGTTACCGCCGGTTCGCTGATGCTGGCGGGCACGGTGTTGGCGCAAGACCAGACCATGCCGACGCCTCCGCCCCCGCCGCCATCGCCGGCACAAACGATGCCTGCGCAACCGATGCCCACACAACCGACGCCTCCGCCGCCGACGCAGGTCATACCTGCAACGCAGCCGACGCCGCCGCCACCGCCGGGCGGTACGCAGGCCCAGACCGCCAGCGGTAATCAGCCGGTGACAATCAACTCCAGCGTTCCGCCGGTGAACGCAGGTCCGGCGCCGAGCTTTGAGCAGCTGGCCAATGGCAAGAAGTACATTTCCGAAAGCGATGCTTCGGCCTATCCGCTGCTGGCCAATGACTGGATCTATGTGGACAAGGGCCACGCCGGCCGCGTGAGCAAAGCTCAGTACGAGGCCTGGTTAAGCAACAACCGGTAAGATGAGGCAGTTCGGACGCGGGTCGTCGGCAACGGCGGCCCGCGTCGTCATATGCGATACAGGAAGCCGCTGGTATTCAGGCACTCCCCCGGCGCTGCGCTCCTGATCGCATGCCCGCCCAGGATGGAGCCTCACGATGCGACTCACTTCCCTGGCAGCCGTCTCGCTCACGCTTGGCCTGCCTTCCCTCGCTGCGCATGCGCAGAATCCCAGTCCGATGGACATCCGCGCCTGCACCGCCATCGAGACGGATGCTCAGCGACTGGCTTGCTACGACCGCGCCACCGGACGCGACAATCTTCCGGCCGCGCAGAAGAAGAGCGACGCTGCTGCACAGGCACCGGCGCCGGCCACGTCGGCGAGCCCCTCGAACAATGCTTTCGGTCATGAAGCGGCGCGCGTGGCGAGCACTAATCCCCAGGCCGCGGGCGCCGACAGCGCACAGGCCGCCTCGGACGTAAAGCCGCTCTCGCTGCTCGACAGCCGCTGGGAGCTGTCGCCCGAGAGCAAGCTCGGCACCTTCAATCTGCGCGGCTACAAACCGATTGTGGTGCTGCCCTTCTTCGCCAGCAGCAATCAGAACCGGCAGCCCGACAGCCCCAATCCGCTCAACACGGTCACCGAGCCTCAGCAGGTGGACAACATCGAGAGCAAGTTCCAGATCAGCCTGAAGACCAAGATCTGGCAGGGTGTGTTCGGTGACCAAGGCGATGTGTGGGCCGCGTTTACCCAGTCCTCGCGTTGGCAGGTCTACAACGAAAAGGAATCGCGCCCCTTCCGCGAGACCGATTACGAACCCGAAGTCATGCTGATGTTCAACACGAACTACCAGCTCGCCGGGTGGAACGGCCGACTGCTCGGCATCGGCCTCGATCATCAATCCAACGGACAATCCGATCCGCTGTCGCGCAGCTGGAATCGCGTGATGGGCTACGCCGGATTCGAGCGGCCCGGCTGGACCATCATGTTCCGGCCATGGTGGCGCATCCCCGAAGGCGGTCCGGACGACAACAACCCGGACATCGACAACTACATGGGTCGCGCGGATATGCAGATCATCCACGAATGGCAGGGCCAGGAATTCGGCCTGATGCTGCGCCATTCGCTGCGTGCCGGCAGCGAGAGCCACGGCGCGGCGCAGTTCACCTGGTCGTTCCCGGTGGCCGGCAATCTGCGCGGCTACATGGAACTGTTCAAGGGCTACGGCGAAAGCATGATCGACTACAACCACAATGCCACTTACCTCGGCATCGGCGTATCGCTGCTGGACTGGTACTAAAAACAAAAAAGCCGCGCACGGTGGGTGCGCGGCTTTCCGTATGCCATGGGGCGACGCTACAGCGCCCCATGTCACTGTTTTAGTGGTGGTGGCCGCCTTCACCATGCACGTGGCCGTGCGAGAGCTCTTCCTCGCTGGCTTCGCGCACGTCGGTCACTTCCACGTCGAAATGCAACGTCTGGCCGGCGAGCGGGTGGTTGCCGTCGATGTGCACCTTGTCGTTCTCGACCTTGGTCACGGTGACGTTGATGGCGCCTTGCGGGCCGCGGCCCTGGAACTGCATGCCCGGCTGGATATCGTCCACGCCCTGGAATGCCTCGCGCGGCACTTCCTGCACGAGCTCGGCGTGGTGCACGCCGTAGCCTTCTTCCGGCACCACGTCGACCTTGAACTGATCGCCGACCTGGCGGCCTTCCATCGCCTTTTCCAGGCCCGGGACGATCTGGCCCACGCCCTGGAGGTACACGAGCGGCTCGCGACCCTGCGAGCTGTCGAGGACCTGGCCGGTGTCGTCGGTCAGCGTGTAATGGAAGGAAACGACGGAATGGTTGGCGATCTGCATGATGTTCTCTGAGTGGGGAGTGGCGCCGGCAGAGACCGGCACGAAACTGCAAGATTAACAGACCCCTTGTGACGATGCTGGCTAGGCGCAAGGCCACCGGATTGGCGATACTGCGTCCATGGTTTTCGAGAAACACGCTGCGGGCCGCTGGTCTGCCCTTTTCGGGCTGACCGTGGCGGCCTTGTCGCTGGCCAGCCCGGTGTTCGCCGCGGTGCAAAACCAGGTCGCCCCCACGGCGCCAGCCACCGTCCAGCCAACGCTCACCGAGCAGATCGATGGGCTGATCAGCCAGCCGCGTTTTGCCGGCGCCGACTGGGGCATCGCCGTGATTTCGCTCAGCAACGGCCGCAGCGTCTACAGCCACCACGCCGATCAACTGTTCCAGCCCGCCTCGACCGCCAAGCTGTTCACGGCGGCCGTGACGCTGAGCGAGCTGGGGCCCGACTATCGCATTCCCACCCGCGTTGTGACGGGCGGCGAGATCCGCAACGGACGATTGGACGGGCCGTTGATTCTCTACGGCATGGGCGATCCCACGCTCGGTGTCGACGCCGCCACGCTGCACTGGGCCGATCAGCTCGCCGAGCAACTGGCGGCGCAGGGTCTGCGTCACGTCCATGGCGACCTGATCGCCGATTCGACTTATTTCGCGAGCCCCATGATGGGCACTGGCTGGGAAGCGATCGACCTGCAGAGCTGGTTCGCCGTGCCAGCCACTGCGCTGAGCGTGGGTGAAAATCAGGTGGACGTGACGGTGACCGCAGGCGTCGGCGCCGGTGCGCCAGCCGAACTGCGCTTCGATCCCGCCAACGCGATACCCAGCGTAGCCAACGAGGTGATCACCAGCGCCCAGCGCACGCACAACGACGTGAATCTGTATCGGGCGCCGGGCGATGGCGTGTTGTACGCGTTCGGCAATATCGCGGCGAAATCGCCCGCTCAGAATTACAAACTCGCCCTGCCCGACCCGGCCCAATACGCGGGCCGGCTGTTGCAGGAGGCGCTGGTGCGCCGTGGCATCCAACTCGATGGCAAGCTGCTCACGGTGCACTGGCCGCGCCGCGATACCTTCCTGCCAGCGCAACCTCGCACGCTGGCCGAAGTGCTGTCGCCGCCCGTCAGCGAGATCCTCGAGCGCGGCCTGAAGCGCTCGCAGAATCTCTACCTGCAAAACCTGTTGCTGCTGGCGGGCGTGAAGGCGCAGGCCGATACGGAGCAGCGCGAGGGCAGCATGGGCTTCGTCACCAGCGAACGCTGGGGCATACGCGCGTTGCATCAGCTGCTGGAGCAGATCGGCATCACGCCAGCGGCGAGCTCGATCGAGGAAGGCACCGGGCTGTCCCGCCGCAATCTGGCCACGCCCAATGCGATGGCCTATCTGCTGGCCTTCCTCGCCAGGCAGCCGTACGGACCGGCGCTGGTGGAAGCGCTGCCCATTGCCGGGGTGGATGGCACATTGCAGTGGCGCATGCGCAACACGCCAGCCGAAAACAACGTGCACGCGAAAACCGGCAGCATGAGCTTTGTGCATTGCCTGGCCGGCTACGTCACCAGCGGCGATGGCGAACGGCTGGCATTCGCCATCATGCTCAACAACTACGATCCGCCGGCGGGGGCACCCAATGCCACCCGCGACATCGACCAGATCGCCGTGCTGCTGGCCGGCTCGCGCCATCCGGCCAGCACTGCCAGCTCTGCGCCGGCGGTGGCGACTCAGCCCGCCAACTGACGCTCGAGCTCCTTGCCGATCTTCTCCGGCGTATCGGTGGGGGCGTAGCGCTTTACCACCTGTCCGTCGCTGTTGACCAGGAACTTGGTGAAATTCCATTTGATCGATTCGCTGCCCAGGATGCCCTTGCCCTCGCTCTTGAGCCACTTGTAGAGCGGATGTGCGCCGTCGCCATTGACCTCGACCTTGGCGAACAGCGGGAAGCTCACGTCGTAGCTGGTGGAGCAGAAGTTGCGGATTTCCGCTTCGTCGCCCGGCTCCTGGTGGCCGAACTGGTCGCAGGGAAAGCCCAGCACCATCAGGCCCCTTTCGCGATCGGCGCGCCACAGCGCTTCCAGCCCGGTGTATTGCGGGGTGAATCCGCACTTGGACGCCACGTTGACGATCAACAGCGTCTTGCCGCGATAGTCGGCGAGCGAACGCTCGTTGCCGTCGATATCGCGGGCGGAGAAGTCATAGACGGAGGTCATCGCTGCCATTCCTCGTTGAAAGGACGCCAGTCTAGCCCCATGCAGCTTCACGGTGTCTTATGCTTGCCACCGCCGGTAGTCCCGGCAGCTGCCCGAGGCTCTGGCCTCCCCGGTTTCCCCGAAGGTATTCCGTGATCAGATTTCTGGATGTCCATAAGTCCTACCGTGTCGACGGACGGGACGTTCCCGCGCTGCAACCCTTCAGCCTCGACATCGCCGATGGCGAAGTGTTCGGCATCATTGGCCATTCCGGTGCAGGCAAATCGACGCTTATACGTCTGATCAACCTGCTGGAACGGCCCAGCGGCGGCCGCATCCAGATCGGCGATACCGACATGACATCGCTCACGGAATCACAGCTGCGGCAGCAGCGCCAGCGCATCGGGATGATCTTCCAGCACTTCAACCTGCTGTCGTCGCAGACCGTGGCCGAGAACGTGGCCTTCCCGCTGCGCCTGGCCGGCGAGCACGACAGCGCGGCGATCCGCCAGCGCGTGGACGAGCTGCTGGCGCGCGTGGGCCTGACCGCCCATGCCGACAAGCATCCCTCCCAACTTTCCGGTGGCCAGAAGCAGCGCGTGGGCATTGCGCGCGCGCTGGCCAACCGGCCGTCCATCCTGTTGTGCGACGAGGCCACCAGTGCGCTCGATCCGCAGACCACGGCCTCCGTGCTTGAGCTGCTGGCGGAGATCAACCGCGAGCTGAAGCTCACCATCGTGCTGATCACGCACGAGATGGACGTAGTGCGCCGCGTCTGCGACCGCGTGGCCGTGCTCGATGCCGGACGCATCGTGGAAAGCGGCGCCGTGGCCGATGTGTTCCTGCATCCGCAACACGCCACCACGCGCCGTTTCGTCAACGAAGCATTGCCGGAAGAAGCGGCCGGCGAACAAATGCCGTTTGCGCATGTGCCGGGCCGCATCCTGCGCCTGTCGTTCCGCGGCGAGGCGACCTGGACGCCGGCGCTGGGCCGCGTCGCGCGCGAAACCGGCGTAGATTTCAATATCTTGGCCGGACGTATCGACCGCATCAAAGACCTGCCCTATGGACAGCTCACGCTGGCCATGCAGGGCGAACGCGTGGATGACGCACTGGCCATTCTTCGCGAGTCCGGCATCGAAATCGAAGAAATCACCTCATCGCTGGAGAATCGCGCATGAGCGCTCCGCTGCTGCAGACGCTGTTTCCGCATATCGACGACTGGGGCGAAATCGGTCATGCCTGCATCGATACGTTGTTGATGCTTGGCGGCTCGCTGCTGCTGACAATCGTGGTCGGATTGCCGCTGGGCGTGCTGCTGTATCTCACCGGCAAGGGCCAGCTGCGCGCGATGCCCAAGCTCTATGCGGTGTTGTCGCTGCTGGTGAATATCCTGCGTTCGATCCCCTTCATCATCCTGATGATCGTGCTGATGCCGCTCACCTATGTGCTGGTGGGCACCAAGCTCGGCATCCGCGGCGCGATCCCGCCGCTGGTGATCGGCGCGGCGCCGTTCTTCGCACGCCTGGTGGAAACGGCGCTGCGCGAAGTGCAGCGCGGCGTGATCGAAGCGAGCCAGGCGATGGGCGCCAGCACCTGGCAAATCGTGCGGCATGTGCTGCTGCCCGAAGCGCGCGGCGGACTGATCGCCGGCATCACCGTGACGGCGATTGCGCTGGTCGGTTACACGGCCATGGGCGGCGCCATCGGCGCGGGCGGCCTGGGCGATCTGGCCTACCGCTACGGCTATCTCAGCTACAAGTCGGACTATATGGTGGTCACCGTCGTGCTGCTGATCGTGCTGGTACAACTGTTGCAGATGGCCGGCGACCGCATCGTGGCGCGCTACACGCGGCATTGATCGGGCGGTTTTGCATTCGGCGGTATGGACGGCTATGGTGTTGCACCGCATCACGCGCTCTCACCATATAACGAAGATGAATAAGCTCATAGCCATCCTCTCCGCCCTGCTCCTGCTGGCGGGCTGTTCGTCGTCCAACAGCGGCGGCGACGCCAATAGCCAGAAGCTGGTGGTGGCCGCCACGGCAGTGCCGCACGCCGAGATCCTCAAGCAGGTCAAGCCGATCCTGGCCAAGCAAGGCATCGATCTGGAAATCAAGGTGTTTGCCGATTACGTCCAGCCCAATACGCAGGTGCTGGAGAAGTCGGTCGATGCAAATTACTTCCAGACCAAGCCCTACCTGGATGCGTTCAATCGCGAGCGTGGTACCAACCTCACCATCGTGACGGGCGTGCACATCGAGCCGTTTGGCGCTTATTCGCGCAAGCTCAAGTCGATCGACCAGTTGCCTGATGGCGCCTCGGTCACCCTGCCCAACGATCCCAGCAACAACAGCCGTGCACTGCTGCTGCTCGCCAAGCACGGCCTGATCACGCTGAAGGATCCGAGCAACGAGTTGTCCACGCAGAAGGACATCACGACCAATCCGAAGCACCTGAAGTTCCGCGAGCTCGAAGCAGCGATGTTGCCGCGCACGCTTGACGAAGTGGACCTCGCCCTGATCAACACCAACTATGCGCTCGCCGCGGGACTCAACCCGACCAAGGACGCGCTGCTGATCGAGGACAAGGACTCGCCGTACGTGAACTACCTTGTCGCCCGTCCGGACAACAAGGACGACCCGCGCGTGCAGGCACTGGCCAAGGCGCTCACCAGCCCCGAGATCAAGGCGTTTATTGAGCAGAAGTACCAGGGCGCGGTGTTGCCGGCGTTCTGAAAAGCTCCCCTGTGGGAGCGCACCCTGTGCGCGACTGGCCTCGCCCGAACAAGGGTGGCGGCAGTCGCGCACAGGGTGCGCTCCCACACAGTACGGAAGGCCTTTAGCAGGTCACTGCTTCAGGATCGGCCGGAATCTCAAACACCCGGCGCAGGTACGCCACATAGGCGCTGTCCTCGCACATGTTCTTGCCGGGCGTATCGCTGAGCTTGGCCACGGGCTGGCCGTTGCAGCGGATCATCTTGATCACGATCTGCAGCGGCTCAGGCCCCACATCGTTGGTCAGGTTGGTGCCCACACCGAAGGCCAGCTGGCAGCGGCCGTGGAAGTGCTCGTATAGCTGCATCACCTTGGGCACATCGAGCCCGTCGCTGAAGACCAGCACCTTGGTGCGCGGGTCGACGCGATTGGCGCGGTAGTGCGCCAGCACGCGCTCGCCCCAGGCAAACGGATCGCCCGAGTCGTGGCGCGTGCCGTCGAACAGCTTGCAGAAATACATGTCGAAGTCGCGCAGGAAGGCGCTCAGTCCGTAGACGTCGGACAGGGCGATGCCCAGATCGCCTCGATACTCCCTCGCCCAGGTTTCCAGCGCCGCCACCTGCGAATCGCGCAGCCGTGGACCCAGCGCCTGGTGGGCCTGCAGGTATTCATGGGCCAGCGTGCCCAGCGGCGTCAGGCCGAGCTTCCAGGCGAGCCACACATTGCTGGTGCCGGTGAGCTGGCGCCCCAGTCCATCGCGCAAGGTGGTGACCACTTCCTCCTGCCAGGYGCGTGAGAAGCGGCGACGCGTGCCGTAGTCGGCGATACGGCAATCCTGAAAGCCTTCGGTATCGCGCAACAGCGCAATCTTTTCGCGCAGGCGGCGGCGTCCTTCGTCCAGCGAAAGGCCGGGCTGCGTATGGCGGAAATAGACTTCGTTGACGATCGCCAGCAAGGGCACTTCGAACAGGATGGTGTGCAGCCATGGGCCGCGGATATGGATCTCGATCTCGCCGGGTCCGTCCTGCGCCGGAACGATCTCCACATACTTCGCATTGAGCTGGAACAGCCCCAGGAAGTCGACGAAATCGCTCTTGATGAAACGCCAGGTGCGCAGGTATTCCAGTTCCGCCGGCGTGAAGCGCAGCGAGCACAGCGCTTCCAACTCCTGGCGGATCTCGTCGATATAAGGCGTGAGGTCGATGCCGGGGTTGCGGCACTTGAATTTGTATTCGACCTGCGCCGCGGGATAGTGATGCAGCACGACCTGCATCATGGAGAACTTGTACAGATCGGTGTCGAGCAGGGAGGAAACGATCATCAGTCGCTCACGCGGCGCGGGGAGAGCTAGATTATCCTCGCCCGATGGTGGTCGCGGCGAGTCGGCGGCGAACCGCGGGCAAATAAAAACCCCGGTAGCCAGGGGAGGGGCTACCGAGGTTTTGTCAGGCCGGTCCATAACAAAGAGGGGAAAAGGACCGACCCCTCAGTGGCGCGATACAGCTGCACCACTTCTTGTCGCCGTCACGGCGATACGTATGGTTAGTGTGGCCGGCTCGGCGCTAGTTCAAGCGCCTCGTCAGTTTCGTTCAGCTTTTGGCAAGCTGGGCGCGCCCGCCTACCATCGGCGGCTTATTCCGAGGGAGCATCGCCCGATGGTTCGCCTGATACAACGCCTGTGCCTGCTTGCCCTGGCCGCCGCCCTGCCCCTGCATGCCGCCGAACTCACGGTCGACCTGGGCCATGGCAGCAAGACCTACAGCACCGCCCAGCTGCTGGCGCGCAGCGATGCCCGCGACGTGGCCATTCCCGCCGATGTCGCCTTCAAACGTCCGATGCGCTATCGGGCCGTGCCCTTGAAAGCGCTGCTGGAGGGCATATCGCCCGACGACACTCTGCAATTCACCGCCTCGGACGGCTTCGCCGCGCAGATCTCAGCGGCCTTGATCGTGCGCGCCCAAGGTTCGGAGGCTTGGCTCGCCGTGGAGGATCCCGCCCACCCGTGGCCGACGCTGGCCGAGATCAAGGGCGATGCGGGACCCTTCTACGTCGTGTGGACCCATCCAGAAGCCATGAAGATCGGACCCGAGCAGTGGCCGTTCCAGCTGGCCTCCATCCGCCGCCAGCCGCCCGTGGCCGAACGCTTCCCCGCGATCCGACCCGATCCCGCCCTTAAGCCCGGCAGCCCGGTGCAGCGCGGCTTCGTGGTGTTCCAGCACACCTGCTTTGCATGTCACACGCTCAACGGCCAGGGCGATGCCAAGCTGGGGCCGGATCTCAATATTCCCCATAGCCCGACGGAATACCTGCGCGAGGATCTGTTCCGCGCGTATATCCGCGACCCGCAATCGCTGCGTCGCTGGCCGCAGGCGCGCATGCCCGGTTTTGATCGCAAGGCGCTGTCCGATCAGGATCTGGACGACTTGCTGGCCTATCTGCAACACATGGCTGGGCGCAAGTCGCCCCCCTAAGGGGAAGGCGCAATCGATGGCTGCCCGGTCGAATCCAGCCACTGCTGCAGCGAACGTTGCCGCTGTTGGTACGGTTGCCGGGCAAACTCGCGCACGCTGGCGTAGAACGCCGGCCACTGCCCTTCCGCATGACGGAACAGCGCGAGGAACACCGGCGTCCAGCGATCGTAAATGCCGAACGGCAACAGCCGCGCGTTATTGATCGGGCCATTCACCCAGGCGTCGTAGCGATGGTCGCCCGGCCAGTCCAGGTCGCGCCACTGCGCGTAGCGCACGCGGAAGTCGTCGATGGTCTGCTGCTTGCCCGCCGCCATGGCCTTCTCGTCCACGCCGCTGGCGTAGAGCGCCTTCAGGCGGTCGCGCAGATCCATCACCAGCCAGGTGAAGCCGTCGTCCATGGTCTTCTCGCGGGCGTTCTGCGCGGGCAATCCGCGTGACTGGCGCCATTGGCGCAGGCCCTCCTCCTGCACGAAGCTGGCAAAGGACTCGTTGAACGAACTGTCGTCCTTCACGTAGATCAGCTGGTGTGCGAGCTCGTGGAAGATGGTGCCGGCCAGCTCGTCGTCATCCCAGCGCATCATGCTGCTGAGGATGGGATCGGAGAACCAGCCCAGCGTGGAATACGCCGGCACGCCGCCCACGTAGACGTCGTCGCCCTGTGCCTCCAGTCGCAACGATTCAGCCTTGGCCTTGTCCTTGGAAAAATAGCCGCGATAGGCCACGCAACCGGCAAAGGGAAAGCAGTGCTGGATCGGCGAGATGGAAAAGCGCGGCGTCGCGAACACGTTCCAGACCACATAGGAACGGTTGAGCTTCACGTAGCTGGTGTAGCTGCGGTTATCCGGCAGATCCAGGCGATCGGTAGCAAATTGGCGCGCCTGCTGGGCCAGCTGCAGACGCTTGCGGATTTCGGCATCGGTCGAGGGATCGCGCAGCACCTCGCGCACGTCGCGGCGGCTCATCACCAGCTCGCTCTGGCCCTTGGCCACGTGCGCGTAGTAATCGACGGTGCTGCAGGCACAAAGCAACAAGCCCATCGTCACGGTGACGATGGGCCTGAGGATGGCGGGGATGATCGGCACGAAGCGTGGCAACGTCATGCCGCGATTGTGCCGCTATTTCAGTGGCCGTGACCGCCGTTCCAGCCGCCGTGGCCGCCATTGCCGTGGCCACCGCTCCAGTTGCCTCGGCCTCCGCGGTAATAGCCGTTGCCGCCGCGGTAATAACCGCCGCCGCGATAGTACCCACCGCCGCGGTAATAGCCTCCGCGGTAGCCGCCGTAGTAGCCACCAATGCCGATGCTCACGGCCGGGCCATAACAGCAGCCGTAACCGTAGTAGCCATAGCTCGGGTAGTAGTAACCGGGGTAGTAGCCGTTGCTATAGGTGACGCCGGTACCGTAGTAGGCGTCGCCGCCGCCGGTAGCGACTGGACGTGTGTAGCTGTAGCCAGGATCGTAGTAACAACCGGATAGCGCTGCGGTGGCAACCGCCAAGGCGAGACCGGCAAGCACGCGTTTCATGACGTAAGGCCTTCAGGGGGAAGACAGCCTCACTTTGAACCTGTGCTGGTAAGTGCGCACTGAACGCTTCCGACATGACTGGCAGATATTTACCTGCCAGCCATGCCGGGGACCGACCTTGCGTCGTCGGTTCAGTTATTGCCGCTGCGCTCGGGCGGCTGGCGGATATGCCCGTAGACCGCCTCGCTGGAAACGCCACCATTGCTGGTGCCCGTATCCAGGTGGCCGTTGTTGCCGCCAGGGTGTTCATCGGCGCCTGGCCAGGTTGGCCCTTGGCGTACCCGCTCCTGCTTGGCCTCAAGCAGTGCCTGGATATGCTCGGCGGCCTCTTGCGGGGTCAGGTGCTTGCGTGCGGGACGGCGTGGCCGCGTCGTAGACGTGGTGCGACTGCGTCCCGCCGCCGGTGCGGTCTTGGCGGCTGTCTTGCGCGGTGCGGCGGCGGCCTTGCGAGGTGCTGCGCGCTTGGGAGCCGCCGCCTTGCGTGTGGCGGTTTTCTTGGCCGCCTTCTTGGCGGTGGCGCGTTTACGGGTGGTCTTTTTGGCGGCGGTCTTCTTTACCGCGGTCTTGCGCGGCGCCGCCTTCCTGGTCGCGGTCTTGCGCGTCGATTTGCGCGCGGCGGCTTTGCGTGTCGCTGTCTTGCGCGCGGGTGATTTGCGCGCCGCCTTCTTGGCTGCCGTCTTGCGGGTTGCCTTCTTGGCTACGGTCTTGCGCGTGGCCTTTTTCGCTACGGTCTTGCGCGTTGCCTTCTTGGCGGCGGTCTTGCGTGTCGCTTTCTTGGCTGCCGTCTTGCGGACGGCGCGCTTGACGGTGGCGCGCTTGCGTGCGGTGGTTTTCTTGGCAGTGGATTTGCGGGTGGCTGCTTTCTTGGCCGAGGATTTCTTCGCGGCCGGCTTGCGCTTCGTTGCCATGCGTCTTCACTCCTGCGGTGGTCGAGAATGCCCGACGCCCCATCACGCCGGACTAACCGACAAGTAACACCAACAACATGTATCAGGGGTGAGCAAAACCGCAATTCGAAGTCATGCCCGTGATCAAAACCTCGGCTGCGAGAGTGCCGCCAGGAAATGCGAGATCACTTCCGGTCGAACCACCACGGTGAACGCGACGCCAAACGCGGCGCCCCACAGGTGCGCGCTGTGGTTGACGTTGCCCTGCCCGCGCCGGTCCATGTAGATGGAGTAGCCCACGTAGAGCACGGCATAGACGATCGCCGGCAGCGGTATCACGAATACGATGATGCGCGACCACGGCGACAGCAGAACATAGGCAAAAAGCACGGCCGATACGGCGCCCGACGCGCCAAGGCTGCGGTAATTGGGGTTGTTCCTGTTGTTCAGATAGGTGGGCAGGATCGAGACCAGCAGCGCCAGGATGTAGAACAGCGCAAAACCCAGCGTGCCCAGCGTCGCCGTGAAAAACCCTTCCATGCTGCGGCCGAAAAAGTACAGCGTGATCATGTTGAACAGCAGGTGGCCAAAATCGGCATGCACCAGGCCGTAGGTCACCAGCCGGTGGTATTCGCGGCTGCGGGTGATGGCGGGCGGCCACAGGATCAGATCATTCATCAGGCGGGCGTTCTTGAACGCCATGAAGGACACGATCGAGGTGATGGCGATGATGATCAGGGTGATCATGCGTACTTCCGTGACGGGCAGGAGGCGGTGACAAAGAATCCGCATCTTGGCGGCGGCGCGGGCGATTGTCGACACTGCAGCCCCCGGAAAGTCCAAGCGCAGAGCGGCTTTCCGCACTATCATGCCCGGCTTCAAGCGTTTCCCCACGCCCCAGGCACTCCCCATGTCGATCCGTTACCTGCATCTGGACGTCTTTGCCGCCGCGCCCGGCGGCGGCAACCACCTGGGCGTCGTCACCGACGCCACCGGCTGGAGCGATGCCCGCATGCAAGCCTTCGCCCGCTGGACCAATCTGGTCGAAACCACTTTCCTGTTGCCGCCCAGCCAGCCCGGCGCCAGCTACCGTGTGCGCATTTTCACGCCGCACAAGGAAATTCCCTTTGCCGGTCATCCAAGCATCGGCAGCGCGCACGCCGTCCTGCTGTGCGGCCTGGCCGAGCCGGTGGACGGTGTGCTGTGGCAGGAATGCGGTGCGGGCGTCTTGCCCATCCGCGTGGAAGGCAGCGACGGCTCACGCCAGTTGCTGTTGAAATCGCCGCCATCCACTGTCGAGAAAACCGGCCGCGACGCCCATCCGCTGCTCGACGCCGCGCTGGCCGGCATCGATCTGGGCACGCTGCCGCCGGCCTATGTATCGGGCGGACGCCACTGGTGGCTGGCCGAATGCGCCGACGAAGCATCGCTGCGCCAGTGGAAGCCCGACCACGCCGCCATCGGCGCCCTGGCCAAGGCCACCGACAGCATGGGCTTGTGCGTGTTTGCGCGCAGCTCGCACCCGGACTATCAGCTGGTGGTGCGCGCGCTGCCGGCCGGCGTTGGCCTGGTGGAAGACCCGGCCTCGGGCGCCGCCAACGGCCTGATCGCCGCCTATATCGCCCATGCCGAACCCGACGGCCCGCTGGCGCGCGGCTACGTGGTAAGCCAGGGCCGCGAGATCGGCCACGATGCCAGCCTCTGCGTGCGCATCGACGGCAAGACCGTCTGGATCGGCGGTCACACCAACACCATCATCGATGGCGCGTTGCACTGGAGCGGCCACGAGTGAGCACGCGGCCGCAGATATGGGTCGATGCCGACGCCTGCCCTGCGCCGATCAAGGAAGTGCTGTTCCGTGCGGCGGAACGCGAGCAGGTGCAGGTGACCCTGGTCGCCAATCAATGGCTGCGCACGCCGCCGTCACGTTTCGTGCGCGCCATCCAGGTGCCGGGCGGTTTCGATGTGGCGGATGCGGAGATCGTGGAGCGCGTGAGCGCGGGCGACCTGGTGGTGACGCAGGATATTCCGCTGGCGGCCCTGGTGATTGAAAAAGGCGCGCTTGCGGTGCATCCGCGCGGTGAGCTGTATACGCCGGACACGATTGCGCAGCGACTTTCGATGCGCAATTTCATGGATGAGTTGCGCGGCTCGGGCGTCGATACCGGCGGACCGGCGGCGTTTCATGTGCGCGACAAGCAGGCGTTTGCCAATCAGCTGGATCGGTGGCTGGTGCAGTTTCGCAAGACGCGTTGAGCGAACCCTTGTAGGAGCGCACTTGTGCGCGACCGCCACGCTGCGTCGTAACCGAGCGCTGCGTTGGTGGCGTTGATGTATGGCAACACGCCGCGGTCGCGCACAAGTGCGCTCCTACAAGGTTAGTTGGCGCAGTCGCTCAGAGCTTGCGCTCATCCAGATGCGCACGGCGCGCTGCCACCTGCGCCATGATCGACCAGTCGACGTCTTCGTCGCCGGTGGACAAGGCCTCGAGCAGGCTGTCGCGCAGCACGCCTGCCAGCGGCAAGGGCACGCGCGTCGCATCCGCTGCTGCCAGCGCAAGGCCGATGTCCTTGTAGCCGAGCGGCAGAGCAAAGCCGGCCGGCGTATAGCGCGATTCGGCGATGAGCCTGGCGTAGCCCTGGTAAGCGGGCGTGGCGAACAGCGAGTTGGTCATCACCTCGAGGAAATCCGCCGCGCTCACGCCATGCGCCCGCGTCAACGCCGAAGCTTCGGCCATGCTTTCGATGGCGGCGCCGATCATGAAATTGCCGGCGATCTTCACCACGTTCGCCCGCTCGGGCGACTCGCCCAGCGGCCAGATGCGACTGCCCATGACCTCGAGCAAGGGGCGCACGCGCTCGATCACGTGCGGCTTGCCGGCCACCAGGATATTGAGCTTGCCCGCTGCTGCCACATCAGGACGACCGAACACGGGAGCGGCCAGGTAATCCAGGCCACGCTGCGTGTGTTCCTCCGCCAGTTCGCGCGCCAAGGCGACGGAAATCGTGGCGTGATTCACGTGCACCGTGCCCTGGTCCATGCCATCGAGCAGGCGGCCGTCGACAAACACACTGCGCACGGCCTGGTCGTTGGCCAGCATGCTGAAGAGCACCTCGCCCTGCGCCGCGCGGTCGGCTGTCTTCACCACCTTGGCGCCCAGCGACGCCAGGGGCTCGGTGGGGCCCGGCGAACGATTCCATACGGTGACCTCGTGCCCGGCCTTGATCAGGTTGCTCGCCATGGCGCTGCCCATGGCACCGAGGCCGATAAAACCCACTTTCATGCGATGGTCTCCACACAGAATGATCCGCCTAGTGGATCACGCGGCATGTTCACCTTGTGCGAAATCACACCACTTCGCCGGCCGCGTGCGCCGAAGCCCATGCCCACTGGAAGTTGTAGCCGCCGAGCCAGCCGGTCACGTCGACAACCTCGCCGATGAAGTACAGGCCCGGCACTAGCTTCGATTGCATCGTGGTCGATGAAAGTCCATCGGTATCCACACCGCCCAGTGTTACTTCGGCTGTGCGATAACCTTCCGTGCCGCTGGCAACCATCGGCCAGTCGTGCAGTTGTTCGCCGATCTTGCTCAGTTCGGCCTCGCGGTATTGCCGCATCGGCCGGCTCTCGAACCAGAGCTCGCACAAGCGCTGCGCGAGGCGGCGAGGCAGTACATCGCCCAGCACATTCTTCAGCTCCGCCGCGGGACGCGCGGTGCGCTGTTCCTGCAGCCACCGGCCAAGATCGAGCTCCGGCAGCAAGTTGATGCGCAGGTCGTCACCGGGCTGCCAATACGAGGAAATCTGCAGGATGGATGGCCCGCTGATGCCGCGATGTGTGAACAACAGGCCGGCGCGGAATGATCGCTTGCCCACGCTTGCGTCCACCGATGGCAAGGCCACGCCCGCAAGATCCTGATAGCGCTCCTGATGCTTGCCGCTCAACGTGAGCGGCACCAGGCCGGCCCGTGTGGGCAACACCCCATGACCGAACTGTCGCGCCAGTTCGTAGCCAAAACCGGTGGCCCCCATGCTGGGAATCGACAAGCCGCCGGAGGCGATCACCAAGGATTGCGCGTGCACTTCGCCGTGTGCGGTGACCACGTTGAAACCCTCGTCGGTCTTGCGCACGCGCTGCACGCCGCAGCTGGTTTCGATGCGAACGCCGGCCTGGGCGCACTCGTCCAGCAACATGCGCACGATCAGCTTGGAGGAGTCATCGCAGAACAGCTGCCCCAGTTCCTTCTCGTGGTAGGCGATGCGGTGTTTCTCCACCATCGCGATGAAATCCCACGGCGTATAGCGAGCCAAGGCGGATTTGGGAAAGTGCGGATTGGCAGACAGATAAGCATGGGGCGTCACGCCCAGGTTGGTGAAATTGCAGCGCCCTCCGCCGGACATGAGGATCTTCTTGCCGACCTTGTTGGCATGGTCGACCACCAGCACGCTGCGCCCACGCTGGCCGGCCACGATGGCGCACATCAGTCCGGCCGCGCCGCCGCCGATGACCAGTACATCCACTTTCACGCGCGCACCGCCGCCATGCCCTGCTCCCGATCCATTGACCCGACATTATCCGACAGGATGCGCCAGATCGCTTAGACTCGGCTTTTTCCTGGACCGGACCGCCACCATGCCTTCTTTTGACGTCGTTTCCGAAGTCGACAAGCACGAACTGACCAATGCCGTCGATCAGGCCAATCGGGAGCTCTCGAGCCGTTTCGACTTCAAGGGCACCGACGCGAAGTTCGAGCTGGACGAGTTCGTGATCACCCAAACGGCCCCCAGCGAGTTCCAGCTTGAGCAGATGCTGGACATCCTGCGCGGCCGCCTCACCTCGCGCAAAATCGATATCCGCGCGTTGGACGTGGGCGATGCCGAGACGAATCTTGGCGGTTCGCGCCAGAAGGTCACCGTCAAGCAAGGCATCGAGCAACCGATTGCCAAGAAGCTGGTGGCCTCGCTGAAGGCGGCCAAGCTCAAGGTCGAGGCACAGATCAACGGCGACAAGCTGCGCGTGACGGGCAAGAAGCGCGACGACCTGCAGGAGGCCATGGCCGTGCTGCGCAAGGCCGACGTGGAGCTGCCGCTGCAGTTCGATAATTTCCGCGATTAAGGCGATGCCTTGATCTTGTGGGAGCGCACCCTGTGCGCGACTGGCGCCCAGGATGCGAAGTCATGGCACGTTGCAGTCGCGCACAGGGTGCGCTCCCACAGGGGTGTTACCCCGCCAACCCGGCCGCAATATTCACGCTGATCGCAATGATGAACACATTGAAGAAGAACGCGATCACGCTGTGCAGCAAGGCCACGCGCCGCAGGTAACGGCTGCTGATCTGCACGTCGGAGACCTGGAAGGTCATGCCGATGACGATGGCGAAATACATGAAGTCCCAGTAATCGGGTTGCTCGGTGCCGGGGAAATCCAGCCCTTCATGCTTCTTGCCGAAATCGCCGTAGAAGCCATGCGCGTAATGCATGCCGAACATCACGTTGAAGAACAGCCACGACAGCACGATGCTGGCGGCGGCGACGATCAGCGCTTTCGCATCGCCACCCTTGGCGCCACCCATTTCCGTGGTCAGCGCCAGCGACACGAAGCCGGTGAGGATCAGCGAGGTCCACAGCACGCCCCAGCGGCCGGTGTCCTGCTTGCGCGCCTGCCCGCGCATGAGGTCGGGCGAGGTCGTGCGGCAGAACAGGATGGTCAGGGCCGTGAGGTAAACCGCAACGCCCAGATCAAAGCCCAGCAGCAGCGCCTCCGCAGGCGTCAGCCGGAGGCAGTACCACAGCCCCACGCCGACGATGAGCGCGACGGCGCCCGAGATCATCAGGCGCGGACGGGCGCGCAGGATGCGGAAAGGGACGAAGCCATTCTTGCGGGGACGGGTCTTTCCGGACGCGGTGCTCATGCGCACGTTCCTGCGCTCAGCCAGCTCTTCATCGCAAACGCTCTCTCCATGACCCGGTGGCGGGCATGGCGCATCTTAGAGCTTGTGCAACGCGTTCTCGACGCCCGGCGCAATGCCGCAGTTCAGACGTGCAGGTCCTGATACTCCGGATGGCGGGTCATCCAGATCTCTGAATACGAGCAGGCGGGATCCACCCGCCAGTGTTCTTCCCGCGCCATGTCCAGGGCCGTGCGCACCAGATGGGACGCGATGCCGCGACCACCCACCGCTGACGGAACGATGGTGTGGGTGATGGTCATCACACCATTTTCCAGCGTGTAGTCGAGCACGCAGGGCACGCCGTCCACTTTTGTTTCGAAGCGGTGCGTCCTGGCGTTGTGGTTGATCTCGGCGAACATGAAACGCGCCCTCGTCGGGGTGAACGGCGCGGAGAGTAAAGCAAGTGGCAGCGAACCACGCGTGAAGACCTCGGGCGCTAGCGTTCGCATTTCGTGCATGACTCTTTCGGCAAGCTTCCCGGACACCATCGCCTGCTCCAGGGAGCTGAACATGAAACGAAACGCATCCGCCGTCTGGTCGGGCGGGCTCAAGGAAGGTACCGGCACCATCTCCACCGCCTCAGGCGTGCTGCATGAAGCGCGCTACGGCTTCCAGTCGCGATTCGCGGATGGACCGGGCACCAATCCCGAAGAATTGCTCGGTGCGGCTCATGCCGGCTGCTACACGATGGCGTTGGCGCTGGGCCTGGAACAGGCCGGCCATGCGGCCACGCATATCGAGACCAAGGCGGTGGTGACGCTGGACAAGGATGGCGACGGGTTTTCCATCACCACGGTCGATCTCACCTGCCGCGCGAAAGTGGACGGCATCGATGCCGCCACCTTCGGCAAGATCGCCAAGGCCACCAAGGAAGGCTGCCCCGTGTCGAAGGTGCTCAAGGCGACGATCAATCTCGACGCCCAACTCACCAGCTGAGGTCCGTCGCGCACGTCAACCCGCGCAACTCGCGCGCACTGGCCGCGGCGTCGCCGCCAGTGCAGTGCGCCGAGCGCGTACGGCCTGGGCGAGACGATCGAGCACTTGCAGCGAGGCCTCCCAGTCGATGCAGCCATCGGTGATGCTCTGGCCGTAACGCAGCGGCTGGCCCTGGATCAGATCCTGGCGACCGCCCACGAGATGGCTTTCGACCATCACGCCGACGATGCGCTGCTCGCCGGAAGAAAGCTGCGTCGCAAGATCGTCGATCACGCGGGGCTGGTTCTCCGGCAGCTTGAGGCTGTTGGCATGGCTGGCGTCGACCATCACCCGCGCCGGCTGGCCGCCCTTGACGATGGCCGCACACGCCGCGTCTACGCTTGCGGCGTCGTAGTTGGGCGTCTTGCCGCCGCGCAGGATCACGTGACAGTCCTCGTTGCCGGTGGTGGCAGCGATGGCGGTGTGGCCTTCCTTTGTCACGGCCATGAAATGGTGCGGTTGCGATGCGGCGCTTACCGCGTCAACGGCGATCTTCACATTGCCATCGGTGCCGTTCTTGAAACCCACCGGGCACGACAGTCCCGAGGCCAGCTCGCGATGCACCTGGCTTTCGGTGGTGCGCGCGCCGATCGCACCCCACGCCACCAGATCGGCGATGTACTGCGGCGTAATCATGTCGAGGAATTCGCAGCCGGCCGGCACGCCCAGTTCGTTGATGTCGCGCAAGAGACCGCGCGCCAGTCGCAAGCCCTTGTCGATGCGGAAACTGCCATCGAGATCGGGATCGTTGATCAGACCTTTCCAGCCCACCGTGGTGCGCGGCTTTTCGAAGTACACGCGCATTACGATTTCCAGCTCGCCTGCATGCCGCTTGCGCTGTTCCGCAAGCCGCCCGGCGTATTCCAGCGCAGCCTTGGTGTCATGAATCGAACACGGGCCGATCACCACGGCCAGCCGGTCATCCTCGCCGACAAGGATGCGATGCAGCGCCTCGCGCGAGGCGCTCACGGTATGCGCGGCATGCACGCTCGCGGCGCAGTCGCGCATCACTTCGGCCGGCGCGGTGAGCGGCGTGATGGCGCGGATACGTAAATCGTCGGTGGAAGGGTTCACGGGGATCTCCTGGGAGGTTCCACTCGCGACCATGAAAAAGGCCGCCAGTGGTGGCTGGCGGCCTTTTTTTGGAATGGTGTCTTGTCGTTACGACAGTCGAGACCAACCCTCCGCCAGCGGCATCGGATAGCCGTAATACCAAAAATACTGGCGGGCGGAGTGGGAGGTCATGGTCGATAGAGATAACACAGGATTTTCGAGTGTGCAAAGGATGCATGTGAAACCAAGCATTACACTGGTCAGCATGTCGTCACCTTGGAATCTCCTTACCCGCCCCGCCCGCGAGCCCATCCGACGCTGGGTGCTGAGCGCATTTCCTCGCGGTGGCGGCGGCCATGTGGACTACGATCATCCGATAGGCGATCCCGGGCTTTTTGGCCCCGACAGTGCCACCTGGCGTGTGCATTCGGATTTTCCGGGCATGCTCGCCGGCGGTCTTGCGGCGCTGATGCTGCAGACCTTGCATCCGCTGGCGCTCGCCGGTGTATGGGATCACTCGAACTTCCGCGACGACCTGATCGGCCGCCTGCGTCGCACGACGTCATTCGTCAGCGGTACGACGTATGCGCCGGCCGACCAGGCACAGGCCTTGATCGAACGCGTCAGGCACATTCACTCGCAGGTAAAGGGTACGGCGGAAGATGGGCGACCCTATGCGGCCGACGATCCGCATCTGCTGACCTGGGTGCATGTCACTGAGGCCTATAGTTTCCTGCAGGGCTATCGGCGCTATAGCCATATCGCGATGCCGGCAGGCGCGGCCGACCGCTACTACGACGAGGTGCGTCGCATCGCCGAGGCGCTGGGCGCGCGCGACGTGCCGGCATCGGAAGCGCAGATCACCGCTTATTTCCGGCGCGTACGCCCTGATCTTCGTTTCACCGAACGCTCGCGTGCCGTGCTCGATGTGTTGTATCGCGTGCGCCTGCCGGTACCGGTGGCGGGATTGTCGCGTGATGTCTTTCTGCAGGCAGGCGCCGCTTTGCTGCCGCCGTGGGCCGACACCTTGCTGGAGCGCACGCCGCTGCAGCGCGCGCAATCGCGACTGGCTGCACGGGCTCTGTGGTCGGTGGCGCCGGTCTTTCGCATGGCGCTGCATGACGGCATAGGCAGCCATGCGTGCATGCGTGTCGGCGTGCCCACCGACACGCTGCAACACTGGCGCTGATTCAACCCTGCTCCATCGCGGCGTCGTAGCGCCGCTGCATTTCTTCGGCGCTCACCTGCTCGATCTCGTGGCCTACCAGCCACTCGTGACCGAAGGGATCGCGCACGGTGCCGCCGCGTTCGCCGTAGAAGAAATCCGTGGCCGGCCTGACCAGATAGCCGCCTTTTTCGACGGCGCGCGCGAGTACCGCATCGGCATTGTCGACATGCAGATGGATCGACACGCTGGTCCCGCCGATGCTCTGCGGACCGACGATGCCATGCTCGGGGTATTCGTCCGACAGCATCAGCACCGAAGGACCCATGGCCAGTTCGGCATGCCCGATGCGGCCGGTGCCGGGCTCGTCCAGACGCATCTTGAGGGTCGCACCGAATACTTCCTGGTAGTACGCCAACGCGGCCTCGGCGTTGCGCACGCGCAGATAGGGAAACATTTCCTTGATGACGGGTGGCTTGGTGGTATTCATCGGGGGCTCCCAGGGCAGGACAGGCAGCCCGGACACTATGCCCCCTGCACGTGGTCGTCTTGGTGAAAATCCAAGCCCAGCAGGGCGTCGCCCGGGCCCGCGAGATTGACACGCCCCACCGATCCGCTAACGTCGCCGGACCTGAACGCATGGCGCGTACAAAGGCACGGCACGAGGCAGGCTCTCATTGGCGACGCTCATCCCCTCCCGCAACAGCAGCCTGCCGCAGATGACCAGCGGCGAGAAGCGCTTCTCCGAACGCCTGGAGCAGAAGCTCGAGGACGACTACCTGCTGTGGTACGACGTGGCGATCGGCCCCAGGCAACGCCGCCCCGATTTCATCGTGTTCCATCCGCGCCGCGGCCTGCTGGTGCTCGAAGTGAAGGACTGGAAGCCAGGCACCATCCAGCAGGCCGACCGCACCCTGTTCACGCTGATCACCGGCACCAGCAGCGTGAAGGAACACAACCCGCTGATGCAGGCGCGCGACGGCGCCAACGAAATCTACAAAGTGCTGGCGCAGGACCCGGCGCTGCGCCATCCGCCCGGCCACACCTACGAGGGCAAGTTGCTGATGCCGTGGGGCTACGGCGTGGTGCTGGCCAATATCAGCCGCAAGCAGTTCGAGGCCGGACAGCTCGAAGCGGTGATCCCCGCCCATCTGGTGATCTGCCAGGACGAGATGTACGAATCGGTGGAGTCCGAAGCGTTCCAGGAGCGCCTGTGGGCGATGTTTCCGCAGGTCTTCCCCACCGCGCTCACGCTGCCGCAGATCGATCGCGTGCGCTGGCATCTGTTCCCGGAAATCCGCGTGGAGCCCGGCGAGGGCCAGTTCGGCCTGTTCGCCTCCGCCAGCAGCAGCTCGACCAAGCTGGCGATTCCGGATCTGATCAAGGTGATGGACGCGCAGCAGGAGCTGCTGGCCCGCTCGCTGGGCGACGAGCACCGCATCATTCACGGCGTGGCCGGCTCGGGCAAGACCATGATCCTGGGCTTTCGCGCGATGGAACTGGCGCGTGCGCTGTCCAAGCCGATCCTGGTGCTGTGCTACAACAAAACGCTGGCCGAGCGCCTTGAACAACTGATGGGCGAACGCGGCCTCAGCGACAAGGTGCAGGTCTACAACTTCCACAAGTGGTGCCGCAGCATGCTGACGGCCTACCACGTGCCCCTGCCCGAAGACGGCCCGCATTTCGCCGAAGCGTTGCCGCCGGCCGTCATCGCGGGCGTGGACAGCGGGCAGATTCCGCGCTTCCAGTACGGCGCGGTGCTGATCGACGAAGGCCATGATTTCGAGCCCGAGTGGTACAAGCTCATCGTGCAGATGATCGATCCCAACACCAATTCGCTGCTGGTGTTGTACGACGACGCGCAGAACATCTACGGCCAGGCCAATCGCAAGAAGCTCAGCTGGAAAAGCCTGGGCGTGCAGGCACAGGGCCGCACCACCATCCTCAAGCTCAACTACCGCAACACGCTGGAAATCCTCTCGGTGGCGCGCGGCTTCGCCAACGAACTGCTGCTGGGCCGCAGCGACGATGACGACGGAGTGCCGCTGATCGCACCGGAAAGCGCCGGGCGTCGCGGTGCCCTGCCCGAGCTGATCCGCGTGGAGCGCCAGGAGGATCAGCTGCCGGCGATCATCCAGCGGCTGCGCGATGAGCTGGGTGCGGGTCGCCCGCTGTCGGACATGGCGGTGATCTTCCGCAACAGCTGGGAAGGCGAAAAGCTGCAGGAAGCGCTGCAGCGTGCCGGTATTGCCAGCCAGCTCGCCGAGGGCAATGGCAAGAGCTCGCTGTTCGTGGTGGACGACACCGTGAAGCTGGTGACCATGCATTCCAGCAAGGGCCTGGAATTTCCCTTGGTGATCATCCCCGGCCTGGGCTCGCTGCCCAAACCCGGCAAGAACGAGGCGGAAGAGGCACGCCTGCTCTACGTGGCGATGACGCGTGCGACCGAGCAACTGGTGCTGATCCACCACGAGGATTCGATCTTCAGCCAGCGCATCCGCAACTCCATCAACGACGTGCAACAGCAGCTGGCGAGCGCCTGAAGCGGCCCGCCCTCTTCCACGGGGGCGTGTGCGGGCCGATACTCGGGCAAACCGCTGCCGATGTGATGTCCATGCGCGATCTGTTCGACGAATCCGTTCTGGCACCGCAACCCCTCGAGGTTGCGCTGACCCTGCCCGCGCGCTTCTACACCGACCCGCGCATGCTGGCGCTGGATGCACGCGCCATCTTTGCGCGCAGCTGGCAGCTGGTCTGCCACCGCTCGCAGGTGCCCGAAGTGGGCGATCACGTGGTGACCGAGATTGCCGGCCTGCCGTTGATCGTGGTGCGCGGCGAAGACGGCGTGATCCGCGCCTTCCACAACGTCTGCCGCCATCGGGCAGGACCGATCGCCAGTTGCGATGGCAAGGGCGCGAAGGCGCTGCGTTGCCGTTATCACGGCTGGACCTACGGGCTCGACGGCGTGCTACGCGGCGCGCCGGAGATGGGCCGCACGCAGGACTTCAATCCCTCCGATATCCGCCTCCCCGAAGTGCGCGTGCAGGTATGGCAGGGCTTGGTGTTTGTCGCCCTTGGCGAGGCGCCGCCGTTTGCGGAGCTGGTCGCCGGCATCGACGAACGGCTGGGGCCGGCGCGTGCGCTGGAAGACTACGTGTTCCATCACCGCGCCAGCTACGAGGTGGCGTGCAACTGGAAGGTCTACGTGGACAACTACCTCGAGGGTTACCACGTGCCGCACATCCATCCCGGCCTCAACAGCCTGCTCGACTATCGCAGCTACATCACCGAAACGGCGCCGTGGTATTCGTTCCAGTACAGCCCGCTGGAAAGCGCCGGCGACCTGTACGGCAGCGGCGAAGCGCTGTATTACTGCATCCATCCCAACACCATGCTCAACATCCTGCCTTCGCGTTTGCAGACCAATCGCGTATTGCCGCTGGGCGTGGATCGCTGCCGGGTGGAATTTGATTTCTACTATCCAGCCGATGACAGCGATGCCGCGCATGCGCGTCGCGCACGCGATGTGGAGTTCAGCGACGAAGTGCAGGATGAGGACGTGACCATTTGCGAGGACGTGCAGCGCGGTCTTGCATCGGGCTCGTACGAAGCGGGCCGGCTCAATCCGCTGAGAGAGAATGCCGTGCATCATTTCCACGAGATGGTGCGACGCGCGTATCGCGAATCGCTCGTCCAAGCCTGAACACCATGCTCGCCGCACCGCGCGCTGAACGCACGAACTCACGATCAGCAAAGCTGACGCGTTGTTGACGCGTCCTTCGCGGAAGACGCAGTCTCATCGGGTCGTATATCCAGGAGAGGCACTCATGAAGCGGCTAGTCTGGTCCGTGCTGTTGCTGTTCGGCTTGGCCACCCCTGCCGCTTTTGCGCAGGGTTTGAACGGCGTGGTGACGACGTATGCCGACCTTTATGCGGGTCCGGACGCCGGCTATCCCACCATTGCGCAGCTCCCACCGGGCACGGCCGTAGCCATTCAAGGGTGCACGCAAGGCTGGGGCTGGTGCGATGTGATCACACAGGGCTTGCGCGGCTGGGTGCCTGCGACCTTCGTGCAGTACACCTATCAGAGCCAGCCGGTCTATGTGGCCGATTACGGCGCGCGCATCGGCATTCCCATCGTCGCGTTTTCGATCGGCGCGTATTGGGGCTCGTACTACACCAATCGACCGTTCTATCGGAATCGCGATTACTGGTATAGCCGTCCATATGCGCCGCGTCCGCCGCCGCGTCCGCCGGGCTGGCATCCGGGTTCGCGTCCGCCGGCGCATGGTTATCGACCGCCCAATGGCGGGTATCGTCCGCCGCCGAACGGTGGCCATCGTCCGCCGCCGCAGGGCAACCGACCGCCGCCGCAGGGCAAGCCGCAGGGCAACCGGCCGCCGCCGAATCAGGGACACCGGCCGCCGTCGAACAACCGGCCGCCGCAGAATCCGGGTACGCATCCGCCGGGCCAGACCAGGCCGCCGGGGGGCACACCGCCGCAAGGCCATCGCCCGCCGCCCAATCAGGACGGTCACCCGCCGCCGAACCAGGGTGGCAACCGGCCGCCGTCGGGTCATGGCAACAGCAAACCGGCGCCGAAACCGCATCCTGAGTCGGGCAAACAAGCCGCCTGATGCCGCTCCCTGTGCTGACCAAGCCGGCCGCCCTCGCGCGTCGGTTTGTGTCAGCGCACGTCGGTCCCTGCCTGGCCGTCGCTGTGCGGATCAGCCCGGAACGCCGGTGTTTCCCGACGTTATGGCGCAATTGCCACACAGCGCGTGTGGCATGACTCTTGCCCCTGATTCCAGCAAGGAACGGAGTTTGGGCAGGACGCCGTCGGTTCATCCAGGCATGCGTGTTCGGGCCTGCGGAGTTGCGCTCAGCCCCTGAGGTGGGACGCTTCATCCGTGACCTGCAAGCGCAATGCCGCAGCAGCGGACTTAGCCATGAGCGTCAACGCACCCGTCTGGTCAAGGCGACGACCGTTCTCCGTCACGGTCCGCTTGCCTCTGGCTGCGGCGAACGACGGTCAGCTGCATCGACGTCGCTACATGCCGGTTGGACTGAAGTTTGTGCTCGCCCTTGCCGTCTCGCTCAGCTGGGCCGCGTTTGCCTATGCCACGGCGCAGCACTGGCTGGGCGAATTCCAAACGTCCGGCCAGCAGCTGATGGCGCATCTGCTGGTGCTCGGCATCGCGGTACTGCCCGCCTTCATGAACACCTTTCTCGCCGTGGGCTTGCTGCTCGACCGGCGGCCGCCACGCTCGCACTTCGCCGACAGCGACTTTCCCAGCGTGACGATCCTGATCGCCGCGCACAACGCGCAGGACACGATACTCGGCACGCTGGCCAGCATTGCGATGCAACGCTATCCCGCGCCCATCGAAGTGATGGTGATCAACGATGGTTCCACCGATGCCACGCTTGAGCGGCTGCGCGGCGAGTCCTATCCGTGGCTGGAAGTGCTCGACCTCAAATCCACCGGTGGCCAGGCCAATGCGCTCAATGCGGGTCTGCGGCTGGCGTCCTACCCCGTTACGGTGACGCTGGCGGCGGATGCGCACCTGCATCCCCAGGCCTTGCGTCGACTGGTGACGCGTTACATGAGCGATCCGCCGAACACAGCGGCGGTGGCGGGCGCGGTACTCGTGCGCAATTCACGGCAAAGCCTGGTGACGCGCATGCAGGAGTGGGATTACTTCCAGGGCATCGCTGCCAACAAGCGTCTGCAAAGTCTGTTTCAGGGCACGCTCGTCGCGCCAGCCGCGTTTTCGCTGTACCGCACCGACATCCTTCGGGTGATCGGCGGCTGGCCGGCGGGCGCGGGCGAAGACACCGTGCTGACCTGGGCTTTCTTGAAAGACCATCATCGCGTCGGCTATTGCGAAGACGCCATCGCATTCGCCCGCGTACCCGCGTCGCTCACACCGTTCCTGCAGCAACGCGGCCGGTGGTCGCGCGGCCTCATGGAAGCTTTCAAGGCGCACGGCTCCCTGCTGTTCCGTCGTCGCCTGAGCACTTTCCTGATCTGGTGGAACCTGCTGTTTCCCTATATGGATCTGGTCTACACCATCGCGGTGTTGCCCGCCGTACTGCTGGCCTGCATGGGCATCTATGGCCTGGCTGCCGCGATGCTGGCTTTCGTCCTGCCCGCGGCCTTGCTCGCCCATGGGGTCATCTACGCCGTGCAGGCGCGCATGTTCCGCGACCTCGGACTGACCGTGCGGCGCAACCCATTCGGCTTGCTTGGCTACGCCGTGCTGTACGGCCTGGTGCTCAAGCCGGCCAGCGTGATGGGCTATCTGTCCGGACTTCTGACGCGTCGGTCACGCGACTATTCGCGCTGAGGACCACGGCCACCAGCCGGCACGCTGCTGCGCGTAGCGATCGGCGGCACGCTCAAAGCGATTGCGCACACTGATGCCGCCGCACAAGGCGTACAAGGGCAGGAACAACGGCCCCAGCACCATGTACTGGTAGACATGGGCCCGCTCGTGGTCCGCCAGCGAAATACACGGCTCCTGGCGATGGCCCGCGCGATGCGCATAGGTGAAACACGGCGTGTCGAGCTCGTCGCACGAATACAGAATCACATTGCCCAGGGTCAGCGCCCCGCCGCTGCCCCGATGCGGCATCCGCCGAAACGCCAAGGCACATTCACGGCGGCGCCACTGAGGCCGGGCGCCCCATGGCACGCAGGCAAGGCCGGCGAGCAGGCCCAGCACACTGTTGGGCAGCGTCCATAGCGCGCCTGCCAGCAAGACGAGCCGGCGAGCTGCCGTGTTCCGGCCTTCACGCTTGCGCACGCCAGGGCTCCTTGTTTACCGCGTCGGTGGACACCATCTGATGCTGCATCGAGTTTTGGCCATCGAGGCCTGCCATGTCCACTCCGCTGACTGTTCCCTGCCCCCACTGCGCGGCTCTCAATCGCGTGCCCGAGGATCGCCTCGGCCAGCATCCCGTCTGTGGACGCTGCAAGCAGCCGCTGTTCGAAGGCAGGCCGATGGCGCTAGACGCCAACAACTTCGACGCCGTGGCGACCCGTGGCGACCTGCCGGTGGTGATCGATTTCTGGGCACCCTGGTGCGGCCCGTGCGTGAGTTTTGCGCCGGTGTTCGCCGAGGCCGCCAACAGCCTGGAACCGCAGCTGCGGCTGGCCAAGGTGGATACCGAGGCGCAACCGGCCCTGGCTCAGCGCTTCGGCATCCGCAGCATTCCCACCCTGCTGGTGCTGCGCAATGGCCGTGAAGTGGCGCGCCAGGCCGGTGCGCTCAATGGCATGCAGCTGCGCCAGTTCCTCGCCAACGCGCTGCGCTAAAGACTTACGAACTGCACGACAGCATCGAGCAGCCCGCCTTGTGCATCGCCCAGGCGGGCCGCTTCTGCGCGTAGCGTTCACGACCGGGCTGCTCGTCGTAGGGATGGCGCATCACCTCGAGCAGTTCGTGGATGCCGCTGTAGTCGCCTTGCATGGCCAGGTCGATCGCTTCCTGCGCGAGATAGTTGCGCAGCACGTAACGCGGATTGGCGGCGTGCATGCGCAACCGGCGCGGCCCTGCTGAAAGAGCGTCGCGGCGCGCGCGTGCCGCATAGCTGTTTAGCCACACCTGGAACGCAGGCTCGAATGCCTGCCGCTTGGCTTCGTCGTAAAACGCATCATGCAACGGCGCCATTGACGGCTGTGCCGGATCGACGTCCGCCAGAGCACGGAAGAACAGCGTCATGTCCACTTCCGCCTCGGTCAGCAGCGTATACAACTCGCGCATCAGCTCCACGTCGCTGTCGTCACAGGCTGAAAGACCCAGCTTGGCCGCGATCATGTCGCGATCGGCCTGCGCGTACACGGCGGCATAGCGATCCAGTCCCGCCTGCAAGGGCTCGGTACCGCTGAACAGCGGCGCCAGCGCCATGGCGAGACGACTGAGATTCCACCACGCGACATTGGGCTGCTGGCCAAATCGATAGCGGCGACGACCGGCATCGGTGGTGTTGGGCGTCCACTCCGGATCGAAGTTGTCGATCCAGCCATACGGGCCGTAGTCGATGGTCAGTCCAAGGATGGACATGTTGTCCGTGTTCATCACGCCGTGCACGAAGCCCACGCGCATCCAATGACTGACCATCAGCGCGGTGCGTTCGCAGATCTGCGCAAACCACTGCGCATACAACGCCTCGCCCTCGCCCCGGCATTCGGGGAAATCACGTGCGATGGTGAAATCGACCAGCTGTCGCAACAGCGCAACGTCGCCGCGCGCCGCCGGCAATTCGAAATTGCCGAAGCGTATGAACGATGGCGCGACGCGGCACACGATGGCACCCGGCTCCTGCTGCGGATGTCCGTCGTAGAACATGTCGCGCACCACCATGTCGCCGGTCACCACCAGGCTGAGTGCGCGGGTGGTTGGTACGCCCAGGTGATGCATCGACTCGCTGCAGAGAAACTCGCGGATCGATGAGCGCAGCACCGCGCGTCCGTCCGCGCCGCGCGAAAACGGGGTCGGTCCCGCCCCTTTCAGCTGCAGCTCCCAGCGCTGGCCATCACGCGTGAGTACTTCGCCCAACGAAATCGCGCGCCCGTCGCCCAGCTGATCCGCCCACACGCCGAACTGATGCCCGCCGTAATTGGCCGAGAACGGCTGCATGCCCTCCAGCAAGGCATTGCCGCCCAACACCTGCGCCAGCTCGGGGCTTTCCAGGTCGGCGGCGTCCAGGCCCAGGGCCTGCGCCATCTCCGGCGACCACGCCACGACGCGCGGCGAGGCCACCGGGGTGGGCGCCAGTCGGGAGTACAAAGCGCCCAGCACCTGACGCTGCCGGGAGCCTTGTTCAGGGTCGCCCGGCAGGTCGCGCACAAAGGCGTTGTCGAAGCTCAAATGAGTCATGGCGTGATCGTGCAAAAGACGCGAAGGGAAGCGCGGTTCCGCGCCATGGAAATCGGTGCTTGAGCGGGAAAATCGCAGATCATTGCGCTATTCACCTTTGTGAAGAATATGACGCTTGCTTGCGTTGGACTTAAGACGTTTTTCATGGCCTATTGGCATTTGTGTATCGCGTGTGAAGCTGCTTATATGTAGCCTGAACGGCCACGCAGGGGTGGTCCGGAGCTACGACATGCACATGCTTCTCGCCCGTTCTGCGTTAGAGCGCGGAATGCAGCTAGTAGCAGGGATGCTCAATCATCGGGACACGCAGGACGTCCGCCACCACAACGATCAGGACCGCAGCAATTTTCAGCTGGTGTCCTGGCAACCGGGCGCGCACTCTCGCCGCGAGGACGAACTCGCTCGACGTCGCCAGACTCCGTTCGGCTGAAAACCACGCAACGCTCCGCGCGCATCAAGCACCTGATGGTGCTTCAAAGATGCGCGCGATCTCGTGATCTTCAAGCGCGCGCCATTCGCCGGGCGGCAGTCCGTCCAGCGTGAGTGCGCCCACGGACACTCTCGTCAAGGTCTCCACGTGATTGCCCACCGCGGCAAACATGCGCCTGGCCTGGTGATAGCGACCTTCGGTCAGCGTGACGCGCGCGAGGCGCGGCGCCAGCACGTCGAGCCTGGCCGGTTCCAGCGGTTCGTTTTCCGATTCGAGCATCATCGTGCCGCTGGCGAAAAGCGCAGCTTCGTCGCCGCGCAGATCGGAGGCCAACGTCGCCTCGTACACTTTGGCCACCTGCGCCTTGGGTGAAATGATCCGGTGCAGCAAGGCGCCGTCGTCGGTGAACAGCAGCAGGCCCGAGGTCTCGCGATCAAGACGTCCCACCGTGGACAACGCTGGATCGCGCACGCGATAGCGCGGCGGCAACAGGTCGTACACCACACGCCCGATGTCCTTGCGTGAGCAGGTGGCGCCCAGTGGCTTGTTCATCATCAACACCAGGCCGGCCGGCGGATCGAGCGGCTCGTCGTCGATGCGGATGTGTTCGTGGGGCAGCTTGTCGTCGGCGTAGAGCACGTCGCCGTCGCTATCGGTGATGCGTCCCTCGCGAAACATCGCCGTGACTTCTTTGCGGCTGCCATAGCCGAGGTTGGCAATCAGCTTGACCAGTTTCATGCGCGCACTCCGCGTGCTTCGATCACTTTGAATCCGTCCTGCGTCACCACGGTGCGTACCTCATTGAAACGTGCGGCCAGAGTGGCCTCATAGGGAAGATGGCGATTGGCCACCAGCCAGAAGCGGCCATGCGGCAGCAAGGCGTTGGCGGCGGTATCGATGAAGGCGCGACCCAGCTCGGGGAGATCGGCGCGGCCTTGATGAAACGGCGGGTTGCTCACAATGGCGTCGTAGCGCCGCGGCAATCCCTGGGTGACGTCGTGCCAGTGGGCGGCCCATGTCACATCGCGGGCGCTGTCCTGTTGTGCACGCTCCAGATTCTGCCGCGCGGGTTCAAGCGCGCGCGCCTCCGCTTCGAACAGATCGACGGACGACACGGCGGGACAGCGCACCAACAGCTGGGTCGACAGATAGCCATAGCCGGCGCCCAGATCCGCGACGCTACCCGCCAGATCGGCGGGAAGATGCGAAGCCAGCAAGGCGGAGGCAGCATCCACGCGATCCCAGGCAAACAGTCCGGGGCGGCTGACGAAGCCGGCGTCGTTGAGGCGCGGCGCGTCCAGCGATGTCCAGCTCTCCAGCAGATCGAGGTTCACCTGCGAGCCCAGCGGCCGGGTCCAGAACACGCGGCACTTGTGCTTGGACAGCTGGCTGAGCGGCCCGGCCACACTGGCCAGATCACCCTCGGCCGACTTGGCGCCCTCGGCATTGGGAACGGCGGCAAGCACCACGCCGCCGTCCGTGGCGCGACGCACGGCCTGCGCGAACAAGGCGCGGGCCTCGTCGCGCTGGCGCGGCGGCAGCACCAGCACCAGCGGATAGCGTTCCGCCCCGCCCGGCGCCGCCACGGTGAGACCGCTGCGCGCCAAGGCCTCGGCGAACGGCTTGAAACTTTGCTCACATACCCACGACTTGCGCGCCATCTCGCGCAGCCGAAAGCCGTCGCGGGCACGCAGGAACAGCACGCGGCCATCGGCCGGCTGCGCCAGTTCGCCCGTTTCCAGGGGCACAAACAGGGCCTCCAGCGCCGCGTCCTGGGCTGCGGGAGAGAAAGAGACGGGCATCGGACAGGCGGGTCCTTGGGTGGGCGCCCTATGTTACCAACCGACGCGCTCCGTCATTCAGGCGCGAGCAGCTCCAGCTCGCTGACGAACTCCCGCGGCATGCCGCTGATGGGATCGACGAAGTGCAGCCGGCGGGCCAGCAGCTGCAAGGGCCGCGCGTGGTCGTCGGCTTGCTGCTCGGGCAGGTCCGGATAAAACGGGTCGTACAGGATGGGCGCGCCCAGCGCGGCCATGTGCACGCGCAGCTGATGCTTCTTGCCGGTGACCGGCTCCAGCGCATAACGCCAGTGCTCCGGGCGCCGTTCAAGCACGTCGATGACCGTTTCGCTGTTGGGCTCGCCCGCCACCTCGTGCATGCGGAAGAACGGCTCACCTGCTGCGATACGGGATTTCCGCACATGAGGAAATGACAACCCGGGCAGTGCCGCCGCCCAGGCCTCGTAGCGCTTGCTGATCCGGCGTTGGCGAAACAGTGCCTGATAGGCATCGCGACTGGCCGGATCGGCCGAGAACATCACCAGCCCGGCGGTATGGCGGTCGATACGATGCAGCGGCACCAGATCGGCGTTGCCCAGGGTGCGCCTCAACCGCGCCAGCACCGTTTGGTCGACGAAACCGCCCGCCGGCGTGACCGGCAGAAAGTGCGGCTTGTCCACCACCACCAGGTGCGCGTCGACATGCAACAGGGTTTCGTGAAAGGGGATCGGCATTTCTTGCGGCACTTCGCGGAAATATCGCACGCACAGCCCCACGCGATACGGCGCGTCGACATCCAGCGGCAGACCCGTCTCGTCGAGCACGCGGCCGCGGGCGAAGCGATCCTGCCATACGCTTCTTTCGATACGGGGAAACAGCGCACACAGTCCGTCCAGCACCGTGCCCCATGATCCCTGGGGCAAGTGCACCGTGCTGGCAGCGGGAGGAACAGACATCGGCAACTCCGCATCGACGAACGGCAGCTTAAACCGCCGCGGTCATTCTGCCGCGAAAACGCTGCTGCACCGCCAGGGCGGGAAGTCATCGATATGTCTTACGGCGTACACCGTTCCAACGCGTGGGGCGTTGGATAAACTCAGCGAACAACGGGTTTGGCACCCGGGGATGGCGTCACCAGAGCGCGCCGATCACCAAACGAGGCAGCACATGGATCAGCCGGCAACCCGTGCACCGCACGCGCTCACCTGGAAACGGTCACACGCATGGCGTCCCGCCGCGTGGCTGGCCGCGCTTGCGTGCCTGGCGTTGCCGTCGCTGCATGCGGCCACCCTGGATCCGGCCGTGCTGCCCCAGGTGCAGGGCGCCACGTTCGAAGTGGTCATTCCCAAACCGGTGAACGACCCCCTGAGTTATGAGAAGCCGCTGCCGTTCGACCAGCTCCCCTACCAGCAGCGCACTGACAAGTACTACTCGGTCGGCACCGCCTTTACGATTGGCGAGAACCGCTACGTCACCGCCGGCCACGTGCTCGCGATGGGCATCGACAGCCTGATGGGCGAACCTGCCGTGCGCGATGCCGGCGGCCATGTCTATGCGATCGACAAGATCACGCGTTACTCGCTGCACGAAGACTTTGTGGAGTTTTCGCTGAAGGATCCGCCCAAGGTGACGCCGCTGGCGGTGAACACGCAGCCGGCCATGAATGAAGCGGTTTACGCCGTAGGCAATGCACTGGGTACCGGCATCGTGATACGCGACGGTCTCTACACCTCGCAGACACCCGAGGAGCAGGACGGCCGCTGGAAGTGGCTGCGCTTCTCTGCCGCCGCCTCGCCCGGCAATAGCGGCGGCCCGCTGCTGGACAAGGACGGCAAGGTCATCGGCGTGGTGGTGATGAAGTCGCCCGACGAAAACCTCAATTACGCGCTGCCGATCGACCTGGTGCTGAAGGCGCCCGCCAACCTCGGCCAGATCGATACGCGCGAGAGCTATCAGCTGGACGTGATCGAGGACAAACACACTGGACCGTTCAAGGCGCAGTTCCCGCTGCCCAAGAGTTTTGCGGACTTCAGCGCGACCTACCAGAAGCTGCACAACGCCGACGTCGACCAGAAACTGCACGATCTGCTCACCGAGAACGCCGCCACCATGTTCCCCAATGGCCAGGGCGCCAACCGGCTGTTGCACGTCAATTCCGATCTGAGCGCCTTTCCGACCCTGCTACACCGCAACAGCAACGGCAACTGGGTCAGCGCCCGGGCGAACGAGAACAAGGCCCAGCTGCCCCACAACGGTTTCATCAGCCGTGCGCTGGTGGGTCAGCAGGTGATGTTTCACCTGCGCAAGCCCGACGACGTGACCAGCAAGCAGTTGTATGGCGATTCCAAGCTGTTCATGGACCTCCTGCTGAAAGGCGCGCCGATGCAGCGACGCGTGGGCTCCGAGCTGGTGAAGATCACCTCGCTGGGCGCGCCGTCGCTGCAACGCAGCTACACCGACGCCTACCAGCGCCGCTGGCAGATACGCGAATGGCAGATGGCGTACGACAACCAGCTGGTGATCGTCTTCCTGCTGCCGGTGCCTGATGGTTACGCGGCGATGGGCCGGGTCACCGAGAACCGCACCGAACACGAAGACATGGCCGACCTGACCCAGCTGGCCAACTTCGTCGACGTGTCCTATAGCGGCACGCTGGCGCAATGGAAGGAATTCCTGGCCAATACCGAGTTGTTGCCCAGCGTGCTCTCCGACATCGCCATCCGCTTCGACTATGGCGACGACTTCAAGTACCAGTCCAAGCGCCTGGGTTTTGCCTATACGCCGTCGCTGCAGAAGATCGACCCGGACAGCCAGCTCGTGCTGGGCATGTCCTACTTCCAGGATCACGGCAAGACGGTGTGGGATGTCTCCAAGGTAGAAGTGAAGTCCAACGTGGAGAACGCCGAGCATGTGATGGTGAACCGTCATGTCGCCCCCACCGACGACCTGGACGACAGCTTCCGCAACCACTGGGGCAAGATCGTCCATCGCGATCATCCGGACGACGGCGTGCCGTACAGCGAAAACGACATGACCTACATCGGTACCGTGGGCGGCACCAAGACCAGCGGCGAGACCAAGCCGGATGTGCTGTACACCGCGTTCTACGGCGTAGACGGCCCGCGCCCCGAAGATGCGATGAAGGGCAAGCTCAATTTGCTGCTGGAAAAGCTGCAGGTCAACGAACATTGAGCAGGCAGGCGCGGGCTCGGGCCCGCGCCGCGTCTTCCACCGGTTATCGCGGCTCGGTGATTTCCGTCTGCATCTCCACCTCGACCTCGGCTGCGCTGGTATGCGGCACGCGCGGCTGACTGGTCAGATGCCGGTACCAGCGCCAGGCAAGCCAGCCGGTCACGGTCAGCGCGCTGGCACCCAGCGCCAGATACACCATATGGCCCGATAGCAGCGGCGACAGCACGCCGGCGACCACCGCGCACATCAGCAGGCTGCCGAACGCCTGCACCGATGAAGCGCCGCCACGTCGATGCGGAAAGCGGTCCAGCAATAACAGCGTGAGCGTGGGAAACGCCAGCTGCACGCCGATGCCATGCAAGACCAGCGGCAGCATCGACCAGGGCAATACCGGCTCGGTGGTGACCAGCGCAATCAACAGATGCAGCGCGCACGCGAGCAACATCGAGCCGTAGCCGAGGTTGACCGTATACGCCGCGCTGCGGCGATGGGCGAGGCGTCCGGACATCCATGCGCCGGCCATCAGGCCCGCCACCGTCGGCAGGAACAGCCACGGGAAACCCTGCGCGGACAGATGCAGCAGGTCGCGAATGATGTGCGGCGCCGAGGATATGTACAAAAACAAACCGGCAAAATTCACCGAACAGGAAATCAGCAGCGGCCAGAACGGCCGGTCCTTGCCGAAATTGATGTAGCCACGCACCAGCGTGCCCGCGCGAAACGACGTGCGCGCCGCGACGGGATGAGTTTCATCGAGAAACAGCGCCAAAGCCGCCGCCAACACCAGGGTGAATCCCATCAGCACCCAGAAGATGCCGTGCCAGCCGTTGAGGAACAGCAACTGCGCGCCCACGATCGGCGCGATCACCGGGGCGATGCTGAAGATCATCATCACGCGCGACATCATCTGCTGCGCCGCCGGCCCTTCCAGGCTGTCGCGCACGATCGCGCGGCCCACCACCAGGCCGGCACCGGCACACGCGCCCTGCAGCGCACGACAGCTAAGCAGCATCACGTAGGAGGTCGACACCGCAGCGCCCGCGGAGGCCAGCGCATACACCAGCATGCCGACGACGATCACCGGCTTGCGCCCGATCGCATCGGAGATCGCGCCATGAAACAGGCTCATCACGGCATAGGTGATCAGGTACATGCTGATCATCTGCTGCAAGCCGGTGCTGTCCACGCCAAAGCGCGCGCCGATCAGCGGAAACGCCGGGAAGACGGCGTCGATCGAAAACGGGCCGATCATCGACAAGCCCGCCAGCAGCAACGGCAGGCTGCGCCGGACAGGGCGCGGGATGGGGGTCATGGGCGTGGCATGCTGGCGAGGAGCGATGAGTATAGCGGTGCCCTCTGCGCGGCTGAGCCATGACGTTCGAGGGATCATGGGCTAGGATAAATGGCACAGGGAGATGGCATGCCTCCCGCCCAGGCCATGTGCCGCGGCGAACCACCTTCGGGTTGATGATGCCTGCACCGCCGGATTTTCCCGGGGCGCAGGCGCGTGCCTGTTTCCGGGGAGTCCTTCCGAAGTTCTTCAGAAGGAGACGACAACGTGGGCTTTACCGGTTTTCTCGCCGTCGGCGTGGGAGGCGTGCTGGGTTGCTGGCTGCGCTGGATGCTCGGCGTCATGTTCAACCCCCTGTTCCCCACCGTGCCCCTGGGTACCCTGGCCGCCAACCTGGTCGGCGGCCTGTTGATGGGCGTGGTGCTGGGCGTGTTCGATCACTTCCAGACCCTGCCGCCCGAACTTCGCCTGTTCGTCGCCACCGGCTTCCTGGGTGGACTGACCACGTTTTCCACCTTCTCGGCCGAATCGACCACCCTGCTGCTGCGTGAGCAATACCTGTGGTTCGGTGGCCATCTGGCCCTGCACCTGGTCGGCTCGATCGCACTGACCGTGGCAGGTATCGCCATCACCCGCGCTGTATTGCGCTAGGAGGCCCCATGGAAACGACACAACAAGGCGTCCAGCTCAGTTTTTATACCCACACGCGGGCGCGCCACGACGGCAAACTGGTCTATGAGTGGTTGCTCGAGCACGCCCGCAGCCACGGCGTCGGCGGCGGTTCGGCGTTTCGCGCCATCTGCGGCTTCGGCAGGCACGGCGTGTTGCGCGAAGAACAGTTCTTCGAACTGACCGACGATCTCGCCATCAAAGTGGAATTCCTGCTCAGCGAGGCGCAATCGCAGGCGCTGCTGCAAACGGTTCGCGAAAGCGGCGTCGACGCAGTCTTTGCAATTGCTCCTGCAAGCTTTGGGATACTAGGCAGGACGCCGCACTCCCGCTGATCAGGCGGCGCCATCCTGCCCTTCTCGTCACCATGGCATACGAGGACCGCATGAGTCAGGATTCATTGAAGGTACGCGCCGCCAGGTTGCTCGAACACGCCGGCATTCTTCTCGATGGTTCGCGCCCTACCGACATGCGGGTGCACGACGAACGGCTCTACGCACGCGTGTTTTCGCACGGATCGCTGGGCCTTGGCGAAAGCTATATGGACGGCTGGTGGGACAGCGAAGACCTGCCCGGCCTGTTCACCCGGGTACTCGGCGCGCAGCTGGACACCGAGCTGAAGTCGCTGGACACGCTGCTCGCGCATCTCAAGGCGCGTTTCGTCAACCTGCAGCGCGGCGACCATGCGTTCGATATTGGCCGCGTGCATTACGACCTGGGCAACGATTTGTTCCAGGCCATGCTCGGCAAGCGGCTGGTGTATTCGTGCGGCTACTGGGCGCAGGCGAACAATCTCGATGATGCGCAGGAAGCCAAGCTCGACCTGATCTGCCGCAAGCTGCGCCTGCAACCCGGGCAGCGCGTGCTGGACATCGGCTGCGGCTGGGGCGAGGCGCTGAAGTTTGCCGCCGAACGCTACGGCGTACAGGGCGTGGGCGTCACCGTTTCCAAGGAACAGGCGGCATACGCGCGTGAGCTGTGCAAAGGCCTGCCGATCGATATCCGCCTGCAGGATTATCGCGAGATCAACGAACCGTTCGACGCGGTCTTTTCGATCGGCATGTTCGAACACGTGGGCGCGCTCAACTACCGCACCTATTTCGAGATCGCGCGACGCTGCCTGCACGACGACGGCCTGTTCGTGCTGCATTCCATCGGCAGCAACGGTTCGCCCAGCCGGCCGGACCCGTGGATCGAGAAATACATCTTCCCCAACTCGATGATCCCCGCCGCCAGCCAGGTGGCCGAGGCGCTGCAGAATCTGTTCGTGGTGGAGGACTGGCACAACTTCGGCAGCGACTACGACCTCACGTTGTCGGCGTGGCGGGCCAACTTCGATGCGGCGTGGCCGCAGCTGGCCGCCAACTACGACGATCGCTTCCGCCGCATGTGGCGCTTCTACCTGTCCGTCTCGGCCGCCGTGTTCCGCAGCCGCCGCGACCAGCTGTGGCAGCTCACCCTCAGCCCGCACGGCGTGCCTGGCGGATACCGTGTGCCGCGCTGAGAATGCTTGCAGCAAGCCACTTCGAGCACGATAGTGCGCATATCAGCGGGCCGGATGGTCATGGCCCGCTACGACACGTGGTCCGCTCCTGATCCGGGATTTCCCCTTGAAACTGTTTCGTCGATACGCGGCCGCCCTGGCCCTCAACCTGTTGCTCGTCACAGTCGCGGTGGCCCAGCCCGGCCTGTGGGTGGCCAAGAACGAGCACGCCACGGTCTACCTCTTCGGCACCGTGCACCTGCTGCCCTCGGACACCAACTGGCAGTCGCCCGCCTTGGACAAGGCGCTGGACGAGAGCCAGCGCCTGAGCATCGAGGTGGTCGACGACGATTCGGCGTCCATGCAGGCTCTGCTGATGCAGCACGGCGTCGACCTGAGCGAATCGCTGTCCAGCAAACTCGACGAGAAGGATCGCGGCGAACTGGAGAAGGCCGCAGAAGCAGCCAAGCTGCCCGGCGGTATCGCCGTGCTGGAACGAATGCGCCCGTGGCTGGCTGCGCTCGAGCTCACCATGGCGCCACTAATGCAGGCCGGACTCGACCCGAACCAAGGCGTGGACAAACTGCTCAAGACACGCATGCAGCAGGCCGGCAAACCCATCGACGGGCTGGAAACCGCGGAAAAGCAGATCCGCATGCTGGCTGACCTGCCCGAGGCGATGCAGCTGGAATTCCTGCGCCAGTCCTTCAAGGACGTGGCCGACGGCCCGGTCAAGCTGCACGAGCTGATCGATGCCTGGCGCAACGGCGACACCGACGCGATCGCCAAGATCGAGGACGAAGACCTGCGCAAGGACAGCCCGATGCTCTACCAAACGCTGATCGTCGAGCGTAACCAGGCCTGGGCCAAGACCATCGCTGAGCGCATGCAGCAGCCGGGGGTGAGTTTTGTCGCCGTGGGTGCTGGCCACCTGGCAGGGCCTGACAGCTTGCAGGAGCAGTTGCGCAAGCTGGGTGTGAAGACCACCCGTATCCAGAACTAAAAGCAGGCCCAGACCGCCTCTCCTGTGGGAGCGCACCCTGTGCGCGACTGCCACGCCCCACCCATCCTCAATGGTCGGCTTTCGCGCCCCAACCACCCGGCTTCACCGCTCCGCCGCCTGTCGCGCACAGGGTGCGCTCCCACAGGGCTGGCGCCATCACCCCTCGCCGGCCGGTCCCCCTTTCTGGCACCATCGTCCGGTTAAGCGCGCCCTCTGCGCGCAGCCCAACGACGCAAACCCATGAATTTGCAAGCCAATTTCGAACAGATCCCGCTCAAGGAATACGCCGAGCGGGCTTACCTCGACTATTCCATGTACGTGGTGCTGGACCGCGCCCTGCCCTTCGTGGGCGACGGCCTGAAGCCGGTGCAGCGCCGCATCGTCTATGCCATGAGCGAGCTCGGCCTGGCCGCCTCCTCCAAGCCCAAGAAGTCCGCGCGCACCATCGGCGACGTGATCGGCAAGTTCCATCCGCACGGCGACACCTCGTGCTACGAGGCGATGGTGCTGATGGCCCAGCCGTTCTCGTACCGCTACCCGCTGGTCGACGGCCAGGGCAACTTCGGCTCGCCGGACGATCCGAAAAGCTTCGCTGCCATGCGCTACACCGAGTCGCGCCTGAGCCCGATCGCCGAGGCCTTGCTGGGCGAACTTGGCCAGGGCACGGTGGATTGGGTGCCCAACTTCGACGGCACGCTGGAAGAACCCAGCTGGCTGCCCTCGCGCGTGCCGCATGTGCTGCTCAACGGATCGATGGGCATCGCCGTGGGCATGGCCACCGATATTCCGCCGCACAACCTGCGCGAAGTAGTGAGCGCATGCATCCGTCTGCTGGATGATCCGGACGCCACCGTCGCCGACCTGTGCGAGCACATCCAGGGTCCGGACTATCCGACCGAAGCGGAAATCATCACGCCGCGCAACGAACTGCTGGCGATGTACCAGAACGGCGTCGGCTCGGTGCGCGCGCGCGCCGTGTACCACCTGGACGAAGGCAACATCGTCATCACCGCGCTGCCGCATCAGGTGAGCCCGTCCAAGATCCTCGAGCAGATCGCCGCGCAGATGCGCGCGAAGAAGCTGCCGATGGTCGAAGACCTGCGCGACGAATCCGATCATGAGAACCCGATCCGCCTGGTGGTGGTGCCGCGCTCCAACCGCATCGACGCCGCCGAGGTGATGCAGCACCTGTTCGCCACCACGGACATGGAGAAGAGCTTCCGCATCAACCTCAACATGATCGGTCTGGACGGCCGTCCGCAGGTGAAGGATCTCAAGCGGATCCTCAGTGAGTGGCTGCATTTCCGCACCGATACGGTGACCCGCCGCCTCAACCATCGCCTGGCCAAGGTGGAGCGTCGCCTGCACCTGTTGGAAGGTTTGCGCATCGCCTACCTCAACCTGGACGAAGTGATCCGCATCGTCCGCACCGAGGACGAGCCCAAGCCCGTGCTGATGGCGCGCTTCGGCCTCAGCGACGAACAGACTGACTACATCCTCGAGACCAAGCTGCGCCAGCTGGCGCGCCTCGAGGAAATGAAGATCAATGCCGAGCGCGATCAGCTCGAGGAAGAACGCGCACGCATCAACGTGCTGCTGAAATCGCCGGCCAAGCTCAAGGGCCTGATCAAGGAAGAATTGCGCGCCGACGCCGCCAAGTTCGGCGACGACCGCCGCTCGCCGCTGGTGCAGCGCAATGCCGCGCAGGCGCTCGATGAAAGCGCGCTGGTCGCCAGCGAACCGGTCACCGTGGTGCTCAGCGCCAAGGGCTGGATCCGCGCCGCCAAGGGCCACGACGTCGATGCGGACGGCCTCAACTATCGCGAAGGCGACAGCCTGCTCGCCACGGTCAAGGCGCGCACCACGCAGCAGGTCGCGGTGATCGACTCCACCGGCCGCAGCTATTCCATGGCAGCGCACACGCTGCCCTCGGCGCGCGGCAACGGCGAGCCGGTCACCGGCCGCTTCAGTCCGCCCTCGGGCGCCAGCTTTGACGCACTTGCCGCCGGCGACAACGACACGCGCCTGATCCTGGCCACCGACCACGGCTACGGCTTCGTGACGCGCTTCGAGGCGCTCACCGGCCGCAACAAGGCGGGCAAGCAGATCATCACGCTGGGCGATGGCGCCAAGGTGCTGGCGCCGCAGGTCAGCGCCGATCCGGCACGCGACCGCATCGTCGTCGTCACCACCGAAGGCCACTTGCTGATGTTCTCGGTGGCCGAGTTGCCGGAGCTCGACAAGGGCAAGGGCAACAAGCTGATCGACGTGCCCAAGGCCAAGCTGAGTGCAGGCGTGAAGGTCGTCGGCGTCGCCGTGGTCACTGAAGGCAAGGGCGAAGTGACGCTCTATGCCGGCCAGCGCAAGCTCACGCTGAAATGGTCGAACCTGGTCGAGTACGGCGGCAACCGCGCCACCCGCGGCGGCCTGCTGCCGCAGGGCCTGCGCCGGGTGGAGCGGATCGAGACGACGGGCTGATCCAGCCCTTCCATCCCTTCCTTCCATACCCCTGTGGGAGCGCACCCTGTGCGCGACTGGCCTGCCTCAGGCCCCCGTCGCGCACAGGGTGCGCTCCCACAGTGTTGTTTGCCGGCCCTAGACCATCCTTCCTGTTGACGGATGCCCCGCCTGCGCCGTATCCAATGTGCTCCCGCCGCAGCACAAGGATGGTCCATGCGCACGTCACGACTGCCGGCGCTCATCGCCGGCCTGTTGTTCGCAGTAACGGCTCACGCCGCGGATACCGACCACTGGCAGGTGCCGGTGGCCGTGAAGAAACTGGACAACGGCCTCACCGTTGTCGTTTCCGAAGATCACAGCTCCCCCACCGTAGGCATCAGCACGGTCTACCACGTGGGCATGCGGCTGGAGCCGCAGAACCGCACCGGCTTTGCGCATCTGTTCGAACACCTGATGTTCGAAGGCACGCCCAATGCACCCAAGGGCACGTTCGATCGGGTGATCCAGGGCGGCGGTGGCGTCTTCAACGGATCCACCCGCGCCGACTACACCAACTACATTGCCTCCGCGCCCATCTCCGCCCTGGAACCACTGCTGTGGATTGAAGCGGACCGCATGAAGACGCTGGATTTCAGCGAAAAGAATCTCGACAACCAGCGCAACGTGGTGAAGGAAGAAATCCGCGTCAACGTGAAGAACCAGCCTTATGGTTTGTTCTTCTGGACCGACCTGGACGCGCTGGCCTTCGACAAATGGGCCAACAAGCACGACGGTTACGGCTCGTTCGAGGATCTCGACCACGCCAGCATCGCCGACGTAAAGGCTTTTCACGACACCTTCTACCAGCCCGCCAATGCGGTGCTCGGCATCTCCGGCGACGTCACGCCCGAGCAGGCCTTCGCGCTGGCGCAGAAATATTTCGGCGCGATTCCGGCCCGGCCACTCCCGGCCGGCACCGACGTTTCCGAACCGCTGAACAACAAAGGTCGGCACCTCGAACAGACCGACGCGTTGGCGAAGGCGCCGGCGATTGCCGTCGGCTGGAAAGCACCCGATCGCGGCAGCAAGGACCAGATGCCGATGCTGGTGCTGGCCCAACTGCTGGTGGGCGATGACGCTTCGCGCTTCTACCAGGGCCTGGTGAAGGGACGCGAACAACTGCTGCAAATCCAGGGTGGCGTGAACTTCGCGCTGGGCAGCGGCACCGATTACGCGGGCCCCACTTTGTTCGGCCTGTTTGCCATCTACAAGCCCAACGCCCAGCCCGACCAGGTGCTGGCTGCGCTCAACGAGGAAATCGCCAAGGTCGCCCACGACGGTGTCGACGACGCCACGCTGGCGCGCGTGAAAACCAAGATGCTCTCGGACTGGTACGGCGGCATGGAGGATTTCCTCTCCCGCGCCGACACGCTGGCCAAACTGCAAACGCTGTGGGGCGATGCCAACGTGGTGAATCAAGTGCCCGGCTGGATCAACCAGGTGACGTCCGACGACGTACGCCGCGTGGCGCAGACCTATCTCACGGACGCCAATCGCAGCGTGATCATCCGCCGCCCGGTGACGGCCCATGCCAAGGATGCCGGCGCCAAGCCGGCCAAGCACTGAGGAGAGCGAAGGTCATGATCACGACGACTCTGAAAGCATCCCTGCTCGCTGCCGCCCTCGGCTTCGCCATGGCCGCGCATGCGACCGAAGCGCCCATGCCCAGGGAACTGCCGCCCTACGGTCCCGAGCGACCGCTGCCCGTTCCGCAGATCACGCAGCGCACCCTGCCCAATGGCCTCACCGTGTGGGTGATTCCGCGCAACGGCTTGCCCAAGGTGAACGTGCAGCTGGCGGTGCTGGGCGGCACGTCGTACGACGATGCGAAACATCCTGCCCAGGCCGAGCTGATGGCCGCCTTGTTCAACGAAGGTACCGACAAACTCAGTTCCAGGCAGATCGCCGAAAAGCTGCAAGCCATCGGCGGCGACTACGGTGCAAGCGCGGGACGCGATTCCATCGGCGTCAGCGCCAGCGCGCTGGCAAGTCACTCGGACGAACTGCTCGAACTGGTCGCCGACACGGCGCTGCATCCCAGCTTCCCCGCCAAGGAAGTCGCACTGGAGAAGACCAATGCGCTGCAGTCGCTGAAGGTGAACGAAGCCGACCCGGACTGGCAGTCGATGCGCGCGTTCAATCACGCGGTATACGGCGATCACCCGTATGCGCGCGACGAACTCACCGAGGCAAGCATCCAGGCCGTCACGTCCGAATCGCTGCACGCGTTGCACGATCAACGCATGCGGCCGGAGCGCGCGCTGCTGGTGGTGGTCGGCAAGGTCGATGCGGACGAGGTGCTCAAGACGGTCGAGCAGCAGTTCGGCAGCTGGAAGGCACAAGGACCCGCGCCCGCCAATGTGGCCCAGGTGCCCACCGATGTGCCCGCGCAAAAGTTGCTGGTGGCGCGTGCTGGCGCGGTGCAGACCAATATCCGCTTTGGCCAGCCCACGGTCCCCCTGCGCGATGCGGACTTCATCCCGCTCACCGTGGCCAACACCGTGCTCGGCGGCGGCTTCAGCAGCCGCATCACGCAGGACATCCGCGAGGACAAGGGTTATTCGTACAGCCCCTATTCCACGCTGGACGTGCGCCGCAACGGCGGCAACACGCTCGCCGTGGTGGATGTGCGCAACGAAGTCACCGGCGCCACGCTGGGCGAACTGTCCAGGCTCTACCAAGGCATGGGCACCGAGCCGGCCAGCCCGGAAGAACTGATGCGCGCCAAGCGCCTCATCGCGGGCATCTACCTGCTGCGCAACCAGATCCAGTCGGCCCTGGCCAATACGCTGGCGCGCTATTGGGTGAGCGGCATGCCGCCCTCATTCATGACCACGTACGTCACCGACACCGGCAAGGTCACCGCCGAGCAGGTGCAGGCGATGGGGCGCAAGTACTTTGCGCCGGAGAAACAGAGCATCATCCTGGTCGGCGACCCCAAGGCGATCGATCCGCAGTTGAAGGCGATCGGCAGCTTTACGCCGTACAAGCCCTGAGCAACCCCGCGTGGCGGCGGGAACTCCCGTCGCCACGCGTCGTCCAAAGGGGGACGTGTCCACACCGGCGACGGTGGCGCGTTATAGGCCTCACGTCCCCGGAGTTTTTCCATGAAGATCGTCCGCACCACCGTTTTCGCCGCCGCCAGCCTGCTGGCGGCAACGGCCTGGGCACAGAGCGCCGACCAGTCGCTGAACCTGAAGCTGCCGGCCAATCTTCCCGCCGCCAGCGCCAGCGCGGCACCGCCGCCACCGCCGGCCACCACGGTGGCCAACAGCACGGGCCAGGCGACCAAGTCCAACGGCAACGCCACCGCGCAGGCCGCCAACCAGAACGGCAGCTACACCAAGGATCCGCCGGGGACCTATTACGGCGACACCAGCGGCGCGATGGGCGACACCCAGGCGGCCGTCGGCGTTGCGCCGGCCGTGACCTGCGACGACGCCACCTACAACCAGCCGCAGGTGCATGGCTCGGTCACCACGGGCGTGGTTGCCGGCAACCACTTCAGCGGCAACTACACCGGCGGCGGCGTCACGCTCAGCCAGGCCTTCGGCAGCTGCGAACACCCGACCGGCGGCATGAGCATCTCCGTGGGCGGCACCCAGGGCCACTTCGGCCGCTGAGCGCCGGCAGGCCCTGCCTGGACTCGCATCCGGCCCCGCCTGGGGCCGCCGGGGTCGAAAGTTCTTGGAAAGGGTCGGTGGTCAGACTGACCCCATGATTTACTGTCATCTTTCCGCGTGGCGCATGCCCCGGACTTCCCCGATTGGCTGCTGCGGAGCTCCCCAGTGATTCAAGACGTCGAGTTCCGCTATGAAGGCGGTCGCAGCGGTGTGCTGCTCATTCATGGCCTGACCGGCACCCCGACCGAGATGCGCCTGCTCGGCAAGGGCCTCAATCGCGCCGGTTACACGGTGTATGGCATGCAGCTGGCCGGTCATTGCGGCGACGTCGACGACCTGCTGAAGACCGGCTGGCGCGACTGGTACGCCAGCGTGGAAGCTGCCGCCGACAAGTTCCGCCACGAGGTGGATCACCTGTTCGTGGCCGGCCTGTCGATGGGCGCCGTGCTGGCGCTCAAGCTGGCCGCCGAGCGTCCGGAATGGGTCAAGGGCGTGGGCGTCTACGGCGCCACCTTCCGCTATGACGGCTGGGCCATTCCGTGGATCGGCAAGTTCTCCTTCCTGCTGCCCCTGCTGCACCGCCTGGGCATCGGCAAACACCGCATGGTGCACGAGGGTGAACCGTACGGCATCCGCGACGAGCGCCTGCGCGCGCAGATCAGCAGCGCCATGCTGAGCGGCGACAGTGCCGCCGCCGGCCTGCCCGGCAACCCGTGGCCGTCGCTGGGCGAGATGTACAACATGGCTGCGGTGGTAAAGCGCGACCTGCCCAAGGTGGCGGCGCCCTGCCTGATCGCCCACGCCACCGAAGACGACATCGCCAGCATCGAGAACGCCTATCTCGTGCAGCGCGGCGTGTCCGGCCCGGTGGAGACGCTGTGGCTCAAGGACAGCTACCACATGATCACGGTGGACCGGGAACGTCGCCTGCTGACCGACCGCTCGGCGGAGTTCTTCCGCCAGATCGCCGCCACCTACGAACCCGTCGCGCGCGCTGCGGCCTGAGGACTCGCCATGAGTCCCCTGGTTGTCGCGTTGTGGCTGCTCAACGTCACGCTCGATACCGTCGGCCAGCTGTCCTTCAAGGCAGCGGCCGGCGATCCGCGAGCCGGTGATGGCGTTGCGCGTTGGAAGTACATGGCGGCGCGTCCGTGGATCTGGATCGGCGTGCTCTCCTACGTGGCCGAATTCCTGGTCTGGATCGCCTTCCTGTCGCTGGTCGATTTGTCCGAAGGCGTGCTGCTGGGTTCGATCAACATCGTGGTGGTGATGATCGCCGGCCGGATCCTGTTCAAAGAAAAGCTGACGCCGCTACGCGTGACCGGCATGCTGCTGGTGACCGCGGGCGTAGCCATTGTCGGCATGGCCGGAGGCTGAGAAATGTCGATGAAGCTAGCCCGTTTCTACGCCATCGGCTTCACCATCCTGGTGTTGTTCGACACGCTGGTGCAGCTGAGTTTCAAATACGCCGGCGACCATGCGTTTCCGCCCGAGGCGAACTGGGCGTGGATCTTGCGTGTGTTTGGCCATCCGTGGATCTATGTCGCGGTGATCGGCTACGTCGGCAACTTCTTCACCTGGATGACCCTGCTCAAGCACGCGCCGATCGGCCCTGCGTTCGCCGTCACGCACCTGGAAGTGGTGAGCGTGATGCTGTTCTCCGTGTGGCTGTTCCATGAGCCGCTGACCGCCTCTCGCATCATCGGCGCCGTCGCCATCGTGGCCGGCATCATCTGCCTGGCGTTCGCGGAAAGTGGCGCGCATCCGGAAGGCGATGCGCCGACCGAAGCGAAGGGCGCGCTCGGCGTCGTGGCCGGCGACTGACCAGACATCCCCCATGTCCCGCGAGCTACCGCCCACCGCCGGCCTGCCGCTACAGCTGAGCGATCTGTGGCCGGGCCGTGCGCCGTTCGCGGACCAGGTCGCTGCGTGGCTGGGCGTCGAACAGCTGCAGCTCGAATGCTCGGGCACGGCGGCCATGGTGGTGGCGCTCAAGGCCATGCATGGCCTGCGTCCGCAGCGCGACGAAGTGATCGTCCCCGCGTGGACGTGTCCGCTGGTGGCGCTGGCCATTCATCGTGCAGGCCTCAAGCTGCGCCTGTGCGACCTCGCGCCGAATCACTTCGATATGGATGTCGCCCAGCTTTGCGCATTGGGCAGCGCCAAGACGCTGGCCATCGTGCCGACGCATCTGGCCGGTCGCGTAGCCGACGTCAATGCGGTGCTCGACGTAGCCCATCGCGTGGGCGCCTACGTACTGGAAGACGCCGCGCAGGCGCTGGGCGCAAAGCAGAACGGCCTCAGCGTCGGCCTGCTGGGCGATGCCGGCTTCTTCAGCCTCGCCGTCGGCAAGGGACTCACCCTGTTCGAAGGCGGCCTGCTGTTGACGCGCGATCCTGTCTTGCGCGCGGCGTTTGCTGCCAGCCACCAGGCCAATATTCACGCCGACACAAAAATGGACTGGCAGCGTGCGCTCGAACTGATCGGCTACGCGTTGGCCTATCGCCCGTCGCTGTTGGCTTGGGCGTATGGACGTCCATTGCGAAAAGCATTGGCGGCCAACGACCCGGTGGCAGCGGTCGGCGACGATTTTGGCCCCGATATTCCGATGCACACCGTGAGCGACTGGCGGCAGTCGGTGGGTGCGCGTGCGCTGCCCCGACTTCCGGCCTTTCTCGATGCCACGCGCATACAGGCCTTGCGTCGGGTGGAACGTCTGCGGCGCATACCCGGCATTACCGTGTTCGACGATGCGCAGGGCCAGCAAGGCGTGTGGCCCTTCCTGCTGCTCACCTTGCCCGACCAGGCCAGGCGCGATGCGGCGCTGAAGACGCTGTGGACGGCCGGCCTCGGCGTCAGCCGGCTTTTTATCCACGCCCTGCCCGACTACGGCTACCTGCGCGACATCGTCGCCGATGCCGAGCTGCCCAATGCGCGTGCCTTTGCCGCGCGCTCGCTCACCATCACCAACAGCCCCTGGCTGGATGACGCGACGTTTGAAGCCATTTGCGTCGAGCTGGAACGCGCGACGGCCTGAACACCACGTTCAACGCGTCGGTCGTTCATGACTTTCCAATCGCTGTCCCGTGGACAGAAACAACAGCGCACCCACACCAAGGCTCAGGCACGGACCAACCACCGACATGCCCATGCCGGAAGGAATGCTCACCCCCATCATCACCGCCGCATTGGACGCGGCGTGCATCAACACGCACAACAAAATGCTGCGCGTGCGGGTGTATAGCCAGCCAAACAGCAGCGCATTGCCCATCACACCCACCAGGAACAGCGCGAAGCCCGCGTGGTATTGCGCCACGCCCGGCAGGAAGAACAGCGGCAGATGCCAAACCGCCCAGATCGGCCCGATCAGCAGGGCCGCACGAGCGGCACCGATGGTCCGTGCCCACTCCTCCTGCGTGATGCCCCGCCAGCCCAGCTCCTCCAGGCCGCCGCCGATGATGGTCAGCAGCAGGTAGAGCGGAAACTGATACCACGATCGAATGCTGACGAGCGACGCCAGCGCGGGCTTCAAGGCCACGGCGACGCCGATCGCGAACAAGCCCAGCGCGACCGGTAAACCCAGCGCCACCAGATACCACACGGGCCGCACCCGCCAACGCAAAACCCGCTGATTGAACTCGCGCAGCGGCGATTCATGGCGCGTGCACCACACGGCGACATAGGCGGCAATGGTCGGGCCCAAGCCGCCCAGCACATACAAGGTCATGAAGGGCCATGTGCCATAGCTGGTGGCCTGCGCCTGCGCCAGCGCGACCAGTGCGCCCCAGGCCAACCAGGTGATGGCGAAGGTGACGCCAAGAAAGATCAACGCGCGACGACTGGCGGGAAAGTGCTCGGTCATACGATGGCATCGCCTCGAACGTTGCCGGAACGAGCCGGCTCTCGATACGCCTGCGGCATCCTTGCCCGTTCAACGCCGTGCCGGCGTGAATGCGGCGCCGATCTTCAATCCAATGCTTTACACGCTGCTTTCGGCGATGGCTACCAACAGTCGCGCATTGAACGCCCGCTGCTGCGCCTGCCAGGCATCCAGCTCGGCCTGCGGCACCGGCTCCTGGCCATCCATGCCGCTCAACAAGCGCTTCCACCACGTGCGGTACTGATAAGCCGAGACTTCGCCGTTGATGTCGCTGGCCACGATGCGTCCACGCAGCGCTTCGATGATCGCCATGGCGTGCGATTCTTCCAGCAGGCCCTGGTCCCAGTTGGTGCGCGCCGTATCGACGCTGAACGCATCCTTGTCGATGGACAGATACGTGGGCTGCGGTGCCTGCTTCAATTGCTGCACGAACGCGCAGGTCAGCGCGTCGGGATCATCGAAGCGATGGAAGGCATCGCTGAGCCCAAGCTTCGCCGCCCAGTCCACGTTCACGTCCATGCACCAATAACTGAGCTTGCCGGCCTGCAGCGGACGCAAATAGTTTTCCCAGGCGTGCCTGGCGCCGATGTCGCCGGAGGTAATCCCCACCACGTGCACGTGCGTGACGAACGGCAGCATGGCCACCCGACGCACCCACGATCCGCAATGGATGCCCCAGGGGAAACGCATATTGTCCGGATGGTTGTCGAACACCACCAGCTGGAACGGACCGCGGGCGCGCTGACGCTGCACCAGCGGCCAGGTGAGATGGTGATAGTCGCCCGAGCCCATCAGCACGGTGCCGTAGTTTTCCGGCAGACGCGTGTCGAGATAGTCGCGCAGCCGGTGAAACGTGCGCAGCGTGCAGCCAAAGCGGATCGCTTCCTGCCAGTCGGTGAGCGCCAGCGTAGTCGCGCCCGGGATCTGCCCGACCGAACTGTCGAAATCCAGGATCAGTGGTTCACGCCGGTTCATGCGCTGCCCATTGGCTATCGCTCTCGAAGAATTTGCCTAAGCGGCGCGCGGCCAGCCGCAGCAGCGGATTGCGCAGATAGATCGCGTGCCGCGTCAGGGTGAATTGTGCACCCAGATAGGCCTTGATCTGCGGATCGGTCCAGCCTGCCACATAGTGGGTGAGATGGTGTTCGCGAGCGTAAGCGAGATTGTGGAACCAGCTGGTGAAATACAGGTTCTGCTCCCGCGCCTGCGGATAGGCAAAACCCACGTACTTGTCGATCAGCTTGCCCTCCACCACAAAGCACAGATTCCAGCCGATCATCTCGTCCTGGTGGCGATAGACAAACACCACGCCGCCATTGGTGGCATCGCGCAACACGGCGGCGAAAAACTCGCGGCTGAGCTTGTCGAAATGGACTTCACTCTGCGCGTAGACGTTTTCGTAAAGCGCGTAATAGGCGTCAATCAGCGTGTCATCGATGAACGCCGCATCCCCGCATGGCAGCGAAGTCACCGCCACATCATCGCGCTTGCGCAGTTTGCGGCGGATGTCTTTGCGTCGACTCGACGACAGGCGGGCGAGGTAATCGTCCTCGCCCTGGAAATCGATGGTCACATAAGCCAGCGCCTGCCCTTCCAGCAGGATGAAACCGGCGGCGTCGCAGGCATCGGCGAAACGCTTGCACCAGTCGCCCGTGGCGGCGTCGAACAAGGGCGAGGCCTGCGGTATGTCCTTCACGATCATCAGGCGCTGGCGCCGACCCAGCTGGTCGCGCAAGGCCTTAGCCAGTGCATCGGGCTGGGCATCGCGCGGAAACAGCGCATATTCGGACACCGTGGTTCCCACGAAGGCCGTGCGCCAGCGCAGCAGACGCCCCCACCAGCGATAGCCGGGCGCGCCGGTCACCTTGGCGCGGGCCTCGTCATCGGCGGTGGTGAGCAGGTCGAACGGCGCTACGAAGGCCGGCGTGTCCGCGACCTGCATCACACTGAAATCGATGGGGGGATGTTCGGCGAACCGGGCGACCAGTGCGTCCGGCTCGAGCTGATTGAGGTACCGCACGCGACAGTCCCACGAGTCACAAGGCCATAGGATACGACTCCCGCCCCGCCCTGCCCACGATTTCCCGCTTAAAAGGCTGGTGAAAGGCAACCCGGCGGAGCATGAGGACAGCCGTTCCATGCGGTGGCGTTCTGGACTTTGTCCTGGCGGTTCGTCAGGCTTGTGAAACGGCATCCGGCGGATGCCGTGTGACCCGGCGCCATGGACCCCAGGAAAGCACACATGAGCAACGTTCAGCAGGAAACCTTCGACATCATCGCCAAGCAGGCCAAGATCGAGCTCGACACGATCAAGCCGGAGTCCACCCTGAAGGACCTGGGTATCGCCTCACTGGATGCCATCGAAGTGATCTTTGATATCGAAGAACACTTCAACATCAACCTGCCCAACGAAGACACCGACTTCGACGGCGGCACCGTCGGACAGCTAGTGGAAGCCATCGAGCGCCAGCTCGCCCAGAAGACCAGCGAATAATTCATGCGCCGCATCGTGATAACCGGCATGGGCGCGATCTGCGCGCTCGGCCACGACGCACCTTCCGTGTGGAAGGCGATGACTGAGGGTCGGTCCGGCATCGGCCCGATCCACCACATCGAAGTGGGCCAGCTGCGCAATGGCGGCATCGCGGCCGAAGTGGCGAATTACGACCCCGCCAACTTTTTTGACGAAGGCCGTCGCGCGCTGCTCGATACGTTCAGCGAATACGCGTTGATCGCAGCCAACGAAGCGATCCGCCAGTCGGGCATAAGCTTCGAGGGCGAAGTCGGCTCGCGCGCGGCCGTCGTCATCGGCACCGGTGCCGGTGGCGAGACCACCCGCGACGATCTCTATGAACGCCTGTATGGCGAACACCAGGGCCGCTTCCACCCGCTAAGCATCGTACGCATGATGATGAACGCGCCCGCCAGCCAGGTGAGCATGGTGCACGGCATCACCGGCCCGGCATTCGTGGTGGCGAGCGCGTGTGCATCTTCCAACCATGCGTTTGCGCAGGCGGCGATGATGATCCGATCCGGCATCGTCGATGCGGCCGTGGTCGGTGGCACCGAGGCCTGCATCACGCTCGGCACACTGCGCGCCTGGGAAGCCATGCGCGTGCTCGCCCCCGATACCTGCCGCCCCTTCAGCAAGGGCCGCCGCGGCCTGGTGCTGGGCGAAGGTGCGGCGATGTATGTGATCGAGACGCTGGAGTCGGCGCAGAAACGCGGCGCGGAAATCATCTGCGAGCTGGCCGGCACCGGCATGAGTTCGGACGCCGGCGATATCGCCGCACCATCGGACATCGGCGCCGCCGCCGCAATGAGCATGGCGCTGCGCGATGGCGGCCTGGCGCCCGAAGACGTCGACTACGTCAACGCCCATGGCACCGGCACGGTGGCCAACGACAGCACCGAGACGCGCGCCATCCATCGCGTGTTCGGCGCGCATGCGCGCGAAATGCTGGTGTCATCCACCAAGTCCATGCATGGCCATGCGCTGGGCGCGGGCGGTGCACTGGAATTGATCGCCGCCATCGGCGCGATCCACGATGGCATCGTGGCGCCCACCATCAATTACCTCGAACCTGATCCCGCCTGCGATCTGGACTATGTGCCGAATGTGGCGCGCGAGCGCAAGGTGAATGCGGCGATCAGCAATTCGTTTGCGTTTGGGGGGTTGAATGCGGTGGTGGCGGTGAGGCGGATGGGGTGAGGGTGGGTTGTTGTGCCGCTTACTGACGCGCGGCGCGAAAGGAATCGTCATCCCGGCGTGGGCCGGAGGCGCTTTTCAACCGTCGCATGGCTGACCATTCAGATCCTTGGCTTCTGATTGTCACCTTGCGGCCAGGGTGCCGCCTACGACGCAAAGCTAGTCCCTGTGGGACGCGGCGGGCGTTTCGAACGGCTGCCGCCGCTCGAGTCACTTTTCTCTTGCTGGCCCAAGAGATCCCACGGGACTAGCTTCGCGTCGAAAGTAACCCAAAGAGAATGGCCTAAAACGCCCGCAGCATCGTGTTGGGATAAGCCCGAGCGGTTGAGGTGCGTCTGATGGGACAACCTCCGAGGGTACACAGCGGGTAGTTCAAAGCGCTGCGCAACGCGCCCGAATCGCTGAGGACTTAAAGCAGGGCCTCGCTTTGCATCGCCTTCGGCATCTCTCTTTCCGTCCGCCGCTCCCACAGACGAGCCGACCGGCAAGATTGATCCGCCATCCACGGACCTGCGCCCTCCTTGTAGGAGCGCACTTGTGCGCGACCGCAGAGCTGCGGTGTACCGCTCCGTCGGCTGGTCGCGCACAAGTGCGCCCCTACAAAAGACCCGCACAACGAAAGCGGGCGTTGGCGCTACCCGATGCGCACGATCACCACCCCAATCAAAACCGCGAGTACGACCACGACTGCATGCGGCCATCCTTGTACGGCATCACCCCATGAAACGGCCGAGGATCCTCGTCAAACACCAGCGGCAGGAAATGGCGATCCCCCTCCCACATCGGCAGTTCCATCAGCCGGTCCACCGCCACCCACTCCAGCGTGCCCTCGGGATTAGAAGTCAGCGGCGTCCCGCTGAATCCATCGATGATGAAGATAAAGCCCAGCCAATCCTCACCCTGCTTGCCAAAGCCCGGCCAATTGAGCGTGCCGCGCAGCGACATCGACTCACAGGTGATGCCGGCCTCTTCGAGGATTTCGCGGTGCATGCAGGCAGCAATGTCTTCGCCCGGCTCCATCTTGCCGCCCAGGCCGTTGTACTTGCCCAGGTGCATGTCGTCCGGGCGCGAATTGCGGTGAATCATCAGGACTTGCCGACGATCCGGCGACAACACATAGCCGAGGGTCGCCACGATGGGGGTGTAAGGCATCGGTACGCTGCAGTGCTGGGGAGGAAAGCAGCCAGTATAGTCACGCACCCGTTGCCGCTGCTCGATTCGTGCGGGCAGTCGCCCACCCGTCAGGCAATCGCTGCGACAAAATTTCTGCCGATGCATCTGCATGGGCTTGCGCCGGCCCGGCCCGGGCGGCGACCATCAGGACATGTCCACCGCTCCAGGCTGTCCGTCATCCCGTCTGCGCCCCTCACTGTGCTGGCTGCTGCTGGCACTGGCGCTGGTGGCCGGCTGCGATCGCCAGGCGCAGGCCGTGGCCAGCAGGGAGACGGTGTTCGACAACCAGAACTTCCGCGTAGTCAGTATCGACCTGAAACGCGAATCGCTGAGCCTGCACTGGAAGGACCCGGAAAGCGGCGAGCCGTTCGGCACCATCAACGCGCTGCGCCAATGGGGCATGACGCACAGCCGCCGCATGCTGTTTGCCGCCAACGCCGGCATCTACGACCGCCAGTTTGCGCCACTGGGCCTGTATGTGGAGAACGGCAAGACCGCCGTGCCGTTGAACCTCGCGCACGGCAACCCGGCATCGGGCAATTTCTCGTTGCTGCCCAATGGCGTGTTCGCCATCTATGCCGACGGCCACGCTGCCGTGCAGACCAGCGCGGCGTTCAAGGCGGCCGGCAAGCCCGCGCAATGGGCCAGCCAGTCCGGCCCCATGCTGGTGATCGACGGCAAGCTCAACGAGCAGTTCATCGACGACTCCAACAGCCTCAAGTGGCGTAGCGGCGTGTGCGCAAAAACGCCGCACCACGTGGTGTTTGCGGTGAGCGAGGCGCCGGTGAATTTCCATACCTTCGCGCGGCTGTTCAAGGAAGAACTCGGCTGCCGCGATGCGCTTTACCTGGACGGCACCATTTCGCAGTTCTACGTGGAAGGTGAAGGCTATGCCGGCGCGCCCACGTTCATGGTGAAGCCGTATGCCGGCATTTTCGCGGTGTTCTCGTCAACCACGCCCTGACCGCGCACGCTGGCGGTTTTCTTCCAACGCATCGAGTCACTCGCGCCATGAATCAACCCCGCCGTTTCCGCTGGCTCCGTTACCTGCTTGGCACCTTGTTGGTGCTGGCACTGGGCGTCTTCATCGCCGCCTGGTTCCTGCTGGCCGGCAGCCGCGCGCAACTCGACGGGGAGGTGCAGATCAACGGCTTGGGCGACGCCGTGGCCATCACGCGCGATGCGCTCGGCACCACTACGCTGCAAGGCAAGAGTCGTGACGACGTCACCTATGCCATGGGTTATGTGCACGGACAGGAGCGGTTTTTCGCGATGGATCTGATGCGTCGCCTGCCCGCAGGCGAGCTGTCGGAACTGGTGGGCGCCAAGGCGCTCGATACCGACCTCAATCATCGTCGCCATCGCCTGCGCAGCGTGGCGCAGGCCGCCTATGCCGCGTTGCCGCCCGAGCAGAAGCGCACGCTGGATCTGTATGCCGCCGGCGTGAACGCCGGCCTCGCGCACCTGCACGTCAAGCCGTGGGAATACCTGCTGCTCAACGCGAAGCCGCAGGCTTGGCGCCCAGAGGACAGCTTTCTGGTGATTGCCGCGATGTATCTGGATCTCAATGGCGACGGCCGCAACGATCGCGAATTGCACATGGCCGAGCTGCGCGATGCCTTGCCCGCGCCAGTAGCCGATTTCCTGCTGTCGCCCGATCCGGATTGGGAAGCACCATTGCAGGGTGACCTCTCGCATCCGCCGGTGATTCCCGGCGCGGACGTGTTCGACCTGCGCAAGGCCGCACCGTCCACCACCGGCGACAAGACGGCTCTGACCGCCGCCTTGCTCCCCGCGCTGGATGCCGCGCGACCGGGCAGCAACAACTTCGCCGTCGCAGGCAGCCTCACCGAATCGGGCGCCGCCATCGTGGCAAACGACATGCATCTGACGCTGCGCGTGCCCAATATCTGGTACCGCGTGCGCCTGCGCTATCCCGATGCCACGGCGCCGGGCGGCCAGCGCGATGCCAACGGCGTGTCGCTGCCGGGTACGCCCGCGCTGGTGGTCGGCTCGAACGGCCAGGTGGCCTGGGGTTTCACCAACAGCTACGGCGACTGGGCGGACTGGGTGCGCGTGCAGCGCGATCCCAACGACGCCACGCGCTACAAGGTGCCCGAAGGCTGGGCCGCGCTCGAAACCCACGACGAAGTCATCCATATCAAGGACGCGCCCGACCAGACGCTGAAAGTGGAAGCGACGCGCTGGGGTCCGGTCATGGGCAAGGACATCGACGGCACGCCGCTGGCGCTGGCCTGGATCGGCGATCGTCCGCGCGGCTACAACCTGGGCGTGATGCAGCTGGAGCACATCGACAGTGCGCATGCCGCGCTCGATCTCGCCCCCGGCATGGGCATGCCGCCGCAGAACCTGCTGGTGGGCGACAGCGCCGGCCATATCGGCTGGACCGTCACCGGCACCTGCATTCCGCTGCGCAAGGGCTACGATGCGCAACTCCCTGCCGACTGGTCGAACGCCGATACGGGCTGGCTGGGCTGCGCCGAGGCCTCGCAGTATCCGCGCGTTGAAGATCCCGCCGATGGCCGCCTGTGGACCGCCAACAACCGCACCGTCGACGGCGCCGAACTCGAACTGCTTGGCAACGGCGGCCACGACCTGGGCGCGCGTGCGCAGCAGATCCGCGACGACCTGCGTGCGCGCAACAGCTTCACCCCGGGCAATATGCTCGATGTGCAACTGGACAACCGCGCCGTGTTGCTCACGCGCTGGCAGCGTCTGCTGCAGGACACGCTGGCGGGCACGCATGACCCCGGGCTGGAACAGCTGCGCCAGCTCACGGCCAGCTGGGCGGGCCGCGCCGCGACGGACAGCGTCGACTATCGCCTGGTGCGCGCGTTCCGCGACAAGGTGAAGGAAAAAGTGCTGGCGCCGTTCGTCGCCCAGGTGAAGGCCAGGCACGAGGACTTCGCCTGGCCCGGTCTGGTCGACACCGAGGCAGCCGTGTGGACCCTGCTGCGCGACCGTCCCGCCAACCTGCTCGATCCGGCCTACGACAACTGGAACGCCCTGCTCAACGCCGCTGCGCACGACGTGGTCGACGAGCTTGGTAAGCAGCCCGGCGGCCTGGCGGCGCGCACCTGGGGCGAATACAACCGAACGGCCATCCGCCATCCGCTGTCGCGCGCCCTGCCCGGCTTCCTCGGCCGCTACCTGGACATGCCCGACGAGCCTGTGGCTGGCGATCACAATATGCCGCGGGTCGTCTCGCCCGGCTTTGGCGCCTCCGAGCGTCTCGATGCCATGCCCGGCCATGAAGCGCAGAGCATCCTCCACATGCCCGGCGGCCAGAGCGACAACCCGCTGTCGCCGTATCACGGTGCAGGCGAGGAGGATTGGGTCAACGGTCGGCCGACACCGTTGCTGCCGGGGCCTGACCAGCACACGCTGACACTGGTGCCCACCAAGTCTTAAACGCGAAAAAGTCGCCTCAGGGCGGCTTTTTCAATGCGCCATGCTGGAAGCCAGGGTCAACGCAAGAGGCGTTCGCAGATCGCCTCGTAGAGCGACGGCAGCTTCTCCAGATCAGCCACCGACACGCATTCGTCCACCTTGTGAATGGTGGCGTTCACCGGCCCCAGCTCCACTACTTCGGCGCCCAGCGGCGCAATGAAGCGGCCATCGGAGGTACCGCCGCCCGTGCTCTCCTCCGGTGCGATGCCACACAACTCACGGCATACCGAAATCACCGCATCGCGCACCGCGCCGCCCGGCGGCGTGAGAAACGGTTCGCCCGACAGCGACCATTCGATCTGCCAATCCACGCCGTGCTTGTCGAGGATGGCTTCGGTGCGCGTGCGCAGATCCGCGGCGCGACTGGCTGTGCTGTAGCGGAAGTTGATCAAGGCCGTGAGCGTGCCGGGGATCACGTTGTTGGCGCCCGTACCCGCATTGAGGTTGGATACCTGGAACGAAGTAGGCGGGAAGTCCCGGTTGCCTTCGTCCCAACGCTCCGCCGCCAGTGCTGCCAGTGCGGGAGCAAACGCATGGATGGGATTGCGCGCCTTCTCCGGGTAAGCCACATGCCCCTGGATGCCACGCACGACCAGCGTGCCGGAAAGCGAACCGCGGCGCCCCACGCGTATCAGGTCGCCGAGCTGCTGTTTCGACGACGGCTCACCCACCACGCACCAGTCGACGCGCTCGCCCGTGGCACGAAAATGCTCGGCCACGCGACGCACGCCGTCGAGATTGGTCGGCCCTTCCTCGTCGCTGGTCAACAGCAAACCAACTCGACCGCTGTGAGCGGGATGCGAGGCCACGAAGGCTTCCAGCGCCACCACCATCGCCGCCACCGAACCTTTCATATCCGCCGCGCCACGGCCGTATAGAAGGCCATCGCGTATCGCCGGCTCAAACGGATCGCTCGCCCATCCCTCGACCGGTCCGGTAGGCACCACATCGGTGTGGCCCAGGAACATCAGCAGCGGACCGCCCTTGCCATGCGTAGCCCACAGATTGTCGACTTCGCCAAAGCGCAGGTGCTGCACCTGGAAGCCTGCAGCCTCCAGGCGTTCGCCGATCACTGCCTGGCAGCCGGCATCGTGCGGCGTCACCGAAGGGCGGCGGATGAGATCAACGGCTAAATCGAGAACCTTGGACATGCTTTGCCTCAAATCATGCAAACCGTGAACTACTGTGCCACTTAGCCCGCCAACACCGTTCCCAAGGCATGACCTACCACATAGGTGATGCCGGCGGCCGCCAACGTGATACCAAACTGCCTGGCAATGGAAAACACCATGCTCCGCCCGGTGAACAGCGCCGTGCCCATGCCGATCAGCACCAGCCCCACGATGGTCGAGGCGATGCTGGCGACGAAGGCCGTATGGTCTTTCAGAAACAGGTAGGGTGCCACCGGAAACAGCGCACCCAGGGCGAACAGGCAGAACGAGGAAATGGCTGCGCCGTATGCCGAGCCACCGAGTTCGTCCGGATCGATGCCGAGGTCTTCGCGCACCAGGGTATCGAGCGCATTGCGCGGACGTTCGGCGATCTGTTCGGCCAGTTCGTCCGCCGTTTTCGCGTCCATGCCCTTCTGGCGATAGAGGCTGGCGAGGCTGCGCTTGCCGTCTTCCGGCGATACGGCGAGACGCTCGGCGCGCGCCGCGATCTGCGCCTGATAGAACTCGCGCGAACTGTTGACCGACAGCCATTCGCCCAGCGCCATCGAACATGCACCGGCCACCAGCCCGGCGAAACCGGCGAGCAGGATCGCGTGGTTGCCGGCGGCTGCGCCCGCCATGCCCATCACCAGACTGCCGTTGGAAACGAGTCCATCGTTCGCGCCCAGCACGGCCGCGCGCAAAGTGTTTCCGCTTTGCGTGCGATGACGGCCGCTGCGCATCGACGGCGTGTGTGGCTCAAGGAAATGGTCGCGGTGTCCTTCGCGGTCGACCGGAGTCGGCAGATGATCGGCGTGTTCGAGCCGTACCACCGTGGGCATCACAAACTCAGTGCCGAAGCGTCGCGCAAACCAGGTCAGCACCTTGACGCGAACGCCGAGCCGCACCGGCGGCACTTCGACGCCCATGTGTTTGAGCTGTTCTTCCCAGAACGTTGCGTTGGCTCGTTCGCCGTCGGCAATCCGTCGATAGGCCCGCCGCAGACGCTGGTCGGAGGCTAGCTCGGACAGATGCTCATACAGCGCCGCATTGTCACGCTCGATCCGAAGATTGCTACGGTAGTGCCGTGCGCGACGGGCTGTCATGCCGCCTCCATGTGACTCATTCGTCGAGCTCGCCATCGCGCTGCCCCAGATAGACCAGCGCCAGCAGCAACACCGCCACGAAGCGGAACGCGCTCTCCAGTCCATTCCACTGCGTGGACATCCACATGCCGAACCATTCGCCGCCCACGGCGATGAAGCCGCCCAGCCACAACATGATGCCGATGGTGAGGCCGAGCACACTCATACGCTTGGCGCGATGGAATACCACAGCCGGCGCCGCGCGCGTACGCCACAGCCGCCACACGCCCAGCCAGCACAGCGCGGCGGCCAGCGTTTCCGTGGCGATGATCAGGCCGTAGGCAAGGTGCTGCAACAGCGGCGAGGTGATGGCGCGGTAATGGATGCCCGCGCCTGGGAAGATCGTGTCCATCGCCAGCACATGCCGTACGAACGGCCAATTGCTGCCGTAATCGGTGAGGTTGCCGAACGCCACCAGGCTGAGCCAGAGCGCGATGGCGGCGAGCAGCAGGATCCGTGACAGGCGCACCACCATGGCGATCGCGACCTCAGCGCCCGAACAGTTTCTTGAAGCCGTTGTCGGTGAACCCCACGCTGACCGAACCGTCTTCCTGCAGCACCACCGGACGGCGCACAAGCGCGGGATATTCCTTGAGCAGCAGCGTCCACTCCGGATCGCTGCTGGGATTCTTGCGCTGCGGCAGCAGCGTGCGCCAGGTGGTAGACGCCTTGTTCACCAGTTTCTCCCAGCCGCCGAGCTGCTGCGCCCAGCTTTTGAGCGTGGCCGCCGGCACCGGATGGGCGCGGTAATCGACGAAGGTGTATGCCACCTCGAAGCGATCGAGCCAGTTGCGCGCCTTGCGGCAGGTATCGCAGGTGCTAAGGCCATACAGGGTCACGCTCATTCGGCGCTCCGCAGCAGCTCGTTGATGCCGGTCTTGCTGCGCGTCTTCTCGTCCACCTGCTTGACGATGATGGCGGCGTACAAGCTGTGCGAACCATCCTTCGCCGGCAGGCTGCCTGCCACCACCACGCTGCCGGCCGGCACGCGGCCGTAGCTCACTTCACCGGTGGCGCGGTTGTAGATGCGCGTGGACTGGCCGAGGAACACGCCCATGCCGATCACGCTGCCCTTCTCCACGATCACGCCTTCGACCACTTCCGAACGCGCGCCAATGAAGCAGTTGTCTTCGATGATGGTCGGATTGGCCTGCAGTGGTTCCAGCACGCCACCGATGCCTACGCCGCCGGATAGATGCACGCCGGCGCCAATCTGCGCGCACGAACCGACCGTGGCCCAGGTGTCGACCATGCTGCCGGCGCCGACATAGGCGCCGATATTCACGTAGCTCGGCATCAGTACCGCGTCCTTCGCCACGTGGGCGCCACGACGCACCAACGCGCCAGGCACCACGCGCGCGCCCAGCCCTTCCAATTCCTGATCGTTGCCATGCGCAAAGCGCAGCGGCACCTTGTCGAAGGCCATGGCCGGGCCACCATCGACCACTCGATTGCCGTTGATGCGGAAATACAGCAGCACGCCTTTCTTGATCCACTGATTGACCGTCCAGCCGCCATGGCCATCGGGCTCGGCGACGCGGCGCTCGCCCGCTTCCAGCAGGTCGATGACCTGCTCCACGGCGGGACGCAGATGGGTGTCGATCTCGGCCTGGGTCAGTTCGTTGCGGCGTTCGAAGGCGTCGTTGATCAGGGTTTCAATGGGTTGCATGGCAGTCACGGCAAAGGGGTCGGGAGTGAGCGGCAACGCAAGGTGCCGCAAGGGACAAGCGATTCTGACAAGAAAAGGCGTGCGCCGCGAGTCGATGCCACGTCGCCGCCTCAGGCGCGTTTTTCCTTGGCGGGCCCGAGCCGTTCGAGCAAGGCATGCAGCAATCGATCCTGCAACTCGATGCTCAAGGGCGCGTCGTGACGGTCGGTGATAAGGAAAAAATCCTCCACGCGCTCGCCGAAGGTGGCAATGCGCGCGTCGTGCACGCGCACACCGGCATCCATCATGCCCTGCGCCACCGCCGCGAGCAGGCCGGGGCGATCGCTGCACACCAGGGCCAGGCGTGTGCGGCCGTTGACGGTGCTGAAGGCAATCTTCGGCGCCGCCTGGAAATGCTTCAGGTGCCGCGACATGCTGCGGCGCGACGGCTGGTGCACATGACCCGGCTGCGACAAGGCGCGATGCAGGCGCTGCTTGAGCTCGTCGGCACGCTCCGGCGTGGCCGGCTGCTGCGTGTCCGCTTCGAGCAACAGGAAGGTATCCAGCGCCATGCCGGTGGGCGAGCTGAGAATGCGCGCCTCCATCACGGATAGATGCAGGCGATCGAGCATGGCCGTGACGGCGGCAAACAAGCCATCGCGATCGGGTACGTAAACGAACAACTCGGTGGTGCCACGCACGGATTTCGGATGCACCTCGACCAGCGGCGTTGCGCCCTTGGCGCGCAGGATCGCCGAGGTCTGCCAGGCAATCTGTTCGGGTCGGTGGCGCAGGAAGCTCGATTCCGGGAAGCCGCGCCATACACGCTGGCAGGCGTCCGCCGTAAAGCCTTCCTGTTCCAGCAGCGCCAGGGCCTGCTCGCTGCAGGCGCGCACACGCGCGGCGGCATCGGACGGCAGCTCGTCTTCGCTGCGCAGCGCGTAGCGCGTAGATGTATAGAGATCCGCCAGCAGACGATCCTTCCAGCCATTCCACAACTTGGGGCTGGTGCCAATGATGTCGGCGATGGTCAGCAGGTAGAGATAGTCCAGCCGCTCGGGCGTGTCCACCGTCTCGGCAAAACGATGCACGACGTCGGGATCGGTAATGTCCTGTCGCTGCGCCGTGGTGCTCATCAACAGATGCCAGCGCACCAGCCATGCGATGAGCTGCGTATCGTCCTCCGGCAAACCCAGTCGTCGACCGAAGGCCAGCGCTTCCTCTTCGCCAAGCACCGAATGATCGCCACCGCGCCCCTTGGCAATGTCGTGGAACAGCCCCGCCAGCAGCATCAGTTCCGGCTTGGGCAAACCTGGCCAGATCTTGCAGGCGATGGGGAAATCGTTCACCGCATCCGCGTCGGCAAACCGCGCCATATTGCGCAGCACGCGCAGCGTGTGTTCGTCGACGGTGTAGACGTGGAACAGGTCGTACTGCATGCGCCCAAAGACTTTGCCAAAGGCCGGAAGAATCGCCGCCAGCAGACCATGGCGATTCATCCGCCACATCGCCTCGACCGCCGGCGCCCCCAGGCGCAGCAGGCGCAGGAACGCTGCCAGCACCTCCGGATCGTCGGCGAGCTCGCGATCCAGCGCGGCCGATGCCTGATGCATGCGACGCATGGTGTCGGCGGTGAAGCCGGTGATGCCCGGCTCGCCCAATCGCGCGATGAATGCATCGACCAGCGCTGCCGGCCGACGCATGAACAGGTCCGGATCGCGCACGGCAAGTCGCTTGCCGTAGCGCACGAAATCCTCGCCTACCGCTTGCGGCGGCGCGAGCGGTTCCAGCATTTCCTCGAAGCGCTCGGCAATCTGCACGCCCAGACGCTCCACCTGACTGGCGGCGCGATAGTAGCCCTGCATGAACTGTTCAACGCCGAGGTTCTTCTCGTGCTCGTCCTGGAAACCCAGCCGCGCCGCCAAGGCACGCTGATAGTCGAACAGCAGGCGTTCCTCGGCACGACCCGCTTCCAGATGCAGCGCGTAGCGATAGCGACGCAGCGTGGCCTCGGATTGTTCCAGCGTGTCCTTTTCAGCGGGATCGAGCAGGCCTTCTTCAACCATGTCGTCGAAGTCGTCCGCATGCGCGAGACGACGCCCAAGCCAGCGCAACGCATCGAGCGTGCGCAAGCCACCGGGGCCATCCTTCAGATTGGGTTCCAGGTTGTACGCCGTGTCGTTGTAGCGCGCGTGGCGTGCATCGCGCTCGGCCAGGCGCACCGCGAGATACTCGGCCGGCGGCCACAAGGCAGGATCGTTGACGATCGCCTTGAGCCCTTCCTCCATCGAGGGATCACCGACCAGCCGGCGCGCATCGAGCAGGCTGGTGAACACGCTGGCGTCTTGCTGGGCAAGTACGCGGCATTGCGGCAGATCGCGCACCGCGTGACCTACTTTCAGGCCGATGTCCCACAGGGTAGCGAAGCACTGCTCCAGCGCGCGCAGTCGTGCCGGTTCGGACGGCCCGACCAGCGCCAGCAGATCGACGTCCGAATGCGGAAACAGCAAGCCGCGGCCAAACCCGCCAACCGCAAACAACGCAGCATCGCTCACGTCGCCGAGGCAGGCCGACCACACATGCACCACGATCCGCTGCACCGACTCCCCGCGCCGCTGGGCCAGCGCCGCCGCATCCGCACCATCGCGAAACGCCGTCGCCAGCGCGCGATCCACATCACCCAGCAGCTGCCGCAGCGCCCGCCGCGCATCCGCCGACACACCCGAACGCGGCACCGCCGCAGGCAGGCGTGGCAAAGGAGGCAACACGATCGGAGCGACAGGCATGGAAAGGGACGCATGTGGCGATGCAGCAAGTCTGCCACGCATGGGGCTTTGGCGCAGGGCAAATTGAGGTCAAGACCAGAAAATATCGGCAAAAGCCCAAGCCTGATAAACGGCTTCGATTGCAACGCCGCCACGAGCCCCCCTCACCCCAGAGCTCTCCCCAAAAGGGAGAGGGAGAAAAAAACTGTGGGAGCGCACCCTGTGCGCGACAAGCCTACGGAGCGGCACACCGCAGCGTGACGGTCGCGCACAGGGTGCGCTCCCACAGACAACCGCCAGGCCCGGTACCCAGTTCGCAATGTGCGGGGCTAAAGCCGATGCGCAGCGAGGCCCCGCCTTAAGTCCTCAGCGATTCGGGCGCGTTGCGCAGCGCTTTGCAGTACCCGCTGTGTACCCTCGGAGGTTGTCCCACAACGACGCGCCTCAAACGTTCGGGCTTATCCCAACACGATGCTGCGGGCGTTATCAGGCCATTTTCTTTGGGTTACTTTCGACGCGAAGCTAGTCCCGTGGGATCTTTTGGGCCAGCAAAAGAAAAGTGACTCGGTCGGCGGCAGCCGATCGAAACGCCCGCCGCGTA
>NZ_JBFTQX010000015.1:0-74399 GCF_056399225.1 Dyella sp. 01N448 | reverse complement strand
GCCTACGGAGCGGTACATCCCAGCTCYGCGGTCGCGCACAAGTGCGCTCCTACAAGGGTTACGCAGGTTCGTGGGTTGAGGATCAACCTTGCCGGTCGGCTMTTCTGTGGGAGCGCACCCTGTGCGCGACAAACCTACGGAGCGGTACACCGCAGCGCGGCTGTCGCGCACAGGGTGCGCTCCCACAGACAAGCCAAGCGCGAGGCGAGACACGAGTGCGCGATGCACGGCCAAGGCCGAAGCGCAGCGAGGCTCCGCTTTAAGTCCTCAGGGATTCGGGCGCGTTGCGCAGCGCTTGGAAGTACCCACTATGTACCCTCGGAGGTTGTCCCACAACGACGCGCCTCAAGCGCTCGGGCTTATCCCAACACAATGCTGCGGGCGTCATCAGGCCATTCTCTTTGGGTTACTTTTCTCTTGGGCCAGCAAGAGAAAAGTGACTCGGTCGGCGGCAGCCGATCGAAACGCCCGCCGCGTAGGCGGCAAGCTGGCCTCGAGGCAACAACCGAAGACTGACGAAACTGAATGACCAGCCATTCGGCTGTTGAAGCGCGCCCCCGGTCTGCGTCGGCATAGCAAACAAAACGCCACCTACGCTGCAACGACGAGCACCCCTGCCCCCTCTCGTGCAGCGCAGGGATGACAAGCGAAGGCGGGCCCGTGCCGGAATGACCAACAAAAGCAAAACCCTGCCACCCCCTCCCGACCAAAGTCGAACCCCTCCCCCACCCCCATTCGCCCCCGTATTGTCTCGATCCAATTGGCGAAAAACCCCGTCGGAGCTAAACTCGGAAGGTTCCCCGTCTCCCCCCGCGGAGACGTCCACTTACAGCCGCGCCATCCCCCCGGCGCCGCGGAGAGAAGCTCCCCATGGATCAGCTCGACGACATCCTCCAGCAAGACCTCGACCCCACCGAAACCCAGGAATGGGTCGAATCGCTCAACGCGGTCATCAATCACGATGGCACCGAGCGTGCGCATTACCTGCTGGAGAAGATGGTCGATTCGACGCGCCGGGCTGGCGGCTACCTGCCGTTCAACCCGACCACCGAGTACGTCAACACCATCTCGCCGGCCAACGAAGCCAAGATGCCGGGCGACGCCGCGATGGAATGGCGCATCCGCACGCTGATCCGCTGGAATGCGATGGCGATGGTGGTGCGCGCCAACCGCAAGCCGGGCGAGCTGGGCGGCCACATTGCCAGCTTCGCCTCGTCGGCCACGCTGTATGACGTGGGCTTCAACCATTTCTGGCGCGCTCCGAGCGCCGATCATCCGGGCGACCTGGTGTTCCACCAGGGCCATTCGAGCCCGGGCGTGTATGCGCGCTCCTTCCTGGAAGGCCGCATCGCCGAGGACCAGCTCGACCTGTTCCGCATGGAAGTGGCCGGTCATGGCCGTGGCCTGTCGTCCTACCCGCATCCCTGGCTGATGCCGGACTACTGGCAGGTGCCGACGGTGTCGATGGGCCTGGGCCCGATCCAGGCGATCTACCAGGCGCAGTTCTGGAAGTACCTGGAACACCGCGGCCTGATGCCCAAGACCGATCGCAAGATCTGGTGCTTCCTGGGCGACGGCGAAACCGATGAGCCCGAGTCGCTCGGCGCCATCTCGCTGGCCGGCCGCGAAGGCCTGGACAACCTGGTGTTCGTGATCAACTGCAACCTGCAGCGCCTGGACGGTCCGGTGCGCGGCAACGGCAAGATCATCCAGGAACTGGAAGGCGTGTTCCGCGGCGCCGGCTGGAATGCCATCAAGGTGGTGTGGGGCAGCTACTGGGATCCGCTCCTCGCGCGCGACACCAAGGGCGTGCTGCGCAAGCTGATGATGGAAACCGTCGACGGCGAGTACCAGGCCTGCAAGGCCTTCGGTGGCGCCTATACGCGCGAGCACTTCTTCAACAAGTATCCCGAAACGCGCGAGATGGTCGCCAACTTGTCGGACGACGACATCTGGCGCCTGAACCGCGGCGGCCACGATCCGCACAAGGTGTACGCGGCGTACGACCAGGCCGTGAAGACCAAGGGCATGCCGACCGTGATCCTCGCCAAGACGGTGAAGGGTTACGGCATGGGCGCCGCCGGCGAATCGCAGAACCCGACGCACCAGCAGAAGAAGCTGGACGCCGACGCCGTGCGCCACTTCCGCGACCGCTTCAACATCCCGGTGCCGGACGATCAGCTGGCCGACGTGCCGTACTACCACCCGGGCAAGGACTCGCCGGAAGTGCAGTACATGCTGGAGCGTCGCCGCGCGCTGGGCGGTTCGCTGCCGCAGCGTCGCCGTACCTCCGATGTGAAGCTCAAGGCGCCGGAACTGTCGGCCTTCGAGCAGATCACCAAGGGCACCGGCGAGCGCGAAATCTCCACCACCATGGCGCTGGTGCGCGGCATGAACCTGATGCTGCGCGACAAGCAGATCGGCGAGCGCATCGTGCCGATCGTGGCCGACGAAGCGCGCACGTTCGGCATGGAAGGCATGTTCCGCCAGATCGGCATCTACGCGCCGTTCGGCCAGAAGTACCGTCCGCAGGATGCCGACCAGCTGCTGTATTACCGCGAAGACCAGAAGGGCCAGGTGCTGCAGGAAGGCATCTCCGAGGCCGGCGGCATGGCTGCCTGGATGGCTGCGGCGACCAGCTACAGCATCAGCAACCAGCCGATGCTGCCGTTCTTCGTGTACTACTCGATGTTCGGCTTCCAGCGCATCGGCGACCTGGCCTGGGCGGCGGGCGACATGCGTGCGCGCGGCTTCCTGATCGGCGGCACCGCCGGCCGCACCACCATCAACGGTGAAGGCCTGCAGCACGAAGACGGTCACTCGCACCTGCTCGCTGGTGCGATCCCGAGCGTGAAGTCGTACGACCCGACGTTCTCCTACGAGGTCGCGGTGATCCTGCAGGACGGCACGCGCCGCATGCTGCAGGAACAGCAGGACGTGTACTACTACCTGACCGTGATGAACGAGAACTACCAGCACCCGGACATGCCGGCCGGTGCCGAGGAAGGCATCATCAAGGGCATGTACCTGTTCAAGGACGCCGGCAAGCCGAAGAAGGGCGAGACGCGCGTGCAGTTGCTGGGTTCGGGCACCATCCTGCGCGAAGTGATCGCTGCCGCCGAGTTGCTGGAGAAGGATTTCGGCGTGACCTCGGACATCTGGTCCTGCCCGAGCTTCAGCGAACTGCGTCGCGACGGTTTCGACGCCGAGCGCTGGAACCGCCTGCATCCGGAAGCGGAACAGCGCGTGCCGTACGTGACCGGCCTGCTGCAGGGCCGTCAGGGCCCGGCCGTCGCCGCCACCGACTACGTGCGCGAGTACTCCGACCAGATCCGTGCCTTCATGCCGGACGGCATGCGTTACACCGTGCTGGGCACCGACGGTTACGGCCGCTCGGATACGCGCGCGCACCTGCGTGGCTTCTTCGAAGTCGACCGCTACTGGATCGCCCACGCCGCCCTGGCTGCGCTGGCGAAGGACGGCAAGGTCAATGCGAAGGACGTCGCTCGCGCCATCAAGACCTATAAGCTGGATCCGGACAAGCCGAATCCTGAGTCGGTCTGAAGTTGCTGAGTTGAGCAAAAAACGCCGCGGAATTCCGCGGCGTTTTTTTTCATCTCCTCCCTGTGGGAGCGCACCCTGTGCGCGACGGCGCAACATGCAGAGCGTCGCGCACAGGGTGCGCTCCCACAGGGGGTAATGAATCGATCAAATGGCCATCCAAAAGAAACCCGCCTTGCGGCGGGTTCCTGTTATGCGATGAGCAACCTCAATCGTCGTCCCCGCGAAACAGATGTCGCAACAGGAAGAACGCGCCTACCGTGCCCGCAATGATGGCGGTGGTGGCCACCGGATGGCGGTTCACGTGGCGACGCAGGCGGCGATACTGGTAGTTGGCTTCGTCGGCGAAATCTTCCGCGGCATGACCAATGCGGCGTGCGTACGTCGTGCGGTTGCGACCGAAGCGACGGGTGGCATCGCGGCCGCGTTCCACCAGCTCATCCGCGCGGTCGGCGGCCTCGCCAGCGTAGTGGCGTACGCGGTCACGGACGCCGTTGACGGTATTTTCGAGGTCGTGGTGACGGCTCATGGCGTCCTCCTGCAATAAGTTGGTTCACGTTGCCAGCGGTGGTGTGAGCGATGCGTAAATAATCAGGTGGTTTGTTCAGCTGCGATGTCGGCGCACCTCAGCGGCGACCGGATGCCCCGCGGTCAGTGCATGCGCGATGGCGCGCCGCACGGGCGGCAAGGCCTGGCTGGCCCGCAGCAGCGCGGTGCGGGTGAGCCGCGCGGCAGGTCCCTCGTTGGTGTAGATCGCCACGATGGCGGTGGTCGCTGCGTAGAGCGGCCAGGTGGCGCGGCGATGCCTGCCTTGATAGCGGCGCAGCAGATCGGTGGAGGCGATATCGCCACCGTTGGCAGCAGCCTGGGCGACCAGACCGCCCAACGCCTCCACGCTGCGCAAGCCGAGATTGAATCCGTGTGCGGTCACCGGATGCATGCCCACGGCGGCGTCGCCGATCAGGGCGAGGCGTTGCGCCATGAAGCGGCGCGCATAAACACCGACCAGGGGATAAGCATGTCGCGTGGAGGTGAGCCGCATTTCGCCGAAGCGCCCATCGAAGCGGCGACGCATGTCGGCCTGGAAGGCCCTGTCATCCATGGCCATCACACGCTGGATATCGTGCGGGGGCAAGGTCAGCACGATCGAAGCCTCTGCGTTGTTCAACGGCAGGGCAGCCAGCGTCTGGTGGTGGCCAAACCATTCCAGCGCTTCATCGCCATGTGGCTTCTCCAGTGCCATCCGGCAAACCAGCATGGTCTTGCCGAAGTCATGCATGTCGGCGGCGATGCCCACGTCGCGTCGTACGCGCGAGTAGCGGCTATCGGCGGCGACGATGAGTTTCGCGGTCACCTCGCCACCGTTCGACAAGCGCAGGCGTGCGGCGTCATCACCGAGCGTCACCGCTTCGACCGAGGTATCGCACGCGAACGTGATGGTCGGTTCGTGCTCGATGCTGGCGTAGGCGGCGCGGCGAATACGGTGATTGGGGACGAGATAGCCCAGAGCATCCTCAGCTTCGGAGTTCGGCGAGACGCGCAGGCCGTGCCGGGACTGTCCATTGAGCACGCGTGCGCTGCGCAGCGGTGAGACGTCCGCGGGTCCCAGCCGCTGCCAGATGCCGAGCTCATGCAGGATGCGCACGGAGCGTTGCGTCAAGGCGATCTCGCGCCCGTCGAACGGCGGGTCGCGCAGCGACGCCAGCGACTGCTGCTCGACCAGCAGGACGCTCAGGCCCCGGTGTGCCAGCGTTCGGGCAAAGCACAGCCCCGCAGGGCCTGCGCCAACAATCGCGAAATCGACGTGCATGGGATGTGGGGCCGGACTGGAGACAGCGCCATGCTAAGGAGCCGCTGCAGGCCGCACTTGATGTAGATCAAAGCACGGTGCGCCGGATGGCGCTGGGCATGCCTAGATGGTCGTCTCCGCGCTTGTCGGCTCCACCACCGGCAGCGGTTCGGCGCGCAGGCTCTGGCGACGACGCAGGCTGGGAAACATCGCCATCCACAGGCCGACCACCACCAGCGTGCCGATCCCGCCAATCACCGTGGCGTTGATCGCACCCAGCCACGCGGCGAGCATGCCCGACTCGAATTCGCCGAGCTGGTTGGACGTATTGATGAAGATGGCATTGACCGCACTCACGCGGCCGCGCATGTCGTCAGGCGTGTCCAGCTGCACCAGCGCGCCGCGGATCACCATGCTCACCATGTCGAACGCGCCGAGCGCGAACAGGGCGATCAGCGAAAGCCACAGCACTTTGGACAAGGCGAACACCAGGGTCGCCACGCCAAAGCCGGCTACCGAGGCAAACATAATCGGCCCGACGCGCCGCTCCATGCTGTGGCGTGCCAGCCACAGCGACATCAGCAGCGCGCCCACTGCCGGCGCGGCGCGCAGCAGGCCCAATCCCCAGGGGCCCGTATGCAAGATATCCTTGGCGAAAATCGGCAGCAGCGCGGTGGCGCCGCCGAGCAGCACGGCGAACAGGTCAAGCGAAATCACGCCGAGCACGTCCGGCCGGCGGCGGATGAAATGCACACCCGCAAACAAACTCTTCAGCGTGGCTGGTTCACGCCTGGGCTGCGCCTGCTCGTAACGCATGCGCGCCATCAGCACGACCGCGATCAGATACAACACCGCGCAAACGCTGTACACGACGCCGGCGCCCGCCACATAGAGCAGGCCGCCAACGGCAGGACCCATGATCATCGCCGCCTGTCCCGCCGATGCGCTGGCTGCCATCGCGCGTGGCAGGATGGACGACGGCACCAGCGCCGGCAGCATCGATTGCAGTGCCGGGAATTCGAAGGCCTTGGCGACGCCGATCACGAACACCAGCGCGAGTATCGTCGTCTCCTGCGCCAGGTACATCAGGCTGATCACCGCGAGCACGGCAATCGCAAGCATGTCCACGATCTGCCCGAACATCACGATGCGACGACGCTCGAATTGATCGGCCACATGCCCCGCGGGCAAGGCCAGCATCACCGACGGAAAGAACTGCACCAGGCCGATGAGACCCAGGTCGAGCGCGCGGCCGGTGATGGCGTAGATCTGCCAACCCACCGCTACCGACAACATCTGAAAACCGAAGCCCGAACAGATGCGGGCAAACCAGAACTGCACGAATGCAGGGTGCGAGCGCAGCGATTCCGCAGAAGCTTGCGCGGGAGCAGGGGGCATGAGGGGATCCTTGCGGGGGCGAGACCATTATCGGCAGCTGAAGCGCCGAGGCAAAGCACTGCAGCTTCACACGAGTGTGACCGGCTGTTGGCGACGCCGGCCCTAGCGTCGCGATGTCACCGAGTCGTTGAGGTGAAGCATGGGCCAGTTAGCCAAACGCGTATACACCGATCCCGCCAGGATCCGCCGCCTGGAAGACCTGGTCGACCAATTGCCGACCCAGGGCCACGTGGTCTTGCAGATGAGGGACGGCACCAGCTACGACGGCGTCGTGTGCGAACGCCCGAATGTGCAGGTGTTTCGCGATGCGCAGGAAAATGAGGGCATCAATGGTGTGGTGCGCCTCGAGCGGCCCGATGCGCCGGCGTGGACGTGTTACCTGTGGCTGGGCGATATCCATCGTGTGGAGCATCTTGATTCGATGGGCAGCGAGAGCTGAGCTCCCGCTGCCGCACCAGGTTCAGGCGCTTTGCGTCTGCGCCGCCAGATTCGCTTGCGATCGTGCGGTGCGCGGCCTAGCGTCTAGACCAAACAACGGACGCAGCCACGGCGTGCGACGGATCACCCACTCGTGCAGCGCTGCGGAGCCACCCACAGTGCCAAGCAGCAACAGGGTAGGCTCCAACACCGGACCGAGCTTCAGTGGGATCAGCCAGTAAGCCACTGCCAGCAGCACGCTCTGATGCAGGATGTACCAGGGAAACACCGCTTCGCGCGCATAGGGCAGCCAGCGGAAAGGGCGGTTGAGGTATTGATGGCCCCAGCCAAGCACTGCGGCGATGGCACTCCACATGTAGATGAATCGCAGTACGCGGACTACGTGATGCCCCGCGGCCAATACGGTGGACGACCACCCGCTGATGTCCACGATGGCATCGAGCCGATCCAGTAACACGAAGGCGGCGAAGCAGAACGCGGCCAAGCCTAGCGAACGACGCCGCAGGCGCGCCAGTTCTTCCCACATCGCCGGATGCCTGCCGATGGCATACCCGTAGAAGAACATCGTGGCGTAGCTGGCATGGGCGTACCAGTCGCCGATCACGGCGTGGTTCTGCGGGAAGCGGGCAGCCAGCAACAGGTTCAAAGCGAGCATGGGCAGTGCGGGAAGTACCAGCAGCGGCCAGCCGCGGAGCCGGTGCAGGGTCGCAATCATGCGCTGCCCGGGCGCCGATTCCAGCGCCGGCATCAGCGCGATCAGCACCAGCGTGAAATTCCACACATACGGCAGATACCACAGGTGGTTCCAGGTGACCCCGTACTGCCAGCCGTCGAACGCCCCCGCCGGCCATGGGCCACCGGTCCAGTAGTGCAACAGGAAGTGCCCGAACCCCGGCGCCACCAGTCCTCTGTCGACGCCCTGCACGTACGGCTGGATCGGCACGACCACTGCCATGCCGAACAGCAAGGGCAGCATCAGCCGCACGGTCCGTTTCCACGCAAGCGCCGGCAGGCTCAGGCGACCGCGCAGGAAATGCATCGCCATGCCCGAGATCAGGAACAGCAGATCCATGCGCCAGAAGTTGGAGGCCAGCATCGGGTACTTCAGCCAGTCGGCGATGTAGCTGCTCTTAAGGTGAAACGTCCAGTCGTCGGCAGGGCCCACGTAGAGCATGCCCAGGTGGTAGAGGATCAGCAGGCCGAAGGCCAGGACGCGCAGGGCGTCGATGTCGTGGCGGCGGTTCATGAGCGGCGGACTCCATGGTCGGGATGACGCATGCTCCGTCGCGCCACAGTCGCCGTCTGCCGCTAAGTGACTGATCGACCTGAAACAGGGACGAGCAGGGGGCAGCGAGGGACGAAAAGAGCGGGTTCGGCCGCCGTGCACGTAGAATCCGCACATGAGACCCAAGCCGTCCTTCGACTTCGCCCGTTTCCAGCGCTGGCGCCGACCCTTCGAGATCGGCTTCTGGGTCGTCATGATGACCGTCAACACCGTGTTCAACGGGGTCGTCGCATGGTTCGACGACAGCTATCGCACCCACCGTGCCGAGAGCATCGAGCCGTGGATCTGGGAGGCCACCAGCAGCCTGGTCATGCTGGCGCTGGTGCCGTTCGTGGTGATGGCCAGCCGCCGCTGGACGTTGCGCTTCGACAACTGGCGGCAGAACCTGAAGATCCATCTGGCGCTGAGCGTGGCGTTCTGCCTGGTGCATGTCGGTTTGATGATCGTGCTGCGCATGGTTGCCTACCGGGCGCTGCTGGGCTGGCAGTACCACTTCGGTGACGACTGGCTGCGGCAACTGGGCTACGAATACCTCAAGGACATCCGCACCTATTTCCTGTTCCTGGCCACCATCGGCGGCTATCGGCTGCTGCTCCTGCGCTTGCAGGGCGAGGCCAGCCTCCTGGCCGAACCCGACGAGGGCCCGCCGGTCGAGCCAGTCGACCGCCCCGAACGCTTCCTGGTGCGCAAGCTCGGCAGGGAATTCCTTGTCGCCGCACGCGAGATCGAATGGCTGCAAGCCTCGGGCAACTACGTGAACCTGCATGTGCGCGGCCGCGACTATCCCCTGCGCGCCACCATGGCTGGCATCGAGGAGCGGCTCGATCCCACGCGCTTCGTGCGCGTGCATCGCAGCTATCTGGTGAACCTCGACTACCTCTCTGAAATGGAGCCGCTGGAAACCGGCGACGCGCGCCTGACCATGCGCGACGGCGCCACCTTGCCGTGCAGCCGACGCTTCCGCACCCAACTGCGCGAACGCTTCGGCGACACCCCCGTCAGCGCCTGAGACCTGTCACCTGTGGGAGCGCACCCTGTGCGCGACCCGGTCATGCCCAAAGCCACCCAGCTTGCGCCGCCACTCACCCTCGTTCCACTCTAAGCGCCTAACCGCAACAGGACCTTGCCCATGAACCAGCGCCTCCGCTTCGCCGCCACCACCTTCGGCACCGTGCTCATGCTTGCCGGCTGCTCCCAGTCGGGCGACCAGGCCCAGGCACCGCAACAGGCCCAGGCGCCGGCCGACGAATCCGCGGGCAAGCTCGACACCTATCGCCAGCTGCAGCGCATCGGCAACGACGAGATGGCGGTGACGATGGGCAATGAGATCCTCAAGCGCTATCCCAACACCGAGGCGGCCAAGGAAGTGCAGCAGAGCCTCCCGGCGATCGAACAGCGCTACAAGGAAAACAGCGAGAAGAACCGCCTCGCCGGCCTGTGGCTGTATCAGGTCTCGCCGATGCAGGGCGGCACGCAGTCCACCGCCACCATCTACACCAGCCAGCCTGCGGGCGAGGACCGCGTGCGACTGGTGCTGCGCCGTCATACCGAGTGGGGGCAGAATGCCTTCCTGTTCAATGGCGGCCCGCATGGCTTCGTGTGCAAGGGCGTGTGTTCGATCAAGGCCACCTTCGACGGCAAGCCCGGCAGCATCCCCGCGTTTGCGCCGACCACGGGTGAGCCGGCTTTGTTGTTCAAGGACGACAAGGGCTTCATCGCCCATCTGGAGAAGGCCAAGAAAATCACCATGGACGTGACCTTGCAGGACGGTGAGAAGAAGGTGACGCTGGTTTTTGAAACCGGTGGTTTCGACCCGGCCAAGTGGCAGCCAGTCAGCAAGTCGTCCGGCAAAAAGAAATAAGGTCCACGCGCTTGCGCGTCATGCGTTTGCAAGACCAGCACTGATGGAGATGAAAATCATGGCAGCCAAATCCCTACTTGCCGCCGTCGCGGTGATCGCAGCGCTCAGCGCCTGCACCCGCGTGGGCAAGGATTACACCTCGCGCATGCAAGCCCGCCAGCAGGCCTACGCCGCTGCCGCCGGCGCACCGGTCAGCAGTTTCCACTACTTCAGCCTGTGGTCGTGGGAGCCGTTGAGCGATACGGAATTGGCCGTCTATACGCGTTCGAACGAAGCGTGGCTGATCGATCTGGACGGCCGCTGCCGCAACCTCGAATTCACAAACCACATCGCCCTGACCTCGAGCGCCAGCGAAGTGTCGGCGAAGTTCGACCGCGTCATCACGGGTGGTGCCGATGCGCCGTGCTTCATCAAGCAGATCCGGCCGGTGGATATCAAGAAGCTGGATTCGCCGCAGCAGGGGAAGCCGAGGGAAGTGGAGGAGGCGGCGCGGCCGGCGAAGTGAGGGTGCCGTTCCGCTATTTGTAGGAGCGCACTTGTGCGCGACCAGCCGACGGAGCGGAGCACCCAGGCGCTACGGTCGCGCACAAGTGCGCTCCTACAAGGATTTCGCACGCTGTGGCGCCCATTCAATCTTGCGATCGCTCTTTGTGGGAGCGCACCCTGTGCGCGACAAGCCTACGGAGCGGTACACCCCAGCGTCGCTGTCGCGCACAGGGTGCGCTCCCACAGACGAGCCGGCACGACAAAGGGTGAGCTTCGAAGCCGGCGCGCAGCGAGTTCTTCTTTAAATCCTCGCCGCGCTGCGGTGTAACGAGCTCACCACTGCGTCCGCCCTGGCAACAAGCCTTTGAGCTCCATCTCGGTCAGGTTGCGCCACTGGCCCACCTTCAGGTGCCCAAGCTTCACGTTGATCACGCGCACGCGCCGTAACTGGGTCACGCGATAGCCAAACTCCGCAGCCATCAAACGAATCTGCCGGTTCAATCCCTGCGTGAGAATGATGCCGAAGCCGAACTTGGCGATCTTGCGCACCTTGCATGGCTTGGTCATCTGGCCGTGGATGCGTACGCCGCGCGCCATGCCTTTGAGGAATTCGTCGGTGATGGGCTTGTTTACGGCCACGAGGTATTCCTTCTCGTGGTTGTTCTCCGCGCGCAGGATTTCGTTGACGATATCGCCGTTGCTGGTGAGCAGGATCAGGCCTTCGGAATCCTTGTCGAGTCGGCCGATCGGGAAGATGCGTTCTTTGTGGTCGACGAAATCGACGATGTTGTCTTTCACCGTCTGGTCGGTGGTGCAGGTGACGCCGACCGGTTTGTTCAGGGCGATGTAGACGGCGCGCTTGGCTGCCGGCGTCGCTGCCAGCACGCGTGCCTTGACGATCTCGCCGTCCACGCACACTTCGTCGCCTTCCAGCGCCTTGGCGCCGGTGCTGACGACTTCACCGTTGATGGTGACGCGGCCGGCCAGCAGCAGCTCGTCCGCCTCGCGGCGGGAGCAGATGCCGGCTTCGCTGATGTATTTGTTGACGCGCATGGATGGATCTTTGGTTCCTTTTGTAGGAGCGCACTTGTGCGCGACAACCAGGCGAAGCGGTGCATCGCAACTCTGCGGTCGCGCACAAGTGCGCTCCTACAAGGTTTTCGCTATTACGAACGCAGGCCGATGCCGCGCTTGAGCAGGTGCAGCGCAACAGCCGCGAGGCCAACCACAAACACCAGCATCACCGCGAACGCCACGCCGATCTGCACGTCGCTCACGCCGAGTACGCCGAAGCGGAAGGCGTTCACCATGTAGAGGATCGGGTTGACCATCGAGATGCTGCGCCACGGTTCGCCCAGCAGGTCCACCGAATAGAACACGCCGCCGAGATAGGTGAGCGGGGTGAGCACGAAGGTGGGTACCAGGGCGATGTCGTCGAATTTCTTGGCGAATACCGCATTGACGAAGCCTGCCAGCGAAAACACCGTGGCACCGAGCAGCACCGAGAGGAAGGTAATGACGGGATGTGCCACGTGCAGGTCGGTGAAGAACAGCGCAATCAGCAAGACCAGCGCGCCGACGACCAGGCCGCGGGTGACTGCGCCGGTGACGTAGCCCAGCAGGATCACCCAGTTGGGCATGGGCGACACCAGCATTTCTTCCACGGCGCGGCTGAACTTGGCGCCGAAGAACGAGCTGGAGATATTGCCGTAGCTATTGGTGATGATGCTCATCATGACCAGGCCGGGCACGATGTACTGCATGTACGTGAAGCCGTGCATCTGGCCGATGCGGCTGCCGATCAGCTTGCCGAAGATGACGAAGTACAGCGTCATCGTGATCGCAGGCGGAATCAGCGTCTGCGTCCAGATGCGCATGATGCGCACGATTTCGCGTCGGACGATGGTGTTGAGTGCAACGAGGTTGCCCGTGCCGTTCATGCGGCCTTCTCCGTGGTGTCTTTTCGGCCGTTCTCGACGAGTCGCACGAACAGTTCTTCCAGACGATTGGTCTTGTTGCGCATCGAGGTCACCGTCATGCCGCGCTCGCTCAGGCCCGCGAACAGCGAGTTGAGATCATGCGAGCGGGACATTTCCGCCTCTACCGTGTGGTCGTCGACGCGGCGCAGGGTGATGCCGGGGATGTTGGGCAGGTCGGTCGGCGCGTCGCTCACGTCGAGCACGAAGGTTTCCACATCCAGCGAGGACAGCAGGCGCTTCATCGAGGTGTTCTCGATGATGGTGCCGTGGTCGATGATGGCGATGTTGCGGCAGAGCGTTTCCGCTTCTTCAAGGTAATGCGTGGTGAGGATCACCGTGGTGCCGGCGGCATTGATGCCACTGACGAACTGCCACATCGAACGGCGGATCTCGATATCCACGCCGGCGGTCGGTTCGTCGAGGATGAGCAGCTTGGGCTCGTTCATCATCGCGCGGGCGATCATCAGGCGACGCTTCATGCCGCCGGAGAGCATGCGTGCCTGATGGTGGGCCTTGTCCCACAGGCGCAGTTCCTTGAGGTACTTCTCGGCGCGCTCCATCGCGACCTTGCGCGGGATGCCGTAGAAGCCGGCCTCGTTCACGCAGATGTCGAAGGGCTTCTCGAACTGGTTGAAGTTGATTTCCTGCGGCACCAGGCCAATCAGCTGCATGGCCTTGCCGCGCTGCTTGTTGACCGAGACGCCGAACACCTTGGCGTCGCCGTCGGTGGCGTTCACCAGCGAGGACAGGATGCCGATCAGGGTGGATTTGCCGGCGCCGTTGGGGCCGAGCAGGGCGAAGAAATCGCCGGGCTGAACCGTGAGACTGATGCCTTTGAGGGCTTCGACGCCGTTGTTATAGGTCTTGCGCAGGTTTTCGACTACCAGCGCGGGTGTTGAAGAGGGGGACATGGGCTGCACCGAAGGGGCCAGCCTTCTATTATACGTGGCTTGCTCTCTCGCCCGGCCTCGGCCGACGCACGCACTGTTTCCCGGAAAACCCCATGGCAGATCATTTTCAGCTCCGTCTCGTCGACAGCACCATGCTGGCGCCCACCGTCAGGCACATGGCTTTCGAGCGCGCTGACGGCCAGCCGCTGGCCTTCACGCCGGGGCAATTCCTGCAGATCCACTTCAATTACGACGATGGCAGCGCCACCAAGCGCAGCTATTCGGTGGGTACGGTGGGCGATGGCTCCTCGCCGGTGCAGCGCATCGAAATTGCCGTGAGCTATGTGGAAGGCGGCGCCGCCACCAAGTTGCTGGGCGAGCTGCCGATCGGCGGCGAAATCAGCGCCAGCGGCCCCTACGGCCGCTTCTGCCTGCAGCCGAACGACAGCAATGGCCGTTATCTGCTGCTGGCCACCGGTACCGGTGTGACGCCGTATCGCGCCATGCTGCCCAAGATCACCGAGCTGGTGAAGCAGGGCCGCGAGGTGGTGCTGCTGTACGGCGCGCGCAACGAAACCGAGCTGCTGTACGGCGAGGAGTTCGAGGCCTTTGCCCAGGCTAACCCCGGCTTCACCTTCCATGGCTGCCTGAGCCGCCAGCCCCGCGAGGTGCCGCGTCCGAACGATCGCCCCGGCCACGTGCAGCAGGTGCTGGCCGAGCTGGCGCCCAGCGCCGAGCGGGACATCGCCTATCTTTGCGGCAACCCGAACATGGTCGATGCGGCGTTTACCGCCCTGAAGGATTTCGGCCTGCCGGTGGCGCATATCCGCCGCGAGAAGTACGTCTCCTCACGTTAAGTCGCGCAACCGATCCTAAACCGTTGCCCAACAAGACGCTCAAGTTCGGCTGAGACCGGCCGCTAACCGGATCAGCCCGGCGACGCCCTTCGCCACTGCCCAATCCGCCGTTCCACGGGTCGCCTTCCCGACACCCGCCAAAAGCGTGACGCAGTTCACGTTGCGAAGACCTGCGCGGGTTTTCGATATCAAGCGCAAGGGGCCCACGCCGATAGATCCCATCAGGTATCCCCAAAAAGGGGGTACGGGAAGGGGCGATTATGAAGGGCTGGATTCGCAAGACCTGGATGGGTTGCGTTGTCGCCGTGTCATTGGGTGTGCCGGTGGCCCACGCCGATGGGGGAACGATCACGTTCTCCGGAGCCGTGGTGGCGCCCACCTGTGCCGCCAGCAGCGAGAGCATGACCGCGATGTTGCCAGCGCAACAGGCGGCGACATCGCGTCGACGACTCGAATGCGGTGGCGATGGTTTGCCCGGCACTGCCTCGCATGCTTTTCCCTCGTCCTATACGTTGACGGTGGAGCCGCTGGAGTCGTCTTCCCTGAGCGCCGATCGTCTGATCGGGTACTTTTCCGGTTATGTGAAAGCGTCTGGCCATGCGGACGCTCGCATGAACTTGGTCACTCAAGCGTACGATTGATTTATCGGCGGCAACCCGCACCGCTTGAGTGCCAATTGCGCGCCATCGCTATTGATATGTCATGGTGAAAGTGGCCGTGGCTTTCACACTGCCTGCGCCCACAGCGCCCGTCGCGTAATACTGCGCGTAGTAGGGCAACGACAACGTACCGTTTGGCGCCGCGCCCAGCGACTTAGAGGTATTGAACGTCACCGGGTTGAACGTACCGTCCAGCAACTGCACGTTGACGTTGGCGGCTGTACCCGAATTGGCGATGGTGCCCGTGGCAACGCCGGCCGTGGACGGGATCATGGTGATCGATACGTTCGCGCCCGACTGGCACGTCAGGTTGATCTTGAACGGTGTACGACCCGCAACCGCGCCGTTGGTTTTCAGCGCCTGCGTGCTTACCGTGGGCAGCGTCACCGTGAGATTTGTGGAATCGGTATTGACCGAGCAGGCTTGCACGGCGATCGCCGCGGAGTTGAGCGTGAGCGTCGACAGTGGCCCCACGCTGTTCGTCGATCCGTAGATGTACCACCAGAACTGCGCGAGCTGGATCGACGACACCGTGCCTGCTGTCACGGCCCCCGTCTTCATGAGTTGTCCGGTCAGCGTCACCGTGGTGGAGTTCTGGGCCTTCGTCATCGAGGCCGCCTCCCAACCCGGCGTGGATCCGGGGCCGCAACGCAGGCAACTGTTGTCTGACGCCTGCACTGGCGACGCCGTCAGTACGAGCGCGATGCCGGGAACGTTGGTTGCGAAACTGATGCCGCCACCGGCCGGAGGATCGGAAGCATCGCGCGGCGCAAGGTTGCCGACCTGGATGGTGGCCGTGTCCGAGGTCGCCAGGCCACTGCAAGTGAAGGTGATGCCGATGGTACCGGGCGTACCGAGTTTCGTGCCCACGGGCGTGCCCGTGGTGACCGTCACGCCGGCAACGCTGAGCGCTGCGCCGGCCGGACTGGCCGAGCAGGTCGCCGCCGCGGCATACCTCGGCATGAAGCCGAGGCAGGGCAGCACAAGCAGCAGCCAAACGGCGCGATGCGCAAACCGGCCCCGGTCATGATGTAACGGCGACATGTCGCAAACCTCCAGGAAATCAGAACACCTCCGTGACGCGCATTATTAGCGCATCGAAGGATTTCCCCTGCGACCGAATTATGGATAGCTGATTGTGAAAGTGGCCGTGGCATTCACCGTGCCGGCGGTGACGCCCGTCGTGACGGCGTAGTAGCGCGCGTAATAGGTTAGGTTGAGGGCGCCGGTAGGTGTCGTGCCGGCATCGGCAGCGGCGCCGAAGGTGATGGGATTGAACTTGCTGTCAACGAGTTGCACGCCGACGTTTTTCGCCGTACCAGTCGGTGTGATTACGCCAGTGGTTCCGTTCGGCTGTTTGTTCGTGTCGAACTGGATGGCGATGTCCTGGCCAGACGCGGCACTGGAGCAGCTCAGTCCGATATTGAACGCAGTGGCGCCGGCTGTGGCTCCAGCCACGTTGAACGCGGTATTGGAGACGGTGGGCAGCGTTACCGAGATGCTCGGCGTGGTGACCGTGCATGTGGGCGCCACGAACTTCACGTTGTTGGCCAGGACGAAGTCCTCTACGCGCAAAGTGTTGCGTGACCCCTGGTACTGCCAGAAGCCAACCGTTCCGGCGTTGAGCGTGGACCCGGCGGTGATAGGGGCGGTCTTGACCAACTGGATGGCCGACTGCACCGACAACGCGTACGTGCCCGAGGCGATGGTGTCGAAACCCCACGGGGGCAGGAACTTGCTGGAGTCGGGGTGCAGGATGCGATAACCCACGCCAGCGACACCCGTCGGATAGATCGTCGAGCTGCCGTTGGGCTGACCGCCGGGGAGAAGATTGATCACGCCGATTGTCGTTGTGCTTCCGCAGTCGACCGAGGAGGTCTTGGGACTGGGGTCGACCGCGGGCGAGGTGGCCAGCACCGTGCCTACCGGGGCACTGGGATCAAGGATGATCGTGGCCGGAAGCGTCATGTTGACCAGTTCCTTGTTGCCCGTCAGCGTGCACGAGGCGAACGACGTCATCGGCAGAAACGCGAGTGACAGCAGAACCAGGAGGGTCAATGCGGAACGAAGTTGGCTCATGACGCGTTTCCACTGGAAGCGATGGGCGAGCAGGTGGCGTCGATCGTTTCCAGGCCGTCCATCTTGGCGCTCTTCTTGTCGAATGGCTTGAGGTGATAAGAGAAGCCGCAGCTGATCGGTGAGCTGTCATCGAGCTTCCACTGCACGTTGAGGCGGCCTTCGTCCTTCGCACCGCGCACCAGCGCGCGACCGCCCTGGCCTACCACGCCGATGGGCTGGTTCTTTTCATCGACAATGTCGGCGCCAAACGGGATGGCCTTGCCGTCCGACTGGCGGATGCGCAGCAGCACCGTGCGGCCGTTTTCCGTCTTGAACTTGAGCATCACCACCGCGCCGGCGTGCGGAGCAACCTGGGCGCTGGTGGCTTCCAGCTGCACGTTCAGCGGGAGGCCCTTCGGATCGATCTGCACCGTGTTGAGGCCGTAAGGCGTCATGTACGGCACTAGTGCATAGCCGAAGCGGTCGATGCGGACGCCGGAGGAGTTGAGCACGCGCGCACCGGCGGCATCCTTGGCTTCGACAACGGCTACCGTGTCGCCCATCGGCAGGCCGAAGGTGACGCCGCCGGGGTGAACAACGACGGCGCCGGACACGCCAAGCGACGCCTGCGAATAGCCGTTGCCTGCACCCACGCTTCCGTTGAACTGTGCATAGGGGCTGCGGTAACCCGCGTAGACCGTACCGGCATTGCCACCGCTGCCACCGTCGCCCTGGCCGTTGTCGTGCGAGGCCGTGGCGCCGTAGCTGAACTGGTTGTCCACGCCCAGGGTCCCGTTGATCGTCGCCTGGTCCAGCGTATGGCCCGTGCTGTCGTGGGTGAGGTTGGCGCCGAAGTTCGGTGCATGCACGCTGTTGCCGAGCGGCAGCGTGAAGCTGGCGAAGATCTGGTTGCTCATGCGCGAGAACGCATCGCGGGTACGCGTGGCGGAGATCGTGTAGCTCAGGCGGCGGAACGTATTGTTGTAGCCGGCCTGGAACTGCACATCCGTGCCGTTGCGGTTCCAGTAGTCAATGGCCGAGCCGGTGACATAGATCGTGCCGCCGTGGTCGCCCAGGCGCTGGTTCAAGCTGATGTCGAAACGGCTGCGCTGGCGATCGAGCTGGCTGGTGTAGGTGCTGAAGTTGCCCTGGTTGCCCTGCAGCGCGCGGATCTGGTCCGGCGTGAGCAGGTTGGTCGTGGTGACACCGTCGATCGTGGTCTGCGTGGACGGGTCGACGTAGCGATAACCGTTGGCGATGTCGCGCATGGTCATCGCGTCGCGCAGGCCAAGGTATCCGCTGGTGGAGTAGCGGTAGGTGGCAACCGTCAGCGAGGTGTTCGTGTCCGGCAGCATCTTGCTGTAGCTCAGGCGCACGCTCTGGCCGTTCTGCGTGGACTGGCCCGGGATCTCCGTGCGTGCGTCGGTCAGGTCGAGCGCCAGTGCACCGTACTTGGTATTGAGTGCGGTGCCGATCTGCACCGCGCCGTAGCCATTCGTGCCGACCACGCCCGCGTAGCCGGTGAGCATGTTGGTGATGCCGCGCTGCAGGGTGGCCTCTACCAGCGCCGGATGTGCGTGAATCGAAGCGTCGTGCAGTTCGCCCGCGGCGACGGAGAAGCGCATCACGCCCGGACGCAGCAACTGCGGCACCGAGGCGTATGGCACGGCGAACGAACGCACACGCCCATCCGCTTCGGTCACGGTCACGGCCAGGTCGCCGCCGTAACCGGTGGCGTACAGGTCGCTGATGGTGAACGGGCCCGGTGCCACCGTGGTTTCGTACAGCACGATGCCGTTCTGGCGAACGGTTACCTTGGCATTGGTTTCGGCCACGCCGCGCACCGTCGGTGCGTAGCCACGCAGAGAATCGGGCAGCATGCGGTCGTCGGTGGTCAGCTGGACACCGCGGATACTCACCGCGTCGAACAGATCGCCACTCGTGTAGGAATCGCCGATGGTCAGCTGCGAGCGCATGGAAGGAATGTCACGGCGCACGTAGGTATCAATGTTCTGCCAGTGCGTGGTCGAGGGCGTGCCCGCGGCACCGCCCGACTGCATCACCACCGTGGAATCGTTGCGCAACTGCCAGCCAGCCAGATTCAGACCCGCATTGAGGCCCAGGAACGACGAGGTCTGCGTGACGCCGTTGCTGTGATTGCGGTAGCTGTTGAAGTTGTAGTTGAGCAGGGCGGCGTTGACGCCACGGTCCCAGTTCTCGGGGCTGACGTAGCCGCGCGCGCGGGTACCCAGCCAGGCTTGCGGGATGCTCACGTCCAGTCGCAGGTTCGGCTGATCGAAATTCATCGTGGCGGCGGGAATCAGGTCGCCGATTGCCACGCAGCTGCCCGCGTCGTTGGCCAGCTTCGCCTGCTGTTCGGCGCTGAGCTTCTGCATCGGCAGACCGAACTGCTCGAACATGGCCTTGGTCAGGCATGCGATGGCCGGCGCATCCGCCGAGGGCGAAGCGAAGCGCACGTCGGCGCGGCCCATCCAGGCGTTGTTGACGAAGATATCCGTGCGATACACGCCAGGCATCACCACGTTGCCGCGCTCGAAGCGCGAGAGGTCGTTCGTGTTGCTGCCGGCGCCGGAGAGCAGGCTGCGATCGAAGTTCGCATCGATCGCTGCCGATGCATCGGCACCGGAGGCGGCTGCGGCGGCAGCCGCATGGGAAGAAGCACTCAGGCCAAATAGCACGCCGGCGATAGCCACGCTCAGCACCACGCGGGCGCCGACGGCGAGGCCGTTGGTGCTCGTGCGGTGGCTATGGCAGGCGCGCAGATGAATCACGGCGACACCGTGCTCTTGTAGCTGTCGGCTGCGCCGTAATCATTGATGGCCGAGAACGACACGACACTACCGGCCGCCGGCTTCTGACTGTTGCCATGCAGCGGCAGGCGCAGGTCCGACAGCGGAGCGACCATGCCGATTTCGGCACCGACGTTGTTACCGCCACTGGCGACGGACAGTTCGGAGATCGTTACGTGGTAGGGCGTGGGGTTGTGCGCTTCAAGCGCAAAGCCCTTGCCGTCGGCCACGATCTTCCAGGTAAGCGCGCCCGGTGCCTTGAGCGGGTCGCCCTGCAGGCCGGTCGGACGGTAGAAAAGCTTCAGACGCGAACGCAGCGCCAGCTGCAGAAGATTCTGGCCTTCCGCTTGCGGGCCGGTGGGCTTGGGCGGCACTTCGAGCACGTTGAGCCAGAACAGCGATTCCCGGTCAGCCGGCAGCTGCTCATGGGTGAAGACAACGCGCAGGCTCTGTTCCTTCTTCGGCTCCATGCGGAACAGAGGAGGGGTGATCAGGAACGGCACATCGACTGACTCGGGCGTGGAATGCACGTCGCCGCGGTCGATCCAGGATTCCACCAGCACGGGGTGGTCGTTGTCGTTGGTCAGACGGACGGTGACTTCGCCGTCCTTCGCGGGGAACACCACGCGGGTGCCGCCGATCAACACATTGGCCTGGGCCTGGGGAGCGCTGAGACACAGGGCCATCAGGCCCGCGCCGATTGCGCAGACTAACTTCCTCATCGGGAATTACCTCAGTGGGATCAGGGCCGCTGATGTTGTCAGCGGGAGTGCGCCGGAGCCAGGTGGCTCCGGCGCGTGTTGCGACTTACTGGTAAAGCATCGTGAACTGGACGCTGGTGGCGACCGTACCGGCACCCGCAGCGGCGGTGGCGTAGTACTGGGCGTAGTAGTTCAGCGTGCCGGCGCCGCCGGTCAGCGTGGCCTGGGTCGAGTTCTGTGCGCCCGAAGCGCTGTTCAGCGCGATGGCCGAGAAATCAGCGCCATTGAGCAGCTGCACTTCAACGCCGGTGGCGGTGCCGGTGGCGTTCTTCAGGTTGCCGTCGCCCATCACGGTCGGACCCGGCTCGAAGAAGGTGGTGGCCTTCGTCAGCGAACCGCAGCCGGTCAGGGCGATGGAGAACGGGGTGCGGCCGGCAACAGCGGCTGCGGCATTCAGCGAGGTGGTCGACACGGTCGGCAGGGTCACGGCGATCGCGGCCGGGCTGTTGGCGCCGTTGATCTTGCAGGTCGAGGCGTTGATGTTGCCGCTGATGGTGATGGTGCCGTCGACGGCCGAGGCCGAGAAGGCAGCGGTGCCGAGGATGGCGGCCAGAGCGGCGGAAACCAGAATCTTCTTCATACGATGTCCTTTGATTGACGTAAGTTTTTGAGCAAGCAACGAGTCATGCGCTTTCGGACCAAATGGGACATCGCCCCCCGCAGCGCCTTTTAGGCTTCTGGCCCCCACCCCTCGGGTCGGTCTTCCAGTTCGCTTACCGCCCTCAAAGCAACCCCCGTGCCAACGACAGCGAGACGCTAAAAACCCCGCAATCTGCCGAAAGTGAGATGTAGTTGTTAAATGCAAGTGACGAATTTTGTGAGTCGAGCTGGGTCACATCCGACGCTATGGGCAGCTCAATGTGCAAATTGGGTCACATTTTCGGAGATGTCCGATGGCCAGGACCGTTAAGTTTTGCGCCGGGCCGGCCGATACAGGCCTCTGTGTAAAGCGTGCTTGACACGCCTCAGGGGCTGGACGTAGCCTGTGTCAAGTCAGCTTGACACTGGACTCAGGGCCTCTATGTCTCGCCTCACCTATCGGCAATACCAGCGGCGCACGCTGTTCGCGATCACCCTCTATACGGTGTTCATGCTGTCCGTCTGGCCGATCGTCCATACGGTCGGCAGCCTGCCCCTGAAGATCCTGCTCGCGCTGGCGCCGCTGCTTCCCATGTTCTACGTGCTGGCCCAGCTGGCCCGGCTTATCCGCGACAGCGATGAGCTGGAGCAGCGCACCCATCTGATCGCCTTGGGCGTGGCGACCGGGGTAACCGCGGCGCTGAGCTTGTTGGGTGGCTTCCTGTCGATTGCGCAGGTGCTGCCGCTGGATGGTTCGGTGCTGATCTGGGTCTTTCCACTGATGATGGCCAGCTACGGAATCACTCGCTGGTACGTGGCGCGCGCCTATGGGCATGACGCGGCCTGCACAGGCGAGAGCGGCCTCGCGCCGGCCGGTCGTCTGTTGCTGCTCGCCCTGATCACGGGCGTGGCAGCGCTTTACGCATGGCGACATGACTGGGACAGCTTCCGCATCGGGCTGTTGTGCGGCATGGCGGGCGCGTCGGCGGTGCTCGGGCTGCTGCTGGGCATGGCGCGCTGGCGCACGCGTGGGCTGCCCGATGACTAACCGGAATCGTCGTGCCCTGGTGGGCGTACCGTGAATAACCGTATCCGTGAACTGCGCGGCGAGCACGCCTGGTCGCAGGCCGACCTGGCCGATCGTCTGGATGTATCGCGCCAGACGGTGAACGCGATCGAGACAGGCAAGTACGATCCAAGTCTGCCGCTGGCCTTCAAGATTGCGCGGCTGTTTGGCCTTTCCATCGAATCGATCTTCGAACCGGAACCGCCGGTGACGCTACCGGCGATTTCGCGACATCCAATGGAGTGAGGGGAGTACACCCATGGCAAGCAAAGGACGAACCGCCTTTCGCCTAGGCATCGTGGTCATCGCACTGGCGATACTGGGCTGGAAGCAATTTCATCCGCAGGCGAGTGCAGGCGCGCAAGACACCGCCGCTTCCGCCGACACAACCCAGGCGCCCGCCAAAGCCGCTAAACCGCAGACGTGGACGCTGGGCTCGCTCACGCTCACGCCGTGCGAGCTGGGGGAGCCCAACAGCGGGCTTTCCACTGCCGCGTGGTGCGTACCGTTCGAAGTGCCCGAGAATCGCGACGATCCGAACAGCCGCAAGATCCACCTCAAGCTCGCGGTGATCCGCAGCAGTGCACAGGTCGCCAGCAAGGACATGCTGGTGATGCTGGCGGGCGGGCCGGGACAGGCGGCCACGGAATCGTGGCCGGGCGTGTCGACGGCCCTGCAGCCGCTGCTCGCGCATCGCCATGTGGCGCTGCTCGATCAGCGTGGCACCGGCGGCTCCAATCCGCTCACCTGCAAGGATGAAGGCGAGGGCACGGAAGGCGGCTCCGAAGATGTCGACGCCAGTCCTGAGCGGCAGAAGCAGGAAACCGAACGTTGCCTCAAGCAGCTCGACGGCAAGGCAGATCCTCGCTACTACACCACCACCATCGCCGCACAGGATCTGGAAGACGTGCGCAAGGCGCTGGGTTCGCCGACCTTTGATCTGGTCGGCGTGTCCTACGGCACGCGCATGGCGCAGCAGTACGCCATGCGTTATCCCCAGGCCGTGCGCAGCCTGGTGCTCGATGGCGTGGTGCCGAACGAACTGGTGCTCGGCGAAGACTTTGCCCGCAACCTCGACGATGCGCTCAAGGCGCAGTTCGCGCAGTGCACGGCCAACGAGGCCTGCCGCAAGCGTTTCAACGATCCGTACCAGACGCTGTTCCAGCTGCGCGACGCGCTGCGCGCCAATCCGCACAAGGTGAGCTTCCGCGATCCGCAAACCTATCAGAGCGTGCAGCGCACCCTCAGCGAATACTCGCTGGCCAGCGTCGTGCGCATGTTCGCCTATTCACCGCTCACGGCCGCACTGCTGCCGCTTTCCATCGATGCCGCGGCGCATGGCGACGTCGGCCCGCTGCTGGGGCAGGCCAAGCTGCTGTCGGGCGATCTTTCCGACACCATGAACGGCGGCATGCAGCTCGCGGTGATCTGCAGTGAGGATGCCGATCTGCTGACGCCGCGCGAAGAGGATGCGCACAGCATCCTGGGCACGCGCATGGTCGATACGCTGCGCAACACCTGTTCGGTGTGGCCCAAGGGTTCGCGGCCGGCCGATTTCCACGAGCCGCTGAAAACCGATACGCCGGTGCTGCTGTTCTCCGGCCAGTTCGATCCGGTCACGCCGCCGCGCTACGGCGACGAGGTGGCCAAGAACCTGCCCAACTCGCGCCACCTCGTGCTCGCCGGCCAGGGTCACAACGTGATCAACGCGGGCTGCGCGCCGCAGATCGTCAAGCACTTCATCGAAGACCTCAAGCCCAAGGTACTGGACACCACCTGTCTGGAGCGGATGCATCCCACGCCGACCTTCATCGACTTCAACGGAGCGACGCCATGATCGAGGTAAAGGATTTACACAAGGCGTTCGGCACCGTCAAAGCGGTGGATGGCGTCAGCTTCAAGGCTCGCGATGGCGAGATCACCGGCCTGCTCGGTCCCAACGGTGCAGGCAAGACCACCACGCTGCGCATGCTGTATACGCTGATGAAGCCCGATCGCGGCCAGGTGCTGGTGGACGGCATCGATGCCGCCAGCGACGCGCTTGCCGTGCGACGCCAGCTGGGCGTGCTGCCGGATGCACGCGGACTGTACAAGCGCCTCAGTGCGCGCGAAAACATCGATTATTTCGCTCGCTTGCACGGTCTGCCCGAGGACTTGATCGTCAGTCGCCGCGAGGCGCTGGTGAAGGCGTTGGAAATGAGCGACTTCGCCGATCGCCGTACCGAAGGATTCTCCCAGGGCCAGCGTGTGAAGACGGCGATCGGGCGCGCGCTGATCCACGATCCGCGCAATGTCATTCTCGATGAACCGACCAATGGCCTGGATGTGATGGCCACGCGAGCGCTGCGGCAGTTCATGCAGCAGCTGAAAAGCGAGGGGCGCTGCGTGCTGTTCTCCAGTCACATCATGCAGGAGGTGGCGGCGCTGTGCGATCGCATCGTGGTCATCGCCAACGGCCGCGTCGTGGCGGACGAATCGCCGGCTGCGCTGCGCGACCAGACAGGCGAGGCTAACCTCGAGGATGCCTTCGTGAAGATCATCGGCAGCGAAGAGGGCCTCGCCGCATGAACATGAAAACTATCACGCCGGTGGCACGCACGCGCGCCTTCCTCACCGTGTACATGAAGGAGGTGCGCGAGAACCTGCGCGACCGACGCACCATCATGAGTGCGTTCCTCACCGGTCCGCTGCTGGGGCCGATCATCATGGTGATGTTGCTCAACATCACTCTCAACCGTCAGCTGGACAAGGCCGAGAAGCCGCTGCCGGTGCCGGTGGCCGGGGCCGAGTACGCCCCCAACCTGATCAACGCCTTGAAGGCCGAAGGCATCGTACCCAAGCCGCCCATCGCCAATCCCGAACTGGCCGTGCGCAAGCAGGATGCCGATGTGGTGCTGCGCATTTCGCCCGACTATGCCACGGCGTGGCGCAAGGGCGAGGCCGTGCAGGTGGAGTTGATCTACGACTCCTCGCAACGCGATGCCAATGCTGCGGTGGATCGTTTGTCGCAAGTGGTCGAAACCTATGCACGCCAGCAGGGTGCGATGCGTCTGGTGTCGCGCGGACTTTCGCCGAGTACCGCGTGGCCGGTGGTTGCCGCCAAGCGCGACCAGGCCACGGCGCAGGCGCGTGCCGCACTGGTGTTTTCGATCCTGCCGTACTTCTTCGTGCTCACCGTGTTCATGGGCGGCATGTATCTGGCGATCGATCTCACTGCGGGCGAACGCGAGCGGCAATCGCTGGAACCGCTGTTCGCCAATCCGGTGGCGCGCTGGAAGATTCTTGCCGGCAAGCTGGCGGCCATCTGCACGTTCTCGGCGATCAGCCTGCTGATCAGCCTGTTGGCGTTCGCCGTGGTGGGCCGTTTCATTCCGACGGAAAAACTCGGCATGGAGCTGGATCTCGGCCTGCGCTTCAGCGGGCAGGTGTTGTTGCTGATGCTGCCGCTGATCGTGTTGCTGGCCGCGCTGCAGTCGATGGTGGCGGCATTCGCCAAGAGCTATCGCGAAGCGCAAACCTATGTTTCGCTGCTGATGTTCGTGCCGGTGCTGCCCAGCATCCTTCTGTCCACCATGCCCATCAAGGCACAGGAATGGATGTACGCCGTGCCGCTGCTCGGGCAGCACCTGGGCATCATGCAATTGCTGCGTGGCGATGGCGTCACGGCGGACCAGTTCGGCCTGTGCCTGGCGGGTAGCCTGGCCGCCTCCATTGTGGGGGTGCTGGCGACGGCGCATTTGTATCAGTCCGAGCGGCTGGCGATTTCGGGGTGAGGTAGGCGCTGTTTTTTAGCTCGTCATTCCGGCCTGCGCCGGAATGACGAAAATGGAGGTAGACGCGCGTAACTCGCCGCGCGCTACCATGGCGCTTTCCTTCTATCGAGAAAGCGCCATGCGTCGCCATCTGCTTGCCCTGAGTCTTATCGCCATCCTGGCCGGCTGCAGCTCGCACGATAGCAACGCGCCTGCCGGAGCTGCTTCCGCGCCCGCGCCGGCCAGCACCACGCCGACCGTGCCGCCGCCGTCCACGGATGCGGACATCGCCACCCAGGGCTTGGCCAACTACGCGTCGGTCAAGCTCACGGCGGATCTCTCCGGCTTCGACGACAAGCAGAAGCAGATGATCGCGCTGCTGATCGAGGCGGCCGATGTCACCAACGACATCTACTGGCAGCAATCGTGGGGCGACAAGGCTGCCTTGATGGCGCGCATTCCCGACGATGTCACGCGCCAGTACGCCCAGATCAACTACGGCCCATGGGATCGCTTGAACAACGACCAGCCCTTCGTCGCCGGCGTGGGTCCTCGCCCGCCGGGCGCCCAGTTCTATCCGGCTGACATGACCAAAGAGGAATTCGACAAGTCCGATCTCAAGGACAAGGCCGGCCTCTACACCGTGCTGCGTCGAAATGCCCAGAACGCACTGGCGGTGGTGCCTTATCACGAGGCCTACCAGGCCGACCTGCAGCGCGCCGCCGGACTGCTGCGCCAGGCGGCGGATCTGGCAGCCGACAAGGAATTCGCGGGCTATCTCAAGAAGCGCGCCGATGCCTTGCTCAGCGACGATTATCGCCCCAGCGATTTCGCCTGGATGTCGATGAAGAATAATCCGGTCGACATCGTGATCGGTCCCATCGAAACCTATGAGGACCAACTGTTCGGCTACAAGGCCAGCTACGAAAGCTATGTGCTGGTGAAGGACCAGGCGTGGAGCGCCAAGCTCGCGCGCTTCACCAAATACCTGCCCGAACTGCAGCGCGAGCTGCCGGTGGGCGACAAATACAAGGCCGAGAAGCCCGGCGCCGATGCCGATCTCAATGCCTACTTCGCCGTGTACTACGCGGGCGACGCCAACGTCGGCGCCAAGACCATCGCGATCAACCTGCCCAACGACGAAGAAGTGCAGCTGAAAAAGGGCACGCGTCGCCTGCAACTGGAAAACGTGATGCAGGCGAAGTTCGACAAGATCATGCTGCCGATCGCCAAGGCGTTGGTGGCAGACGATCAGCAGTCGCACCTCACCTTCGATGCCTTCTTCGAGAACACCATGTTCCATGAAGTCGCGCACGGCCTGGGCATCAAGAACACGCTCAACGGCAAGGGCATGGTGCGCACGGCCTTGAAGGACCAGGCATCGAGCTTCGAGGAAGGCAAGGCCGATATCCTCGGCCTCTATATGGTCAGCAAGCTCGCCGACAAGGGTGAGCTGGACAAGTCCAAGCTGATGGACAACTACGTCACCTTCCTCGCCGGCATCCTGCGCTCGGTGCGTTTTGGCGCCAGTGATGCGCACGCCAAGGCCAACATGGTGCGCTTCAATTTCTTCCAGCAGCAGGGTGCTTTCAGCCGTGACGCCACGACGGGGCGCTATCGCGTCGACTTCGACAAGATGACGGCTGCCATGAACGCGCTGTCCGCCAAGTTGCTCACCATCCAGGGCGATGGTGATTACGATGCCGCCAAGCAGCTGACCGATCGCATGGGCAATGTCGACGCCGCGCTGGCTGGTGATCTGAAGCGGCTGGATCAGGCGAAGATTCCGGTGGATGTAACGTTTGAGCAGGGGTTGGAGACGTTGGGGCTGCAAAAACCCTGACGAACGCGACAACCTTGTAGGAGCGCACTTGTGCGCGAACACAACCCGCCCCATCGCCAGGTCGTTGTCTATTGCATGCCAGGCACGCCCCTACGAAAGGGCAGCGAAGGCCCCGCTATCCATCCCGCGCTGACGATGCAACCGTCCGCGCATGACCTCTCCTCCGGGACATCGAGCTCTGCGCGCGGGAAGAATTTCCCACCCGGGCCACATCTACCTCCTGACAACGGTGACGGCTTATCGCCGGCCGCTGTTCAAGAACAGCGAGCTGGCTAGATCCGCCTGTCGCTGCATCCATGAGCGGGAGAATTGGGGCGATGCGTCTCTGCTGTGCTGGGTGCTGATGCCGGATCACTGGCATGGACTCGTGCAGCTCGGGCATCGCGATTCGCTGCCAATGGTCATGAATCGCTTCAAGGCAGCCGTGGCGCGGCAATTGAATTGCACGCGGACTGCGGTCGTATGGGGGCGCGGCTACCATGACCGCGCGCTTCGTCATGAGGACGATATCAGGACGGTGGCGCGGTACATCGTTGCCAATCCCTTGCGCGCGGGCCTGGTGGATAGCGTGCTTGATTACCCCTATTGGAATTGCATCTGGCTGTAGCTCGCCATTCCCTCTGTAGGAGCGCACTTGTGCGCGATCGCAGCGCTGGGATGTATCGCTCCGCCGGGTTGTCGCGCACAAGTGCGCTCCTACAAGGGAGAGGGGGCTCTTACCGCGGTGCGATATCCCTCAGCACCATCTTCAACTCCCGGCCATCCGCCAATTTCAACGCCAACGGTGTGCCATCAGGTAGATGCATGCTCAGATCGCGCAGCGCGCCAAAGCTCATGCTCGCTGCCGCTTTTCCATTCGCTGCCACGATCGCGTCGCCCTTCTTGAGTCCAGCCTGCTGCGCGGGGCTGCCCGGCGTGACGTTGATGACGTTGAAGCGATCCGGATGGTCCTGGGATTTCTCAGCGCGAAAGCCCGCCATGCCGTAGTGCCACACGGGGACAGGGTCGCGTGGCATCAGCACCATCTGCTGGTGGCGGTAGTCGAAGTGCACGTTGTAGCGCGACAGGATGTCCTGGCCGATATTCCCTGCTTCGCTCGGGTTGCCTGTGGCGCCGGCGTCGTTGCGGGTGAGCATGGCGACGACGTTGTCCATGCGCTGCGTGCCGAGGGTGAACTCCTTGGCGTGGGCGATGTGTGCGGTGAAGAGGCCGCCGACGCCGCCGGTGGGTATCGGCAGGCCCTGCTCGTAGCGTGCCGCGATGCCGTTGCGTTGAGCCCACTGGGGGAAGGTGAGCACATAGCCGGCGTTGCCGGTGTCGATGCCGAACATGCCGTTATGGCCGTCCTGATTGGCCTCCACCAGCGGCATGTCATCGGTGAAGCGCAGCGCCACGACGTCGCCTTGCTTGATCGGCGGTGCTTCGCCCAGGTCATACGGCTTGAGGTGCAGCTGATGGTGGTCGTAGTCGAACGTGATCGCAAAGCGCTCGAACATTTCCAGGCCGAGAATGCCGGCGATCGGCGCACCGTTGCCGCGCTCGTAGAAGCTGTAGGGGTAGGGCAGCACGGTATAGGTGAGATCGCGGATATGCGCGTTACCCAGACCAGTGTCATGCACCTTGGTATACGACGTACTCATCGTTCCTGATCCCGAGCCGCCGCTCACGCCCTGGCCCTGTGTCTGGAAACCCAGCTGTTTGGCCGCGTCGCTGGTGAGAATCGCATGGCCGCCGGTGTCGAGGATGAAGGGCATCGGCGCACGCCCGTCGATGCTCACATCGACGATCAGGATGCCTCCTTCGAGCTGCATGGGCGTCACCGCCTCCGTCGCACCGTTGACCATGGTGACGTCGCGGACCTTGCCATCGGGACGCTGCAGATCGGTTGTCGGAACATTGCTGAGTACGCGATAGCGTTCGACGGTATCCACGCTCTCGCCATCGGCATTGCCGGCGAGGTTGGCGCGCGAGCTGGCGATGCGGAAGGGTAGCGGCAGGCCGTCCACATCGCGGTAGTCGCTGTAGCGTTCGGTGGCGATCAGGAAGGAAGTCGCGTAGATCGCGCGATCCAGCCGATGCGTAGTGGCATCGATCCACAGCGTGACGAGACGCCCGCCGGCCGGCGTGGCTTCGATGCGCTGATAGGTGTGGCCGTTGTCCTGCGCGTCGGGCAGGTGATGGTATTGGACGGAGGAATCCGCATCGAGAAAGCCGTAGCGGCGCAGCCAGCTAGCGGTGACGTCGACGGTGCGTGCCTCATCCGAATCCAACGGATGAATCATGCCGGTGATGTCTTCGCGCCAGTGGCCTTGCGCATCGATGCCCTCGGCAGTGCCGAACACATCGTTGTGCATGCGCGTGAGGTAATGGCCGCTACGCAGGTCCACCGTGGCCTGCCAGGGGCCGGTCAGTCCGTCGCCTGCTTCGCGGCCTTCGGCCTGCAGTGCGGCGACGTGTTGCCAGCGGTCGCCACCGTGGGCCTGGCGCAGACTGGCAAGTACGGCGGCGCTGTCATCAGCGGGTGCAGCGAAAGCCTGGCTCAGCGCACCGGCGAGCAACAACACGAGCAGGGGACGGGCGCGATGCAGCATGGGGGACACTCCGTGGTCGGGTGTCGTCATGGTCCGTCGGTTGGCGCGCCCGGTCTAGGACGTGCGTGGCGTATCAGCACGTGCGTTGCGTTCTGTGCCGGTAGTCACGCGGCGTTTCACCGGTGAGGTGACGGAACACGCGAGCGAAATGACTCTGGTCGTTGAAGCCGGCCATGGCGGCCACTTCGGCGATGGAGCGCTGCGACTCGCCCAGCGCCTTGCGCGCGAGCGCGATGCGCAAGCCACGCTGGTATTCGCCGATCGAGGTGCCCTTGGCCTGCTGAAAGCCGCGCGCGAGATGAGAGCGATGGACGCCTGCCAAAGCCGCCAGTTCCTGCAATGACGGCGTGGCGAGGGGGTCATCGTGCAGGCGATCCAGGACGCGCTGCAGCCAGGCGGGGCGTCGCTGGTCGTCAGCACGACAGGCGAGCGCCACCAGCTCCAACACGGCTGACGACAAAGCGAGCGCGGCGGCATCATCGGTCGCGCGCAATTCGCGTTCGATGCGGGCGAGCAGGCGATCCGCATCGGGCAGTCGCAGTTGGCGATGTTCGCCAAGCAGACGCGATACCCCGTCGCCGGCCATATCGTCGAGAAAGATGCTGATGCAGCGCGCGCCTTCGGGCCCGAAGCGATTGGCGTGTCGATGGCCCTGCGGATGCGTCAGAAGCGCGCCCGGTCGGCATTCGAGTTCCTGCTCGCCCGCTTGCTGGGTATAGCCGCCTGTAGCGACCAGGCACAGATACGCCTCGTCGTGCTCATGCCACGGCAAGGCGCTGCCGCCGGCATACGGCGTGGCGGACACCTGCAGGTCGCCGAGTTGCCGCAGCCGTTCGGGTTGACCGTAGTTGGCGCGTTGTAGATGTTGCATGGCGCCAGTCTAGACCGCTGCCGCGCCGGGGCATGTGCCGTCGGTCAGGCGTGCTCGCCGTCCAGATGCGCGTTCGCCCAGCGGGCGACGGCTTCGGGGTGTTCCAGCTGCAGATGGTGGCCGCCATCCAGATGCGTCACCGCGATATCGGCCACGCAGGCGGCGCGTGCCTGCATGCGGGGGCCGGGCAGGTAGGGCGTGTCGGGTCGGGCGAGCAGCAGCGCGGTGGGCGCTTCGATGCCGCGCAGGATGGCGCGCACCTGTTCTTCGGTGAGTCGGATGGAGGAGGGGCGATTGACTCGTGCATCGCTGCGCCAGTACCAGCCGTGCTCGCTCTTGTGCAGGCCACGCTCGACGATGGGACGCGCCTGATCGGCGGGCAGGCCACTGGCCATGGTGCGCGCGCTGATCGCCATGTCGATGGACGGGAACGAACGCAGCGAACGGCCGGTGGCCTCGCTCGCCATCGCATCGCGGAATTGGCGCAATGTGTGGTGACCATCGTCGGCGATCGGGCCCAGCCCTTCGATCAGCAGCAGTCGGTCGATGCGCTCCGGCTTGGCCGCGGCAACCATCGAACCGATGCCCGCGCCCAGCGAGTGGCCCATCAGGTGGCAACGCGTCAGTCCCAGCGCATCGATCGCGCCAAGCACCGAGCGCACGTAGTCGACCAGGTGATATTGCATGCCGGGCGGCAGATGATCGGAATGACCATGACCCGGCAGTTCGAGCGCAATCACCTGCCAGCGTTCGGCCAGCAGCGGAGCGAGTCGCGCATAGCTCCACGCATTGTCCAGCCAGCCGTGCAGGGCCAGCAGCGGCGGCGCTTGTTCGTCGCCCCACACCTGCGCGCTCAGGCGCAGATGCGGCAGCCGTACCTCGCGCTCGACCGGGGCTTTCATGCCGGCGTGCCGACGCGTGGGGCGAAGGCGGACCAGCCGCCGGTGTGGCGTCTCACCAGCGCGGCCAGGCTGTCGATCTGCTCGGGCGTGTCATTGAGCGCTGGGATGTAACGCAGTTCGCTGCCGCCGGCCTCGACGAAAAAATCGCGGTTCTGCATGGCGATTTCTTCCAGCGTCTCCAGGCAGTCCACGGCGAAACCCGGGCAGGCGACGTCGAGCCGCTTGATGCCGCTCGCCGCCAGCTCGCGCACGGTGGCGTCGGTATAGGGGTGCAGCCAGGACTCGCGTCCCACCCGCGACTGGTAGCTCACCAGCAGCTGCGGCTCCTCCAGCGCCAGTCGCTGTCGCAACGCGTGTGCGGTGGCCTGGCACTGGTCGAAGTAGGGATCGCCCTCGCGCACATAGCGCTCGGGAATGCCGTGGAAGGAGAGCAGCAACTTGTCGCCGCGACCGTGCGCCGCCCACCATTGCTCGATGCTGCGCGCCAGCGCTTCGATATGGCCCGGGTCGTCGTGATAGTCGTTGACCAGCCGCAGCTCGGGCGGCCAGCGCAACGACTGCATGGACTCGGCCACGGCGTCGATCACCGAGCCGGTGGAGGTGGCGGAATATTGGGGATACAACGGCAGTACTAACAGGTGACGCACGCCCTCGCGTTGCAGCCGCTCGATTTGCGCGGGCACCGAGGGCTGGCCATAACGCATCGCCAACGCCACGCGCACGGGTTCCGCACATGTCTCCGAAAGCTTGTCCTGCAGTCGCGCGGCCAGTGCCTCGCTGCCCACGCGCAGCGGCGAGCCCTGCGCCGTCCAGATGCGCTGGTAGGCGTGGGCCGAACGCGCAGGGCGCACACGCAGGATCACGCCGTGCAGGATCAGCCACCAGAGCCAGCGCGGATAGTCGATCACTCGGCGGTCGCCCAGGAACTGGGCGAGATACGGGCGCACCGCCTTGGCCGTGGGCGCCTCTGGTGTGCCCAGGTTCACCAACAGCACTGCAGCCTGAACGGGAAGGTCTCGGGAAGCGCCGGCAACGCCGGTATAGTCATCGCTGCGTGGCATCGTGGCTCAGACGGAAGAAATCCGCCGCAAGTCTGCCACAAGCCAAAGAAGCCGCCGTGGACATCATCGCCGCAGGCTGCCACCCCGAATTCAAGCCAAGGAGTCGTCCATGTTCAAAGCATCGCTGCACCGTCTGTTGCTCGCGTCCCTGGTTCTGTTGCTGCCGGCCATGGCCGCGCATGCGGAAGACCCGCCGCTGGTGCGCGCCCAGAACGCCGTGCGCGTGTTGAGCGACATCATGGAGGCGCCGGACAAGTCGATCCCGACCGACCTGCTCAAGCAAGCCAAGGCCATCGCCGTGATCCCTGACCTGCTCAAGGTGGGCTTCGTGTTCGGCGGCCGTCGCGGCGAGGGCCTGATCTCGGTGAAGGGGCCGGACGGCACCTGGTCCAACCCCAGCTTCATCACCATGACAGGCGGCAGCGTGGGCTTCCAGGCCGGCGCCTCGTCGACCGACGTGATCCTGGTGTTCCGTACCCAGCGCGGCGTGGACAGCATCGTCAACGGCAAATTCACGATCGGCGCGGACGCCGCCGCCGCGGCCGGCCCGGTGGGCCGTACGGCCCAGGCCTCCACCGACAGCGACTTCAAGGCCGAGATCTACTCCTATTCCCGCTCGCGCGGCCTGTTTGCGGGCGTGGCCCTGGACGGCTCGGCCCTGCGCATCGACTACGACGCCAACGAGGCCATTTACGGCAAGGGCATCACCCCGCGCCGCATCTTCGAGGGTGGCGTGGGCAACGTGCCGACCCAGGTGGTCGATTTCAGGGATCGCCTTGAGGAGTACACTCAGCGATGATAGGGAGCGGCGGCGCGACGGCGTGACAGTTTCGTTCCGCCGCTTACCATTCGAGGCCTGATTCTAATGAGCATCACCCATCTACTCATCCTGCTGGTCGTCGTCGTGCTGATCTTCGGCACCAAGAAGCTGCGCAATATCGGCGGCGACATCGGCGGCGCCGTCCGCGATTTCAAGAAGGGTTTGGATGGCGGCGACGAAGCCCCCAAGCCGAACGATCCGAACGCGACCCTGCGCGCCGATCCGCCGCCCGCTGGCCCCAGCCAGACGCAGAACCAGCACGACACCACCGAACCCAAGTAAGGCGGCTCGAGGGTCATGATCGAAATCAGCTTCGGCAAGCTGGTCTTGCTCGCGCTCGTCGCGCTGATCGTGCTTGGCCCGGAAAAGCTGCCGCATGCCGCTCGCACCGCGGGTGTGTTCCTGCGGCGCGTGCGTACCGGCTGGGACAGCGTGCGTGCGGAAGTGGAGCGCGAGCTGCAGGTGGAAGAGATCCGCCGCCAGGCGCGCGAAGTGGCCTCCAAAGCCGAAGCCGCCCAGGCCGAGCTGGACGAGACGTTGCGCAAGATGCGTCCTGAAGGCGTGCCGTCCAAACCGTCCGAGCCACCCGTTGCCGAGCCGGTAGCGGACGTGGCCGCCGCCACCGCCACCGCGACCAAGGAAGCTCCGCATGGCGGCGCCTGAGCTCGAAGGCCCCGGGGCCGATGACCTGGAACAAGGTCTCTTTTCGCATCTGATCGAACTGCGCTCGCGCCTGATGCGCGCGATCGTGACCGTGCTGCTGGTGCTTGGCGCCCTCGTGCCATTCGCCAACCGCTTGTACACGGAGCTGGCCGCGCCGCTGGTGTCGCGCCTGCCGCAGGGCGCCCATCTGATTGCCACCGAGGTGGCCAGTCCGTTCGTCACGCCGCTGAAGCTGGCCTTCTATGCGGCGCTGTTCATCAGCATGCCGATGATCGTCTACCAGCTGTGGGCCTTCGTGAGCCCCGGCCTGTACCGCAACGAGAAGCGACTGGCGCGCCCCCTGCTGGTGGCAGCGCTGTTCCTGTTTTATCTCGGCTGCGCCTTCGCGTATTTCCTGGTGCTGCCGGCGGCGTTCCGCTTCCTCACGGCGGTGACGCCGCAGGGCGTGGAAATGATGACCGACATCACGCACTACCTCGACTTCGTGATGTTGATGTTCTTCGCGTTTGGCCTGTGCTTCGAGGTGCCGGTGGCGGTGGTGATCCTCGCCGCGATCGGCGTGGTGAACCTGGAGCAGCTGCGCAACGGTCGTCGCTATGCCGTGGTCGGCGCGTTCGCCATTGCCGCCTTCATCACGCCGCCTGACATCACCTCGATGATCATGCTGGCCATTCCGATGTGCCTGCTCTATGAGCTGGGCATGCTGGCGGTACGCTGGTTGATCAAGCCCACCGACGCGCCAGCCACATGAGCGATGCCGCTGCCCGCGCTGCTCAACTGAAAGAGGCGCTGCAGCTGCAGCCGCACGTGGAAGGCGGCCACTATCGCCGCATCCATCCGCCCAAGGCGGGTGGCGACGGCGCCGGCGCCCGGCACGCATTGAGCGCGATCCACTACTTGCTCGAGGCGGGCGAATTCAGCCACTGGCATCGGGTCGATGCCGAGGAAGCCTGGCACTTCGTCGAAGGCGAACCGCTGGAGCTGCTGATCTACCACGCGGCCAACAAGCGCCTGGAGCGTTGCTGTCTCGGGCCGTTGGCGCCAGGCGTGGACACGCTGGCCGTCGTACCGGCCGGCGCCTGGCAGGCAGCTCGACCGCTCGGCCGTTACACCCTGGTGACTTGCCTGGTGGCGCCTGCGTTCGAATATGAGGGCTTTGAGATCCTCTCCGAGGACGCCACATTGGCTGGTCATCTGGCGGGCCTGGCTCCGGAAATTCCGCTGTCCTGAGCGGCCACGTGCGGTTGCTCGTCTTCGCGACGAAGAGAGCTTCGATCTACTTCCAAGACTGATCCGATGGTCTGCCTCGGATGGTCGCTCCATAGTTGCAGTTTGGGTCCGAAGGGCTGCGGACGTGATGTCCCGTGCCCGGTTGGGTCTGCAAGGAGTGGCTAGGCGTGAGCAAGTTCGTGAAAGCATCTCTGGTGGTGTTGGCGGTACTGATGATCCTGGGTGGCGCGGCGTTCGCCTGGACCCAGCACAGGATTGGAAGCAGCCTGGAATTCGCGGCGCGCGAATTGCCGCCTATCGCCGATCGAATCGGCGATGTATCGCGGGTGGAGAACATCCATTTGAGCGAATACGCGGCTCATTGCGCCATGGATGTGTGTGAGCGCTATGTCTCGCGTGTCGTGGGTTCGAAGGGCGCCCTGCTGATGGCGGCCGACGTGGCGCCTCAGGCGGCGGATCCAGACGATGAGGTCAGCCATATTGTCCTGTGCGAGGAGGATGGGGCGTTGATCGATCGCATGGGGGATGTGGGGGAGATCGCTGGCGGGTTGTACTGTTTGTAACGTTGTCGCGATCTGCCTCGCCCGTCGCGTCAGACGGGCACCCGGGCGGCAAGCGCTACATCACGAGCCAAACAACGCCCGCCGTTGCCGCGCGCCTCTTTTGTAGGAGCGCACTTGTGCGCGACCAGCCGACGGAGCGTTACACCCATGCGCTGCGGTCGCGCACAAGTGCGCTCCTACAAGGGATCGCGCAGGCCGGTACCGATCGGCTCTTTGTGGGAGCGCACCCTGTGCGCGACAAACCTACGGAGCGGTGCACCGCAGCGTGGCTGTCGCGCACAGGGTGCGCTCCCACAGACAAGCACGCGTGGCAAAGGGAATGCGGGACGACTAAAGCCGATGCGCAGCGAGGCCCGGCTTTAAGTCCTCAGCGACTCGGGCGCGTTGCGCAGCGCTTTGAAGTACCCCCTCTGTACCCTCGAAGGTTGTCCCACAACGACTCGCCTCGAGCGTTCGGGCTTATCCCAGCACCATGCTGCGGGTGTTATGGCGCAGGGATGAAAAGCGAAGGCGTCCCCGCACCGGGATGACGATCAAAACCGATCCACCCCGCACCGCCCAAAAAGAAAAGCCGCCTCAAACAAGGCGGCTCCTCCAGAACATCCACATCGTTCGCTCCACCCAGGAACAACCCTCACAGGTCATCCCCACAAACGATCAGCTAAGACGGATCAATGCTTGCTCGGCGCAGCCGTCGCCGGCACCGGCGCCGCATAGGGCCCGCGATTCAACGCCAACCCCTTCAACACATTCAACGCCTGCGACAACGCATAGTCCTGCGTCGCCAGCTTCGCATTCTCGGCGCTGCCGTCGTTGTCGATGTCCTTGCCCAGTTTCGAATCTTCGTTGGCAAGATGATTGGGCAGGTCGGCTTCCGAGCTCACCAGCACGGCGGCGCTGTCGGCCTTGTTCACCGCGAGGTCGGCGAGGGGGATATCGGGCTTGATGCCTTCGGCCTGGATCGAGGTGCCGTTGGGGGTGTAATAGCGGGCGGTGGTGATCTTCACCGCGTGTTCGTTGTCCAGCGGCAGTACCGTCTGCACGACGCCCTTGCCGAACGTGCGGCGGCCGACAATCAGCGCGCGGCGGTTGTCCTTGAGTGCGCCAGCCACGATTTCAGCGGCCGAGGCGGTGCCGTTGTCCACCAGTACGACCATGGGCGCGCCATTGAGCAAATCGCCGGCGTGCGCCTCGAAGCTGAGATTGGAATCCTGCAGGCGACCGCGCGTGGTGACGATGGTGCCGGCGTTGAGGAAATCATCGCTCACGCCCACCGCTGCCGTGAGCAGGCCGCCCGGATTGGAGCGCAGATCCAGGATGGCGCCCTTTTGCGTGCCGTTCTTGCGGATCAGCTCGCCGAGCTTCTTTTCCAGATCCGGCGCGGTGTCATCCTGGAATTGGCTGATGCGGATATAGGCGTAGCCGGGTTGGATCTCGCGCGTCTTGACGCTGGTGACCGAGATTTTCTCGCGCACCAGCGGCATGTCGATGGGCTTGTCGCTCTTCTCGTGCAGGATGGTGAGCGTCACCTTGCTGCCTGCATCGCCGCGCAGCGCCTTGAACATGTCGTCGATGTTCTCCGGGTCCACCACCTTGCCATCGACTTTCACGATGGTATCCCCCGGCTTGATGCCGGCGCGCGAGGCGGGTGTGTCGTCGATGGGGGCGATGATGCGCAGCGTGCCGTCGACCTGCAGCACTTCGATGCCGAGGCCGCCGTATTGGCCGGTGGTGTCCTCGCTCAGTTCGTCCAGGCCTGCCTTGTCCAGGTATTCGCTGTGCGGATCGAGGCCGCTGAGCATGCCGCTGATGGCGGCCTTCATCAGGGTCTTGTTGTCCACCGGCTCCACGTAGGCCTGACGAACAATTTCATAGACGCGGCTGAAGTTGCGCACGTCGTCGAGGTCTACGCGGTCGGGGGCGGACGAGGCCTTGGCCGGTGCGACGTCGGCGGCCTTCTTGGCGGGGCTGGCCGGGGTGGGCGCGGTCTGCGCCTGCACCAGCGGCGCCGCCAGCAGCAGGACGGCCAGGCTCAAGGTGGGAAACCGCATGGATGGGGGACTCCGGTATAGCCGTGGGGGCGTGCCCGGCAGCGGGCCGCGTTGCCGCTTTGACCGCCGGATGTCGCCAAAATTCAACATGGTACGCAGGTTAGCCTGCGACGCTGCGTAGGCGGCGTCAATCGTGGAATAGATCAGAACATCCCTGGATCAACCTTTCTTGCCCAGCCAGGTGCGCGGGTCCACCGGCTGGTTGTTCTGGCGCAGCTCGAAGTAGACGCCGGTATTGACCCCGGTGGGCGCGCTGGCCGTGCCCACGGCCTCGCCGGCAGTGATCTGGTCGCCCACGCCGTGCAGGACGGTCTCGTTGTTGCCGTACATGCTCATCCAGCCGCCGCCGTGGCTGACGATGACCAGCATCCCGTAGCCGCGCAGGAAGGCGGCATAGACCACCCGACCCGCTGCCACCGCGCGCACTTCGCTGCCGCCCGGCGCCTTGATCAGCACGCCGCTGCCGTAGCTGTTGACCACGCCGGCAGCGGGCCAGGGCAGGTTGCCGCGGATATTGGCCAGGCCCTTGCCGGCGGGCGGCGCGGCCTTGCCTTCGCTGGCCTTGGCGGCGCGTTCGGCCTCGCGGGCGGCCTCATCGATCGCCTTCTGAAGCGTGGCGACCAGCGAGTTCAGCGAGGCCTCGTTCTGCTTGAGGGCGGCCAGCTTGCCGGCCTGGTCCTTGTATTGGGCATCGGTCTCGGCCACCAGCTTGGCCTGGCTGGCGCGCTGTTGCTCCAATGCCTTGGCCTGGGTCTCGCGCTCGGCGCGCGCGGCCTGCAGGGCCTGTTGCTGGGCGGTGATCTCGGTTTCCAGGTCCTGCAGCTTGGCCAGGTCGCCCATCAGCTTCTGCACGCGGGCCACGCGGTCTTCCTGGAAATACTTCGAATAGGCCAGCGCCTGGGCGATGCGGGTTACGTCGTCGTCGCCCATCAGCAGGCGCAGGTCCGAGCCGCGCCCCAGGGCATAGGTGGCGCGCAGCAAGTCGGCGATGGCGGCGCGCTGGCCTTCGAGGTTCTTCTGCAGCTCGGCGCGCTGGGCCTGCAGGTCGGCCAGCTCCTTCTGCTTGGCTGAGAGCTGGGTGTCGGTCTCGCGCACGGCCTTGGCGGCCCCGGCCACGGCATTGGCCTGCTTGGCCAGCTCGGCGGTGGCGCTGTCGCGCTTGGCGGCGGTCTCGGCCTGTTCCTTGGCCAGCGCATCCATCTTGCTGTGCAGCTCCTGCAGCTTTTTCTGAGCCTCGGCCTGCTCGGCCTTGGTCTTGCTGTCCTGCAGGGCCCACGCCGGCTGGGCCGCGATGGCGAGGGCGAGCGCGCCGGTCACGGCGCAGGCAAGGGGGCGGGCACGACGGAGTGGTATTGGCATCGGGCGATTATCACAGAGCGCGATGACGGCGTGCGAGCGGGTCTGCATCGCCCGCTGGTCCCGGTCATGTGCTCTTCATCGCAAGGCCGGTGCGATCACTGGTATGCCCGCGACGATCGATCGGGTGTATGCGCACGCTGATACAAGTGCGTGCACCGGCAACAAGCAGCGACGACGTCATCGATGGATACATGGTGTCTTCGCGGTGCGCGCGATGTCTTGCCGACAAAAAAAGCTTCCAGTTGAAACTTTCATTTGGACGTAAAGATGTCTTTGACGCGACGCACCATATGTGCTTTAGTCGAGGCCACACTTATGGATGCGTGACAGCGGCGCCCTCGGCACCGTTGGGACGACGCGTCTCCCACCATCGGCCGGGGAGGCAAGATGGCGCAGGCAGGTCCAGCGACGCTATACGACGCTGCGTTCGAGCACGACAGCTGTGGGTTTGGTCTGGTCGCACAGATCGACGGTCGCGCGAGCGCATGGGTAGTGGACACCGCATTCAATGCGTTGGCCAAACTTTCCCACCGCGGCGGCGTGAATGCCGACGGCGTGAGCGGCGACGGCTGCGGCGTGCTCTTTCATCGTCCGCTGGGCTGGTTGAAAGCGCTTGCCGATGAAGCGGGCATCGCGTTGGGCGAGCGTTTCGCTGCGGGCGTGGTGTTCCTCGATCCGAAGGGCGATGACGCCGCGGCCTCTACGCTGGAAGACTATCTGCGCGAAGAAGGGCTGCACGTTGCCGGTTGGCGCGATGTGGCGGTGAATGCCGAGGCCTGCGGTCCCCTCGCTGCCGCAGCGAAGCCGCGCGTGCGCCAGGTCTTTGTGGAACCGGCGGCATCGATGGACGAGGGCGTGTTCGAGCGTGCGCTGTTCCGCGCGCGCCGTCGTGCCGAAGCGGCGCTTGCGGCCGACGAGCATTTCTATGTGGTGACGCTGTCCGCGCAAGTTATTGGCTACAAGGCAATGGCGGCGCCTGGTCGCCTGCGCGAAGTGTTCGCCGATCTCGTGCATCCGGCGCTGAGCGCGGATGCGGTGGTGTTCCACCAGCGCTTCTCCACCAACACCACGCCGCAATGGCGGCTCGCCCAGCCGTTCCGCCTGCTGGCGCACAACGGCGAGATCAACACCATCCGCGCCAATCGCCGCTGGATGCAGTCGCGCGAATCCATCCTGCATTCGCCGCTGGTCGACCTCTCCGATATCGGCCCGCTGGTACGCCAGACGGGCTCGGATTCGGAAAGCCTCGACAACGCGCTGGAAGTGCTGATCGCCGGCGGCCTCGATCTGCTTGCCGCGATGCGTGTGCTGGTGCCGCCGGCGTTTGCCGCGCGCGAGGGCATCGATGAAGACCTCGCTGCGTTCTACGAGTATTACGCGCTGCATAGCGAGCCGTGGGATGGCCCTGCAGGTCTGGTGATGTGCGATGGGCATTACGCTGCGTGCACGCTCGATCGCAACGGCCTGCGTCCCGCGCGCTGGGCGTTGTCGGCGGACAATCACCTCATTGTCGCCTCCGAAGCAGGCCTGTGGGATGTGCCGTCCTCGCAGGTTGTGGCCAAGGGCCGCCTCGCCCCCGGTGAAATGATTGCGGTGGATCTGCAGCAGCATCGCTTGCTGCGCGACGCCGACATCGACGATATCAACCGCAAGCGCGCACCGTTCCGCGACTGGCTACGTGCGGGAGTTAGTTATCTAGAGTCGGACCTGATCGATCCTTCGCTCGCTGCAGAGCCGCTGCCGGCCGACGAACTGCGCCGTTACCAGAAGCTCTACGGCCTCTCACGCGAAGAGCGCGAAACCGTGCTCAAGGCGATGGTGGAGCTGGAGCAGGAAGCGACTGGTTCGATGGGCGATGACACGCCCATCGCCGCCATGTCGCGCCAGGTGCGTCCGCTGTTCGATCGCTTCCGCCAGGGCTTTGCCCAGGTCACCAATCCGCCGATCGACCCGTTGCGCGAAAAGTTGGTGATGTCGCTGGTGACGCAGATCGGTCCGGAGAGCAATGTATTTGACCTCACGCCGGAGAACGCGAAGCAGATTCTGATCAATTCGCCGGTGCTTTCGCAGCGCAAGCTGCGGCAGTTGCTGGGACTGCCGCAGTTCGTGGGCACGCCACGCTTCGACTTGATGTATGCGCCCGAGGAAGGCCTCGAAGCCGCGCTGCAGCGCCTCTGCCGCGAGGTGGAGAAGGCGGTGCGCGAGGGCTGCCAGCTGGTTTTCCTAAGCGACCGCTATCCGCAGCAGGACTTGTTGCCGATCCATTCGCTGCTGGCGGTGGGTGCGGTGCATGCGCATCTGATCGATCAGGCTTTGCGTTGCCAGTGCAACATCCTGGTGGAAACGGCGACGCCGCGCGATCCGCATCAGTTCGCCTGTCTGCTCGGGTTTGGCGCGACCGCGATCTATCCGTGGCTGGCTTATCAGAGCCTGTTTGAGCTGGGTCGCGAAGGGCATATCGCCAGCGACCGTTTCGAGATCGGTCGCAGCTATCGCCGCGGCATCCGCAAAGGACTGCTGAAGATCCTGTCCAAGATGGGCATCTCCACCGTGGCCGGCTATCGCGGTGCGCAGCTGTTCGAGATCGTCGGTCTCGCCCCGAGCGTGGTGGCGTTGTGCTTCCCGGGCACGCCGTCGCGCATCGGCGGCGCGGGCTTTGCCGAACTGGAACACGACCAGCAGATCCTCGCTGCCGAAGCATGGAGCGATGCCTCGCCGTTGCGTGCGGGCGGCCTGTACAAGTTCGTGTACGGCGGCGAGTACCACATGTACAACCCGGACGTGATCGGTACGCTGCAAAAGGCCGTGCGCACGGGCAGTCAGGCCGACTATCGGAACTACGCAAACTTCGTCGACCATCGTCCGCCGTCGGCACTGCGTGACCTGCTGTCGCCGCAGCCGCTAGGCAATGCCGTGCCGATCGAGGAAGTGGAATCGGCGCAAAGCATCCTGCGTCGTTTCGATTCGGCCGGCATGTCGCTGGGTGCGTTGTCGCCCGAAGCGCACGAGGCGCTGGCCATCGCGATGAACAGGCTTGGTGCGCGCAGCAATTCCGGCGAAGGCGGCGAAGATCCGGCGCGTTACGGCACCGAGAAGACGTCCAAGATCAAGCAGGTCGCCTCGGGTCGCTTCGGCGTCACGCCGCAGTATCTGGTCAATGCCGAGGTGCTGCAGATCAAGATCGCGCAGGGCGCCAAGCCCGGTGAAGGCGGCCAGCTGCCGGGCCATAAGGTGGACAGCACGATCGCGCGACTGCGTTACGCCAAGCCCGGCATTGGCCTGGTTTCGCCGCCGCCGCACCACGATATCTATTCGATCGAAGACCTAGCCGAACTGATCCACGACCTCAAGGAGGTCAATCCCGACGCGCTCGTGTCGGTCAAGCTGGTCAGTCACGCCGGCGTCGGCACGGTGGCGGCCGGCGTGGTGAAAGCCGGCGCAGATCTCATCACCATCAGCGGCCACGACGGCGGCACCGGTGCGAGCCCGCTCACCTCGATCAAGTACGCGGGCACGCCGTGGGAACTGGGACTGGCGGAAACGCAGCAGACCCTGCGCCGCAACGACTTGCGCGGCCGCGTGCGCCTGCAGACGGATGGTGGCCTCAAGACCGGTCTCGACGTGATCAAGGCGGCGATGCTGGGTGCGGAAAGCTTCGGCTTCGGCACCGGCCCGATGGTGGCGCTGGGTTGCAAGTACCTGCGCATCTGCCATCTCAACAACTGCGCCACCGGGGTGGCAACGCAACATCCGGTGCTGCGCAAGGAACACTTTATCGGCCTGCCCGAGATGGTGATGAATTACTTCGGTTTCCTCGCCGAGGACGTGCGTGCGCATCTGGCTTCGCTGGGCGCGCGCAGCCTGGATGACATCATCGGTCGCGCCGATCTGCTGGAACAGGTGGACGGCACCACGCCGGTGCAGCACAAGCTCGATCTTGCGCCGCTACTCGGCTCGGGAGCGCTGGCCGATAACGTGGACTTCGCCTGTACGCTGCCGCGCAATCCGATGCGCGATGACGCCGCACTGGCGACGCGCATCGATGAGGCGACGCGCGCGGTCGTGGCGAGCAAGGCAGGTGGCGAGTTCGCCTTCGAGATCGCCAATACCGATCGCGCCATTGGTGCGCGGCTGTCGGGCGAAGTGGCGCGCCTGCATGGCGACCACGGCATGGACGAAAGCCCGATCCTGCTGAAACTCAGCGGTGCCGCCGGGCAGAGTCTTGGCGCCTGGAACGCCGGCGGCGTGCATATCGACCTGGTGGGCGAGGCGAATGATGGCGTGGGCAAGGGCATGGCGGGCGGACGCATCGTGGTGCGTCCGCCAGCGGATTCGCCGTTTGCCAGTCACGATGCCTCCATCATCGGCAACACCTGTTTGTACGGTGCCACCGATGGCGAGTTGTTTGCGGCCGGTAGGGCCGGCGAACGATTCGCGGTGCGCAATTCCGGCGCGCTCGCCGTGGTCGAGGGCGCCGGCGATCACTGCTGCGAATACATGACGGGCGGCGTCGTCGCTGTGCTGGGCAAGGTGGGCCTGAACTTTGGCGCGGGCATGACCGGTGGTTTCGCCTATGTGCTCGATATCGAGCGCAGCTTCGTGGACTGCTACAACCACGAGCTGGTCGACATCCTGCGCATCTCGCCGGAAGGCATGGAGCATTACATGCAGCACCTACGTTCCCTGGTGTCACGTCATGTCGAGCTGACTGGCAGCGACTGGGGTCGTCGGATCCTGGCGGACTTCCGCGGCCTGCAATACAAGTTCTGGCTGGTCAAACCCAAGGCGGCAAGCCTGGCGGCATTGGCCGAAGAGCTGAGGAGCGCTGCATGAGCGCAGACTCCAAGACCTTCCAGTTCCTCAACGTGCAGCGACAGACGCCGCGCACGGTGCCGGTGTCGATCCGCGTGCTCGGCTATGGCGAGATCTCCGGCGATTTCGGCGCGTCGCAGGCGGGCACCCAGGCGGAGCGCTGCATCGATTGCGGCAATCCGTACTGCGAGCATGAGTGCCCGGTGCACAACTACATTCCGAACTGGTTGAAGCTGGTGCAGGACGGTCGCCTGATGGAAGCGGCGACCTTGATGCACGAAACCAATCCGTTGCCGGAAATCTGCGGACGCGTCTGCCCGCAGGATCGTCTGTGCGAGGGCGCGTGCACGCTGGAGCAGACCGCGTTCGGTGCGGTCACCATCGGCAGCATCGAACGCTGGGTGACCGACGAAGCGTTGCGCCAAGGCTGGAAGCCGGATCTCTCCGCCGTGCGCGAGACCGGCAAGCGCGTGGCCATCATCGGCGCCGGACCGGCCGGCCTCTCCTGTGCGGATCGACTGCGCCGCGCCGGCATCGCCGCCGATGTGTACGACCGCCAGAGCGAAATCGGCGGCCTGCTCACGTTCGGCATCCCGCCCTTCAAGCTCGACAAGAGTGTGGTGCGCACGCGTCGCCAATTGCTGGAAGGCATGGGCGTGCGCTTTCTGCTCAACCGCGAGGTGGGGCGCGATATCGAGTTCGGTCAGTTGCTGGACGAATACGACGCGGTCTTCGTCGGCACCGGTGCGTACACCTATGTCGATGCGCAACTGCCGGGCCGCGAGCTGCATGGTGTGCACGATGCACTGCCGTTCCTGATCGCCAACACGGAACGCCTGCTGCGCGATGGCGCGGTCTCGCCGGCCTTCGATTTCCGCGGCAAGCACGTCGTCGTGCTCGGTGGCGGCGATACCGGGATGGACTGCAATCGCACGGCGATCCGCCTTGGCGCCGCCAGCGTGACCTGCGTGTATCGCCGCGACGAGGCGAACATGCCCGGCTCGGCGCGCGAGGTGAACTACAGCCGCGAGGAAGGCGTGAACTTCCTGTTCCAGCGCCAGCCGCTGGAGATATTGGGCGGCGCGCGCGGCAATGTGCGCGGCGTGCGCGTAGTGGAAACGGCGTTGCTCGATGACGGCGATGGGCGCATGCGTCCGCAGAACGTGCCGGGCACGGAGTATGTGATCGACGCCGACGTGGTGATCCAGTCGTTCGGTTTCCTGCCCAGTCCGCCCGATTGGCTGCGCACGCATGGCGTGGCGCTGGACAGGACCGGCCGCGTGATCACCGGCGCGAACGGTGCGCTGCCGCTGCAAACCAGTCATCCGCAGATTTTTGCCGGGGGCGACAATGTGCGTGGCGCGGATCTGGTGGTGCGTGCCGTGTACGACGGCCGAGAAGCTGCCGGATCGATCGTCTGTCTGTTGCAGCAGGTCGATGCGCCGGCGCTCGCGCACGCCTGACCATTAACCCCTCACCCCCCACCTGTGGGAGCGCACCCTGTGCGCGACGCCCGTTGCCTCGGGGCAATGTCAGTCGCGCGCAGGGTGCGCTCCCACAGGGAAGGGTGCATCGGCACGGCATCGATGTAGCGCAGCGCAACACCCCAATGCGACACTGCGCGGCGACCTCGTCACGGAACAGCACTCATGCGCCTCGGCCTAGCCGCCAACCAGCTGCACCACGCCCACGCCAACGCCGCGCTGTTCCGCTGGCTGCATGCGTGCGAGGCGGGCATCCGCGAACTGGAATTGGGCCTGCATGCGGTGGGACGCACCTACGATGCGATTCATCGCGCCGGTTACCTGGAGCGCTATCTTCCGCTGCGGCGCTATCCCTATGGCCGCGAAGGCGGCCTGATGAAGCTGGTGGCCGAGGTCGTAGGTCTGGGCGATGAGCGCGTGCTCGATGGCGCCATCTACCTGATCGATCCGGTCGACCCGTCTTCGATTTTTCCCGAGGCGATCGCGCTCAAGCGCCAGTGCGTGATCCACGGCAAGCCCTTTATTTCCACCGTCGCCACGGCACGCGACTGGATCGAGATGGAGCGCATCCACGCGGGACTTCTGCCTGACCCCGGCGCCCAGATATTTCACGATCTCCAATCGCAGACGCTGGCGCTGATTGCACATGACGCCATGAAGCCGCAGATGCTGGCCTATGCCGCCGAACACTTCGACGTGCTGTCGCGCTTTGTGCATCGCGTGGCTACCGGCACCACCGGCCAGCGCCTCAATGAACTGGCGTGGAGCCGCGGCTGGCCGCAGGACCAGGCATGGGTGGAGCGTTACCAGAGCGGCCCACTGGGCGGCGACGCGCAGATTGCCGATCTGGTGCTCGAACGCCGCTGCCAGCGCGCGATCTTTTTTGAAGACCCGCACGTGGCACGCCAGCATGAAGCCGACATCCAGCTGCTCGAGCGTGCTGTCACCACGCGAACCGACGACGCAGTCTGCATGACCACACCCAAGGTCGCAGCGCGCTGGGCCGCCGCCGTGGAGCGGCGAGCGAGCCGCTGATCGGTGAGGGGTGCATACTGGCGCACTCGTCGCGTCGTGATCGTGGAGCAGGTATTCCCATGTGCGTGATTGCATTCGCCTGGCAGGCGCATCCGCGCTGGCGGCTTGTTCTGATCGGCAACCGCGATGAATTCCATGCGCGTCCCAGCTTGCCGCTGGCGCGCTGGGAACAGCCGTCCATCGTCGCCGGAAAGGATCTGGAAGCCGGGGGCACCTGGCTGGGCGTGGCCGACGACGGACGCTGCAGCGTGGTGACCAATGTGCGCGATCCGCGCGACCCGCAGTTGGGACGATCCCGCGGCCTGCTCGCGCTCGACTATCTCGCCGGCCGCGACGATGCCGTAGCCCACGCCGCGTCGCTGCTGCACACAGCGGCCGACTATCGGCCGTTCAATCTGCTGACGTTCGACGCCACCCACGCGTTCTATATCGGCAACCGTCCGGATTCGCGCGCGCAAGCGGTGCAACCCGGCGTGCATGGGCTGTCCAATGCCGACTTCAATACACCGTGGCCGAAGACGCGCGCCTTGATGGATCATTTGAGCGCGTGGATAGCGGCGGGGCAGGATGATGAATTCGCGCCGCTGTTTGCCGCGCTGGCCGATCCGCATGTGTATCCGGATGATCAGCTGCCTGATACCGGTGTTGGCGTGGAACGCGAGCGCTGGCTGTCGTCGGCCTTCATCCGCGGTGATCGCTATGGCACGCGTGCCAGCACCGTGGTGGCGATCGGCCACGACGGGCGCGGTCTAGTAGTGGAGCGGCGGTTTGGTCCGAATGGAAGCGACGAGGGCGAGACTGCGGTTCCGTTCTAGCCACTCTCTGTGGGAGCGCACCCTGTGCGCGACGGCCACGCCTGGGTGCATTGCTCCGTTGGATTGTCGCGCACAGGGTGCGCTCCCACACACACAGCGCGGCGTCGTTACTCGCCCGATTTCTCGGGAAACTCGCCGTCTACGTAATACCAGCGCCCTTGCTCCCGCACGAAGCGGCTGACCTCATGCATGCGTTGTGCCTTGCCGCCGCCCAGGCGAAGACGGGCGACAAATTCGACGACCGCCTGATCGCCGTCGCTCTCATGCCGCTTGATGGCCAGACCCAGCCACGTCGGCGCCGGTTGCTGCGCACTGAGCTTGAGATGGGCGGGGCGCGTACTGGGGTGCCAGGTGGCCAGCAGATAGTCTTCGCGCTTGAGCACGTAGGCACTGTAACGCGAGCGCATCAGTTGTTCGGCAGTAGTGGCCGCGGCACCCTCATGAAGCAGGCCGCAGCAGCGCGCATAGCCGTCGTTGTTGCCGCAGGGGCAGGGCGTGAGCGTGTCGATGGCTTGGACGTAAGGGCGCATGGCGTGGGGCGGGCGCGAGCAGGGGCGCCCTCTGATGCGCATCCTGACGCGATCGCGGCAAAAATGCCAATGATTGGACGGCCAATCCGTTCAGCGGGCGCGCCGCCAGATGCGCAGGCGATTATTGGCCGGCATGGCGACGTCGTCGATCAGCTCGAAGCCGGCGATCTCGGCCAGCGCATCCACCGCTTCGGCATCACGGATGCGCATATGGCTGCCGCGCTCCTGCAGCCAGTCGTCGAACGCGGCGTTGCTCTGGCTGGTGTAGTGGCCGTCGTAGTTGAACGGACCGTAGATCGCCAGCGTCGCGTCGTCCGTGGTTACCTCAGGCAGACGCGAGAACAGCAGCTCCACTTCGTCCCAGCTCATGATGTGCAAGGTGTTGGCGCTGAACACGGCGTCATAGCGACGGGGCGGCCACGGCCCATTCACATCCAGCACCAAGGGAGCGGGTGTATTGGGAAGCTGCGCCTCGTCCAGCCATAGCCGGATGCCGGGCAGGTACTCGCTGCGATCCGTGCATTGCCACAGCAGATCTGGCATGGCCGATGCAAAGTGGATCGCATGCTGTCCGGTGCCGCTGCCGATCTCCAACACCTGCCGGCAGCCGGCGAAATGCGTGCGCAATACCTCGAGGATGGGGGCGCGATTGCGCTCGCAGGAGGGCGCGTTGGGTTTATCCACTCAGGCGGGCCGCCCGCGCAGCACGCGAGCGGGCAGCATCAACATGGCGCCCAGGAAGGCGAATACGGCGCCCACGGTGATGCCCACCAGGCGAAACGGCAGCGCAATCAGCCACACGATGGGATAGAGCACGAGCGCCAGCAGCGCGAGCGGCCAGCAGAACACCAGCAGCAACAGCCAAAGCAGGAAGGCAACCATGGCCCGATCCTCATGCCGAAAACAGCGCCACTCTAGCTCAGCCCGCCTGGGCGGCGTAGATGACTAGTTTCACCCCATGGGATTCACGCCGATCAGCCATGTGTGCAGCCACCAGGCGAATACGAACCAGCCCACCACGCCGGCCACCACGGTGATGATGTCGCCCTTGGCCGTGCCGGCCGGGTAAACCACGCCCGCGGCGCGATCGCGGCGGCGCGCGCTGACGAAATCCACGATGGCCCACAGCAGAAAGGCGCCGAACAACACGACGTCATGCAACATGCCGGTCGCCAGCAGATGGCCGAACGCCCAGACCTTCACGCCCGCCAGCATCGGATGGCCGAGCTTGGCCTTGAAGTGATTGGCCGGCACGTAGGCTGCCGCGACCAGCACAAAGGCCAGCAAAGTGAAAAGCGCGTTGAGATGGCGCAGCCACAGCGGCGGCACGTAGAGCAGTACGGGCTGCTGTCGCGCCAGGCCAAAGCCCATCACGATCAGCACGAAACCGATGATCGATACGACGGAATAAAGCCCCTTCCAGCGCATCTCGCCCAGCTGCGCGCGACGTTGCGTGCGCCATGGGTCGGCAAAAATGCGCAGGGAGTGGACGCCGAGGAACAACACCAGGCCGAGGATGAGCAGTGCCATGCGGATCACCTAGACGGGCGGAGTGTTCCGATCATGGCACGCATCGAGGGCCGGCCGCATGCGCCGAAGGTTGAGCTGTCAGCCGCCCTGCTGGACGACGCAGGCGACGAGCGCCACCGAGCCCTCATGCAACTCAATGGGACTGGTATCGGGCTGCCACGCGTCGCCCGCACTCAACGGCCCGTCCAGCGTGTCCGCCGTGCCGCGGGCGAGGTAAACCAGGATGCCCTCGGGCGGCATCACGTGACTGCAGAGTCCGGCAATCACCTCGATGCGACCGCTGGCCGCCGCACGCCGCACCATCAGATTGAAATCGCGCGTGGCACCGCCGGCCATCGCCACATCCACCTGTGCTTCGCCGGCAAAAGCAAACGGCTCCAGTGGCGTGGTCAGCGCGTGTTGCTGCTTGCCATCCAGCGTCATGGTGAAGCCGTCGCCATCGAGCAGCACGATCTGGCGGTCGATACCGGGAAAGATGGAGAACGGCGCGGCGCTGTTCACCTCGGCCACGCTGATGCGCCAGATGAAATCATCGCTGCCGGCATCGGCCGGAAAGCGGGCGATTTCACGCGTGACACCCATGCCGTTCTTCCACGGCTGGGGTTTCATGTCGGCGGCACGAAGGATGCGGAAACTCATGCAACTTTCTCGATGACACGGGTAAACGGAGGCAGCGCGCGCAGCATGCGCTCGCCGTAACGCTTGAGCACCACGCGGCGGTCGAGCAGCACGATGCGGCCGCGGTCGGTTTCGGTGCGGATCAGGCGGCCGCAATATTGCGTGAGCTGCCGCGTCGCTTCCGGCACGGTGACTTCGATAAAAGGATTGCGGCCGCGCGATTCCAGCCATTCGGCGTAGGTCGCACCCACCGGATCGGTCGGCACGGCGAACGGCAGCTGCGTGATCACCACCGTTTCGCACAGCTTGCCGGGCAGGTCGAGACCTTCGCCGAACGAGGCCAGGCCAAACAGCGTGCTGCCCTTGCCGGCTTCGACGTCGACGATGTGCTCGGCGACCAATTGCGCCTTGCCCAGCGAGCCCTGCGCGCGCACCTTGCGTACGAATTCGATGGGCAGTTTCTGCAGCACGCGGTCGAGTTTGACGCGTGAGGTGAACAGCACGAGGTTGCCGGCGCTCCAGTCCAGATGCTCGGCAAGCCAGTCGCAGATTTCCTGCACGTGTTCCTCGCGAGCATCGGGCAGCGAGCGCATCGCCGGCACTTCCAGGCGTGCCTGCATGGCCAGGTCGAACGGCGAAGGCAGGCTCAGTGTCACCGCATCGTCGGGCAAGCCCACCGAGTCGGCAAAACCGCGGAAATTGCCGCCCGCGCTCAGCGTCGCCGAGGTCATCACCACGCCGCTAGCATTGCCCCACAGCACGCTGCGCAGCAGACCACCGGCGGACACCGACGAGGCATGGCAGACCAGCTGCTGGTCGCCGCTCAGCGTGACCCAGCGGGCGAGCGGCGGCGCGTTGTCGCCATCGGTCGCCGACCACGCGCGCCAGGTGCGCACCTGGCGGTCGATGCGCTCCAGCGCCATGCCCAGTTCGCGCGACAGCGCTTCATGGGTGGGGCCGGTCTCGGTCATCTCCAGCACGGCGCGGCGCACGGCGCCGACCCAGCGTTCGATCTCGCCGGTGAAGACATACAGTGCGCGCGCGTGTTCCACCCAGGCCTCGGGCAACTGACCGAGCGAGCCGCGGTACATCGGCTCCTGATCGTCGGGCGACGGCAGCCAGCTCAGGCGGATCTCGCGCTCCAGTTCCTCCAGGCCATTGCTGAGGTCCTGCAGCTTCTGGTCGCCGGCGTCGAGCGAGAGCTTGCCGATCACTTCCTTGTCGGTCAGCGAATAGGCGGCGTGGGTCTGCCGGCCCAGACGGCTCAGCTGGCGCACCGCCACGTTCATGTAGACCTCGGCCGCACCGCGATCGATCGCCTTGGCCGGCACGTGGTGGCCTTCGTCGAAGATGTAGAGCGTTTCATCGGGCTTGGGCAGGATCACGCCACCGAAACCGTCTTCTTCGCGCGGCATGGTGAGATCGGCCAGCACCAGATCCTGGTTGGCCACGATGATCTCCGCATCGCCCACCGCGCGGCGCGCGGCAAAGAACGGACACTGCATGAAATGCGCGCACTTGCGGCTGGTGCAGCCGCCGGCGCTGGTGGTGATCATCGGACGCAGCACGTCGCTGATGGGTTCGGGCGCCACGTCGATGTCGCCGTCCCACTCGTGCCGGTCGAACAAGTCCATCAGCTTGGTCAGCGCTTTCTTGTCGCGCTCCTGCGGCGGCTTGCTCCACAGCGCGAGATCGGCATCGAAACCCAGGCCCATCTGCGCGGTTTCATTGAGGCTGTTGCTCGCCATCGCCAGATTGCGCGGACACAGGTAACGTCCGCGGCCCTTGGCCAGGGCCACCTTGGCCTCGGTGCCATTGAGCTTGAGATAGAGCGGAATATCGCGCTGGACCAGCTGTTCCTGCAGCGCCACGGTGGCGGTGGCGATCAGCAGCTTCTTCTTCTGCGCCCGCGCCACTTCGACGCCGGCGATCAGATAAGCCATCGATTTGCCGGTGCCGGTGGGCGCCTCGATCACCGCGGCGCCACCTTCCTGTGCCAGCGCCTTGGCCACCTCGGCGATCATCTTTCCTTGTGACGCGCGGGCGCGAAAGCCGGGCAGGCCTTCCTTGAGGCGCGTATAGGAAGCGCGGATCGCGTCTTTGGTGGTATCGGTCAGCATCGGGCGGGTCGGGCGCGAAACGGCGCGTCGGAGGCGCATTCTCGCATGCCCGCACCGGCCCTGCCGGCCCGCTCATGGGCTGCCCGAAAAGCGCCCAAAAAAGAAGCGGATGGCCGTGGCCACCCGCTCACTCTCCACCAGGTTGGAATGCCCCAGCGCTTCCGGGCTGCTGAACGACTGGATATCCAGCTCCCGGAAGCGCGGCCCGCGTCGCCGCGAGCCCATGCACCATCCGTAGGCAGGTGGGGCGAGGGGTATTTTCGCGGGCCGGGCGATGCGGGGCTACGGGATGCGTCTGAAACAGCGCTTAGTCAGCGGTGGCGTTGATGCTCGTTGCCACCGCTTCGGCCACGCGTATCCCATCCACCGCCGCGGAAAGAATGCCGCCTGCATAACCGGCGCCTTCGCCGGCCGGGTAGAGGCCGCGTGTGTTGAGGCTCTGGTAATCCTCGCCACGACGGATGCGCACGGGTGAAGACGTGCGCGTTTCCACGCCGGTGAGCACGGCGTCATGCATGGCGTAGCCCTTGATCTGGCGATCGAACGCCGGCAGCGCTTCGCGGATCGCTTCGATGGCGTAGTCGGGCAGCAAGTCGGCAAGGTCGGTGAGGTGCACGCCGGGTTTGTAGGAAGGCTGCACGTTGCCGAATTCGGTCGATGCCTTGCCCTTGATGAAGTCGCCGACCAGCTGGCCTGGCGCGCTGTAATCGCGGCCGCCCATGTCATACGCTCGTGATTCGAGGGCGCGTTGCAGGGCAATGCCGGCCAGCGGACTGCCGCTGTCGTCGAAGGCGGCGAAATCCTTGGGCTCGATGCCGACCACCACGGCCGCGTTCGCATTGCGCTCGTTGCGCGAATACTGACTCATGCCATTGGTGACGACGCGCTCGGGTTCCGATGCCGCGGCAACCACGGTGCCGCCCGGGCACATGCAGAAGCTGTAGACCGAGCGGCCGTTCTTGCAGTGATGGACCAGCTTGTAGTCGGCGGCGCCGAGTATCGGATGACCCGCCTGCGGTCCGAAGCGTGCCTGGTCGATGATCGACTGCGGATGCTCCACGCGGAAGCCGATCGAAAACGGCTTCGCTTCCATGTACACGCCGCGATCGTGCAGCATGAAGAACGTATCGCGCGCACTGTGTCCCACCGCGAGCACCACATGGTCGCTCAGCAGCTGCTCGCCACTGGCCAGCACTACGCCGCGCAGCTGGCGCGAGCCATCGGCAGCGGTGTCCACCAGCAGATCATCCACGCGCTGAGTGAAGCGGATTTCGCCGCCGAGTGCCTGAATGGTTTCGCGCATCGCTTCCACCATCGTCACGAGGCGGAACGTGCCGATATGCGGCTTGCTGACGTATAGGATTTCTTCCGGGGCACCCGCATTCACGAATTCCGTGAGCACCTTGCGCCCATGGTGATGCGGATCGGAAATCTGGCTGTGCAGCTTGCCGTCGGAAAACGTGCCCGCGCCGCCTTCGCCGAACTGCACGTTGGATTCGGGCTCGAGCTGGCGCTTGCGCCACAGGCCCCAGGTATCCACCGTGCGTTCGCGCACGGCCTTGCCGCGATCGAGAATGATGGGCTTGTAGCCCATCTGCGCCAGCAGCAATCCGGCGAACAGGCCGCAGGGACCGAAGCCGATCACGATCGGGCGCTGCTTGAGATCGGTCGGCGCCTGCGCCACGAAGCGATAGTTCGTGTCGGGCGTGGGCTGCACATGCTTGTCGTCGGCATGGCGCTTGAGCAGGCCGGCTTCATCGGCCACTTCCACATCCAGCGTGTAGATCAGCTGGATGCTGCCTCGCTTGCGCGCGTCATAGCCGCGACGGAAGACCGAAACGCTGTGCAGGCCGTCCTTGCCCAGCCCCAGCTTGGCGCGCACGGCAGCATCGATGGCGCCCTCGGCGTGGTCGAGCGGGAGCTTGATGTCGGTGAGTCGGATCATGCGGGCACGGGGTCAGGCGGTCTGGCCGGGGATTTTCGCATGTCTGGGGGTTTGGGGTTCTGCAGCGCCCAGTCGCGCACAGGGTGCGCTCCCACAAGGGCTGCCGGTGCCCCTGTGGGAGCGCACCCTGTGCGCGACTCAATCTTGCGACAGCGGTCAGCCCTCCGCCGCCACCTGCCGCAACGTCTGCTCAAACACCTCAGGCGGCTGGCCACCCTGCACCAGGTACCGATCATTGATGATCACCGACGGCACCGCGCGCACGCCCTGCGACTGGTAGAACTGCTCCTGCGCGCGGACATCCTGCGCGTAGCGGCCCTCGTCCAGCACGCGGCGCGCTTCACCGGCGTCCAGACCCACCGATGCGGCCACGTCGACCAACACGTCGCGCGAGCTCACGTCACGGCCGTCGGTGAAGTACGCCCCCAGCAAGGCCTGCTTGAGTTCCGCCTGGCGGCCTTCGAGCGCGGCCCAATGCAGCAAGCGATGCGCATCGAAGGTATTGACGATGCGGTTGCGCTTGTCCATGTTGAAGGTGAAGCCCAGCGCAGCGCCGCGTTCGCGGATGGCTTCCTGGTTCTGCTTGATCTGCGCCGGCGAGCTGCCGTACTTGTGCGCGATGTGCTCGATGATGTCTTCGCCCTCGGGCGCCATCTTCGGGTTCAGCTCGAATGGCTGGAAATGCAATTCCACCGCCACCTCGTCGCCCAGATTCTGCAGCGCCTGCTCCAGCGATTTGAGGCCGACGGCGCACCACGGGCACACCACGTCGGAGACGAAGTCGATCTTGATGGGTTTGGCGTTGGCCATGGGCAAGTCCTCGATGCGATCCCGGCTAAATGGGATCGGACAAGGCGCCAATCAAGTGCCGCCCCGGTCCGCCAGACCCATTCCCCAGGCGTCCGGGATGTTGCGGCTGCTGGCCAAAAAAAAGGGCGGCGCAGGTTCGCAAAGCCCTGCGCCGCCCCGGTCTTGCAGCCCGGCTTACGGCTTGCCGATGAAATCCATCTTGCCCAGCTCGGCACCCGCCTCGCGAAGAATCGCGTAGGCAGTGGTGCAGTGGAAGAACACGTTCGGGATCACAAAGTGCAGCAGATAGCCTTCGCCTTCGAAGTGCTGCTCGCCCGAACGCATCTTGAGCGTGATCGCGCGCGTTTCGCTGCCGTCGATCTGGTCGGCCTTGAAGCTCTTGATGTAGTCGATAGCGCGCTCGATGCGTGCATGCAGTTCGGCGAAGGTGGTTTCGTTGTCCTCGAACTTCAGCGGATCCACGCCGGCCAGTCGCGCGCAGGCGTTCTTGGCCATGTCGGTGGCGATCTGCACCTGGCTGGTCAGCGGCAGCATGTCGGCGGTGAGGCGGGCCTGCAGCAGCAGGGAGGGCTCGAACTTGCGCGCCTGCGCGTGCGCCTCGCCCTTGCGCAGCACGTGCTGCAGATTGCTCAGGGCGCGCAGGAAAACAGGAACGGAAGCCTGGTACATCGACAAAGTCATGGGGAATGCTCCGGTGGTTCTAGGGGAGTGATGGTGGCTTGCAAAGGGATCACCGAGGACGGTTCGCCCGGGATGGTATGAGGCACGGGTTCCTCGCCCTTGGCGAGGTCCTGCGTATGCCGCGTCGCGCGCAGCGCGATCACGGTGCCGATGGCCAGCAATACGGCCGACAGCACGAAGGCCAGGCCAGGCAGGTGATACGGCGACGACGGCGAAATCGAGAACGAAAACACCTGGGCGAACAGGAACGGGCCAAAGATGCCCGCAAAACTCGCCAGGCTGCTGATGGCGCCCTGCAGGCGACCTTGTTCGGCCGCATCCACTTCGTGCGTCATCAGCGACTGGATCGGCGGCTGCGAGAGGCCCCACAGCGCCATCAGCGGAATACCCATCAGGAAGGCAAAACCGGTGTCGGCCAGGCCCATCACCAGGAACGAGCCGATGCCGCACAGCATGCCGCCCAGCATCAGCCGGCGTTCGCCGAAACGCGGGGCCAGACGTCGGGTCAGCACGGCCTGTACGAAGCCATCGCAGGCGCCGACAAGCATCAGCACATAACCCACCGCCTGCGGACCCCAGTGGTAGCGATAATCGGCGTACAGCACGAAGGTGGTCTGCAGCACGTAATGCGCCAGATACACCAGGAACATCACCACGGCCAGGCGCATCACCAGCGGATAGCGCGCGAGCAGTTTCAGCGAGCCGAGCGGGTGCGCGCTGTGCATTTCGAAGCGCGGCGTGCGGCGTTCCTTGGGCAGCGATTCGGGCAGCACGAAAAAGCCGTAGAGGAAATTGCAGGCGGCCAGGCTACCGGCCACCCAGAACGGCAGGCGCAGGTGGATATCACCGAGGAAACCGCCCAGCCCCGGCCCGATGATGAAACCCAGCCCGAACGCGCTGCCGAGGATGCCGTAGGCCGCCGCGCGTTTTTCCTTGGGCGTGATATCGGCGATATACGCATTGGCCGTGGTGAAGCTCGCGGCCGTCATGCCCAGCACCACGCGCGCCACGAACAACAGCCATAGCGTGGGGGCCATCGCGAGCACGAAGAAGTCGATGGCCAGGCCCGCATTGGAGATCAGGATCACCGGCCGGCGCCCAAAGCGATCGGACAACGCGCCCTGCACCGGCGAGAACGCGAACTGCACGATCGCAAACACCGTGCTGAACACGCCGACCCACCAGGCCGCATTCGCGATGCCGCCACCGGCGAGCTGCTCGATCAAATGCGGCAGCACCGGGATGACGATGCCGAACGCCAACATGTCCAGCACCACGGTGACGAAAATGAACGCCAGCGCGGCGCGGCGGCGCGGATGGAGCTCGGGGTCGGCGGTCTGGTCCATGGGGGCGGCTGGCGGTGAGACGCGCACGATAGCCGATTCCAGATGACGCTGTGTGTGCAGTGCAGTAGGAGGGCGCAACGCCTTCTGTTGTGGGAGCGCACCCTGTGCGCGACAGTCGCTACGAAGCCGACCGGTGAGGCCAGTCGCGCACAGGGTGCGCTCCCACAACAACAGAGGGGTGAGGGCGATTCAACCCTGCGGTGGCTGCGTCAGCTCGCGCGCGTCGAGATAGCCGTCGTGATTGCGGTCCAGCTTGTGGAACTGACGGCGCAGGTTGTCCTGGAACTGCTTGAGCGTGATGGGTTTGCCGTGGCCGCCGGGCAACTCATCGGTTTGGAGCACGCCGTCACCATTGGTATCGAGCCGGTAGAAGCCCTGGCTCAGATGCGCCACGTACTCCGCCTCGCTCACCCGCCCATCGCCATCGGTGTCGAACTCCCGCAGGTATTCGGCCGGCGTGGACTGCGCCCACGCGATCACCGGCCCCAGCAGCAGGCCTGCCAGCATTGCAGCGCGGGCAGGCCGCCGCATCATGCGGCTTCGGTCCGGCGGCGCAGCACGGCCAGCGGCTGCGCCCAGGTGGCGCCGGGGCGGCGCTTGCTGGTGACCAGGGTGAGGTCGCTGGGCTGGAACACGTTGATGTTGTGCGTGGCCGGCGTGGTGAGGATGTACTGGGCGCGCGTGGACTTGAGGAAGGCACCCACCTTGTCGATGTTGAAGATGTCCAGGTGCGCGAACGGCTCGTCGATGAAGACGAAGCCGCCGGGGCGATCCTCGTCGCGCATCAACGCCACCAGCAGCAAGAGTGACTTCATCACCTGCTGGCCGCCCGAGGCCTCGCCGTCGTCCATGCCGATCCAGCCCTTCTTGTCGAACTCGAAGCGCACGTTGAGGCCGGCCTGGGCCAGGGCGAGGTCTTCATTCACCAATTCAGGCAGGTCCGTTTCCACGCCGATGCCGGCCAGATCCGCCAGCACTTTCAGGTTGCGCGCATAACGCTTGACCGTATTGCGCAGCACGTTGAGATACGCGGCGCGCGCTTCCGTCGTGATGCGGCCGGCACGTTCCAGATGCACGCGACGGCGCTGCAGATCCTCGCGCAGGCCTTCGTGGTCGTTGGCGTATTTGTCGCGCAGCGGCAGCACGCCGTCGTCGGTTTCCCAGTGCCCTTCGTTGAGGCGACGCTCGATGCGGTCGATCTCGCGACGTACGGCAGCGGGCGACTCATAGCGTTCGCGCAGTTCCAGCATGGCGCGGCGCGAACGATGCGACGGGCGCACGTGGCTGCGCTTGTGGCGGAAAGCCTTCAGGCGATCGACCTGCTCGTGACGGTATTGCGCAAACTGGCGCGCGCTGTCGGCCAGCTGCTGCTGCGCCTGTTTGTGCTCGCGCGCTTCGTTGTCGCGCTGGCGGGAGTTCTGCTGGCGCTGCTCGCGCACGCCTTCGTAATGCGCCTCGGCAGCGGCGTAGCTGTCGGCGCAGCGCTGCACGTCGTCCTGCAGCGAAGACAGCGCTTCGTGCGCCACGGCAAATTCATCGGCGCGGTCGGCGAGCTGGTTGCTGGCGTTGGCGCCGCGCAGCAGGCTTTCGGCGTCGCTGGCCTGTTCCTGCCAGGTCTTGCGCTTGTCGCCGATGGCGCGCAGCTGTTTCTCGATCTGCTGCAGTCGCTCTTCGCCCTCGCGCAGCTGGCGTTCGCGCGCGGCACTGCCGAAGTACACATCGTCGACACCGAGGTGACGTCCGCCGCGGCGCTCGCGGAAATAACCCTGCGGCGTGATCCAGTCCTGCTCCTTGCCGAGCTTGGCGCCGTCGGCCACGTCTTCCACGCGGCGGATGCGGTCGAGCTGGCGCAGCAGCCATTCCGGCGCCGCTGCGGTGAAGTCGACCACTTCCAGCAGCGAGCCACGCGTGGCCGCGATGCTGGGCGAGCGTTCGGCCACCACGAAATGCTTGTAGCGGTGTTGCTCGCCCAGGCGCCACGCTGCTTCGCGGTCACGCGGGTGATCGAGCAGCACCACATGGCGATAGCCGGCGAGCACCGCTTCCACTGCTGCCTGCCAGCGCGGCTCGGTGATCTCGACGATCTCGCTGAGCATGCTGTGGCCGATGCTGGCCTCGTCCAGGGCGCGTCGGAACGATTGCTCGAACTCCGGCGTGTAGCGCTGGCCGCGACGCCAGGCGCCGAGTTGCGCGGTCAGTGTCGACAACTGCTCGCGCAGTCGTGCTTCGTCATTCTGCAGGCGACCAAGCTGGCTGCGTGCTTCGACAAGCTGCTTGCCTTGCTGCTCGTGATCGGCGCCGTCCTGTTCGGCGACCAGTTTGCGCAGATGCTGCTCCTGCTTGAGCAAGGTGGCGTTCTCTGTTTCGGCGCGGCGCGCTTCGTCGAGCTGCTGCTTGGCCTGCTGGCGGACCTGGTCGGCTGCGTGCTGTTCGCCTCGCAGCGATTCTTCCTTGACGTCCAGCGCTTGCAGGCCCCGCTGCAGCTCCACGTCGCGCGCGGACAGATCGCGACACTTGCGCTTGAGGCCGAGCAACTGGGGACGCGCACCACGGATGGCCGCGTGCAGTTCGGCCAGTTCGGTGCGCGGGAGCGTTTCGGCGACCAGGTCGGTGTGCTCATGTTTGAGCGCATCCCACTCCTGCCATGAGCGCACGCGGCCCTCGGCCTCCTGCAGGCTCACGCCGATCAGGGAGAGCTGATGTTCCAGGCCGTGCAGCTCGCGATCGGCTTCGGCTTGTTCGTTGCGGGCGCGCTGATAGTCATCCAGCACGGTCTTGTCGCCGAACACGTCGAACACCAGGTCCAGCAGGGCCTTCGGCGGCAGCTGGCACAGCTTGTCGGTGGCGCCTTGTTCCAGCGTGAGCACGCGGCGGATTGCCTGCGACAAGCCGGCGCCTTCCAGCCGCACGCGGTAGTCGCGCAAGCCGAGGAAGTCGTTGCGTGCTTCGATCTCGTCGACGCTGACATCGCCGCCCATCACGGCGTACTGGCGCTGCCACTCGCCGCCCTTCTTCTGGATGCGCACCGCCAGCGTCACTTCGCTGTCCATGATCGGGAAGAACGGACGCTCGCCGCGCGGTCCGGGCACATTGCCCACGCGCGCACGCAGCCAGGCGAACGGTTTGCCGTTGTGGCGCAGATAGCTCTTGTAGTCGCGGTTGCCGGCGCAGTCGATGGTGAGCAGGGTGCGCAGCGCGTCGAGCAGGGTGGTCTTGCCCGAACCGTTCGGGCCCACCACGGTGACGATATTGGTATCCAGCGGCAGGCTGAAGCGCTGCCAGTAGTCCCAGTGGATGACCTCGAGGCTGCGGAAATCAAACATCGTGGATCACTTCGCTGTCTTCACTGATTTCATTTACGTCGTCGTCGGCATCGTCGTAGAGCGGTTCATCGTCGCTGCCGATGTCGTCGCGCGGCGTGAGGCCTGCCAGCAGGTCGCTCAGCGCGCCATCGAGGATGCGTCGCGCGGTGCGTTCGTAATCGAACACCAGATCCAGCAACGGTCCTTCGGCCAGCTCGCCCTTGCGCCGCGCGATGAAGCCGTGGCGCGAAAGCAGGCCGAGGTTGAAATTCACGCGCGTCTTGCCGCCGAGCTTCTCACCGAAATCGGCGAGCAGCGTGCGCTCGGCCACGATGGGCGATAGCGCCGCATCGCGCGAAATCGGCTTGGCTTCGGCGAACATCTGCTTTTGCGAAGCATCGGCCTCGGCCTGTTGACGTTCGAGCTGGCGCTGGCGCTTGGGCAGCACGATCAGCGCCCACAGCACCACCAGCAGCGCGATGGCGTCGCGGTCGAGCTGCAAGGTGTTGGAGATCCAGCTGTCGCTGCCGCCGAACACGTGCTTCTCATTGGCGCGCGCCACGGCCACGCCGATATAGGCGGAGTAGGGGTGTTCGCGCAGTTCGAGGCCGACGGCAGCCAGGCGGCGATCGAGTTCTTCGCGGAACGCCTCGTCGAGCAACGCCTTGCGTGCCTGCGTGTCGTCGCGCGGCAGCCAGCGCTGGGATAGCAATCGCGCGACCAGCGCAGCGGTTTCGTCATGCATGTTTGTTGTCCTTGCTTGGATGCAGGCGACCCGCGCTGACCAGCGCGATCGTCGCCAGGCCCGGGTCGATCAGGCGCGGTTCGATTTCCAGTTTCAGCGGCAGGCGCGCGAGATCCGCCGTTGCGCCCTGCAGCGCGGAGGATTCCGGGTCGCCCACCAGGCCGAGCAGCGAGAGGCGGTACGCGCTCAAGGCGTAGTCGTCGCCGCGCAAGGCGTCGCTGAGTTCCAGGGGAGTGGTCAATGCCGCCAGCTGGCCATGCCACTCGAGCAACGGCGAGAGGTCTTCCTCGTCGATCGGCAGGTCGTGCGTGGTCGGGGTGCTTTCCGCGTTCGGCAGCGCGCTGCTTTCGGCGGCGGCGCGTTCGCGTTCGAGCAATTCGAATTCGGCCACGTCCAGCGCGATCTGGTCCTGCAGGAAGGGCGGCTGCACCGGCAGCTGCGCAGCCTGGTCGGCATGCTGGGCCAGCGCATCTGGGGTGAGCGAACGCAACCACGCCACCAGGTCAGACGAGGAAAGGCCAGTACGCCCCAGATGCACGCGATGCTGGTCGATCTTGTTGAGCTCGCGCTGGAAGATGCCGGCCTGTCGCAGCAGCGCACTTTGCGCACGACCCACCGCCTGGGCGAGGCGATGCGTGGCCGAGTCGAGATCTTCGTTGTCAGCGATGGCGCTGACGACTTCCGTGCCCTTCTCCACCCACGTCCATACCGAATCGAGCCGCTGTGCGGCGCGACGGATGCGATGTTCGGAGCCGGACAGCACGGCGCGGTCGAAGTCGTCCTTCAATTCGGACAGGCGCGACAGCAGGTGCGTCAGTTCATCGCCGGACACCCGGCCCACGGCCTGGCCGGCGGCGAGCTGGGCGGTGATGTAGCCCAGGCCATCGTCGTCGTCGTGCTCGAATTCCAGCAGCGTGGCGACCGCGGCCAGCGCCTTGCGGCCCAGGGGGCTCACGCGATAACGCAGCGTTTCGTTGTCCCAGGTGAGCAGCTCGTGTTCCTTCAGGCGCTGCACCACGGTTTCCAGCTTCACCGGCTCGACAAAGGCCAGCTGCTCGCGGATTTCCGCCGGCGTCCACTCCGGCGCGTGGGCGCGTGCGCCCAACGTGCGCAGCACCAGCAGGCGCAGCAGCACCTGCGCCTCGCTGCCGTGGAACAGCGCGTTGAACGCGCGCAGCAGCGAGCGTCCGCGCAGCAGGGGAAACACCGCCGGGATGTCCTCGGCGGTGATGCCTTCGCGCAATACGTCCTGTAGACGCTCGTCGGCGTCCGTGCTATCGATCAATGCCATCGGTGGCGCGTGCTCAGCGGCCCGCGCCATGGATACCGATGAACTGCAGGAATTCCGAGCGCGTGCGTGCATCGTCGCGGAAGGCGCCCAGCATCTGGCTGGTGACCATGGAGACGCCGCGCTTGTGCACGCCGCGGGTGGTCATGCATTCGTGGCTGGCGTCGATCACCACGGCCACGCCGGCCGGGTGCAGGTTTTCCTGGATGCACTGGGCGATCTGCGCGGTGAGCTTTTCCTGCACCTGGAAGCGGCGCGCATAAGCGTCCACCACGCGTGCCAGCTTGCTGATGCCCACCACGCGATTGGTCGGCAGGTAGCCTACGTGCGCGCGGCCGATGATCGGTGCCATGTGGTGCTCGCAATGGCTTTCGAATTCGATGTCGCGCAGCACGACCATTTCGTCGTAGCCGGCCACTTCCTCGAAGGTGCGGCGCAGATAGTCGCCCGGGTCAGTGGCATAACCGGAGAACCAATCCTTGTATGCCTTCACCACGCGCTTGGGCGTATCGAGCAGACCTTCGCGGCCGGGATCTTCGCCCGACCAGCGCAGCAGGACGCGGACCGCTTCTTCGGCCTGTTCGCGGGTGACTTCGGTCGGTTCTTGACGCTCGCTCATGCGGGTTCCTTCGGGTACGGCTTACAGACGTGCCAGTGTAACGCCAGCGTCAAGCACTGGCCCGCATGGGTGGCGGACGCTTAGCAGGATCAATCACTTGCGTCCCCGGCGAGGCGTAGCCCGGTCAGGTGACCACCCTTATGCTGCCGCCGCTGCGCCGCTAGACTAGCCTCTCGCATGAACTAAGGAGTGGTTTATGAAGCGCTGGTATCTGGCCTGGACGTTTGTACTGCTTGGCTGTTTCGTATCGACAGCGGCGGTGGCCGCGGCAGCCCAAAGCGTACGCAAGTCGGCGGAGGCCTCCATGTTGGTCACCGGATCGGTGGAAGTGAATCCGGATGGCACCCTGCACGGCTACACCCTGGATCAGCCGGAGAAACTTCCACCGGTGGTGGTGGATGTCATTGCTCAAGGCATCGCGCAGTGGGAGTTCAAGCTCTCCGCACCCACCAAGGACGTGGTGAAAAGCTCGATGAGCATACGCATCGTGGCCAAGCCTGTCGGTGACGGCAATTTCAAAGTGACTCTCGTGGGCGCCACGTTTGGCCAGGGGCATGCCGATGGCGATACGGTGAGCTACAAGACTCGGCCCGCGCCCACTTATCCGATGCTCGCCATCCATGCGCGAGTCACCGGCACCGTGTATTTGCTTGTGCGCGTTGGTCGTGACGGGACAGTGGAAGATGTCATTGCCGAACAGGTGAACCTCGAGCAATACGCCACGCCAGTGGAGATGGACAGGTTCCGCAAAGCGTTGGCCGACGCGTCGATCAGTGCGGTGCGTCGCTGGACTTACAACCCGCCTAGCAAGGGGGCCGCAAAGGATGATCCCTATTGGGTCGTTCGCGTACCGGTGAACTTCTATCTTCAGGGCGGCGGGGCGCCCGTCGTGAAGCGCGGCTACGGCCATTGGGACGCCTATATTCCCGGGCCGCGACAGACCCCGCCATGGATCAGCAACGCGCTTGCCAGCCAGTCGCCGGATGCCGTACCCGATGGCGCACTCTCCACCGGCAATGCTCAAGTGCAGCTGGCCACCCGGCTGGATGGCGCCTGAGGTCTCAGGTCACCGAGCGAAATAGTGTCACGCGGCCAGTATCCGGTTCGCTGGCCGCGCGCAACCACGGCTCGCTCGCGATGGCCGGCGTGCAAGGGCCGAGCGTGGCGAGTCGGATCGTTCGACGACGCGCTTCGTCATGCAGCCGGTCGAGCATCTGCCGCAAGATGTCGCCGGTGAACGGCGTATAGAGATAAAACACCGTGCCCCGCGAGACATCGGCATCGCGGGCATCCTGCGCCATGAAGCTGGCGCGATCGATCCCCAGCGCTTGTGCCGCGCGCTGGGCGCTGGCCACGTAGGCGGGCTCACGCTCGATGCCGCAAGCCCGCGCTGGCGTGCAGATCGATACCAGCAAGGGCACATGCCCCATGCCTGAGCCGAGATCGACCAGCAGGTCATCGTGACCCAGATGCGCTCGGTGGATCAGGTCCAGCACGTGGCGCACCGGCGTTGGCTGGTAGAACACCATGTCGGCTTCGAGCGCAGCGACAGAGTCAGGCTCGTCCAGCGACAAGACTTCGCCGATCAAGGCGTCGAGATGGTCGTAACCCCAGGGTTCGCGCAGGTCGTCGTGGTGCAGCCAGCCACGCAGGGCGTGCGCGCCGGCGCCTTGCGTGATGGCGTGGCGGATGCCTTCGCACAGGCGCTGTTGCACGTCGCTGAGGGCGGCCAGGCGCTCGCGCGCGCGTCGACGCACGGCGTTCATCACCGCCATGGCTGCGGGCGTGCAGGCCTGTGGTTCGTGCAGCAGCACGTCTTCCAGGCGATCCATCGCCAGCACACGCTCGCGCAGTTGTTCGGGCCGCTCCAGGGAACGGTCCTGCTCGACTTCGCGGACGATGGTGTGCAGGGCATCCAGCATGACGTGATCAATCCACTAGGGCGCACGAACCCTTGGATGGTGTCACGTTTCGGCTTGCCGCGAGTTGAACGCAGGTTGCTGCGATGTCAACGCGGATCGGGCACGAAATGTCCGGGGAACGGGTCGGGGCGAGCGGGCGGCGGACGGTCGTCGCCGGGGATCACGCCCTGGGCGATCAGGCGTTCGCGCGTGTCGTAGTACAGCGTGATCGTCTCATTCGGAGTAGAGGAGGCGCGTTCGAAATCGGTGTAGCTCACCACCGAGGTTTCGCGCTCGCCGTGGCCGGTGCCGATCGGACCGCTGTCCTGGGTCTTGGCCACTGCGCCGCGCGCTGCGGATTCGGCCACGGGCGCGGCGGGGGCAGGCGGTGATGGCTGCAGGCGTTCATCGCCCGAACTGGAGATCCTGGAGATCGGGCCGGGCATCGGCAGCGGGCGGATCATGTGTCGCGGCAGGAACACCGCCATGCCGATCACGCCCACGTTGTCGGGGCGGCCGGTGCGTGCGGCGTAGCTGTGCGAGGCATCCGCAAACACGAAATCCGCCACCTCAGTGAGGCTTTTGCGCCAGCCCGGAATGTCGGTGGACACATACGGCTGCAGCACATAACCCGTTTGCGACCAGTCGGCCGTGTCGCCGGACAGCACGTTGACGCCGTCGACCGAAAGCACGCCCAGTACGCGGCTGCCGTTCTGGCTGCGCAGATGGATCTGGTAGCGGTGACCCGGCTGCCCGGCGACGTAGTAGCGGCCATCGTGTTGATAGACCGTCAACTCCTGTTGCGAGGTGCGGTCGTACACAGCCAGGTCCACCAGCCGGCCGACCGCGGCGGCCTGCGTGCTGGCCGCCGCGGCGGCCAGGCCCAGTACCCACAAGCGCAAGCTGTTCATGCAACGACTCCGGCAGGCATCGATGGCCGATGCTTAGGTTGGAACGTCGCGCCGAGTCGAATGGGGTTAATCCCATGGTGCCGGTGCGAGGCCTCAAGGTTTTTCGCGGCCGACCGATTTCGTGGGCGACCCTCCCCCAGGACCTTCCATGAGCATCGGCATTCACCTGGACACCTCCGCCATCCCGGTGACCATCGCCGGCGCTTCGGCGTCGGCGGCATCGGCGTCCACCAGCTCGTCGTCGACTGCGGCGACATCATCGGCACAGGGCGGCAAGGCCTCGGTGGCGAAGGGCGCCGGTGTGGCTGGTGGCGCTGGGGGCGCTTCGTCGTCGTCGAGCAGCTCCGGCAGCAGCAGCGCGGCCAGCGCCACGGTGCAGGCCTTGCAGAAGGAAATCGCGCAGCTGCAAAAACAGCTGGCCCGGGAGGAGCAGGCTTTGCATGCGGCCACCTCAGGCAAGAAGGCAGCGGATCCGGCGAACATGGCGATCGCTTCCGCCTTGCAATCGGAGGTCGCGACGACCAATGGTCAGCTGGAAGCCGCCGTCAACGCCTTGTCCGCCGCCCTGCAGAGTGAGGGCGGCAGCAGCAGCGGTGCCCTGGTCAGCGCATCGGCCTGAGGGCGCAGCGCACGATCAAACCTCGGTGTCGTCGTCGCTGATCTCATCGAGCGCCGGGGCGTCGATCAGCACCTGCTGGGCGTCCTCGCCGGACAGGGTTTCCACGCCGCGCAGCTTGCGCTCGATGGCCCGCGTGCGGACGCTGGCCTGATCGATCACGTTGGTGGCTTCGTTGAGTTTCTTGCGGGTCTTTTCCAGCACCGCGCCGAACTTGCCGAATTCCGTCTTCACCGCACCGAGCAAGGTCCACACCTCGCTGCTGCGCTGGGCGATGGCCAGCGTGCGGAAGCCCATCTGCAGGCTGTTGAGCAAGGCGGTGAGCGTGGTGGGGCCGGCGATGGTGACGTGGAAATCGCGCTGTAGCGATTCGAACAGGCCCGGCCGGCGGATCACTTCGGCATACAGGCCTTCAGTGGGCAGGAACAACACCGCAAAGTCGGTGGTGTGCGGCGGCGCTACGTACTTGCTGCGGATGCGTTTGGCTTCCTCGCGCACGCGCACTTCCAGCGCACGGCCGGCCAGCGCAGCAGCATCGGCATCGGCCGCTTCCTGCGCGTCGAGCAGGCGCTGGTAATCCTCCACCGGGAATTTCGCGTCGATCGGCAGATAGAGCTGGGCGTGCTCGCCGGCGCCCGGCATGCGCACGGCAAATTCCACGCGGTCGTTGCTGCCGGGAACCGTCACCACGTTGGAGTCGTACTGATCGTTGGTGAGCAATTGCTCCAGCAGCGCACCCAACTGCACTTCGCCAAGGATGCCGCGCGTTTTCACATTGGTGAGCACGCGCTTGAGATCGCCCACGCCGATGGCGAGGTTCTGCATTTCGCCGAGACCGCGCTGCACTTGTTCGAGCCGTTCGGAGACCAGCGCAAACGACTGGCCCAGGCGCGTTTCCAGGGTGTTCTGCAACTTCTCGTCGACCGTGGCGCGCATTTGCTCGAGCCGGGCCGCGTTGTCGTCCTGGATCTCCTTGAGCTTGGTTTCCAGCGTGGCGCGTACTTCGTTGAGGCGCTTCTCGTTGTCGGCGGTGAGCGCGGCCAGGCGCTGCTGCTGTTGTTCGCCGAAACGATTGAGGGTGAGCGTGAGTTCTTCGCGGCTGCGGCGCGCGTCTTCGGTGAGGCGCTGCGCCAGCGTCTGCAGGCCGGCATCGGTGCGTTCGGTGAGCACGTCCAGGCGCTGGCCGAAATGGCCGATGCGCTCGTGCTGCTGGGTGCTCATGCCGCCCAGCTGTTCCTGCACCAGCGAGCGGAACTGTCCCAGCGACTGGGTCATCTCCCCGCGGTCGGCGCGCTGCTCCTGCGCCAGCGCTTCGCGCAGGTGGCGGTTGTCGTCCTTCAAGGCATCCAGGCGCGCAGCAAGGCCGCCATCATCGCGTCCGCGCAACAGGTTCATCACCTGCATGGCGAGCACGGCGATGACGAGGACGATCAACACGATTTCGGTTACGGACATGGCAGTTCCCAACGGCATACGGCCGCCAGTGTACGCACTGGCGTCTCAGAAGCGGGGACCGATCACATGACGCGGCAGAACACCGCCTTCAAGTAGCGGCCTTCCGGCACACTGCTGTTGAACGGATGGTCCGCGCCGGCGCCTGCCGTATGCAACACCTGGATCTCGCGGCCGGCGTTGAGCGCCACGCGGCGCAGCATTTCCAGGAAGTCCGCCTCGCTGACCAGGCCAGTGCACGAGCAGGTAAGCAGCAGGCCGCCGGGCGGGATCACATCCAGCGCCAGGCGATTCATCGCGAAGTATTTCTTCAGCGCGTCCATCACCTTGTTGCGGTCGCGCGTGAGCTTGGCCGGGTCGAGGATCACCGCGTCGTATTGCTCGCCGCGTGCGACGGCCGCGCGCAGCCAGTCGAAGATGTCGGCCTGTTCGAATACGGCGGGCACATCGTTGGCAGCGGCATTGGCGCGGGCGATTTCGAGGATGCCCGCGTCCATGTCCACGCCCGTGGCCGACTGCGCGCCGGCCGCCAGCGCGTGCACGGCGAAGCCGCCAGCGTTGCAGCACAGATCGAGCACCTTGCGGCCCTTGGCCAGGCGCGCGAAATGGTGGCGGTTCTCGCGCTGGTCGGCGAAGAAACCGGTCTTGTGGCCATAGCCGGGCGCAGCATGGAAACGCAGGCCGTGCTCATGCACTTCCACCGGCTCGGGCGCATCGGCGGAGCGGCAATCGAAGGATTCCTGCTTCTGCACATGGCTTTCCGCAAACCAGTACAGGCGTGCGCCGGGAAAGTGGCGCAGCAAGGCGGCCTGGATGGCCTCGCGGAAACGCCACATGCCGGCGGCGAAGTATTCGATCACCAGGATGTCGGCGTAGCGATCCACCACCAGGCCCGATAGCCCGTCGCCTTCGCTGTGCACCACGCGCCACGCATCGCTGATGCGGTCCAGCTGAAGCAGTTCCTGGCGCAGCGCCACGGCGCGGTCGATGCGGCCGGTGATCCAGTCGGCGTCAATGGTCTCGGTGGGATCGCTGCTCAGCAGGCGCAGCGCGATGCGCGCATGGCCGTTCCAGAAGCCGCGGCCCACGAAGCGTCCCTTGGCGTCCTCCACATCGACCACGCTGCCAGGCGGTACGCGGGTTTCCGGCTTGTGGACCTGGGCGGACCATACCCAGGGATGGCCGGGCGTGCGGTCGGTCTTGAGGCGGATGACGGGGAGGGGGGCAGGGCTATTCATCCGCCCATGATAACCGGTGAGGGCCTGGAACCCGGCGATTTGCTTGTGGGAACGCACCCTGTGCGCGACTGGCGCACCCTCAGCGACGCTCCGTGGGAGTCGCGCACAGGGTGCGCTCCCACAAAAAAGCGAGGTGGTCGCTTAGCGCAGGCGCAGCGCCAGCCAGGACAGCAGCGCCAGCAGGTTCAGCCCCAGCCGCGATACCGACGGCCCGGCCACGGCCAGCACGAAGCCTTCGCTGCCGACATGCCAGTCCAGCCACAGCTGCACCGGGATATGCAGGCTGGCGTAGACGTTCACGAAGGCGCCGCAATGGAAGCCGTAGCTGAAAATCGGCGTGGCGATCAGGGGCAGCTGCAGCACCTGGGCCCAGCTCGAGAAGGTCACGCCGCGCTCGCTGTTCTCAAGCAAAAGCACGCCAGCCACCAGCACGAACGCATAGAACGCCAGGCCGATCACCGCCACGATGGAGTCGTGCGAGCCGAACGGCAACAGCCGTCGCAGCATGCTCACCATGCCGAAAAAGCCACCCGCCACTTCAAGGATGCCGATCAGTCGGAACAGAAAATTGCGCACGTGCGAAGCCCTGGGTCGAAAGTGGCGAGCTTAGCGGATCGTGCTGGGGCTGTCGGTGGTGTGGATTGGCAATTTGTCGGGTGGTGTTCATCCCGCCGCTTGCCGCACGCATCGCCGACACCTCGCCGCGCACACATCGCGAACCCTTGTAGGAGCGCACTTGTGCGCGACCGTCCCCTCGCACAGGCATCGCTCCGCCCGGGTCGCGCACAAGTGCGCTCCTACAACAGCTCCTCGGACAACTCGTGCAGGTCGGCGATGTGCTGCTCCCACCATCGCGCTTCGGCGGCGAACGGGAAGGCGGCGGGGAAGGCCGGATCGTGCCAGCGCGCCGCAATCCAGCCGGCGTAGTGCAGCTGGCGCATGGCGCGCAGCGCCGGCACCAGGGCGAGCTCGCTGAAGTCGAAGTCGCGCATCTGCTGATAGCCATCGAGCAGCGCGCTCATAGACTTCTCGTCGTTGGCGAGCATCCACAGGTCCTGCACGGCAGGGCCCATGCGCGCGTCATCGAGATCGACGAAGTGCGGGCCGCCATCGGTCCACAGCACATTGCCGGGATGGCAGTCGCCGTGCAGCCGCAGCGAGCGCACCGGGCCGACGGCGTCATAGCGACTGGCCACGGCGTGATCCACGCGTTCGGCGGCGGCGCGATAGGCAGCGTGCAGCGACGGCGGCAACAGCGACGAGGCCAGCACGGCCTGCATCGGGTGCGCGATCAGCGTGGCGCGGTCCAGACGGCCGCGGTGTTCGAACGCTGCACGCGCGCCCACGCCATGAATGCGCGCAATCAGCCGACCCAGCCATTCCAGCTGTTCGGTCGATTCCAGCGAGGGCGCGCGGCCGCCTCGACGCGGCGTGAGTGCGTAGCGGAAGCCATCGTGATGCAGCAGCGTGCGTCCACCGAACACCAGCGGCGCCACGACCGGAATTTCGGCGTCGACCAACTCCCTGGCGAACGCGTGTTCCTCAAGGATCGCCGCGTCGCTCCAGCGATGCGGTCGATAAAACTTGGCGATGACCGGCGAGGCGTCCTCGATACCCACCTGCCACACGCGATTTTCATAGCTGTTGAGCGCCAGCAGGCGGCCGTCCGGCCACAGGCCGCACGCGGTGACGGCATCGAGTACGCGATCGGGATCGAGCGTGGCGTAGGGAGCGTCGATGCTCAACGCGGTGCCACGACGCGTGCCGGAATCACCGCCATGGTGATGCGCGAGATGCACACCAGTTCGCCGGCTTCCGTCTCGATGCGGATTTCCCACACCTGCGTGGTGCGGCCGATATGCACCATGCGCGCGGTGCCGGTGACGGTGCCGCTGCGCACGCCGCGGATATGGTTGGCGTTGATGTCCAGGCCCACCGCTACTTCCGAGGGATCGAGCGCGAGCATGGCGGCCGAGCTGCCCAGCGTCTCGGCCAGCACCACGGATGCCCCGCCATGCAGCAGGCCATACGGCTGGTGCGTGCGATGGTCCACCGGCATGGTGCCGCGCAGCCAGTCGTCGCCGATTTCGGTGATGCGGATGCCCAGCGTTTCCATCATGGTGTTGGTGCTCCAGCCATTGATGCGCTCGAGCGAGGTGTCCTGTTTCCAGATGGCCATGGCTGTTTTCTCCGCGTGAAGCTTGTGATTGGACCCTAAGGCCCTCATTGTCGACTGACGCTTACGCCGCGACAATGTGCCCGTGCCTATCGTTACGATCCAATCCACCGGCCGCCATTTCCCCGTCGCGCCCGGCGAAACCGTGCTGGAAGCCGCGCAGCGGGCCGGCATCGCCTTGCCGTATTCGTGCCGCGCCGGCGTGTGCGGCAGCTGCAAGGCCACGCTGCTGGCGGGGTATTGCGAGTATCCGCGCAATCCGCCGGTGGCACTGGCCGGCACCTCGCCGGCACAGCATGCGATTTTGCTTTGCCAGGCGGTGCCGCGCGGCGATCTGCTGATCGAAGCGCGCGAAGTCACCTCGGTGGAGGACATCGCCAAGCGGCAAGTCGACGTGGTGGTGTCGCGCAAATGGATGCTGGCGCCCGATGTGATCGGCCTGCATCTGCAACCGGTAGTGGCGGAAGCGCGGCTCAACTGGCTGCCCGGCCAATATCTGGACGTGCTGCTTGAGGATGGGCGTCGTCGCCCGTTCTCCATCGCCAACCATCCGCAAGCCGACGGCACCATCGAACTGCACGTGCGCCACGTGGCCGGCGGCGGTTTCACTTCGTGGGTGTACGACACGCTCAAGTTGGGCGACGCCATGCGCATCGAAGGCCCGCTGGGCACCTTTGTGCCGCGCGAGGATTCGGAGCGTCCGATGATCCTGATGGCTGGAGGCACGGGCTTTGCGCCGCTGAAGGCCATCGTCGAGCACTTCATGGCGCTGGGCACGCGTCGTCCGATGCGGGTGTATTGGGGTGCCAGGCAGGCGGCCGATATCTACATGCGCGAACAGGCCGAACGCTGGGCGGCGCTTGCGCACGACTTGTCGTTCCAGGCCGTGATTTCGGATGCGGAACAGGCACGGGCCAGCGGCATGCGCATGGGTTTCGTGCACGAGGCCGTGCTGCAGGATCACCCGGATCTTGCCGCTTACGACGTCTACATGAGCGGCCCGCCCGCGATGATCGATGCGGGCCGCAAGCTCTTCATCGCTGCAGGGCTGCCGGAAGACCGGCTGTACTACGACTCGTTCGACTACGCGCCCGATGTGCTGGCGCAGATCCTGGGCAGTCGCGCCGGCATTGTCGGGCTATAGCGGGCGAGAGCGTTGCGCGCTCGCCCGCCAAACAGCGATCAACCCGGATTCTTGCCCTTGGCCACCGGCAACTGCGCCTGCTGCCAGCCGATCACGCCGCCGTTGAGGGTGTAGACCTTGCTGAAACCGGCCTTGACCAGGCGCTGCGCGGCTTTGTCGCTGGCGCCGCGGCCGTCCTTGTCGATCAGCACCACCGGCACGTCCTTGGCCTTGGCGATGTCTTTGTGCTCGGGGTCGAACTGGCTCATGGCGACATGGCGCGAGCCGGGCACATGGGCCTTCTCGTAATCGGCATAGGCGGAAAGATCGATCAGCAGCGGACCTTCGCGGTTGATCAGCAGGGTGAGGCCGGCGGGCGTCAGCTCCTTGTACTTGCGCAGCAACATCATCAGCTGCGTGCCGACCAGCCCGAGCAGCAGGACCAGGAACAGCGCGGCGAGCGCGAGGTGGTTGCCGAGAAACTCGGGCAGCTTATGCAGGATATCGCTCATTATCTGGGGCTTCCGCTGGCGCGGCGGGGCCGCGCGGGGTGAACTGAGCGGGGGATTATAGGGGGTGGAGGGGGTGGTTGGTTTTCTGCTTCGGTTTCCGGGTGACTTCGGGTTCTGGACCGTCATGCGGAGGCACGCCGGCATTTGATCGTCATTGCGGCGTAGGCCGGAGGCGCTTTTCAACAGCGGAGCTGGTTATCCAGAGCCTCGGTGTTTAGCTGTCGCGATACGGTGACCTGGCTCGCCTGCCGCGGGCTTCCGACCTCCTGCCGGAGGCCGGGTCACTTTCTCTTGCTTGCCCAAGAGAAAGTAACCAAAGAGAAGGGCCCGCCGGATGACGCGCCTTCCGGGCTGCGCCCTCCAGGTGCGCGGGCGGGTTGCGGGGTTTTTCGACAGGACATCCGTGTCCTGTCGAAAAACTGGCCGCATCCATGCGGCCACCCTTCGGGCTTTCCTCCACCCGCCCGCCGCGTCATACGGGGACCCCGGGGGCAAGAGCCTGATCAAGAGCCCAACGCCCGGCGTTGCGGGGCCGGCCGGTCTTTTGTAGGAGCGCACTTGTGCGCGACCAACCGGAGCGATGCACCGCGACGCTGCGGTCGCGCAC
>NZ_JBFTQX010000014.1:0-74413 GCF_056399225.1 Dyella sp. 01N448 | reverse complement strand
GCTGTGGCCCCACCCGATCCCATCCCGAACTCGGAAGTGAAACGCAGCTGCGCCGATGGTAGTGTGAATTCTCATGCAAGAGTAGGTCACCGCCAGGGGCTTTATCCCTCAAACGCCTTCCCATCCGGGAAGGCGTTTGTCTTTGTGCGTTTTGAGAATATTCCGCGCTGAAAATCCCCAAAAAAACAGCTGTTTTTCTGCGTGGCGTGACTGCGCCCTGGCGAACGAATTGCTCGGGAGTGGAGCTCCGGCGCGGTGCTGCAGCTCTTCGAATAGACGTCCAAATGTCCATCAGGAGCAGTCGACGCACGGCTCACGCAGCCATGGCGCCAAGTTCTTGCCTGGGCCTGAATGAGTACGCGAAGTGGGATGCCGTCCGTCGCACGAATTTGCGATGATCGGGGATCCCTACCCATCATGTGACGCGTATGACGACTCCCCAGCAGAGCCGCCTTGGTCCGCTTTCCTATCTGATCTTTTCTTCCCGCTGGCTGCAGTTGCCGCTCTACCTGGGATTGATTGCCGCCCAGGCGATCTATGTCGTGCAGTTCATTCGCGAGCTGTGGCATCTCATCGACACTACGCTGCTCGGTCACGTTGCCGAAGGCGCCGGTGCGGAGAGTGCCGAGACGACCATCATGCTCACTGTGCTCGGTCTGATCGACGTAGTGATGATTTCCAACCTGCTGGTGATGGTGATCGTGGGTGGCTACGAGACCTTCGTGTCTCGGCTGAAGCTGGAAGGTCATCCCGATCAGCCGGAATGGCTTTCGCACGTGAATGCGACCGTGCTTAAAGTGAAGTTGGCGATGGCCATTATCGGCATTTCGTCGATTCACCTGCTTGCGACCTTCATCAAGGCCGATTCGCTCAACGCCGAGACCATCAAATGGCAGGTGCTGCTGCACCTGGCGTTTGTAGTGTCTGCGCTGGCCTTGGCTTTCATCGATCGCATCATGCAGCCAGGCGAGAAAGCAGGCGCGCACTGACGGCCTCAGGGATCGAACTGCTAGGCTTGGCCCCTCAGCCAAGCGCAGCAGGGGCCGGCAGACGTGGAGAAGCGTTACATCCTTGCCCTCGATCAGGGAACGACGAGCTCGCGGGCGATCCTGTTCGATCATTCGGGCTCGGTCGTCGGCGTCGCGCAGCGCGAATTCGCCCAGATCTTTCCGCAGCCGGGCTGGGTCGAGCACAACCCGCGCGACATCCTCACCAGCGTGCTGGTCACCGTGACCGAGTTGCTTGCCAATACGCAGGTGGATCTCGGCGAGGTGGCGGCGATCGGCATCACCAATCAGCGCGAAACCACCGTGGTATGGGACCGGGCGACCGGCCAGCCCATCCATAACGCGATCGTCTGGCAATCGCGCCAGAGCCTGGATATCTGCGAGCAGCTGAAACAGGCCGGACATGAGGCGCTCGTACGCGAGCGGACGGGTCTGTTGATCGATGCCTATTTCTCGGCGACTAAGCTGCGCTGGATACTCGATCACGTGGAGGGTGCGCAGCAGCGCGCGGAGAAGGGCGAGCTGCTGTTTGGCACCATCGACAGCTGGCTGATCTGGAATCTCAGCGGCGGCACCACGCATGTCACCGACGTGAGCAACGCGGCCCGCACATTGCTTTACGACATTCATCGTCGCCGTTGGGACGACGATCTGCTCGCCATGCTCAATATCCCGCGCGCAATGCTGCCCGAGGTGCGATCAAGCAGTGAGGTCTACGCCCATACGGCGCCGGCCCAGTTCTTCGGTGCGAGTGTGCCGATCGCGGGCGTCGCGGGGGACCAGCAGGCGGCGCTCTTCGGGCAAGCCTGCTTCAGTCCCGGCATGGCCAAGAATACCTATGGCACCGGCTGCTTCATGCTGATGAATACCGGCGAGCAGGCCGTATCGTCGACGCATGGCCTGCTCACCACCATCGCCTGGCAGCTGGGCGATCGGGTGGACTATGCGCTGGAGGGCAGCATTTTCGTGGCCGGCTCGGTGATCCAGTGGCTGCGCGACGGCCTGCGCATGCTGGGCAAGGCGTCGGACTCGCAGGCCTATGCGGAGCGTGTGGCATCGAGCGATGGCGTCTACATGGTGCCGGCCTTCGTCGGCCTCGGCGCGCCGTATTGGCGCAGCGACGTGCGCGGAGCGGTATTTGGTTTGAGCCGCGGCACCAGCAAGGAGCATTTTGTGCGCGCCGCGCTGGAATCGATGGCCTACCAGTCGCGCGACGTGCTCACGGCGATGGAAGCGGATGCGGGCATCTTGTTGAAGGAACTGCGCGCCGATGGCGGCGCCATCGCGAACGATTTCATGGCGCAGTTCCAGAGCGACATGCTCGGCGTTCCGGTGCTGCGCCCGCGCGTGCAGGAAACCACGGCGCTTGGCGCGGCCTATCTGGCGGGATTGGCCATCGGCTTCTGGCAGAGCTGCGAGGAGATCGCCAGCCTGTGGCAGGTCGATCGCCGCTTCGAACCGCTGATGCGCGAACCTGAGCGGGATGGCCTCTATCGCGGCTGGCAGGCGGCCGTGAACGCCACCATGGGATTTCGCGTGGGCTGAAAACAGACGAGGCCTCCATGGTGGAGGCCTCGCTGTTGGTTCGTACCGGAACGACGAGTGATCAGCCGATCGCGTAACCGAACTGCTCTTCGAATTCCTTGGAGAACGACGCGTAGTCGAAATGCTGGTTCTGCGTGCCCGGATGCTCCACCTTCAGCGCACCCATCAGCGAAGCCATGCGGCCCACCGTCGGCCAGTCCTTGCCCTTCATGATGCCGAAGATCAGGCCGGCGCGATAAGCGTCGCCACAGCCCGTCGGGTCGATCACCTGGCGTTCCCGGGCCGGCGGAATCTCGTGGATGGTGCCATCGGTGTAGATCTGCGAGCCGCGCGGGCCGAGCGTGACGATATAGGCCTTCACGCGCGAGGCAATCTCCTGGGCGCTCCAGCCCGTGCGCTGCTGCAGCAGCTGCGACTCGTAATCGTTGACGATCACGTAAGTGGCTTTCTCGATCATCGCGCGGAACTCGGCGCCATCGAACAAGGGCATGGCCTGGCCCGGGTCGAAGATGAACGGCACGCCGCGCGCGGAGAATTCGTCCACGTGCTGCAGCATGGCGTCGCGGCTGTCCGGGGCCACGATGGCGAAGCTGATATCCGGGATGTCGCGCACGTGGTTGGTGTGCGCGCTCAGCATGGCGCCCGGATGGAAGGCAGTGATCTGGTTGTTGTCCAGGTCGGTGGTGATGAAGCACTGCGGCGTGAACTGGTCATCGAACACACGCACGTAATCCATGCGGATGCCGCACTTTTCCATATGGACCTGGTACGGACCAAAATCCTGGCCCACCGTGGCCACCGGCAGCGGGTCGGCGCCCAGCAGCTTCAGGTTATAAGCGATATTGCCCGCGCAACCGCCGAATTCGCGGCGCATGCGCGGCACCAGGAACGACACGTTCAGGATGTGAACCTGGTCGGGCAGGATGTGATTCTTGAACTGATCCTGGAACACCATGATGGTGTCGTAGGCAAGCGATCCACAAATGACGGCTGACATGATGCGAGGATGATCCCTGGCAGATGAAGTGGCAGTCCGGGCGGCGCTTGCGCCTGCCTGGCCCAAAGTTCCCGATCATACCGGGAACTTGACTCAACGGCGATGCTCTTGTGAGCGATTTCCTTCGAGACCGCCTCCGCAAAGTCAGACAAAAGCTACGTAAAAGTCGCATATCACAGCGTAAACAAAGGCTTTCTTAACGAGAATGTCCTTGCGGTCCTGATGCATGCTGACTAGACTGGCCCGCTTACTTTTTAGCCACAGCCGGACCACGGCGGACCCATGTTCAAGAAGTTTCGCGGCTTTTTTTCCAACGATATTTCGATCGACCTAGGCACGGCCAACACCCTTATTTACGTAAGGGGACAGGGCATCGTCCTGAACGAACCATCGGTGGTCGCGATCCGTCAGGACCGTGGCCCGGGTGGTCCGCGCGCGGTCGCCGCCGTCGGCAGCGACGCCAAGAAGATGCTGGGTCGAACTCCGGGCAACATCGCCACGGTGCGTCCGATGAAGGATGGCGTGATCGCCAACTTCTCGATGACCGAGGCCATGCTGCAGCATTTCATCAAGCAGGTTCACAAGTCGCGCATGCTCCGTCCGAGCCCGCGCGTGCTGGTCTGCGTGCCCTGCGGCTCCACCCAGGTGGAGCGTCGCGCCATCAAGGAATCGGCCGAAGGCGCCGGTGCCCGCGACGTGTTCCTGATCGAAGAGCCCATGGCGGCTGCGATCGGCGCCGGCATTCCGGTGCATGAGGCGCGCGGCTCGATGGTGCTGGACATCGGTGGCGGCACCTCCGAAGTGGCGGTGATCTCGCTCAACGGCATCGTCTACTCGCAGTCCGTGCGCGTGGGCGGCGACCGTTTCGACGAGGCCATCATCAACTACGTGCGCCGCAACCACGGCACGCTGATCGGTGAGTCTACGGCCGAGCGCATCAAGCTGGAAATCGGCTGCGCGTTCCCGCAGACGCATGTGAAGGAAATCGAGATCTCGGGCCGTAACCTGGCCGAGGGCGTGCCGCGCATGTTCACGATCAACTCCAACGAGGTGCTGGAAGCGCTGCACGAGCCGCTGTCGGGCATCGTGGCGGCGGTGAAGTCGGCCCTCGAGCAGACCCCGCCGGAACTGTGTTCTGACGTGGCCGAGCGCGGCATCGTGCTCACCGGTGGTGGCGCACTGCTGCGCGATCTGGATCGCCTGATCTCCGAGGAAACCGGCCTGCACGTGCAGGTGGCCGATGAGCCGCTGACCTGCGTGGCCCGTGGCGGTGGCAAGGCGCTGGAGCTGATCGATCAGCACGGCAGCGACTTCTTCGCTCCCGAGTAACCCACACGACAGGGGCGGGTTAGGCCATGGCGCTTGCGCGCGAGGAATCCTCGCCCCTGTTTGCCGGTACCGTCGCCGGTACCCTCAGGCTCATTCTCTATTTAGCGCTGGCCATGGTGCTGATGGTGCTCGACCATCGCAACGGCTGGATCTGGCGCCTGCGCTATGCCACTTCGGTGCTGGTCGAGCCGGTGTACCGGCTGGCCAGCCTGCCGGCGTCCGGCATGCATACGCTCAGCGTGGCCTTTTCCGACCGCAAGATGCTGACCGAGCAGAACCAGCGCCTGCGCGAAGACCTGCTGCTGGCCAACGCCAAGCTCAACCGCATGGCGGCCGTGGCCGAGCAGAACGAGCGCCTCAAGCAATTGCTCGATACCCAGCACAGTCTTGATCTCAACGTGCAGCTGGCCCGCGTGATCAACGTGGACCTGGGCGCCTATCGCCACCGCATGCTGGTCAACGTGGGCTCGCATGACGGGGTGAAGGCGGGCCAGGTAGTGATCGACGCCCACGGCGTGATGGGGCAGGTGGTCGAAGTGATGCCGCGCACCTCGCTGGTGATGCTGGTGACCGATCCCGACCACGCCATTCCCGTGGTGATCGAGCGCACCGGCCTGCGCACCGTGGCTTACGGCACGCGTGATGGCGACCTGTTGAGCCTGCCGAATATTTCGATGGCGTCGGACGTGCACCCGGGCGACAAGCTGCTCTCGTCCGGCCTGGGCGGCCGTTTCCCGCCAGGCTTCCCGGTGGGCGAAATCCGCAGCGTGGAACCGGCGGCATCGGGCCTGTTCCTGGAAGGCCGTGCGCGTCCTGCGGCGGATCTGGATCGCAGCGACAACGTGTTGATCCTGCACGATCTTGCCGAGCCCGCCGGACCGCCGGCACCCGCGGCAGAAGTCGGCCCGCCGGCTGACCTGGCTCCCGCACCGGCACCCGCTGCCAGCGCGGCGCCGCCGCCGCGCGCCAGCACCACGCCGGCGCAGACGCCGCCTTCAACGACGAACCCGCCGGTGCAGCCATGAGCAAACCACGCGTCAGTCTGTTGTGGTTCGTCGGCACCTTGGTGTTCGCCGTGCTCTCCATGCTGATTCCGCTGCCGGCGCCGCTGCAGCCGTTCAAGCCGTATTGGCCGGCCTTGTTCCTGCTGTACTGGGCGCTGGAGTCGGGCGACCGCGTGACGCTGGGCATGGCCTTCATCATCGGCCTGTGCGCGGACCTGCTCGATGGCGTACTGCTGGGTGAGCAGGCCATGCGCTTGTGCGCGCTGGTGTTCATCGCGCTGCGCTTCCGTTCGCGCCTGCGTTTCTTCCCGATGTGGCAGCAGACCCTGGCCGTGCTGGCCTTATTGCTGAACGACCGCATCTTGCTGCTGATCGTGCGCACATTTGCAGGTGACGCGTTGCCGCCGGCGACGTGGTGGATTTCGCCGTTTGTGGGCGCAGCGCTGTGGCCGTTCCTGTTCCTGCTCATGGACGACCTGCGCATGCGCTTGCGCATCCAGTAACGCCATGGCCATACGGCGACGCTCCATCAAGGACACGCGTGGCGAAGCCGCGCTGTTCCGCGTGCGCGCGATGGTCGGCTTTGCGCTGATTCTTATCGGGCTTGGCACGCTGGTGGCGCGCTATCAGTACCTGCAGGTGCAGCGTCACGATGAATTTGCCCTGCGCTCGGAAAACAATCGCGTGAAGCCGCGCGCGATTCCGCCGGCGCGTGGCCTGATCTTTGATCGCTCCGGCGTGCTGCTGGCCGACAACGTGCCGGCGTTCCGCCTGGAAGTAGTGCCGGAGCAGGTGAAGGACTTGCCGGCCATGCTGGCCGCCGTGCGCGAGGTCATACCGCTGGACGACGGCGACATCGACGCCTTCAAGAAGCAGCTCAAGCAGAATCGTCGCTTTGACAGCGTGCCGCTGAAACTGCATCTCACCGAAGACGACATTGCCCGTTTCGCCATCAATCGCTGGCGTTTTCCAGGCCTGGACGTGGTGCCTTATCTGACCCGTCGCTATCCGTACGGTCCGTTGTTCGCGCATGTGGTGGGCTATGTGAGCCGCATCGACGCCGATGACATGAACCGGCTTGATCCGGATCGCTACAAAGGTACGAGCCACGTGGGCCGCAGCGGCCTGGAGCGTTCCTACGAGGACATGTTGCACGGCGAGCCCGGTTACGAGTTGGTCGAAGTGAACGCCGACGGCCGCGTGCAGCGTGTGCTGGAAACCCACGCACCCACGCCGGGCAAGAATCTTTACCTCAGCATCGATATGCGTGTGCAGAAGGCCGCCAATGACGCCTTCCAGGGTCGACCGGGTTCGTCGGTGGCGATCGATCCGCGCAATGGCCAGGTGCTGGCGATGATCAGCGTGCCGAGCTATGACCCGAACCTCTTCGTCAACGGCATCAGCAAGGCCGACTACACCGGCTACATGAATGCCGAAGACAAGCCGCTGCTCAATCGTGCGCTCAAGAGTGCGTACCCGCCGGGTTCGACGGTGAAGCCGTTCCTGGCGTTGGGTGGTCTAGAGCTCGGTGTTCGTCGTCCCGAGGACACGGTGTTGTCGACGGGTGAGTTCTGTATACCGGGGCAGCAGCGTTGTTATCGCGATGACACACGTGGCGGCGATGGCACCGTGAATATGGTGCGCGCCATTCAGAAGTCGACCAACACCTATTTCTATCGCCTCGCTCTGGACATGGGCATTGATCGCCTGGCCGGCTGGATGGGCAGTCTTGGCTTCGGCAAGAAGACGGGCATCGATCTGCTGGGTGAATCCGAAGGCATTCTGCCGTCGCGCGAGTGGAAGGCGACGCGCAGCAAGTTTCCATGGTTCCAAGGCGAAACCATCATTGCCGGCATTGGCCAGGGTTACTGGACCGTCACCGCGCTGCAGCTTGCGCACGCCACGGCAACATTCGCCGGTCATGGCACGCCATACGCGCCGCGCCTGGTCATGGCGACCTCTGCCGTGAAGGAGCGTCCTGTGCCTTTGCCGAATCCGCCTTCCGGTCCGTCGCTCATCCACAAACCGCACGACTGGGACGTCGTGAATCAGGGCATGTTGGCGGTGGTCAACGAAGCCGGCGGTACGGCCAAGGGACAGTTCACTGGCTTTCCTTATTTGGTGGCGGGCAAGAGCGGCACGGCGGAACGCTTTTCTCGTCGCAGCAATGACTACGACACCAACAAGAATTTGGCGTATCTGGCGACACGTCACCGTGCTTGGTTCATCGGCTATACGCCGGCAGAAGCACCGCGCATCGCTGTGGTGGCCATGCTGGAATCGGGCGCCTGGGGCGCTTCCGATGCTGGCCCCATCGTGCGCAAGGTGATGGAGGCATGGCTTGCCTCCACAGGTGGCCCTGTGCCGCCGTCGAATACGCCAGAAGGTGGCCCGGCCCCGCCGTCGAGCGCAGCGGAACTACCTGAAGACACGCCGGTAGCCACGCCTGCCGACCTGTCCGCCATGCCCGCCGAAAGCAGCAGCTCGGCGACGCCCGACGACGGAGGCAACCCGTGATCGACGAATTGCAGGTAAGCCTGGTGAACCTCGTGCGCCGCGTGATGAAGCGGCCGCGCATGGACATCCCGCTCGCCCTGGGCCTGATCACGCTGGCCGGCGTGGGACTCGTCACGCTGTACAGCGCCAGTGGCGGCAATATGGCGATGATCGGCGGGCAGGCGGCGCGCTTTGCCATGGGCGGTGTGCTGGTGATGCTGATCTCGCGCATTCCGCCGCAGACCTTGCGCACGTGGACGCCGTGGCTGTTCGCCGGCAGCGTGTTCCTGCTGCTGGTGGTCGCCGGCATCGGCGAGGTCCGCAGCGGATCCAAGCGCTGGCTCAACCTGGGCATCATGTCGTTCCAGCCGTCCGAATTGCTCAAGCTCACCATGCCGATGATGGTGGCCTGGTACCTGCATCCGCGGCAGCTGCCGCCGAGCTGGAAGGACATCGTGGTGGTCGGCATCCTGATCGCGATCCCGGCCGGATTGATTGCGGAACAGCCCGATCTCGGCACCGCCTTGCTGGTGTCGGCCGCCGGCGCGTTCGCGCTGTTCCTCTCGGGCATGCGCTGGTGGAAGATCGGCAGCCTGCTGGCCGTGGTCGGCGGCATGATTCCGGTGGCCTGGCATTTCCTGCACGAATACCAGCGCAACCGTGTGCGTACGCTGCTTGATCCCGAGTCCGATCCGCTGGGCAACGGCTGGCACATCATCCAGTCGCAGATTGCAGTGGGTTCCGGCGGCGTGGTCGGCAAGGGCTGGCAGCACGGTACGCAGTCGCGCCTGGATTTTCTGCCCGAGCACACCACCGACTTCATCTTCGCCGTGTTCTCCGAGGAGTTTGGCCTGGTTGGCGTGATCGGCGTGATGCTGCTCTATGCCTTCATCATCGGCCGCTGCCTGTGGATTGCGATGGAAGCGCGCGATACCTATTCGCGCCTGCTGGCCGGCGCCATCGGCATGAGCTTCTTCGTGTATGTCTTCGTCAACGGCGGCATGGTGGCCGGCATGTTGCCGGTGGTGGGCGTGCCGATGCCGCTGATCAGTTACGGCGGTACGTCGGCGGTGTCGCTGCTGACGGGCTTTGGCGTGCTGATGTCGATTTATGCGAATCGGAAGATTCATCGGTAGAGGCACAACCAGTCGCGCACAGGGTGCGCTCCCACAGTATGGGTCCCCTTTGTGGGAGCGCACCCTGTGCGCGACCGGTTGTCGCGAAAACGCCTGTTTTCTCCGCATCGCATGCTAGGCTTCGTCCGTAGCCGTTTACGACAGCGAAGTCATACATGCCCTCGATTCCCGCGTCGCTCCCGACTCGTCGTCTTATCGCCACGCTGGGCCTGTTTTTCGCCGCGGCATGCACGCCGGTCTTCGCGCAAACCCATCCCGGTCAGGAACAGCTGGTCAGCGAAGTGGCCCGCGATACGGGCAAGAGCAGCGCCTCGCTCAATGCCTTGCTGGATGGCGCGAAGAAGCAGCAGAGCATCCTCGATGCGATCAGCCGTCCGGCCGAAGCCAAGCCGTGGAAAGATTACCGGCCGATCTTCCTCACGCCCCAGCGCATCAATGACGGCATCGCGTTCTATCGCGAGCATCGCGCCCTGCTGGACAGTATCGGCAAGCAGTATGGCGTGCCGCCCGAGTACATCGTGGCGATCGTCGGCGTGGAAACCTCGTACGGCCGCATCACCGGCAAGTACAAGGTGCTCGATGCGCTGGTGACGCTGGGCCTGTATTACCCGCCGCGTGCCACGTATTTCCGCCAGCAGCTGAAGGTGCTGCTTGAATTGCCGGAGAACCACCTGGCCGGTCCCGTCGATACGCTTACCGGCTCGTACGCGGGCGCGCAGGGCTGGGGGCAGTTCATGCCCGAAAGCATTCGCGATTTTGGCGTGGACGCCGATGGCGATGGCCGTATCGACCTGAAGAACTCGCTGCCCGATATCTTCGCCAGCGTCGCCAATTACTTCGCCAAGCATGGTTGGCAGACCGGTGGCCTGGTGGCCGCGCCTGCCCGTGCCGACAGCGCCGCCAAGCCCATTTCCGTCAAGGACTCCAAACCGCAATGGCCGCTCGAGCAGCTCGAAGCGTGGGGCTACGCGCCCGTGCAGTCGCTCAATCCCGGGCAGCCCACCAGCCTGCAGTCGCTGCAGGGTGCGGATGGCATGGAGTACTGGTACACCTTCCAGAATTTCTACGTGATCACCACCTACAACCGCAGTCCGCTCTACGCGCTGGCGGTGCACCAGCTGGCGCAGGCGATTGCCCAAGGGGCCAACGGCCAGGGGAACACCGGGATGGATACCACGCAATGACCTGGCGGCTTGCGCTGCCTCTTCTGTTGATGGCGCTGCTGGCCGGTTGCAGTGGCGGCAAGACCCGTCCCTCCACGAGTCACCCCAGCGGATCGTCGCGTGGGCCTTACTCGTCGGGTAGCAGCGGCGGCTCGTCCTCGTCGTCGCGCGGCGGCGTCAATGACGACACCAGCCGCCCGCAGAGCAGCCGTTATCGCGACGACAACGACAGCGTGCCCGTGGGCCCGCCGCCGGAGGTCATCGCCAAGCTGCCCGAGCCCGTGCCGAAAATTGAGCCGCGCGCGCTGTACGGCAACAAGTCGCCGTACACCGTGCTCGGCCAGAGCTACAACGTGTTGGCTTCGCCCAACGGCTATGTGGAGCGCGGCATCGCCTCGTTCTACGGCAACAAATTCCACGGGTACAAGACGTCCAGTCTCGAGGACTACGACATGTACCAGTTCAGCGCCGCGCACAAGACGCTGCCGATCCCCAGCTATGCGCGAGTGACGAATCTGGAAAACGGCAAGAGCGTGATCGTGCGCATCAACGATCGCGGCCCGTTCCACGAGAACCGGGTGATCGATCTGTCCTATGCGGCTGCCGTGCGCATCGGCGTATGGCCCAAGGGCACGGGACTGGTGGAAGTGCGCGCGATCGATCCCTCGCAGCCGCTGACCGCCCAGGCCTTGCCGCCGCCACCGCCGCCGCCCAAACCTGCCAGCCCCGGGCCAGGTATTTTTCTGCAGGTGGGCGCATTCTCCGACGTGGTCAACGCCGAGCGCGTCGCGCAGCAGCTGCGATCGGCAAATTTTGCGCCGGTACAGGTGGTGGATGCGCAAATCAACGGCCGCAGTATCCGCCGCGTGCGGGTCGGCCCGCTCGCCAGCGTCGACCAGGCCGACGATGTGACCACGCGAATCGAAGGCATGGGGCTGCCCCGGCCGCAGGTCGCGGTAGACTGATGTATTGAAATTCTTGCGGCGCTTCGGCGCCGCGATAGCCATTGGACCGAATCGAACGATGAACCTGATCCGCCGTACCCTCTCCTCGCTTGCCGTGGCCGCCCTGGTCGTCGGCACGGCCGTTGCCCAGCAGACTCCGCCCAAGCCCGTTCCGGTGCCGCGCCCGGTGATGCCTGAGGCCCCGGTGCCTCCGCCGCCGGATGTGGATGGCAAGAGCTGGGTGCTGATGGATTACGCCACTGGCCAGGTGCTCGCCTCGAAGGAGCCGGACCTGCGTGTGGAGCCGGCCTCGATCACCAAGATCATGACCGACTATGTGGTGTCTGCCGAAGTCGCCAACGGCAAGGTCCACATGAACGACCCGGTCACCATCAGCGAGAACGCGTGGCGCGGCGGCGGTGCGGGCACCGACGGCTCCACCAGCTTCCTCAAGCTCAACAGCCAGGTGCCGCTCAAGGACCTGCTGTACGGCCTGATCATCCAGTCCGGCAACGACGCCGCCATTGCGCTGGCCGAACACACGGCCGGGTCGGAACAGGCGTTCTCCGGCCTGATGAACGGTTATGCCAAGCAGTTGGGCATGACCAACACGAACTTCCAGAACGCGTCGGGCTATCCGATCGCCAACCATTACTCCACGGCGCGCGACATCGCGATTCTTTCGCGCGCGCTGATCCACGACTTCCCCGAGGACTATGCGATCTCGGCGATCAAGGATTTCGAGTGGAACGGCATCAAGCAGCACAACCGCAACCTGCTGCTGTGGCGTGACCCGACCGTCGATGGCATCAAGACCGGCCACACGGCTGCCGCGGGTTTCTGCCTGGCCGCCTCGGCCAAGCAGGGCGATTCGCGCATGATCGCTATCGTGATGGGCTCGACCAACGAGAAGACCCGTGCGGACGCGGCCATGGCGCTGCTCAGCTACGGTTTCCGTTTCTATGAGACGCACAAGCTGTATGACGGCGGCAAGCCGCTGGCCACGCCGCGCCTGTGGAAGGGTCAGTCCAACCAGCTGCCGCTGGGCGTGGCCGACAACGTGCTGGTCACCGTCAAGCGCGGCGACTACGACAAGCTGCAGGCCACGCTGGACGTGCCGGCGACGCTGGTGGCACCGTTCACCAAGGGCCAGCAGGTCGGCACGCTGCGCGTCACGCTCGATGGCCAGCCGGTGCAAAACGTGCCCCTGGTGGCGCTGGCCGATGCGCCGCAGGCTGGCTTCTTCGGCCGCCTGTGGGACAGCATCATGCTGTGGTTCCATAGCGACAAGAAGCCTGACGAAAAGAAGTGAGGGAGGTTGCACTGATGCGCGATATCGACTCCATCGAGCCCCAAGAGGGCCAGGGATTCCAGTTCCCCGGCGAATTCGAGATCACCGCCATGGGCAACGCCAGTGCGGACCTGCAGGCCCGCGTGCCGCAGATCCTCGAAGGCATCGGCGTGCACGTGCTGCATGAGACGGTCAAGCACCGCCACTCTCGCGAGGGTAACTTCATCTCGGTGACGGTGAGCTTCCGCGCCGAGTCGCGCGAGCAGTACGACGAGGCGCATGCCTCGCTGCGGGCCGATCCGGATATCCGTTACACGCTGTAACGCCGGTTCGAGACGCCCAAGCCTGGCGGGCCGCCACGCCCGCCGGCTTTTCAGTGACTTCCAGCCCTTGCAAGGGTGGTCTCACGACCGCAGATAATGACCTCCGTCCCCAGGCCATTCCCCATGTCCCTGCCGCTCAAAGTTCGTCGTCTCGGTCGCCAGCCCTACGAGGCGACCTGGGAGGCGATGAGCCAATTCACCAACAACCGGGGGCCTGACACCCCGGACGAACTGTGGCTGCTGGAACACGATCCGGTGTTCACCCTCGGCCAGGCCGGCAAGACCGAACACGTGCTGGCACCGGGCGATATCCCGGTCATCCATGTGGATCGCGGCGGCCAGGTGACCTATCACGGCCCGGGCCAGATCGTGGCTTATCCGATGATCGACCTGCGTCGCGTCGGGGTCACCGTGCGCGAGCTGGTCAACAAGATCGAGCAGGCCATCATCGATACGATGGGCCACTGGAACATCGGCGCCGAGCGCCTCGAAGGTGCTCCGGGCGTCTACGTGGCAGGCGCCAAGGTGGCCGCGCTGGGCCTGCGCGTGCGGCGGGGCTGCAGTTTCCACGGCCTGGCCTTCAACGTGAACATGGATCTTGAGCCGTACCACCGCATCAATCCGTGCGGTTACAAGGACTTGGCGGTCACGCAAGTGCTAGAATTGGGCGGTCCGTCGCGCCTTTCGGACGTCGAGGACGCCCTGGTGGAGGAGTTCTGCCACCAGTTCGGATTCGTCGCCGAGGCGGCGCCCCCCATACTCCCTGAACTACCCGCTCGCGTAGCGGTCTGAGCTGGCCTACATGAGCGAAATCTCCACTTCCAAAGTCATCCCGATCAGCGTTGTCGGCACCACCGGTGTCGAGAAGCAATTGGGCAACGACAAGATCGGGCTCAACCGCGCCGGCTTCGACACGACCGTGCCGACGCTGCGCAAGCCGAGCTGGATCCGCGTGCGCCTGCCGCAGGGCAACGCCGTGCAGCAGCTGAAATCGCGCCTGCGCGAGAACTCGCTGGTGACAGTGTGCGAGGAAGCCTCGTGCCCGAACATCCACGAGTGCTTCAGCAAGGGCACCGCCACCTTCATGATCCTCGGCGAGGTCTGCACCCGCCGTTGCTCGTTCTGCGACGTGGCGCATGGCCGTCCGGCCGCACCCGATCCGCTGGAACCGGCGCGCCTGGCCGAGACCATCCGCGACATGCGCCTGAAGTACGTGGTGATCACCTCGGTGGATCGCGACGACCTGCGCGACGGCGGCGCCGAGCATTTCGCCGCGTGCATCCGCGCGACGCGTCATGCGGCGCCGGACATCAAGATCGAAATCCTCACGCCCGATTTCCGCGGCAAGGGCCGCATGGAGCGCGCGCTGGAAGTGCTCAAGGACTTCCCACCGGACGTGTTCAACCACAACCTTGAAACCGTGCCGCACCTGTATCGCGAAGTGCGTCCGGGCGCGGACTACCAGTGGTCGCTGGACCTGCTCAAGCGCTTCAAGGCGCAGCATCCGGAGGTACCGACCAAGTCCGGCATCATGCTGGGCCTGGGCGAGACGATGGAGCAGGTGCTGGAGACCATGCGTGATCTGCGTGCGCACGATGTGGACATGATCACCATCGGCCAGTATCTGCAGCCCACGCCGCATCACCACCCGGTGGTCCGTTACTGGACGCCGGACGAGTTCAACGAACTGCGCGAAGCCGGCGAAGCGATGGGTTTCCATCACGTCGCGTCCGGTCCGCTGGTGCGTTCGTCCTACCACGCTGACCTGCAGGCTCACGCCGCAGGTGTCACCGAGCACGCCTGAGAGCTTCCCGAGACCCTATGAAACTGCGCCCCTCGCTTGCCCTGTTGCTTGCCCTTGCCGTCACCGGCGTCGGTGTCCATGCGCAGTCCGCTGCCGATCTCGCCGGCGACAACGCGCCGCGCAAGTTCTCCACGCTGCCGCTCAAGCCCTCCGTCACGCAGGCACAGGCGGCGCAGCTTTCCGCCCGCTTCCTCACGCGCTTCCATTACGACGCCAAGCCGCTCGACGATGCGATGTCGCAGAAGATCTACAAGGCGTATGTCGACAGCCTCGACGGCGAGAAGGTGTTCTTCACCCAGGCCGACCTGGCCAAGTTCGCGCCGCTGAAAACGCAGATGGACGATGCCATCTGGAACCAGGACCTGACCGGTCCGTTCTCGATGTTCAACCTGTACATCACGCGTGCGATCGAGCGCATGACCTATGCGCGCGGCCTGCTCAAGCAGGGCTTCGACCTGAGCACCAACGAGAGCTACAACTACGACCGCAAGAAGGCCGAGTGGCCCAAGGACCAGGGCGAGCTCGACACCTTGTGGCGCGAGCGCACCATGAACGACTGGTTGCGCCTGAAGCTTGCCGGCAAGACCGATGACGATATCCGCAAGACGCTGGACAAGCGCTACGCCGGCTACATCGACCGCGTGAAGCAGCTCGATGGCGAGGACGCGTTCCAGTCCTTCATGAACTCCTATGCCGAGTCCACCGATCCGCACACCGATTACCTCGGCCCCCGTGCGGCGGAAAACTTCGACATCTCCATGAAGCTCTCGCTGGAAGGCATCGGCGCCGTGCTGCAGACGCGCGACGAGTACACCGCGATCCGCGAGATCGTGCCGGCCGGCCCGGCCGCCAAGTCGGGCAAGGTGCACGTGGGCGACCGCGTGGTCGCCGTCGGCGAAGGCACCAGCGGCCCGATGGTCGACGTGATCGGCTGGCGCGTGGATGACGTGGTCAAGCGCATCCGCGGCAAGAAGGACACCACCGTGCGCCTGGAGATTCTCCCGGCCGATGCGGGCGTGGACGGCAAGCACGAGCTGGTCAGCATGGTTCGCCAGAAGGTGAGCATCGAAGAGCAGGCCGCCAAGAAGAAGGTCATCGAGATCAAGGACGCCGGCGTCACCCGCAAGATCGGCGTGATCGACCTGCCGAGCTTCTATTCCGATTTCGGCGCGCGCCGCGAAGGCGACAAGGATTTCAAGAGCGCCACCCGCGACGTGGCCAAGCTGCTCGGCGAGCTCAAGGCCGAGGGCGTGGAAGGCGTGGTGATGGATCTGCGCAACAACGGCGGCGGTTCGCTGGCCGAAGCCAACGAGCTCACCGGTCTGTTCATCGACCAGGGCCCGGTGGTGCAGGTGCGCGATGCGCGCGGCGAAGTGCAGGTGCAGGGCGACGACGAGCCGGGCATGTCCTGGAGCGGTCCGATGGCCGTGCTGGTCAATCGTGGTTCGGCCTCGGCCTCGGAGATTTTTGCCGCGGCGATCCAGGACTACGGCCGTGGCCTGATCATCGGCCAGCCGACCTTCGGCAAGGGCACCGTGCAGAACCTGGTGGACCTGGACCGCTTCACCCGCAACAACAGCGAGAAGCCGCAGTTCGGCGAGCTGAAGATGACCATCCAGGAATTCTTCCGCATCAATGGCGGCTCCACCCAGCTGAAGGGCGTGACGCCGGACATCCAGTTCCCCAAGAACGGCGACGAGAAGGACTTCGGCGAATCGACCTACGACAACGCGCTGCCGTGGACGCAGATCGCGCCGGCCGACTACAAGCCGGTTGCCGACCTCAAGGCGTACTTGAACCAGCTGCAGACCAGGCACGACGCGCGCACCGCCAAGTCGCCGGGCTGGAAGCTGATGCTCGACGAGCTGGCGCAGTACCGCAAGATGCGCGACAAGACCACCATCTCGCTCAACTTCGCCCAGCGCGAAACCGAGCGTAAGGATCTGGACGCCATCCAGGCCGATTTCCGCGCCCGCCACAAGGCGATCGACGGCAATGCGGCTGATGATGACGACACCCTGGCGGTGGACGATGGCCTCAACGCCAACGAGCGTAGCCTCAAGAGCGAGCTGAAGCAGGAGAAGGACGCCAAGAAGGCAGCCGATCCGCAGCTCGACGAAACGGCCCACATCCTGTTCGATGCAGCCGGCCTGATCAAGGGCGATGCGAAGCTGGCGGCGGAAGTGCTGCCGTATGGTGGCAAGTACTCGAACATGAGCGCCACCACGGCTGCCGCAGCGCCGGGGAAGCCGCAGCCGCAGCAGGGGCCCGCGGCGCACTGACGGGTTTGAGATTGATGAAGAAAAGGCGGCCATGGGCCGCCTTTTCTTTTGGAGGTCTCAGTCGCCTCATGTCGGAAGCTCTTTGTAGGAGCGCACTTGTGCGCGACCGCAGAGCTGCGATGTACCGCTCCGTCAGGTGGTCGCGCACAAGTGCGCTCCTACAAGGGAGGTGTCCGGCCCAACGTTTGCGCGAGCCCATCTCTTGTAGGAGCGCACCTTGTGCGCTCCTACAAGAGAGACGAAGGCCGAAGCGTTCGCGCTGGCTACTTCGCCTTCTTCTCCGCCTGTTCCTTCTTCCACTGCTGGTAATCGGCGAAATGCGGCATCTCGCGCAGCAGCTTGCTGCGGGGATCGATGATCACCAGCGCGCCGGTAGGTGCGGCAATGCTGGCGTTGCCGCCATTCATGGGGACGGTCAGCAGCTTGTCGCCCACTTGCACATCGACGGGCATCGGAAACGGCTTGTCGTGCGGCACCTGCCAGTGCAGCGTGAGCATGTTGCCTTCCTGGCGCGTCTCCAGCTTCGGCAACGCGGCTTCGCGCAGATACACATCGAAGAACCAGTTGAGATCGCGGCCGCTCACCTGGTTCACGATCTCGATGTAGTCGTGCGTGGTGGCGTAGTGCGGCGCGAAATTGCCAGGCTTGGGATCGGGGCGTCCGTATACGAGCCGGCGAATGCTTTCGAAGAAGGCCTCGTCGCCGATCATCTGCCGCAAGGTGTGCAGCATCAGCGAGCCCTTGTTGTAGATGTCGTTGCCCGGGCCTTGCTTGGCGTTGTACACGTCCTCCTCGTACTGGCTGTGGCCCGCGACGATGGGATAGGCGTTCTTCACCAGGCTGCGTTCGTTCTGAAGCATCGAGAAATACGGCATGTCGCCATAGAGGTACTGGCCGAACAGCGGCTGCATATACGTGCCGAAACCTTCATGCAGCCACATGTCGTCCCAGTCGGCGTTGGTGAGCTGGTTGCCGAACCACTCATGCGAGAACTCGTGCTGCAGCAGCCAGTCGAAGCTGTACTCGCTGCGCGGATAGCCGTTGCCGTAGGCGTTGATGGTCTGGTGCTCCATGCCCAGATGCGGCGTTTCCACCACGCCCATCTTCTCGTCGCCAAACGGGTAGGGCCCGATCTCCCGCTCGAAGAAGTCGAGCATGCGCGGGAACTCGGCGAACAGCTGTTTGGCCTGCGCCTCGTGGCCGCGCAGATACCACATCTGCATCGGGATGGTGTTGCCGTAGCGGCTGCGGTAATCGCCCTTCAGCACGTCGAACGGTCCGATGTTGAGCGAGATGGCATAAGTGGTCGGGTGTTTCGCGCGCCAGTGATAGGTGTGCGTGGCGCCGTGCTCCTTGATGTCGACCAACACACCGTTGCCTGGCGCCGCCAGCGCTTTGGGCACGGTGACATAGGTATCCACCAGGTCGGGTTTGCCCTGCGGATGATCGATGCACGGCCAGAACAGATCGCAACCTTCGCCTTCTACCGCGGTGGCGACCCACGGCTGGCCGTCCTCGGTGTGGCTCCAGACGAAGCCGCCGTCCCACGGCGCCTTCTTGGCTACGTGCGGTTTGCCGCCATAGCGGATATCGATGACGACCTTCTCGCCCTTGGCGAGCGGCTTGGGTAGTGCCAAGCGCAGGCGCCCATCGGGATTGCTCCACTTGTCGTTGGCCAATGCCTTGTCGTTGACGGATAGCTTCGAAATGGCGAGATGCGGATCGAGATCGAGCAGCAGGGTGTCGGTTGCTTCGCGCGCCCTGAAGCTGAGGCGCGCGTCGGCATCGATGCTCTGCTGCGCGATATCCACCGTGAAGTGCAGCTCGGCGTGATCGAAGTTTACGCGCTGCTGTTCGGCGGGCATCGCGCCGCCGGTGCGTAGCGTTTGTTCGGTGAGCGGCGGCTGTTCGGATGGCTTCGCGTCTTCGGCGTGGGTGGCCGCGCAAAGCGCGAGGCAGAGAGCGAGTGTCAGAGGGCGCAGACGCGTCATGGGGAAGCCTTGTGGTGAATAGGGCGGAGGATGCCAGTCGATGGCGATGCTGTCACCGACCTGCGCCACACGAGCCGCTTCGCGCTACGCCCGCCTCTTGGCGTGACCGCTCCTCTTCGCACCACCGAACCTCCTGGCGCACCCCTACCTTTGTAGGAGCGCACTTGTGCGCGACCGCGGAGCTCCGTCGATTCCTCTGTGCAGAAAAGTGCGGCGACAACCGACCACAGGTATGACCTCAACCTCCGCGGTCGCGCACAAGTGCGCTCCTACAAGGGAGAGGCGGCCCCACAAAAAAAGGCGCCGCCATGCGCCGCCTTTTTTTGCCGATATCGGTAACGACTCAGCCCTTGTAGCGCTTCTGCAGAAACGCAAAGAACGCACGCAGACCTAGCGCCTCACCACCACGCGGCCGACCCTGCCGGTCGCCGTCGTTCCACGCATAAGTATCCAGATGCAGCCACGGCGTGGTCTCGGGAACGAAGCGTTCCAGATACAGCGCCGCAGTGATCGCGCCAGCGTGGCGCGATGCGCCGGAGTTGGCGATATCGGCCAGGTAGGACTCCAGCATCTTGCGATACGGACGCCACAGCGGCAGGCGCCACAGCGGATCATTCACGGCGCGGCCGGCGGCGATCACGCTGTCGGCGGCGTCATCGTTGTTGGCGAACAGCGCCGGCACGTCGGGGCCAAGCGCGATGCGTGCGGCGCCGGTGAGGGTTGCGTAGTCGATGATCAGATCCGGCTTCTGCTCGCCCGCATAGGTGAGCGCGTCGCACAGCACCAGGCGGCCTTCGGCGTCGGTGTTGTCCACTTCCACGGTGATGCCAGCGCGCGTGGTGATCACTTCGCCCGGACGCATCGCTGCACCCGACACCGCGTTCTCCACGGCGGGGATCAGCAGCTGCAGGCGCACCGGCAGCTTGGCCTGCATGATCAGGCCGGCAAGTGCGATCGCGTGGGCGGCGCCGCCCATGTCCTTCTTCATCCAGCGCATGCCGTCGGCGGGCTTCAGATCCAGGCCGCCGGTATCGAAGCACACGCCCTTGCCGACCACGGCGATCTTCGGGTCGCTGCTCTTGCCCCAGTTCAGTTCGATCAGTCGCGGCGAGCGATGGCTGGCGCGGCCCACGGCGTGGATGGTGGGGAAGTTGGCATCGAGCAGTTCATCGCCCACCCACTCGCGCACCTTGGCCTTGTGCGTCTTGCCCAGTTGCTTGACCGCATCGGCGAGATGTTTGGGGCCCATGTCCTCGGTCGGCGTATTGACCAGGTCGCGCACCAGGGTGGTGGCCTCGGCCAGCGGTTGCAGCGTGGCGAGGTCCGCGGCGGCGATGGCGAGCTTGGCCGGCGCGCGGCGCGCCTTGCGGTAGCGGGTGAATTCGTAGGCGCCCAGGGCCCAGCCCAGCGCGGCCTGCAGCTTGTCCTTGAGCACGCCCTCGTCGGCGAGGTGATAGGTCGCCTCCGGCAGCGTACGCGGCAGCGCGCCCAGCGCACTCAGTGCATCGCTGGCATCGACGCCGACCAGCACGCGCACCAGCTTGCCGCTCTCATCCGCAATCAGCGCGAACGTGCCGGGCGCCGCTTCGAAGGCGGAGTCCGCTACCCAACGACGCTGCGCGGCACTGAGGCGGCGTTTGGTGGCGGCTAGGTGCTGGATGTCGGTGGTCTCGATGGCGATGCTCTGGCGCTCGCCGGCTTTGCGTTCGATCAGGACGGACATGGAATTCCTTGCGCGGCGGCTGTGCGGGCGCGGTGGGCTTTTGGTGATGGTTAATGATGCGCGCTTTTGGGGGCGGGGGCGAGACGGTATTTGGGTGGGAGCCTGGCTTCCCCGCCTGGCGCCAACCTCTGTGGGAGCGCACCCTGTGCGCGACTGCCACGCTGGAGTGTGACGCTCCGTAGGCTTGTCGCGCACAGGGTGCGCTCCCACAGAGAAGGCGGTCGCGCGGCATGGGCTGCCACACCCTTGTAGGAGCGCACTTGTGCGCGACCGTCACGCTGGGGTGTACCGCTCCGTTGGCTGGTCGCGCACAAGTGCGCTCCTACAAGGGTGCGCTACGGGAAGAGCCGCGACGCCTCGCTACTGACCCTGCGCTTCCAGCCAATCCACCAGCGCGCTCATATCGCGCAGGTCGAGGTCAGGTGCGGTGCCGAGGAGGCCGGGCCAGGGATGGCCGTGGCGGTTGATCCACGCGGTGCGCAGGCCCGCATCGCGGGCGCCGACGACGTCCAGTTCCGGATCATCGCCAACGTGGAGGATTTCTTCAGGCCGCAGCCCGAGGTGCTCGGCGGCAGCCACAAAAATACGTGCATCGGGTTTGGCGATGCCGGTGTCGCGGGCGCAGATGTGATGCGCGAAGTGTTCGCGGATGCCGATGCGATCGAGGTCGGCGTTGCCGTTGGTGAGGCTGACCACCGGCCAGCGTCCAGCGAGGCGCTGGAGGGCGGGCAGGCTGTCGGGATAGAGCTCGACGCTGTTGCGCGCGGAGAAATAAACCTCCCACAGCGTCTCCAGCGGTGCCTCGTCGATGCCGCAGGCGGTGAAGGCCCGTTGCATGGTGATGTGGCGCTGCGCGGTGAAGTCGTGGGCCAGATCGGTGCGCTCGGCGGCGACCTCGGCACGCAGCGCACGCATGGCCGGGATGGGCCATGCGCGCGCGACGTCGGGATAGTGCTGGCGCAGGTACGCATCCAGATCGCGGTCCGCACGCTCCAGGGCCGGCAGTACCGGCCACAAGGTGTCGTCCAGGTCGAGCGTCAGGGCGCGGATGCGCACGTGCGGTGCGATCAGTTGCCGCTGACCTTCAGCACCTGGTCGATCTTCACGTTGTCGCTGGACAGGTCGTTCCACTTCTTGAGATCGGCCACCGACACCGAGTACTTCTTGGCGATCACACCCAGCGTGTCGCCCTTGGAGACGGTGTAGGTCTGGCCGGTAGCGCCACCCTTTTCAGCCGTCGGCGAGGTTACGGCAGCGGCCGTCGGTGCGGTCGGCGCGGTCACCGGCGTTGCCGTCGGGATCGGATCGGCGACCACGTCCATCTTGATGCCGTTCTCGGCGAGCAGCTTCTCGCGGCGGGTCTTGTCGTTCTGGGCCAGCTGCGGTGCATCGGTGTACGGCACCAGCTGGTGGGCGCGCGCCAGCGAACGCACTTCGTCGGTGTGCAGGAATTCCATGAAGGCAGTGATCTGCGCGGCCTTCGGGCTTTCCTTGTTGGTGACCAGATACAGCGGGGTGTACAGCACGTAGCTGCCATCGGTGACAGTCGACAGGCTAGGACGCACGCCGTCCACGCTGACCATCTTCACCTTGCTGTTGCTGGCCACCCCCGACAGGGTGGTCACGCCCAGTGCATTCGGGTCGAGCGTCACGGCTTCTTCCAGCTTGGCCGTGTTGACGTACAGACGCGGTGCGGCCACCGGCTGGTTGCCGCGACCGAAGATCAGGCGACGCAGGCTGTATTCCACGCCGTCACCCGGGCTGGCCACGGCATACAGGTTGATCGGCGCGTCCTTGCCGCCGACGTCCTTCCAGTTGGTGATCTTGCCGAAGTAGATGTCGTGCAGCTGCTTGACGGTGAGGTTGCCCGTGCCGTTCGACGGATGGGTGATCATCACCAGCGCGTCAAACGCGACCGGCGTGAACACCAGGTCGGTCTCGGTGCCGCCGGCGCTGTTGCGCGCGCTGCCGGCGATGTCGGCCAGGCCGTGTGCCACGGCGTCCAGGCCCGAGGCGGTGTTGAACGGCTGGATTTCGATACGGCCCTTGCCGCTCTTTTCCCAGGCCTTGCTCACGTCTTCCACCACGCCACGGGCGGTGGCGTAGTCGCCGCGCCACACGAGTGCCGGTGCGGTCGGGGTGGTCGGCTTCTTGGTGGTCTTGGTGGTCTTGGCGGCCGCGAGGGCGCCGGTGGTTGCGAATGCGGTAAGCATCGCAACGATGAGCAGGCGGGAAATGCGTGATGACATGGCGGTGGGGAACCTCGAATGATGATGATGGTTCGCAGGCCGCCTTAGCTGGGCGTGCGTGCAAGAAAGGTGTAACTCGGCTATTTCAGCCAGCCTGCACGCAAACCGCAAGCGAATTCCTGCCCTTGCATCGTGGAAAAACGCGACGACGGACACGCATCGCCAGTCGCGTTTATCCCCCGTTCCCGCATGTCACGACAAAGCGGCCTGTCGCAGCTCCATTGCGACATGAGCCGCCTTGTCGCGGCGGGGAGTGACATCAACGGATATCTACGTAGCGCACGCCATCATCGCCCGACACCACCAATACCAGCTGCCGCGGATTCACGCCTGCCAGCTGCTGCAGGGTGCGCAGGTCGGGAATACGCAGGTTGCCGATGCCGATCACCACGTCGTTCGCCTGCAGGCCCGCTTGCGCCGCGCGGCTGCCTGCACGCACGGTGCTCACGCTCACACCGCCCAGGCCTTGCGAGCGCAGGTTCTGCGGGAGCTCGCTGAAGGTCACGCCGGTCAGTCGTGCATCGAGCTTGGCCCCATCCACCGTGGCGAGTTTCTCCGGCACCAGCTTGGCGCTGACGTTGCGCACCGCGCCATTGCGTTGCACCGCAAGCGTCACCGTGCTGCCCAGCGGCAGCAGGCCTTCGGCGTTGCGCAGATCCTGCGCGTTGCGCAGCGGCTTGCCATCGAGCGCGGTGATCACATCACCCACCTGGATATCCGCACTCTCCGCCGCCGAGCCGGAGTTGACGCGCGTAACCACCGCGCCGTTGCTGTCCTTGAGCCCCAGCACCTTGGCGATGCGCGGCGTGATGTCCTGCGTTTCCACGCCCAGGTTGCCGCGGTTGACCTTGCCGTGGACAATCAGCTGCTTCATCACCTCCGTGCTGAGATTGGTGGGGATGGCAAAGCCAATGCCCACGTTGCCGCCCGACGGCGAGAAGATCATGGTGTTGATGCCGACCAGCTCGCCGCGCAGGTTCACCAGCGCGCCACCGGAGTTGCCGGGGTTGATCGAGGCATCGGTCTGGATGAAGTTCTGATAGCCCGTGCCGCCCAGGCCCGAGCGGCCCAGCGCCGACACGATGCCCGAGGTCACCGTCTGCCCGAGGCCAAATGGATCGCCGACGGCCACGACAAAGTCGCCCACGCGCAGCTGCGCGGAATCGGCCATCGGCAGTGCCTGCAGATTCGTACCCTGGATCTGCACCACCGCCACGTCGGTGTCCGGATCGGTGCCGACCAGCTTGCCCTTGAAGTCGCGGCCATCCTGCAGCGTCACCGTGATGTCGTCGGCGCCGCCCACCACATGGTTGTTGGTGAGGATGTAGCCCTTGGCCGCATCCACGATCACGCCCGAACCCAGGCTCTGTTCCACCCGCGAACGCGGCGAACCCTGCAGGCCGAAGAACTGCCGGAACAGCGGATCGTCGAAGTACGGATCGCGCACCTGCACCCGCGTCTTGGTGGAAATGTTCACCACCGCCGGCGTCACCTTCTCCAGCATCGGCGCCAGCGAAGGCAGTGGTTGTCCATCGATCGACACGGGTAGCGCGGCGTGACTGGCGAAGGGTGTCGCGGCAATCAACACCAAAACCGCGGCGGCCAGTCGGCGGACGAAACGAAGAAACATGGGGACTCCTTGTGCGTGGGTCGAATCGTTGGTCATTCGACTCGGCGCGGCGTCGGCGGTTCCACCGTTTGGTATTGACGAATTTACTTTACAAGGCGAAAGGGCAGCGGTAACTTTCCCTCGTTCGCGACCACAACATCTTGTGTGACTAGGCCGGGCCTAAACCCAAGAGCTGGTGTCACAGGGCACTCTCAGGGGGGAGTAGCCGAAGGGTCGGGCAGGGAACGCAAGGATCGGGCTCTACGCGCGGCTTTTGCTTTTCAGGCGCGACCCGATACGAGCGGCTTAGCCGAACAGAACAACACCAACACGGGGCCGTGAGGCCAAACCGAGAGGTCAGGAAGCCGATGAGCACCGCGCGTGCACCAGCCGTAACCCGCGATACCGTCATTCCGCTGCAGCCTGCGTCCTACGATATCTGGGACAAGAAGTACCGCCTGAAGGCGAAGTCCGGCGCGCCGGTCGATGGCAGCGTGGACGAAACCTACCAGCGCGTCGCCCGCGCCCTGTCCGATGTGGAAGCCACGCCGGAGCTGCGCGACCACTGGTTCGAACGCTTCCTGTGGGCGCTGCGCCGTGGCGCGATCCCCGCCGGCCGCATCACCTCCAACGCTGGCGCGCTGGAACACAAGCCCGCCACGTCCACCATCAACTGCACCGTGTCCGGCACCATCCGCGACTCCATGGACGACATCCTGGAGAAGGTGCACGAGGCCGGTCTCACGCTGAAGGCCGGTTGCGGCATCGGCTACGAGTTTTCCACGCTGCGTCCGCGCGGCGCGTATGTGTCCGGCGCCGGTGCGTACACCTCCGGCCCGCTGTCCTTCATGGATATCTACGACAAGATGTGCTTCACCGTGTCCTCGGCCGGTGGCCGTCGTGGCGCGCAGATGGGCACGTTCGACGTCAGCCATCCGGACGTGAAGGAATTCATCCGCGCCAAGCGCGAAGACGGCCGCCTGCGCCAGTTCAACCTCTCGCTGCTGATCACCGACGGCTTCATGCAGGCGGTGGAGCACGATCACGACTGGCCGCTCGTCTTCCCGGTGCACGTCAAGGAAAAGGACGAAGTCGACCTCACCGACGCCGAGAAAATCGTCTGGCGCGAGTGGCCCACCCACGAAAACTACGTGGGCCGCGACGACGGCCTGGTGGCCTGCAAAGTGTACGGGCACATTCGTGCGCGCCACCTGTGGGACATGATCATGGTGTCCACCTATGACTTTGCCGAGCCGGGTTTCATCCTGATCGACAAGGTCAACGAGATGAACAACAACTGGTGGTGCGAGCACATCCGCGCCACCAACCCGTGTGGCGAGCAGCCGCTGCCGCCGTACGGCTCGTGCCTGCTGGGCTCGGTAAACCTGACGACCTTTGTGCGCGACCCCTTCGGCCCCAAGGCCCGCTTCGACTGGGACGAATACCGCGAAGTGGTGAAGATCTTCACCCGCATGCTCGACAACGTGGTGGAGATCAACGGCCTGCCGCTGGAACAGCAGCGCCACGAGATCCTCTCCAAGCGTCGCCACGGCATGGGCTTCTTAGGGTTGGGCACCACGCTCACCATGCTCAAGATGCGCTACGGCACCGCCGAGTCGGTGGCCTTCACCGAAGAAGTCTCCCGCGAGATGGCCGTCGCCGGCTGGGAAGTGGCACTGGACCTGGCCAAGGAAAAGGGCCCCGCGCCCGTGCTCACCCGTGACTACACCGTCACCGGCGAGATGCTGCGCAAGCGTCCGGAAATGGCCACCGACGGCTACAAGGTCGGCGACACCATCCCCGGCCGCGTGCTGCACGCCAAGTACAGCCGCTACATGCAGCGTATCGCCAGCGTGGCGCCCAACCTGGTGGCCGAGCTCGCCGAAACCGGCGCGCGCTTCACCCACCACAGCTCGATCGCGCCCACGGGCACCATCTCGCTGTCGCTGGCCAACAACGCCAGCAACGGCATCGAGCCGAGCTTTGCGCACCACTACTCGCGCAACGTGATCCGCGAAGGCCGCAAGACCAAAGAGAAGGTCGAGGTTTTCAGCTACGAGCTGCTGGCCTACCGCGCGCTGATCAATGCCGATGCCTTGCCCTACTCGGACGACGCCAAGTCCAAGCTGCCCGAGTACTTCGTTTCGGCCGACGACATCTCGCCCAAGGAGCATGTCGACATCCAGGCGGCGGCGCAGCTGTGGGTGGACTCGTCCATCTCCAAGACGGCGAACGTCCCCACCGACTACCCGTACGAAGATTTCAAAGATATCTATTTTTACGCGTATAAGCAGGGTTTGAAGGGATGCACCACGTTCCGTTTCAACCCCGCGGCGTTCCAGGGTGTGCTGGTTAAAGAAGCCGACCTTGAGAGCACCCTCTACCGCTTCGAATTGGAGGACGGTAGTGTTGTCGAACTGAAAGGCAACGAAGAAGTGGAATACGACGGCGAAATGCATACCGCCGCCAATTTGTTCGATGCCTTGAAGGAAGGGTATTACGGAAAGTTCTAAACTATCCGCGATACCTGATCTCGGGTGTCAGCCCACTGCCAAGAGCAATACCGTAGTGTCCTTGCGGCAAGGCTCAACATAAAGTCCAGAATCCACGTCGGAGGGGATAACACGCATGTCCATCGATACCGAGTTTGATGTGAAAGAAGTAACCGCCCAGGTCGTAGACGCGCCGGTCGAGGTTCCCGTGGTCGAAGTGACCGCGGCAGCCAAGCCCAAGAAGGCTCGCGCCAAGAAGAAGGTGGCCGCGGCCAAGAAGGCTGCTCCGGCCAAGAAGGCTGCTGCAAAGAAGGCTGTGAAGAAGGCCGCCGGCAAGAAGACCGCCAAGAAGGCAGTCAAGAAGGCCGTGAAGAAGGCAGCTGCCAAGAAGACCGTGAAGAAGGCCGTCAAGAAGGCCGCCGTCAAGAAGGTCGCCAAGAAGGCCGTCAAGAAGGCAGCTGCCAAGAAGGTCGCCAAGAAGGCGGTCAAGAAGGCAGCCGCCAAGAAGGTCGCCAAGAAGGCCGTGAAGAAGGCAGTGCGCAAGTCCGCTGCCAAGAAGGCCGTCAAGAAGGTCATCAAAAAGACGGCCAAGAAGGCCGCCGTTAAGAAGGCGGTCCGCAAGGTCGCCGGTAAGAAGGCCGCCAAGGCGGTCAAGAGGTCCACTGCCAGCAAGAAGGCGAGCGTGAAGAAGGCCGTCCGCAAGGTCGCCAAGAAAGCCGCACGCCGTAAGTAAGCCGTAACGCGACCCGGCCCGGCGCTGAACACGCCGGGCCGGATCGTTCTTAAAAGTTCGTCATTCCGGCGCAGGCCGGAATCCAGTAGCGACACCGCCCAAACGCGCGACCACCTCAAGACGCCGGTTCTTAGCCAAACAAACCGCCGCGCCGCCAACCCGTCGGAAGAACACACCATGGCGATCAAGATCGAAAAGAAGATCAAGGGCTACAACGTCGTAAAGCCCGAGGACAAGGCCGCGTCCGCCGCTGCGCCCGCCGTTGCACCGGCAGCTTCCAAGGAAGCGCCCAAGGCGGAAATCATCCAGATGCACGAGAGCCTGGAGCGTCCCGAGACGCTGGTCGGCTCCACCTACAAGATCAAGTCACCGCTGTTCGAGCACGCGTTGTACGTCACCATCAACGACATCGTGCTCAACGTCGGCACCCCCTACGAACAGCGCCGCCCCTTCGAGATCTTCATCAACTCGAAGAACATGGACCACTTCCAGTGGATCGTGGCGCTCACCCGCATCCTCTCCGCCGTGTTCCGCAAAGGCGGCGACGTCACCTTCCTGGTCGAAGAGATGAAGGCCGTCTTCGACCCCCGCGGCGGCTACTTCAAAGCCGGCGGCGTCTACATGCCCTCCATCGTCGCCGAGATCGGCGCGGTCATCGAGCAACACATGAAGATGATCGGCCTGATCCACGACCCGGAAATGGACGAGTCCACCCGCAAGCTGGTCGCCGAGAAGCGCGCTGCCTATGAGGCGGTGACGAGCGGCAAGAAGGCTGCTGCCACCACCACGGAAACCGCTGCCACCGAATCCCCCACCGGCTTCCCGCCGGGCGCCACCCTTTGCGCCAAGTGCAATACGCAGGCGCTGGTGCTGATGGATGGGTGTCAGACTTGTTTGAATTGTGGGTATAGCAAGTGCGGGTGAGAAGCGTCTGACTCGAAATCAGGCGTACTTGCAAGCGTGCCGCGGGTTCGAATCCCGCCCTCTCAGCCAAGGAAATAGGGCTTGCATCGCTGCAAGCCCTTTTTCTTTACCCGGTTTGCGGGGTGTACGCGAAAATATTGATCCCTTTTGCATCTGTGCATTCGTAAAGATGCACGCGCTCCGGACGCCTAGTCATCATCCACTTCCAATCCCACCCCATTGCCGAATAGCTCTTTGCTGTGTTTGTCGACGTAGGGCGAAACAACAAAAGGGGTCAGAACACTTTTTCAGCCTTGCTTCGTGGCCGAATCTTCGCCACGCGACCTAGTTCTGAAGCAGTGAGCTTCCAGAAAAAGTGTTCTGCCCCGTTTGTTCTGGCCTACTTCGCCCCCGCAGCTGCCACAGGCTTACCGTCGATGAAGTTGTGAACCGCCGCGATGGTGGTGCTGGGGGCTTCCTCCATGAGCCAGTGACCGGCATGTGGGACGACCAGCTCAGTGACGTTGGTGGCGGCATTGCGCATCACAATGGCTTCGTTTGCGCCGAACGACTTTTCACCGCCGATCGCGAGCACGGGCATCGTGAGTTTGGTCGCCATGGCCGCCTGGTTGTCTTCGACGTCCTTGCGGAAGGCGCGGAACTGCGAGAACGCATCGTGCATGGCGTTCGGTCGGGCATAGAGTTCGGCGTAGTGCTGGCGCGATGCTTCGTCCATTTTCGATGGATCACCGGCGAACTCGTTCCAGAACCGGTCCAGGTAGATGCGTTCGCGGCCCGCAACGAGGCGCTCCATATCCGGGCCTCCGAAATCGAAATGCCATAGCGCAGGCCAGCGCACGATCTGGTCCCACGGCGGGATGCCGGGCACGGGGGCATCCATCACCACAAGGCGATCGGTCTTGTCCGGATAGCGGGCGGCATAGGCGTACGCCACCATGGTGCCGATGTCGTGCCCCACCACGGCCGAGTGATCAATGCCTAGCTTGGTCAGCACGCTGCGAATATCCGCGGCCTGTGTGCGCTTGTCGTAGCCGCTTTCGGGATGTGAGGACAGGCCCATGCCACGCAGATCGGGCACGACGACGGTGTGATTGCGCGCCAGGTCCGCCGCCAGCGGCGCCCACATGTCGCCGGTGTCCCCAAAGCCATGCAGCAGGACAACGGCGGGCCCTTTCCCGCCAACGCGAACGTGGATGGTGGCCCCGTCCGTCTGGATGTCCTGGACGCGGAACGATGGCGGAAAGGGTTGAACGGTTGCAGCAACGGGCAGGCTGGCGCCCGCGAACAGGCACGCCAGAAGCAATATGCGAATCATCAGCATGACTCCCTCAGGAAAGGCCGGGTCAGGTAATGCCCCAGAGGACCGCTGCCATAGGCTCGCCGGTCCGGGCGTAGTTCAAGGCAGGTCGCGTTATCTGGACGTGATCAAGGCGCTGAATAACGCGGACGGGTAGAGACATGGTGCTGACGTCTAGCCGGCCTTGCGCCGTCACGCATCACCTCACCCAGGTGGACACCCATCTCGCCGATCCCTGACAGACGTTGCCAACCCTGCTTGTTAGGGTCAGTCAGTCATTCGCGCTGTCGTATTGCACGCCCTCGCGAATGACCATGACCACCAGGTCATGAGGCGCGGGCCGTGTGTGCTTGCAACACCCACGACCCGCTAACCATCACCAACTTATAGAGAGTTGATCATGGCTACCCGCGATCATACGGTACGCATTCGCTCGTCCGTTCCCCCTGACGACACCCTCACTCCTCCGCCCGGCGACTCATCATGCACGTCTGTTGCATGGCCAGAAACCCCGCGTCTTGTCACTCGCGGTGACATCGCCCTGGCGGTGCTCACCTTCACGCGCCTGCGTCTCGACAGCGAGCAGTGCCGCCACGCGCAGTCGCGGGGATTCCCCGGCAGAGCGCTGCCATGGCCGCTTCCCATGGCCGTCACGGCCAGCCTGGGCACGGCCATCCACTGCCTGCAGCAATACGCCCGGCTGCTCGGTGACGAGCCTCGAGTGAACACCACACGCCTCCGATGATCGCCGTTGCAGCGCATCGGCCGGCATGGCGATGCGCCGCATTCGGGCGATCACCGACAAAGTTGCCAAGCATTCACTGACACGGAGCGCTGTAAGCGCTGAGCCGCTGTGCGGCCGTGTCCGACAGGGAGGAACCACCATGGAACTGATCCAGCTCACCCCGCATTCGGAAGTCGACCCCTCGCAACCCCTGCGAGCCCCCGGCGACATCCTGCTGCACGCGTACCTGATCCCCAACGCACTCAACCCCGCCCAACTCGCCCGCCGCACCGGCATACCGTCCAATCAGATCAAAGCCTTCATCGCCGACACACAACCCATCACGCCAAAGATCGCCTTGCGCCTTTCGCTGACCTTCGACACCACCGCCTTTTATTGGCTGGCACTTCAGGCGCGCTACGACTTGGAGAAGGCCAAGCCTGTGATCCGCGCTTACCGCCCTCTCGTGGATGACGGTCCGCTAACCACGACCAACTACTAAGGCGTTGATCATGGCCAAGTCCAAACACACGGGGCGCATACGCGGCAACGCTGCCACACCCAACCCAGGCAAACCCGTCAACCCGTTGAGCCGCCGCTACTGGATCTTCGACGAGTTTCCAGAACCGGCACAGCGTCTGGCGGCCACCAGCGCAACGCTTGCCGAAGGCATCCAGGCCGTGTCCTGCGTGCTGGCCAACAGCGAGGCCTACCGGCTCATCCAGGAAAGCTCGTCCGGCTATCCGCCCGCCAACTTGCCGCTCTCCCCCGCACTGACCGAGGGCCTGTTTGCGGCGCTCTGCATGTTGAACGAGCGGGCTGCGGAAATTGCCTGGGGGATGTTGGAGCTGGAGGAGGGGAGTGCTGTGAGCGGCTGAAGGCGCTCTGCCGGTGGTTGTGGCGCGACAAAAGGAAATGGGCGGGGCAAATGCGACCGCCCATCCAAAGAACGGCAATAATGGAGTCAAGTTCACTTCTCGCCGCCTTTGAAGTGAATCTGACCCCACCGCCACTACGGTGCCAAAAACGGGTCAGGTTCACCTTTCAAATGGAAGTCCATCGATAGACCTGAACCTGACTCCGTCATGGCAAGGATCTAACGTCGATCCGTGCGCGACTTAAGTAATTCAATACAGCAGATCATAGCTATCGCACCATAGACGAATACTTTGATGCTATGTGTGGAAAGGTTCCTTGCTGCAAGAGTCGCGAACATAAGTGCGAGAAGAGATAGAAATACCAATCTGAATAGTTTCTCATTCAATTAGCCACCTCGCAGGACAAGAAGGAGCACCGAACCACCCTTCTCGAGAAAAGTGGTCGGGGTACTCATCTCTCAGTAGAAAATCGCTCTGACCACTTTAGTTCTCTGACCACTTTAGTTCTCATCAAATGAATGTTGAGCGAGCCGCCGTTTGGGCCACCCCCGAGGCTTTCGTCAAAGATCGCTCTTATGCGGTAAGAATAATATAAACCAGAAGCCGAGACCGATAAGAGTTCCATTGAGCATAGACGAGAATGCAAATTCACGAAGCCGGAAGAAAGAGAGCCCTTCTCCAGCTAGTAAATGCATACCGCAGTAAGAAATAAAGCTAATACTGCCTATAAGACCAATTCCAAAAACAAGCATAAAAGAGACGATCCCGCGATCAGCAATCTGACGTCGTCTGTCGAGTTTCATATACGCACCCACTGGGGTCAGATATCGGGGCTCTATGCCGCCTCTCTGCTTAAAAGTGGGCGGCATAGAGGTCACACTTTATCGAACGCTAAGCGCATTTCGGCAATTAATCGATGCAGTCATTGCGCCCAGGCCGGCCCCCAAGACCGCGCCGCCCGCAGCGGAAAGGATGGCGCCCGGCCCACTGGCTGCTCCAGCAATGGCGCCACCAATGCCGCCAGTGATTGCTCCGGCCTGAACATTACTGACGAGGTTAGCAGTCGAGCAAGCGTCCGGCAGAACAAGCTTGCCGTTGATATAACGAGCCGTGCCAATATTGCCATCGGCAGTGCTACCACCACTAATGTTTTCGAACTCAGTAGCTCTAATAGAACGCATTGCGCGTCTCCTTAGTAGTTGTCTGGAATTGCCCGCCCAGACATTCGGTATCCTGCCCTTGCGGGCGAGAACTATCGGGCGAATTCACTTTGGCTTGTGCGCTCTTCAGGTTGCGCGCACTCGGTTTCGTGAGTTCTCCCATCTTCAACGGCCAGGATGTAATCCGCTGCCGCAATCGTCTCTGGCCTGTGAGCCACGTAGATTCGCGTGATGTTTAGCTCACGCAGCATGGCGTTGATGCGTCTTTCGCATGCCACGTCAAGGTGACTGGTCGCTTCGTCCAGAATCAAAATGTGTGGCTTGCGATACAGGGCACGCGCGAGCAGCAAGCGCTGACGCTGGCCACCGGACAGCGCAGCGCCCATGTCCCCGCACAACGTGTGGTAGCCCATCGGCATGGCCGCAATGTCGTCATGAATCTGGGCCAGCCGCGCTGCTTGTTCAATTCGCGTTTGCGAAGCGTCTTCAGCGAAGAAGCTGATGTTGTCGGCAACGGAGCCCGCTATAAGTGCGTCGTCCTGCATCACGCAACCGACCATCTGCCGGAACGTCGACTTGCCCAAACTCTTCAACGGGATGCCGCCGACGTATATGTGCCCGCGGTCGGGATCGACCAGGCCTAACATCAAGCGCGCGAGCGTACTTTTGCCACAGCCGCTAGGGCCGGTCAGCGCAACAGACCGTCCCGCCTCAATATGAAAGCTACAATCATTCACCACCCACGGCTCGCCGTCGGCGTAGCGGAAGCTCACGCAGTCGAATGACAGCGACGGGGCCGGCAGCGGACCGATGTAAGTACCATCTGTATCTGCCTCCGTGGGCGTCATAACGATGTCGGCTAACCGCTCCGCCTGGATGCGCAACATGCGCAGTTCGATGGCGTAGTCGACTAGGTTGCTGGCCCGACTGATGAACTGGTCGCTATAGGCCAGAAATGCCATCAGCATGCCCGCGCTGAACTGGCCGTCCAGTGCTAACCGTGCCCCTGTGCCCAACAGGCCAATCCGTAGCGCACCGCTCAACAGGCCTTGCAGCGAACCGTATACAAGGCCGAACTGCTGCACCTGCACGCCAACATTGAGTGTGTTCGTGGTGGCGTTGATGAACCGCGCCGATTGTTGGGGTACTTGATTAAAAAGGCGAATGGTTTGCACGCCTCGTACAGCTTCCATGAACTGACTCTGCTGCCTGGAGGCCAGCACAACCTGCTCGAGGTTCTTTTCGCGATAAAACCGATAAGTAAGCGCGCGAAATAGGCCGTACAACGCCAAGCCGGCAACGGTGAGCGCCGTCAACAGTGGGCTATACAGCAACAACATCACCAGCGTGAGCGACGCCATGATTCCGTCCAGCACTACCTCCACTGCGCGTGTCGTCAGAGTTTGCTGAATCACCCCGATGGCGCCAAAGCGGGACACCACATCGCCCAGATGGCGTTTCAAGAAGTACGCTTGCGGAAGGCGCAATAGATGCTGAAAAACGTTGGCTGTCCATTGAAGGTTGAATCGCGTACTCAGACACACCACTGTCCAGCTACGTACCGCCGATAGCCCGACTTGCCACACCAGAAGCACCAAGAAGCTCACGGAAAGAAACATCAAAAGGTCGTGATCACCATCGGCGATCACGTTATCCACTGTGATTTGCATGAACTGCGGTCCGAGTAAGCCGAACAGCTCCAACGCCAGTGCCAAGGCGAATACTGTCAGCAACGCGCCTTTCAATCCCGACACGCTGCCCGTCAGGGCACGTAGCGACATCTCCGTGGCCGGCGCCTTGCGCTCAAACGTAGGGCACGGAAAAAGCTCGATGGCTACACCCGTGAAATGCTTGCTCAGTTCGTCATAGCTCAGCCGGCGCTCGCCCGCCGCTGGATCATGAATCACGGCGTCGCGCGCGGTTGCTTTGTGCAACACCACAAAATGATTCAAATCCCAGTGCAAGATGCATGGCACTGACAATTGCCGCATTTCGTCTAGTTCTAGCCGCACTGGATTGCCATTCAAACCCAGCCCATGTGCTACTGCCAACAACTGCGTCAGCGTCATACCTTTGAGCGATGTAGCGAAGCGCCGCCGCAGTGTCTGCAGGCTGTGATGCTGGCCATGGTACGCCGCGATCATGGCGACACATGCGAGCCCGCATTCGGCCGCCTCGGTTTGCCGAATCATCGGCAGCCGCCGCCGCCAACTTAGTAAGGGGCCTGCTACGGCGTCGTCGACCGGTGACGCCACCGGGCTGCGCGCAGCCAGGATGACCTCCTTGTTATCGGTGGCCACTGCTCGCGTCATGCGTGACCACCCGAAGAGCGGCGACCGAGTCCATAAAGCGGCTCAAAGATCCATTCAACCATGCGGCGCTCTTCGAGCAGCAAATCTGCTTCCACCGCCATGCCGGGCCTCAAGCTTTCCGGCTGGTCGTACACGTCAATGTGTTGGGCAGGCAATGCCACATCGACGCGATAAAGCGATTCTTGCGCGGAGGCTTGACCGAGCACCGCGGCTAGTTCCGCGGGCGTCAGGGCACTACGTGAGACGGCCGTCACGGTGCCGCGCTGCGCCCCAAACTTTTGGTAAGGGTAGGCGGTGTAGCGGAGCACGACGGACGTGCCAGTATGTACAAAGCCAATTGCCTTGCTTGGCACCCACAATTGCGCCTGCAACACCGAGTCCTTCGGCACCAGCGACACTACGGCTTGGCCTGGCGTGATCGTCTGTCCCGGCTTGACCAGTACAGCAGATACGACACCGTCGGCGGGCGCGCGTAACACTGAGGTGCGCTCGGATTCGTTCTGTGCGAGCGACTGATTGACTTGCGCCAATTGGCGATGCAGGTCGTTGAGCTTGGCGGCTGTCGTGAGCGGCAGTTCGTTCAACTGGTTACGCGCGCTATCTCTTTGTTGCTGTAGCTCCACACGCTGGCGCATAAACGCCTGCGCTTGTTGTTCTGCATTGGCCTTTTGGTTGCGCTGCTGCTGCACCTCAATGACCGACACATAGCCCTTGTTGCCGAGGCCCTCGAAGCGGGACAGAAGGGCCGATAGCTCGGCTACTTGGCGCCGTTCCACCGCAATCTGTGCATTCACCTGGACCAATTGACGGTCAAAGGTGATGATCTGCTTACGCAATTCGCTGGCCTGCACGCCCGCCAGCTTCTGCGCGCCGTCGATGTCCGCTTGTAAGCGTTCCTGTTGCTGACGCAACTGCGCGCTAATGTCCGCCGCCGTATCGTCAAAGGTGGCGCTGCTGCGCTCAGTACTGATGGTGGCCAGCGCATCCCCCGCGCGTACTGTCGCGCCTTCGGTAGCATGTACCGTTGCGAGGTTACCGAGGACTCGCGCCGAGACGGTGAGGAGGCCCGCCTGGGGCGTCAGGTTGCCAACAACGCGCTCGCGCCGCGTGTAGTGTCCCACTCCAAGCCACACGCACAGACTGGCGGCAAAGCACACCCCAAGAGCGGCCCATACGCGGTGTGATAGTGGCGTGGCGAGACGAATAGCGCCGACGGTCGCGGGTGCCCGCGCCTGCAAAACCTCTCGCCGAAACAACGCGTGCTCAGCCAAATGTGGATCCATCCGTAGAAAGGTCTTGCCTTCGACGCTAAATCTATTCCGCGGGTACGATCAATGAGACCTATCTCAAAGTTGCCGCGATATCTCGCTTAAGGACGCTCCGCATAGTTGGCTTAGAATTTATTTCGGCAGCCAGGGCTTGGCTATCGGACGAGTCCTAACAAGGATCAAAACGGAGTCAGGTTCACTTCGCGCCGCTTTGGGAGTAAGCGTGACTCCATTTCCACTACTGTGACTGCGATGGAGACGACCTGCGAATGAGTTCATCAATCCTTCTTGCCGTGGCACTTGCAGCAGGATTCCCTGATGCGAGTTCGTCGCCTTCATTTCCAGCGACACCGCAGCTGACCTGCGAAATAGGCACCCGGAACTGGTGCTTCATCAGGATCGGCGCTGTCATCAGCATGAAGGACGCCGGTGCTGATCGGATTTGGACGGTGGAACAGAAAGGCGAGATGGCAGATGGGCCTCTAGTGATTGTCGAGAACAAATTGTGTTCCGAGAAATCAACCGCCAGCTTGAGGCTGCTGGGAAGCTCCACGCAAACCTATGATGGCCGTCCTTACGTATCGACAAGGTACCAGGTGACGTCTCAAGGCTGCGTGCTGGAGTTTCGCTGGCCTCAACAGTCGAAGCATCAAGGGGTCTATCGCGAGGTCATGCGATACGGGGTCTTTGTGGGCGATATGGAGGTAAACCCCGAGCGTTTGACTCAGTTGTATAAGGTTGAAGCCGTTGAGTGAGGGTGTCCGTCAAACTCGGGTCAGCTCAGGCTCACTACTCTCGCGTACAGAAATGACCCTGACTCTGAAGATCGACTTTGCCGCGGTTATCAACCTACTCACGAAGGGACCAATCGCTACATCTCAATCGGTGTTATGCGAATGGTTGGTTTAAATCCCCAGTGGTATCCCGTACGACTCCGGCGCTAGCCGTTGAGCCGCAGGCCGGAATATTTCGCTAGTGGTCTTTCCAGCATTGATCACACTGGAGATGGCAATGAAGATGCGCGCAAATTTCGTGCTCGTGTTTGTCGGTGTCCTCCTTTTCGCGAGTGGCCATGCGGGCCAGGGCTTGCCCAAGGCCGCCGCCATCGATCAGCGCTACGACCGATTCCACAACGCAGAGGCCGCGCTGGATGCATTACCGTCGGCCACCCGTCCGGCAGCCATCGTTGAACTCTATTCGACGAACATCGCGGACCAGCAGGAATCGGCAATCCTGCAGGAGCTGACCGAGGACTCGGTTGATCTGCTGTTCCGTGCCGCCTCCGACACGGCGTTCTACACGTTCGACCAGCGCTACGTTCGGGACATGCAGGCCGATCTCGATCGGCTGCGTGCGCTGCATGCTGATGGGGTGCGTCACTACCAGGACTTGTACGTGGCGCTGATAAGCGTGCGTGATTTCGACGCTGCTCATGCGGTGCTTGCCAGCTGGCCGACGGCGAGCAGCGATCCTGCTCCCACCGTCGTTGGTGCGCTGGCCGACGGCCGGGGACCATCTGCCTTGATCCTGACCGACGACGGCTTGTCGGCAAGTCTGCAGCCCATCCGGTTGAGCGGCGCAGTCGATATCGTGGTGATCGGACACCCGCAGTGCCACTTCTCCCGCGATGCGGTGGCGGCCATCGAAGCCGATCCCCGTCTGAAGGCCATTTTCGCCAGCCACGCCCGTTGGCTGATGCCCCAGGACGGCCGCATGCAACCTCGCCACGTCGCCGCCTGGAACGCCATGCATCCGCTTGCCCGCATGAACTACATCTATCGGCAAAGCGATTGGAAGGCCATCGACACGTGGTCAACGCCGACCTTCTACTTCTTCAGGGACGGGAGACAGGTGGGCAAGCTGGTCGGGTGGGGACCCGGCGACGAAAGCGAGCGGGCGTTGCGCAAGGAGCTGGAAAAGCTGGGGCTGCAGTGACCGACAAGGCGGTTTGGCCCGTGCGTGACGCCAGGGCGTTCAAGTCGTAGAAAGATGAATACGCCGAATCTTTGGGCGCTTCTTTTGGCTGGCCTTCCACAGGTCGTATCGCACCTGCATCTCCGCCCGCATCATGGCGCTGGTGCCCAGAGCATCTTCCAGGCGCAGCGCCATGTCGGCGGAAATGCCGTTGGTACCATTGAGAATGCGGGAAAGCGCGACACGGGTGACACCAAGCTTTTGTGCGGCGCTGGTGACGGTGATATCGCCCGGATACTCCCGTAGCACCTCGCCGGGATGCGCCGGGTTGTGCATGCGGTTCATCGGGTTACTCCCAATGCCAGACCCTGATTCAGCCAGAGAGGCAGCCCCAAAAAAGGAAATGGGCGGCGCAAACGCGACCGCCCATCAGTCCAGCCAGTCCCGTCGCTCGACGGGCCGTTGGTGCTCCGCCAGTAGGGCGGTCGCATGCTTGGCCGGGTTGTCCTGACAACTCGGGAGCAGGTTCAGATTAAGCGACCGATTGTTGCGCCACCATCAGAAGAGTCTTAGTAAGTCGTAAAAACACGACGCATATCGAACGAAATATCGTTTGGCGTGCACTTTCAGAAGATTCGCTGCCGGCTGCCGCGTAATCGAGTGCTTTGCGGCGGTTGAACGTACGCGGCTGTACGTTTCTTACCGCATCAAACCCGTTCGAACGTCCGCCCCGCACCCTTATCCAGTTATGCCTTGCCCGCTGGCTGGCGCGCAATCGTCGGATCGACCAGATCGATCGTCCGATTGGGTGCGAATCCAAAGACAGCCTCGAACTCCGCGCTGGTCAGCAACGCCGCCGCGCGCTGAAAGTAGGCCTGGTTGCGCGCATTCAGAGCCTCTGCCGATGGCATGACCTCTCCTTTGACAACGGCCTCCCTCTGGGCCAGCTGCTCCTTCCGCACGCTGTCACGCAATGCCAGCAGGGGTGCGAGCTTCTCCGACGCATTGAGCGACGCCAGCACCCGCTGGGCGTGGATGGCGAAGTCGTCGTTGGCGTCCATGGTGTTGACCGCACTTGGAGACGAAGGAGGAGCCGCGCAGCGCGAGATATTGGCGTTCCAGTCGTGATGCAGGATGCCGTACGCGCCATAGATAAAGCTGCTGGCACGGTAGCCCCGCGCCAACGCCACCGTCAACGGCGTCGTGCCCGTGCCACCCGTGGCCCAGAGCACCTGATTGGCTAGCTGGTGGCAGACCCCATCCAGGCCGTAGTAGTAAATCGTGCCGCAGGCGTTGGGCCGGGTTTGCGGAGGGATACTGTCCGACTCTTTGTTGGGAAGGCACAGGCACTGCGCCAACGCAAAGTCGCCGCTGGCGCTGCCGAGATAACCCTGGGGCTGTTCTGAGCTTTCGCCCTGGCAGTGAAAGTCGCCCCAGCAGTACCAGTAGTTCGCCTGAGCTTTCTCTACAGCCTTGATGCTTTTATACGGATCGATCCGGTTGTCGTAATCAGTGACAAACGTGTGGTCGACGGGCGAGTCGCTCGAGAAAGCCGGCGTGGCCCAAGCGTAAAGGGTCGTCATGGCCCGTCTCCAATTAGGTGGGAATGCGAAGCGCTGATGTGGCGCGCAACGCTAGCACCCAGTGTTGGAGGGGAACGATAGGTCCTAAGTTGTAAGTAGTCGCTGCGAGATCAGCTTTGGGAAATGACTCGCGTGCCTCGGCAACGCGGATAACTCGGGCATCCCCAAAATGCTTCGTGCGTGCGGCGATTTTCGCGGCGAATCATTTCCGATGCGCAAGTAGGGCATGTTGGAGCGACGCCGGAGGGCTTCGCCGCCGCCGTCGCGAGCGCCGGCTCCTGATGCGCGGGCGTAGCGGCCGTTTGCACGTTCTGAACCATCGCCAGGAGCTGATCACCATTGATCAATTCGATAGGCTTGCCCGTCGCGAACCGGCGGGCATCCGCGGTGTAGTCTCCCGTGGAAACGATGATCACGCTGCTTGCGTTGTGATGCGCGAGCAAGCCAAACATCTCGCGAACCACGGTGACGGGAACTTGTCTTGACCGCCACTGCTTGCACTGCACCAGCACCGTTTTTCCCTGCTTGCGCAGGAGCAAATCGATACCGCCGTCCGCGCCACCAAGACCTGTCTCTTCGACAGCATAGCCCTGTCGCCTGAAGGCCTCGCCGACCAACTGCTCGAAGGCTTGCCAGCTCATGGCGCGAACGCTTTCGAGACCGGTCTGGGATTCGAGTAGTCGTTTGCGGTATCGCTGGCGATAAAAAGATGAAACCGCACCGATCCAACACCCAAGTAGGACTACCCAGGCCATGGGTGCAAATGAACCGGCGGCACTGGCCTTCCCAATGCCAGCTAAGACTGGGTTATTGCTGGATGAAACCATCCACCCGATACTGTACCGGACGACCACGAATCCAATCACACCAAGCACAATTCCCACTTGCCATGGCATGAATGAAATAGTTTCAATCCCGCTTCCCCTGCGCTTAGCCACGGCTCTCCCCTTTGTGCCGCAATTCTCTGCAACATACAGGGGGTCAGGCCGCGAGCAAAAGTGGCCGATTGGCGCAGCGTTCTTGGGATGAATGGGGCGGGTAAGTTAAATTGGCCCGTTGTTAGACAGCCTTCGGCTTTGCCAGACCTTTGCCTAGCAGTCTGGATGTTATTTCTAGGGCACAATCGCAGAGTGCAAATAACCCGTTCGCACGACGGGCACACGCACGCCCACGATCGGTTCCAACGATTGCCCCGACAATCGCCAGAGACCGATTAGCCAGTTGTCTCCAACGCGCCAACCTAGGCTCGCCCGGCTGATCCTTCCCAGTAGCACTTCGCCGTGCCAGCGCAAGGGAAAGGTAATCGCGCCATCGCCGAAAGCGCTGTAGCCATCGTTGATTGTCTGGCCAAACGTGGGGAGCACTCCGCCCTGATCGTCCATGGATGCCTGCATGGTGGCATAGCTGGCCGCCTCCTCATCAGACAGCGCAGTGGCAGACAGCAGTTCTGGTATCCGGCTGCGGTCATAACGAGCGACATAGGTGTTCGCCAGTGCGATCAGGTCGCTGCAGCGCGGATTGTCCTCGGCGCAGAAACCCTGTGGGCTTTGCAATTCATAGTCGTAACGCACTTCCAACCGGTTCGGCGCGATCCACTTGCCACCGGTCAGCGCCTGCGTCCGGATGGTGGAGTCTGTCAGAGCGATTCCGAGCGACAGGGCGTGTGTCGCTCCCTGAAATGAGACAATGGTTCCTTGGGTCGTCCAGCAGTTCTGTTGCAGAACATGCGGTGTCATAAGAGCTTGTAATGTGCGGCCGCGCCAAGTGAAAAGCGCCCAGTTCGCGCAATGCAGCGTGCCAGCCACCGTGTACATGCCGCCTATGCCGAGATCGGGAAGCATTGCCAGCGTGATCCTCGTCGTGTCGCCGTTGTCGACGAGCTCGTTGATCAAATCCGTTAGCGGCTTGCCAGGATCAACAGGGATCTTGGAGCCGACATCTTTCGCATCGGCCCCCTCCTCCTGAGGTGCAAGGAAGATGGAGCCGTCGCCGCCAAGTGAATTCCAAGGGTCTTTGGGATAGCCACGGTCCTCGTCTTTGGAAAGCTTGCTTGCGATAGCGGTCAGTAGTGGCGAAGCATCCTTTCTGTCGCGAAACACGTGGCTCAAATACGCGATGCGATCCTGATAGAAGCGAGCCAGCGGCTTCTCCAGTCGGTCCTCTTTCGTGGTCAAGGGCTTCTCGCCAATCAGCCCATGGATCAGCTCGTTGCGCTCTGCCAGCCAGTGTCGCTGGTCGCGCAGCAGCTTCTCTTGCTCGCCGCGTGCCCGTTGTGCCGCTTCCGCATAGGCCTGGCCCATCTGTTCATCAAGGGCCGAGATCCTGTGGCTTTGACAGATCGCCTGATCAATCGAGTTCGAGGCCTTGTCGCAACTAATACCCGCCGCTGCGGCGAGTCCGCTGAGACTGCAAAGAACCAAAGCCGTCATTCGCCTAAGCCACATGGTGCTCATCCCTGGGGGCCGATTCGTAAGTCTCACATTTTTTTGAGGCCATATCGAAGCCCTCATTGAGGCAACTTGGAGGCACCAGAGGGAGATGGTTGTGAGGAAAGGCACAGAGGCGCGTGCCGCAACTTGCACTACCTTGGCGTGCTCGAAATATTGCTAAGAAAGGACCGAGGTCGCGGAGGCTGACTCTTGGTTGAGATCGTCCGCCGATTCCATCGCTCGCGTCAAAAGCGTTACGAACAGCTGCGCGCGAAAGCGGACGCTGGCAACTAACAGGCTGGCCCAGTAGAGCGAAACCAAAGCGAATCCGAGAATGAGTTCCGGCCACGTGGGGTGAGGCGGCCAGTGAAGGTCTTTGAACTGCAGATAGAGCGCCGCTACGACAGGTAGCGCGCCTAGCTTTTCCAGGCCACCCGAAAGCAGCGGGTACTTGTCTTTCAGCAGTTCGTGACGACGTGACGCATACTCCCCCATGGCTTCAATACGAGCCCTTGGAAAGGCACGGATCCACGCGACGAGGCGATCGTAGTGGTGTTGATCGAAATCCAGCTGCTCAGCGAATTGGCGCCGCTCCTTGGCAAAACCGGGAATGCGCCACGGTCGACGCGGTATGAGCGCAACGGCCAGCGCCACGACTTCGATCGTCAACATGGTCGCAGTGAAGACGACAGTCCAGGTCGAGTCTGGCATCGCCTTTCCAGCAATGAGACCGATAAAGCCAGCGCTGAACCCGAGAATGAAACCCCACCTTTGGCGCCTCGTCGGTGCTATCGCGAGGCTCTCATGGTCAGGCAGGGCGTCGATGCGCTCGTTCAAGGCAGAAAAAGTAAGTGTCGCCGAATCCATAGCTCCCCCTATTGGTTCATGCCAAGCATATGGCCTCTCGCGTGCCTATGGCCACGCGAACCCAGGCAGGCTGCGGTTCTCGGCGGCCCGTTTGAGTGAGATGATGCCTCCCTAACCCTGGACGCCCCGCCATGAACTCCTCCGACGACGATTTCGACACCACCCAGCCCTTCGACGATGACGACGACTCGCTCGACGCGCGCGTCTGGCAGTTTCTGCTGTTGATCAATCCCGGCGATGACGACGCGGCGTTTCAGCAGTTCGCGGGGTATCGCGAGGCGGTGGCGGAGTTGGCGGAGGATGAGATCGATGTTGCGCAGGTGGTGGGGCAGGTGGCGGATTGGCGGGCCACGTTCCATGTGGATGCCGGCGACACGCGGGCGCTGGTGCAGGCGATTGATGAGCTTGCCGCTCGCTGGAACCTGACCATCGATTGGGATGGCGATACGGACGAGGATGAATACCACGCCGATATCGACACCGCGGATCTGCTTGGCGTCGCTTACGACAATCTCGCGCCGCACGGTTACACGCTATGGGTGCGCGATACGGACGATGACAGCGTGGCGGGTTGGATGTCGTTGAGCCGGGATATCGAGCCGATGCGGGAGCTGGCGCCGGAGTTGGGGATTCATCTGCATCGCGGTAACGAGATCGGTTGAGCGCGGAATGCATGTGCGGTGTTCTCGTTTGAGTAACAGCCCTGGGTTGTGCTGTGGCCGGTGTGGGGCGTGATTTGAATCGAGGGGCGTGATGAAGAGCGTCGCGCACAGGGTGCGCTCCCACAGGGGAGGCGCTCCCACATCGACATGTCGCCGACAACGAAACACCACCCACCATGAAACACCACTCACCAAGAAAAGCCTTTGTGGGAGCGCACCCTGTGCGCGACTGACGTGCCTCACCCTTTCAACGGCCACCGATACCGAGATACGCGCTTTCGTTGAGATACGTATAGCCAGGCATCGCAGTTGCATCGCATGTTCTTGCTGATGCCGAGGCCATTTCGCGGCGCATGGCCTCGCGGGGTTTTCGCCGATCAAACGGTCTAAGTAAAACGCCTGACTACAGCGCTTATGCGCTATGGAGCATGCGCGGCGCCGGCGCTAATCTCCGCCGTGATTCGAACAGGGCGTTTGCGTGCTCGACGCTCTTCCTCCGCAGCATGCGGACCGTGGGTCAACGGAATATCTGCTCGCAAGAGGCCGCGCGCCTCTGCTGGAGAGCTGCCGTGTACGACTATTTCTTTTCAGGCAACCAATACATCCGCGTCGTGCGTGACGACACCGGTCCGGGCACGGTGGATGCCGGATATCCGCGCGGCATTTCGCCGAACTGGGGCTGGGGGTCGTTCGGTGCCAACGGCATCGACGCCGCGCTCTACAGTGGTTCGAAGTGCTATTTCTTTGCGGGTAGCCAATATATTCGCACCACGCGTGGCGTGACGGGGCCCGGTACGATCGACCCGGGTTATCCGCGGGCGATTGCGCCGAACTGGGGCTGGGGTGCGTTCGGGGCCAATGGCATCGATGCGGCGCTATACAGCAATTCGAAGTGCTATTTCTTCTCAGGCAAGCAATACATACGAGTGACCCGCGGCGAAACCGGGCCCGGCACGGTGGACGCGGGTTATCCGCGACCCATCTCGGTGTGGAACTGGGGATCGTTCGGCGAGAACGGCATCGACGCGGCGTTGTACAGCGGCTCGCGTTGCTACTTCTTTGCGGGCGATCAGTACATACGCGTCACGCGCGCCGATGAAGGTGCGGGTACGGTGGATGCGGGTTATCCGAAACCCATTTCGCCGAACTGGGGTTGGGGCAATTTCGGACGCAACGGCATCAGCGCGGCGCTCAACAGCGCAGGCCCATATGCAGCCATTCCACAGGCGGGCCTGGGCAGCAATTCGAATTACTTCCTGTATAGCCCGGGGCCGCGGGTTTCGGCGAGTGAGGCGGTCAAGCAGAGGATACGCGCGATACCCGATTTTCCCTGGTTTGTCTCGTGCAATCATTTGCGCGGGCTCTCGGTGCACATCATCGTGGACACCGACATCACGGGCAGCAATGGCTTCGGCTTTCAACTGAACGCGTACTCGGCCAGCGGCGCATACGACGGCGCGCAGCAGTATTGCGTGCTGCTGATTCCCGACAATACGTCGCCAGGCATGTTGTGCATCGTGGACAACTGGCACAACAAGCAGCAACAGGTGATCAATATCCTGCAGCGGCTGGCCAATCTGCCGAGCAATACCTTGCCTGCCGGCTATCAGATCATCATCAGCCTGTCGAATGATGCCGCGGACAACATCAACGGTGTCACCTTCACTCTGATCGACAATCACGGCCACACCATAGGCAACAAGACCGTATCGCTGAGCGGTCAGCCTGCACAGAATCTCGCGCCCATCGTGGCGTTTCAGGTCAACTTCGTGGGCGACATCAACGGCGCCACCACCATGCTTTCCTCAGGCGCGGGCACTATGACCTACTCGGCCGCCAATCTGATGTCGATCTTGAACACCGAGCCGCAGTGCGTGGACTGGACGTACAAGACCGTGGAGGCGGCCAATAGCGCCTATAGCTTTCTGCCCGATACGCCTAGCCACAACTTCACCCAGTCGTTCCGACTCAGTGCCGGCGGCAAGGTGATCCATCGTGTCGGCAAGATCGAGCACAAGCTGGTGTTGCCCAAGGGGGCGCAGCACAAGCTGTGAATCGATGACAGTCGGCTTGCTTGACCTGCCTGCGCGGCGATATCAGGCGTTTCCTTAAAAGAGAGCCGCTTGCGATGGATGAAGCCATACGACCGGCTTCATCGCAGTTCGTGGCGCAAGCGCGTATCGTGCGAGGCCATCTGCATCCGGCCATCGCCATGATTACGACCGCACCCTTCCCCTATGCCGCTTTTCTCGCAGCCTTGCAGGGAGCCGAGGCTCCCGCTGCGCTCGCACGCGTGCTGCCGGGGCAGGGCGAAGCTGACGCCCGCACGGAGACTCTGATGGCACTCCTGCAGGCTCGCAGGGCCACGCTGCAGGCGGCGTTCGATACCACCTTGGCCGCCGACGAATTGCGCCGCTATCAGAAGTACGCCAAGCCCGGGAAACCCTCGGCGCATATCGTGCAGTTGCGCCAGAAGCAGGCCGCTGCGCGTCAGGCCAGCAGCCTTTCGCGCCAGTCGCTGATCAAGGCGGCGTCCGCGTTCGTGCGCGAGGCAGGCATCGAGGTTCCCGAGCGGGTGGCGCTCGATGAGTTCATCATCCACTGGATCGACGCGAATGTGCCCAGGGACGCTATTCCGTCTTGAGCAACGCCAGCGCCTGATGCCGCGCCGAGGCACGCAACGATGTGCGCAACTGCGGATCATTGGTGGTGCGTGCCAGCACCATGCCGCCCACGCATAGCGAGACCATGGCGTCGGCGCGCCGGTCCGCATCGCGCATGCCGTCGAGCGCCACGCGATAGATGTGCCGCATGCCGCGGATCAGATCGGTATAGGCCTGCTGCGGTTCCAGCCCGGCACGCGCCACGTCCGAAGGCAGTGCGTAGAGCGGGCAATGCATGTCGATGTTCTCCAGCACTTCATCGCTGAGGTAGAGATCGATCAACATCCGCGCCATCTGTTTGGGATCGTCGATGGCCGGCGCCGATTGCGCCGATTTCACGGCGAACGGATTGCAGGTGGTGAAGCTGGCGACGGCGGCGGCGTAGAGTTCGTCTTTGCTGTCGAAGTGGTGATAGAAGGCGCCGCGGGTGAGCCCGGCGGAGGCCATCACCTGGTCGATGGTGACCTGTTCGAAGCCGTGGCGATTGAACAGGCGCCGCGCGGATTCGACCACGCGTGCCCGCGTCTGCACCTTGTGTTCGGGACTGTAAGGCATGGCTGCAACCTCCGTGGGACAGGTATAGCAGGCCCTCAAATTATGTTCTTTAACATATTTTGCGGCGGGGTAAGGTGGGCGCCGGCAACCCAACCAAGCAGCGGAGGAAGGCATGAAGATCTACTGGATCAAGGCCCAGGCGCCGCGCCGTGTGCTGGCGCTGGTCAAGCATCTGGGCATCGAGGCGCAGTGCATCGAGCTCGACCTGATGGGCGGCGGTCTGAAGACGCCGGCTTATACGGCGCTCAATCCCAATCGAAAGGTGCCCACCCTGGTCGATGGCGATACGGTGCTGTGGGAGTCGTCCGCAATCATGGCGTATCTGTGCATCAAGCAGGGTTCGGATATGTGGCCCGCGCACGAGCCCGCCGAACAGGTGGAAGTGCTGCGTTGGCTGTCATGGAACGACCAGCATTGGGCGAGTGCGGTGGCGCCGTTCTATTTCGAGCATGTGGTGAAGGCCACTTTCCATATCGGCGAGCCTGACGAGGCGGAGATCGCGGCAGTGATTCCCGAGCTGAAGAGGTTTGCCAGCGTGTTGGACCAGCACCTGGAGGGCCGAGACTTTGTCGCTTGCAGCCGCCTCACCATCGCCGATTTCCAGCTCGCTTCGATGGCGTGCGAGTGGCGGCATTCGCGCATGCCGCTTGGTGATTATCCGAACGTGGTGCGCTGGCTCGATGGGCTGATGCGCTTGCCGGCCTGGGCCGATCCCTGGCCAGCCATAACCGCGAAGAAAGCCGACGCACTGGCGTAGTACTGCAACGCGACCCTGGCACCATCCGTCCATCCACCCTGGAGGCAATCATGAAACAGTTTCTCGCGGTCTATATCGGCTCGGAAGCGACCCATAAGGCATCGGGCTGGGATGAGCTCAGCGACGCGGAGCGGCAGGCGCGCACGCAGCAGGGCATCCAGGCCTGGGGCGCCTGGGTGCAGTCGCACAAGGACGCCATCGTCGACGTCGGAGCGCCGCTCGGCAAAACGCTGCGCGCATCCAAGAGCGGCATCGAAGGCATCCGCAATCAGATGACGGGCTACACCGTGGTGCGGGCCGAATCGCAGGAGGCGGCGGCCAAGCTGTTCGAGGGCCACCCGCATTTTTCGATCTTCCCGGGCGATTCGGTGGAAATCATGGAGTGCCTGCCGTTGCCAGGGTAAGTCGGGGCGGGGTTATTCGTTCGCTCAGCCAGTTTGTCGCCGCAGGCCGCATAATCCCCACGGGACTAACCAGTGGGGTGTGAGATGGACGAGCAGCGTAAGCCGTGTCCGGCCTGTGGCGAGATGATCATGGCCACGGCGCACAAGTGCCGGTTCTGCGGTACGGATATCGATGCCTATGTGGCGGCGCGTGAGGCCACGACGGAACGGACTCTGTTCGAGGGACATCCGGCGGTGGTGTATTCGGCGGGACAGTACGTGCTGATCGTGATCACCCTCGGCATCGCCTTGCTGGTCTATTGGATACGCAGCCTCTCCACGCGTTTCACCATCACCACGCAACGCGTGCGCATCGAGCGCGGGCTCTTTTCCAAGATGCAGGACAACCTGGAATTGTTCCGTGTTGACCACATCGACCTGCACAAGCCGCTGGGGCAGCGCATGCTGGGCTATAGCACGGTGCACCTGCATTCGTCGGATGCGGGCATGACGTCCGTTTACTTGTATGGCATCCCGGATCTGGAGGCGATGGCCGATACGCTGCGCGATTGTTCACTGCGCGAGCGCTCGCGTCGTCGCGTGCTTCCGGTAGAGCAGATGTAGCGCATGGCGTCACGAGGTGCTGTCACAGCACCGATACAGAAGGCCGGCCGATGAGCCGGCCTTCTGCGTTTTCGGGCGTGCGTTCTTGAAAACCCAGGGTCGGCACGTGTGTTGCAATACCGGGGTGGACGCTCTTTTATGCGTAACGTCTAACGAAAATAAGTACTTGCAACGGCCGCTGTGCGTGGCTACTCTGCGCGTCCCGTCAACCCAGCCTTAGGAGGAAAGAACAATGATTGTTGTAGCTGCAGCCTCTGCCGGGTCGACGCGCTTCTGATGTTTCTGCCAGCCCTCGGCTGGCTGGCGCTTCATTCCTCGTTTCGCACCCCGGCACTTCGTTCGGCCGCTCTTGCGTGGCCGTCGTTTTCCTTGTTTCCAGGGTGTTTCCCATGTCTTTAGAGACGTTTTCGCTGCACCAGCTCGGCTGGCGCGCTGAGTACGCACAATCCTTGACCTTGGCCGATTTCGAGGCCGGTTATCCCGCGCGTGTGCTGGCGGTGCATCGCAGCGGGCTGACGGTGTTGTCCTCGCGCGGGCAGGCGTCGGTGGTGCTGCCGCATCATCTCGTTGCCGGCGTGGCGGTGGGTGATTGGGTATGGCTCGCGGACGATGCGGATCGCGTGCTGCGCGTGCTGGATCGCCAGTCGCTGATCGAGCGTATCGCCGCGGGTGGCGATCATCAGCGCCAGTTGATCGCGGCCAATCTGGATGTGCTGTTTGTGGTGTCCTCGTGCAATGACGACTTCAACCCGTCGCGCCTGGAGCGCTATCTCACGCTGGCGCTCAATGCGGGCGTGACGCCGGTGATCGTGCTGACCAAGGCGGATCTCGGCGAAGGGGTGTCGGGCTATGTGACCGAGGCGGAGCAGTTGATGCCTGGCGTGGCCGTTGTTGCGGTGAACGCGCTGGACGATGCCTCAGTGTCGCAGCTATCGCCGTGGCTGGCGCCGGGCAAGACGGTGGCTTTCGTCGGCTCGTCCGGCGTAGGCAAATCCACGCTCACCAACCGGGTGATCGGCGAGGCTTCGCAGCGGACCTCGGGAATACGCGAAGACGATGCTCGCGGGCGTCACACCACTACGGCGAGGGAGATGTTTCCCACCGCTTCCGCGGCATGGGTGATCGATACGCCAGGCATGCGTGAGCTGCGTCTTGCCACCGCGCATCCGGAACGGGATGCGGTGTTCGAGGACATCGCGGCGCTTGCCTCGCAATGTCGTTTTGGTGATTGCCATCACCACGGCGATGCTGGATGTGCGGTGGAAGCAGCGCTGGCTGAGGGCACGCTCGATGCACGACGCGTCGACAACTATCGCAAGCTGCAGCGCGAAGCGATGCGCACCAGGCAGACCTTGCGCGAGCAGCGTGAGCAAAGTCGTCAGTTTGGTGCGATGGCAAAGCAGGTGATGAAGGCGAAGCGGGAGAGGCTGGGGCGGTGATGGATCGCGCCATGGCGTTCAGAGATTCCTTTTGTAGGAGCGCACTTGTGCGCGACAGGTAACACCGCAACGCATCGTGGTCGCGCACAAGTGCGCTCCTACAAAGGAGAGGGGCTCTGCTATCTCCAGTTCAAAAGTTTGACGTGATGGCGAAGCTGGGGCGGTGCTGGATCGCGCCCCGGCCGGCTGTGATTCTTTATTGTAGGAGCGCACTTGTGCGCGACAGGCCACGCCGTGATGCATCCCGGTCGCGCACAAGTGCGCTTCTACACGGGATCTAACGCACTATTTCCAGCTGAGGTCGGCCACCACCGGAAAATGATCCGAAGGATACCGCCCATCCTTCTGCGTGGTCAGCGTCGCAAAATGCGTCGGCTTGAAGCCCCGCTCAAGAATGAAATCGATCCGCTCCGTCGGATTGCCGGTGAAGTTATGAAATGTCTTCTCAGGCCCTTCAACCTTGGAAGCAACGGCTCGCGTATCAACCAACTCCTTGGTCAGCAGAGCATACGTCGGACTACTGGCATCGGTATTCAGATCGCCGGTCAGGATGAAGGGCGCGTTCGCCGGTAACTTGGCAAGACGGCCAAGCATTTCCTTGGCACCTTTGACCCGCGCCGGTTCGTCCTGCTCCTGATAGGGCAGGTGGGTGTTGTAGTAGTAGAAGGAGCGGTGCGTGGTTTTGTCTTCGAACAAAGCCCAGGTCACCATGCGCGGATAGGGATGTCCCCAGGTGATGCTGCCCGGTACTTCGGGAGTATCCGACAGCCAGAAATTGCCGGAGTCCTTCAGGGTCAATCGGTCACTGCGATAGAACACGCCCATGTGCTCGTCGCTGTGGCCGCCGTGGCGGTCGATGCCGAACCAGGTGTATTCGGGCAGCTTGGAGACGATGTAGTCGCCCTGTTCCTGATGCAGCTCCTGCGTGCCGAGCACATCAGGGTGTTGTTCGCGGATGGTGCTTACCATCAGGTCGCGTCGTGCCTCCCATCGATTGGGGCCATCGGCCGCCACGGGTACCCGCACGTTGAAGCTCATCACGCGCAGGCTCTGCGCGGCGACGGGCAGGCTGGCGATGGTGGACAGGATGGCAAAGGTGGCGACTAGCCAGGCACGGGACGGGGACATGGAAGGGCTCCGCGGGTAGTGCGCCGACCGTAGCATGAGCGTTCGTTGGCGGGGCAGCCCGGACGCACAGGGCCGCGTATAGTGCGCGCGTCGATCCGCATCTTCGCCGCCCTCAAAGAGCCCGCCATGCCACAGCGCGTTGCCACCTGCAGTTGCCGCCAGCTGATGCTCCGGGCCACCGAAGAGCCCCTGCGCGTCTCCATCTGCCACTGCAACGCCTGCCAGCGGCGCACCGGCAGCGTGTTCGGCGTGCAGGCGCGCTTTCACGAAAGCGCCGTGGTGATACGCGGTAACTCGACGGCCTATGTGCGGCATGGCGAAACCGGCGGCTCGGCCACGTTCTACTTCTGCCCGCAGTGCGGTGCCACAGTGTACTACCAGCTGGACTCGGTCGAGGGTCTGGTGGGCGTGCCGGTGGGTGCGTTCTCCAATCCCGATTTTCCCGCGCCGAGCATTTCGGTGTACGAGGAGTGCATGCATCCGTGGGTCACGTTGCCGGATGGCATCGAACACATGGCGTGATGCGTTAGCTTAAAATCCGCGGGAGCTGCGTCGGCAAATGCCTACCGCGTAGCGCATCAAAGCTCCCATCAAGGATGCCCCTTGCTCCGCCGATCTCCCCTACAGGGTGAGTCATCCATCGGGGAGTCGGCAGCATGCGTGTCACCATTCGTTTGAAAATTATCGCGACCATGGGCCTTGCTCTGGTGCTCTCGCTCGTCGTCGGCGTGGTTGGCCTGGCTGGTGTGCGCAAGACGCATGTCATGGTCGACGACATGTATCAGAACAACGTGATGGCGATCATCACGGTCAGTGCCATGCGTGCGGCGATCGTGGATGATCGCCAGGCGCTCAATCAATCGCTGATCGATCCCTCTCGGCGGGATGCGTCGGCGCGAATCAAGCTCGGTCACGAGCGCCTGGCGGCAGCTTGGAGAACGTACTACCCAGCCATGGTTTCGAGCCCGGAGGAGTGCACCGTAGCCAAAGAGTTGGCCAGCTTGATGGCGGACGTCGGGCCTGAGGTGAGCCGCGAAGCCGAGATGCTCGATACCGGCAAGACCGATCAGGCACGCCAGCTGCATCTGGCCAAGGTGGCTGACGCCATGGGTCGAGCCACGGCACTGATCGATCGCCTGAGGATGATCAACGCGAAGCAGGCCGCCGACTCCAGGCAAGCCGCCGCGGCCAGCTTCACTCAGACCTGGCAGCTGGCGCTGGCCGTGCTGGCGATCGCTCTGGGTTTACTGGTTACTGCGGCCATCGCGCTGATACGCGCCATCTCGCGTCCACTCGAGCAAGCCCGCAAGCTGGCCAATGCGATCCAGCAAGGCAGGCTCAATAACGCGACGGTGATCGCAGGCAACGATGAATTCAGCGACACGCTGCGATCGCTTGACGCCATGGATCGCCAGCTCGCCAGCATCGTGACGCAAGTGCGCGACGTCGCCGAACAGGTGACGTCCGCCGCACGCGACCTGTCGCAAGGCAACGATGATCTGTCGCAGCGCACGCAGGAGCAGGCAAGCTCGCTGGAAGAAACGGCCGCATCGATGGAAGAACTGTCCAGCACGGTCAGGCAGAACGCCGAAGGCGCGAGCCAGGCGCGTGGCATGGCCATGCGCATGCGCCAGCGCGCGGACGAAGGTCGCGACGTCGCGAATTCCGCCGTCGATGCGATGGCCGCCATCACGCAAGTCAGCAAGCAAGTGGGCGAGATCGTGGTGCTGATCGATGAGATCGCCTTCCAGACCAATCTGCTGGCGCTCAATGCCGCGGTGGAAGCGGCCCGTGCCGGCGAGCAGGGCCGCGGTTTTGCCGTGGTCGCCTCGGAAGTGCGGGTGCTCGCACAGCGCAGCGGTGCCGCGGCCAAGAACATCAAGTGGCTGATCCAGGACGTCGCCGACAAGGTCGCCCAGGGCGCCACACTGGTGCAGCGCACGGGCAGCGCGTTGAGCGACATCGCGGACGAAGTGCGCGAGGTGAGCACCATCGTCGAGGTGATCGCCGCGGCCTCGGAAGAACAGTCGGCGGGCATCGGGCAGGTAAACAACGCCGTGCTCTCGCTGGACGAAGTCACCCAGCAGAACGCCGCCCTGGTGGAAGAGGCCAGTGCCGCCAGCCGCAACACGCTGGACTTGTCCCAGGTGCTGATCCATCAGGTGGCCTATTTCAGCCTGCAGGTCGCGGCGCCATGCGAGCCGGCGGCGCGACCCTCTGGCGCAAGGGCAGCCGGGACAACGATGTCCTTCAGGTCACGGAGCGCAGCGCCGGGCCTGGCTGCAGCTGATCAGGTGTGGACCGAGTTCTGAGTTCTGAACGAATCCGATGACCGCATTCAACCCATGGGTCGCTCGCGCGTTTCAAGCATCGTTCTACTTTCAGAGCGAGGCTTACGGGGGCACGCATGCAGACCAGGGAATTCGATCGTTGGGCCAGGATCCGCGCGCAGGGACGGTTGCGGTATGTGCTGTTGAATGGGGTGCTGCTCTATGGCCTCCCCATGTTCCTGATCATGACGTACGTGATCCCGCATCCGCGCCTGACCGTTGCGCAGTCCGCCCTGCTGTGGGGCGCGCTGGCGGGCGCCGGCTATGGCCTGGGCATGTGGATCGTGCAGGAGCGTCGTTTCCGCAAGGTGGCGGGGCGGTCGTGAGCCCCGTAGGTGCCCATTCTGCCGCCCGTATTCATGCGGTGTTTTGGATTTTTGGCGCATGGTGAGATGGACTGCGGCCATGAAAGACCTGGCTGCGGTCTTCGCGTGACCCGGTTTTGTGAATAGACGTCCAAACCCGTAATTTTACGCATTGGCGCCAGCTTGACGCCTGCCGTGCATACTCCTTGAGCGAATGCGCTCGCCGTGAATGCGGCGAGTGTTTGCGCACCGCTAACGAGAGGAGAACCCCATGGCAAGTACCAGCGCTCGTATCGGTCGTGGCCTGGTCGGACTGTTCGTGGTCGCGCTCTGCGGCTGCACCGGCTACGTCAAGAAAACCGACTTTGATGCCACTGTGGCAGAACTGCGCAGCAACGATCAGAAGCAACAGCAAGAGATCGATGCGATCACGCAGGAGATGCACACCAAGTTTGCGCAATACGACACCCAGATCACGGCCATGGCGGGCCGCATCAGCGTGGACACCATTGCGCACTTCGATACCAATCAGAGCACGTTGCGTGATGAGGACAAGCAACGGCTCGACGACTTTGCGAAGGTGATGCGCGATCACCACTCCAACGCGGTGATCACCGCCGAAGGCTTCGCCGACCCCGCTGGATCTGCCGGCTACAACCAGCAGCTGGCGCTCAAGCGCGCGCAAGCCGTGCGCGACTACCTCGTACAGACCGGCGGCCTCAATGCCGACCAGGTGCGTGCGGTGAGCTACGGCAAGGCGAAAAACCGCCAGGTGGTGAAGGGCGCGACAGGCGACCAGGGCATGCCCAATCGCCGTGTCTCGCTGGTGACGGACTTTGCGGGGAGCGCAGGGACCACGGCGAGTACAGCGGGCACAGGAAGCAGCTAAGCCACGCGCTTTCGCGTATCTCGCATGCCAACACAACAAAGGCCGCCCGTGGGCGGCCTTTGCTTTTACCGGTCGGACCACAGGCTGGTTATTTGCCGGATGCCTTGTAGGTAAGGTCGGTGTTGTAGCTGTCCACATGCGAATTCTGTTCTTGCACGGCATCGTTGAGCGACTTGCGCATGCTCTGTGCCTCGGGCTTGCCATAGACGCTCTCGACCATGGCCCACAACGGCGTGGCCGGTTCCTTGCCTATTTCCTCCCATGACTTGGCAGGAATCAGCACTTGGAAGTCGGGTGCATCGCCGCCCGCGTCGCGTATTTCGCCCGTGGCGTAGTAGTTCGGCCACTTCGATTTCTCTGCCGCTGCGGTGATCTTTTTCACCACGTCGATGAAGGCTTCGCGCGCTTCGTGTCCCTGTTTCAACTTGAAGCTGATCACTTCGAGATAAGGCTGGTTGATGGTCTGTCCGTTCGCCATGTGGCTAAGTTCCGGATGCACCTCCATGAAGGCGCTGATCTCGCTCTTCAGATGAGGATTGACGCCCGTGCGGATGGCGCCGTCGCAAGCCTTGCCTGCCGTGCGCATCGCATCGAACGCGGACCACGGCACCGGGTCGGTGACGTAGGAGTAGGAATACGTGTCGCCCGTTTCATGGACCCAGGCGCCCCAGTTGTATTTGAAGCCGTGCTGCGCGAGGCACTGGTTGTACGCCTTGATGCCCGCCTCATAGGCTTGCTGGTCGGCCGGCGCCACCGTGTCGGTGTAGTCGCGCACGACCATGGTCTTTGTGTTGTCGGCAGCGAGTGCCGCCGTGGTGCATGAAAACAGCAGCGTGAGTGCCAGCCCGAGCGTGGTGTGTTTCATCGCGTGCTCCTGTGGGGAAATCCCCGGTGGGTGTTGGATCGATCAGTCGGTAATTGGCACGGCCATGCATCGGCGCCATGGCGATGCGCGCGCAGGACATCGATGGGGAAGGGGAGTGACGCGAGCGAGCGGGTGACGAGCCACGCGAGCCTTGCAACAGGCTGCCGCTGACAACGGACGAGAACACATCGGTGGCCGGCTCCGCACAGTGTCCCAGCAGATTCGGACATCGCGTGCTGCGGCGGGTGCCGGCTCAACATCACGATGCATCTGCTTGGGTAACGCCGGGCGGCCGGCTCATGGTGGCGCGTCTGCGCGGCGCGGAAATAGGTCAAACAGCCTAGGCCGCCGCTTGGCTTCCCGCCGGAAAGCCTCGAGGGGTGCAACCTCGGCACGCAGCAAGGTCACCCACTGGTGTGGCGCTTACATCGCTGCGCTGGTTTGACGTATCAGAGAGGCCGGGCCGTGGCGGAATACAGTCTGCTTTTATGGATCATCCTCGGTGCCTTGGCTGGCTGCCTCGCGAGCGTGCTGGTGAAGAGCGATGGCTACGGTTTGTTTATCGACATCCTGATCGGTGTGCTGGGCGCATGCCTTGGCGGCGGGCTCGCCCATCTCGCCGGCATCAGCGTGGGCGATGGGTACATCGCATCGGTGGTGACGGCCATCCTGGGCGCCATCGCCTTGCTCTTGATGCTGCGCGTTTTCAAACAGTGGATGCGTTGAGGGCGTCGTAGCGTGTCGCGCCCATAAACAACAAAGGCCGCCCTGGGGCGGCCTTTGCGTAGAACTATCGACGGGCGATCAGCGCTTCATCGAATTGAAGAACTCGTCGTTGGACTTGGTGTTCTTCATCTTGTCGAGCATGAACTCCATCGCGGCCAGCTCGTCCATCGGATGCAGCAGCTTGCGCAGGATCCAGATCTTGGAAAGCATGTCCGGTTCGATCAGCAGATCCTCGCGGCGGGTGCCGGAGCGGTTGATGTCGATGGCCGGATACACGCGCTTCTCGGAGATGCGGCGGCTCAGGTGCACTTCCATGTTGCCGGTGCCCTTGAACTCTTCGTAGATCACCTCGTCCATCTTGCTGCCGGTGTCGGTCAGCGCGGTGGCGATGATGGTCAGGCTGCCGCCTTCTTCCACGTTGCGCGCGGCGCCGAAGAAGCGCTTGGGACGCTGCAGGGCGTTGGCGTCGACACCACCGGTGAGCACCTTGCCGGAGCTGGGCACCACGGTGTTGTAGGCACGGGCCAGGCGGGTGATCGAGTCGAGCAGGATCACCACGTCCTTCTTGTGCTCGACCAGGCGCTTGGCGCGCTCGATCACCATTTCGGCCACCTGCACGTGGCGCACGGCCGGCTCGTCGAAGGTGGAGGAGATCACTTCGGCACGCACGGTGCGGGCGATTTCCGTCACTTCTTCCGGACGCTCGTCGATCAACAGCATGATCAGGTGCGCGTCGGGGTGGTTGTACGTGATGGCCTGCGCGATGTTCTGCAGCATCATCGTCTTGCCGGACTTGGGCTGCGAGACGATCAGGCCACGCTGGCCGCGGCCGATCGGGGCGACCAGGTCCAGGATGCGGCCGGTGATGTCCTCACTGGAACCGTTGCCGCGCTCAAGCTTGAAAGCCTTGCGCGGGAACAGCGGGGTGAGGTTCTCGAACAGCATCTTGTTCTTCGACGCCTCCGGCGGATCGCCGTTGATGTCGTCGACCTTGAGCATGGCGAAGTAACGCTCGCCTTCCTTGGGGTGACGCACGCGACCGGTGATGTAGTCGCCGGTGCGCAGGTTGAAGCGGCGGATCTGGCTGGGCGACACATAGATGTCGTCCGGACCGGCGAGGTAAGACTCATCGGCCGAGCGCAGGAAGCCGAAGCCGTCCTGCAGGATTTCCAGCACACCCTCGGCCCAGATGCCGCCGCCGGAGCGGGCATGAGCCTTGAGGATGTTGAACACCACGTCCTGCTTGCGGGCACGCGCCACGCCTTCCTGCACGCCGAGGGACTCGGCGAATTCGAGCAGCTGCAGCGCATTCTTGCGCTTGAGCTCGGTCAGGTTGATCAGGCGATCGTTGCTGCCGGCATCGGCGTACTCGTCGTCCACCGGCAGGCCGTTGTTGTTGCGCGCGTGCGGCTGGCCGCCACCACCACCACCACCACCACCGGGGCCGCGAGGCTGGTTGCGCTCGTGCCGGCGGCGACGGCCACGACCATCACGGTCGTTGCGGTCGTTGCGGTTGTTGAAATTCGGGTTGCCGCCTTGCTGCTGACCACCTTGCTGCTGGCCGCCCTCGCGGGCCTCCTGCGGCTGGCGCTGGTTGCCGTCGCCAGGTGCCGAATCGGCAGCGGGTGCGGGAGCCGGCGGGGCATAGGCTTCGACGGCTGGCGGTGCGGCTCGTTCGATCGGCGGCAGCGGCGGCATGTCCAGCTGGGCCTGCTTCTCGGCCTTTTGGGCAGCAGCGGCGGCAGCGGACTTGCGCGGTGCGCGCGGACGGGGTTCGGCCACAGGCTTGGCGTCGGCGCTCTTGGCGTCGTTGGAATCTTTGCTTTCGATATCGGACACGGGCAAACCTCTGCGGGGCGCCGTTGAAAAAAGGAGGGAGGGTTGCGTCGCGCGGATGGCGCGGGGGACAGGACAGTCCCGACGAACGTGGATCGAATCTAGCACCCGGTCCGCGGCGGCGTAAAGCGCCGCGGCCGGTAAAGTTCAGAAAAGTTTTCTGAGTTGGCCTTATTGGCCTTGGACAAACAGGCCTTAGACGGCCTTGGCAGTCGGGGCCACGATGGCCTTGTCGATCAGCTGGGTCAGCGCGCCCTTGCTGACGGCGCCGATCTGGGTGGCTTCGACCTTGCCGTTCTTGAACACCATCAGGGTCGGGATGCCGCGGACGCCGTAGTTGCGGGGCGTCTTCTGGTTGTGGTCGATGTTGATCTTGGCGATGCGCAGCTTGCCTTCGTACTGCTTGGCCAGCTCATCCAGGATCGGCGCGATCGCCTTGCAGGGGCCGCACCATTCCGCCCAGAAGTCGAGCAGAACCGGGGTGTCGGAATTGAGCACTTCCTGCTCGAAGGCATCATCGCTTACATGGGTAATCAGGTCGCTCACCGGGGTCTCCGAAGGCTGCGGGTAGGGGCTTCACGACCGCGCGCCCAGCATCGGCTACACTGGGGTGCCCATGAAGCGCGGGGTCGTGCCGTAAGGAAGTCTGGTGCCGTTGCGGCAGGCCTCCATTCCAACGTAACTCGGGGCACGATTCAAGCGATTCAAGGGAGTCTGTAGGCCTGTTCGGTATGCTGAACGGGCTGTCCCCTCGCGGTGGACATGGATGGCTCCGTTGACATAGGTGAGAGAGATTCCTATGGCTGCCAGTGGTTTAGGCCGCCCATCCCTCTGACCTATGGCAGCGGAGCCGTCGAATACCATCGCTCCCGACGGTGTCCAGCCAGGGATACGTGTCGCCGGCACGCGCCATCCAAAAGGGATTGCGCCTGTCGCCACGTCCCGGTCGCGCCGACTATCCACCTTCCTTGTTGCGTCTCACCGGCAAGGATCCAGGCGGCTGCCCCAGGGCGCTGCCTCACTCGAGCTCCCTTTACGATGTCCCAAACTGTACTCACCGATACCTTTTTCACCAATTTCGATCTCCATCCGCTGCTCCAGCAAGGCCTCGACGAGGCGGGCTTCACCCGCTGCACGCCGATCCAGGCGCTGACCCTCCCGGTCGCGCTGACGGGTCGCGACGTCGCCGGCCAGGCCCAGACGGGCACCGGCAAGACCTGCGCGTTCCTGGTGGCGATGATGAATCGCCTGCTGACCACGCCGGCCGTGGCCGAGCGCAAGGACAGCGATCCGCGTGCCCTGGTGATCGCCCCCACCCGCGAACTCGCCATCCAGATCGAGAAAGACGCCAAGTCGATCGGCCGTTACACCGGCCTGCGCACCGCGCTGATCTACGGCGGCGTGGATTACGACAAGCAGCGCCAGCAGCTCAAAGACGGCTGCGACATCATCATCGCCACGCCGGGCCGTCTGCTGGACTACTTCAAGCAGCACGTGTTCAGCCTCGACGCCGTCGAAGTGATGGTGATCGACGAGGCGGACCGCATGTTCGACCTTGGCTTCATCAAGGACGTGCGCTTCATCTTCCGCCGCCTGCCGGCGCGCGAGCAGCGCCAGGTGCTGCTGTTCTCCGCCACGCTCAGCCATCGCGTGCTGGAGCTGGCCTACGAGCACATGCACAACGCCGAAAAGCTGGAAGTGGAGACGGAAAACGTCACCGCCGACCGCGTGCGCCAGCTGGTCTACTTCCCCGCCAAGGAAGAGAAGATGCCGCTGCTGCTCAACCTGCTCGAGCGCACCAAGGCCGAGCGCAGCATCATCTTCGTCAACACCAAGGCCGCGGCCGAGAAGATCACCGATCGTCTCAAGCGCTATGGCTACCGCGTCGGCGCGCTGTCGGGCGATGTGCCCCAGCTCAAGCGCCAGAAGCTGCTGCAGCGTTTCCAGGAAGGCCAGCTCGACATCCTGGTATGTACCGACGTTGCCGCGCGCGGCCTGCATATCCCGGCGGTCAGCCACGTCTTCAATTACGACCTGCCGCAGGACGCGGAAGACTACGTGCACCGCATCGGCCGTACCGCGCGCCTTGGCGCCGAGGGCGATGCGATCAGCTTCGCCTGCGATCTGTACGCGATGAGCCTGCCCGATATCGAAACCTATATCGGCCAGCGCATCCCGGTGGCGAACATCGAGGCAGAGCTGCTGGTGATGCCCAAGCCGCGTGAGCAGGACGCGCAGTACATGGCCGAAGTCGCTGCCGACAGCGCCGCCTTTGGCGACAAGGTCGAGCAGCGCGAGAAGGACGGCTCGCCCCGCAAGGGTCCGCGCAGCGGCGGTGGCCGTGGTGGCGATCGCCCGCGTGGCGACCGGCCGCCGCGTGAGCCGCGCAAGCCGCGCGTCGAGACTGCTGCTGGCGAAAGCACCGAAGTCGTGGTGACCAAGCCGGCCGCGCCGGCCCCCGCCGTGGCGGAAACCGGTGAGGCTGCCGAGCGCAAGCGTCGCCGTCGTCGTGGCGGTCGCAACCGTCGTCGCGAAGGCGATGCGGTGGCTGTCGAGGGCGGCACCAACGCGGCCGCCGAAGGCACGCGCGCACCGCGTGGCGAGCGTCGTCCGCCGCGTGAGCGCAGCAACGGCGACAACAACCACTCGCGTCCGTCGCGCCACGTGGCCATCACGCCGAGCAAGGTGGGTGACGCGCAGGACGCGCCGAAGAAGCAGGGCTTCTTCCGCCGCCTGAGCCGCTTCTTCATCGGCCACTGATCGACTCGCTTGCCAAAGGCTGTCGCGGGCTGAACCCGCGACAGCATGGCGATACAAAGCGACTGACCTTCACGCGTGCATCCCTTATCCTTGCCGCATTCGGGATTGGGGACACGCGGTGATCCGCTTCGACCAAGTCAGCAAACGCTATGAAGGCGGCCACGAGGCCTTGTCGCAGCTCTCCTTCGAGGTGGCGACAGGCGAGATGGCCTTTATCACCGGCCATTCCGGCGCCGGCAAAAGCACCTTGCTCAAATTGCTCGGCCTGATCGAGCGGCCTTCGCACGGCGTGGTCACCCTCGATGGGCAGAACCTGGCCAAGGTCGGTCGCGCGGGCATTCCCAAGTTGCGCCGTCGCCTGGGCATGGTGTTCCAGGACCATCGCCTGCTGATGGATCGCACGGTGTTTGCCAATGTCGAGCTGCCGCTGATGATCGGCGGCATGGCGCCCCACGAACGCGGCAAGCGCGTGCGCGCCGCGCTGGAGAAGGTCGGCCTGCTCGCCTACGAACGGCAGCTGCCGGCCACGCTTTCGGCGGGCGAGCAACAGCGCGTGGGCATTGCCCGCGCCATCGTCGCCAAGCCCACCCTGCTGATCGCGGACGAACCCACCGGCAACCTCGATCCCACCCTGGCGGTGGAGATCATGGGGTTGTTCGCCGAATTCCAGAATGTTGGCACCACCGTCGTGATCGCCAGCCATGATCTGCCGCTGATCAAGCGCATGAAAAAGCGCGTGGTCGTGCTCGATCACGGTCGCCTGGTGGCCGATGTGGCCGCGCAGGAGGTGCTATGAGCAACCAGTCCGAATTTCCGATGGAAAGCCCGCTGCTTTCCGACCAGAGCCGCGGCATCYGCACCAAGGCGCGCCCGGTGGCGAGCTGGCGCGAACACCACGGCTGGAGTGCGGCGGCCAGCCTGCGTCGACTGATGTCGCGCCCGGTTGGCACCTTGCTCACCGTTGCCGTGATGGCCATTGCGCTGGCGCTGCCGCTCACCTTCTATTTGTTGCTGGGTAACCTGCAGAAGATGGGCGATGCGCTGGGCCAGAACCAGACCATCAGCGTATTCCTGCAGCCGGGGCAGAGCGTCTCCTCCGCCGACATGATGGCCAAGAAGCTGCGCGAGCGCAGCGAAGTCGCCGGCGTGAAGCTGAAGTCGCCCGACCAGGGCATGGACGAGCTGGCCAAGATGCAGGGCTTCTCCGGCGCGTTGCATACGCTGGACGTCAACCCGCTGCCGTTCGTGCTGGAAGTGCAGCCCAAGGCGGGCGCGAGTGCCGACAGCGTGGATCGCCTCGTCGCCGACATGCGCGGCATGTCGGGCGTGGATCAGGTGCAGGACGGTGGCACCTGGCGGCAGCGCCTCGAGGCGCTGCTCGGCGTCGGCGAACGCATCGTGATGATTCTTGCCGGACTGCTGGCCGTGGCCGTGCTGCTGGTGGTGGGTAATACCGTGCGCGTGGATATCGCCAGCCGGCACGAGGAAATCGGCGTGTTGATGCTGGTGGGGGCGAGCCGCGCCTTCGTGCGTCGTCCGTATTTGTATGCGGGCATCTGGTACGGGCTGTTCGCCGGCGTGCTGGCGGTGGGCTTCGCCGTGCTGGTCGAGCTGGCGCTGGCCGAGCCGGTGCAGCGCCTGGGTCAGGTGTATGCCGGCAAGCTGCAGGTCGATGTGCTGCCGATATGGTTGCTGGCTGCCGTCCCGGTGGCTGCGGCCGTGCTCGGCTGGCTGGGCGCCCGCCTGGTCAGCGCCTGGCAATTGCGCAAGGCGGCATGAAGCGTGCGCCGGCTCACGCCCGGAGCAATGTTGTCATGCAAGCTTGGTGGGGATGGTGCAGCATGCCCGCTCGGGGTGACCGGGGAAGCACCGGCATGACGTCGGCGGGTACAGCTGGACACTACGTGGGTGATTGGGGATGAGCGGAAGTTTCAGCAGTCGAGTGGTGGGAACAGCGCCTAGGGTGCTGGTGGTGGATGGCTCCAAAGTCGTGCGCCAGCTGATCTCCCGCGTGCTCAAGAGCGAACTGCCCGACAGCGACGTGGTGGGTGCCGGCAGCGGCGCCGAAGCCAAGGAGCTGCTGGAGGCCGGTGCGTTCGACTTCATCACCATCGCGCTGCGCCTGCCCGACATGGACGGGCTGGAACTCGCCCGCCATGTGCGCGAATCCGCCGCCCAGGCTTATGTGCCCATCGTGGTCGTCTCGGGCGATGTCGACGGTCGCCTGCACAGTCGCACGCTGGGGGAGCACGTCACCGATTATTTCGACAAGTCGCTGGGGTTCCAGGCGCTGGCGGAGTTCATCCGCGGCTACGTGAAGCCCGTCGATTCGGCCGAGGGCGAAGTGCTCTACGTGGAAGACAGCCGCGTGGTCGCGCTGGCGACCCGCCGCATCCTCGAAAAGCACGGCCTGACCGTCTATCACGTGGTCAGCGTCGAGGACGCCCTGGTGCTGCTGGACAAGGCCAAGGAACAGGACAAGGTCGGCGCGGACATCGTGCTCACCGACGTCAGCCTCAAGGGCGAACTGACCGGCGGCGACCTGCTCGAGCGCATCCGCCGCGAATACCTCTACAGCAAGGGCAGGCTGCCCGTGCTGGTGATGACGGGCGATGAGAACCCGGCCAACCAGGCTGCGCTGCTGCGCGCCGGCGCCAACGATCTGGTCGAAAAGCCGATCGAGGAAAAATTGCTGATGACCAAGCTGCTCTTCCAGCTGCGTGTATCCCAGCACCTGCGCGAGCGGGGCGAGGCGGCGTGACGGAACATCCGGTAAGGCTGGAGCCGTCCTGGAAGGACCGCATCGGCGAGTATCTGGCGCGCCCGGACATGCGCGCGCTGTCCGACTTCCTGCGCAGCGAAAAGCAGGCCGGCAAGGTGATTTATCCGCCGGGTCCGGAGATTTTCGCCGCCTTCGACCACACACCATTTGATGCCACGCGCGTGGTGATCCTGGGCCAGGATCCGTACCACGGTCCGAACCAGGCGCATGGCCTGTGTTTCTCGGTACGGCCGGGCGTGGCCACGCCGCCGTCGCTGCTGAACATCTTCAAGGAGATCCAGCGCGACCTGGGTTTCCGGGCCCCGGACCACGGCTGCCTGACCCCTTGGGCCGACCGCGGTGTGCTGCTGCTCAATGCCACGCTCACCGTCCAGCAGGCCACCGCCGGCTCGCATCAGGGCAAAGGCTGGGAAGGCTTTACCGATGCGGCGATCGACGCACTCAACCGCGAGCGGGAAGGGCTGGTCTTCCTGCTGTGGGGCTCGTATGCCCAGAAGAAGGGCCAGCTGATCGACGGCAGCCGCCATTGCATTTTGCGCTCCGTGCACCCATCTCCCTTATCAGCGCATCGCGGTTTCATCGGCTGCGGGCACTTCTCGGCGGCCAACCAGTACCTGGAAAGCCGCGGCGAGCCGCCTATCGACTGGTCTTTGCCGATGCGGGCCGAACTAGCCTGAAACAGGCATTTCACGGCTGCTGAACCGCCCGATACGCATAGTGGAGCCTCCCCGGGGTGCCTGCTGGACAGGTGCCTCAAATTCCTGTACTATTGAGTACATCAAAGGTCCCGGAACCTTTCGGGGCCTTTAGCACTCGTAATACCCGAGTGCTAAGCTGATTCCCTCACAGGAGGTTCCGTCCATGTCTCAAGCTTTGGTGACCGCCAACCTGCCGGTGCCGAGTGTCGTCGGCAGCCTGGATGCCTATATCTCGGCGGTCCATCGGATTCCGGTACTCAGCCAGGACGAGGAGCAGGCGCTGTCGCGCCGCTACAACGAACAGGAAGACCTTGAATCCGCCCGCAAACTGGTCATGTCCCACCTGCGCTTCGTGGTGCACGTGGCGCGTGGCTACAGCGGCTATGGTCTGCAGATCGCCGACCTGATCCAGGAAGGCAATATCGGCCTGATGAAGGCTGTGAAGCGATTCGACCCGGATCAGGGCGTGCGCCTGGTGAGCTTTGCCGTGCACTGGATCCGTGCCGAAATGCACGAGTTCATCCTGCGCAACTGGCGCATCGTCAAGGTCGCCACGACCAAGGCGCAGCGCAAGCTGTTCTTCAACCTGCGCAAGAGCAAGAAGCGCCTGGGCTGGATGAACGCCGAAGAAGTGCGCACGGTGGCCAAGGATCTGGGCGTGCCCGAAGCGACGGTGCGCGAGATGGAATCGCGTCTGTCGGGCCGTGACATTGGCTTCGAAGCCCCGGCGGATGCCGAGGACGATGCCAAGCCGGCACCGGAAGCGTTCCTGATCGACGATGGCGCCGACCCGTACGACAACGTGGCCGATGCCGACCAGGCCGACAACCAGCTCGACACCTTGTCGGCGGCGTTGAAGAACCTGGACGAGCGCTCGCGCGACATCATCCAGCGCCGCTGGTTGAACGAAGACAAGGCCACGCTGCAGGATCTTGCGGACGAGTACGGCGTTTCCGCCGAACGTATCCGCCAGGTCGAGGCCAACGCCATGAAGAAGATGCGCGGCCTGTTCGCGGCCTGATCTTCTCTGTCGGCGTAAGATGACAAGCGGCCCCTCCAGGGGCCGTTTGCCTTTGCGAGGACACGGCTGTCCCCGCGTTCTCACCACCGGATCCCCGTTTGTAGTGCCGTCATGCCCCGAGTGCTGGTCATCGAAGACGACGAAACCACCGCGCGAGAAATCGTCGCGGAGTTGAGCGCGCACGGCATGTTCGCGGAATGGGTGGCCAACGGCCGCGATGGCCTGGCGCATGCGCTGCAAGGCGGCTACGACCTGATCACGCTGGACCGCATGCTGCCCGGCATGGACGGCATCGACGTGGTGGCCGAATTGCGCCGCGCAGGCAGCGACGCGCCGGTGCTGATGATCAGCGCCTTGAGCGATGTCGACGAGCGCGTGCGCGGCTTGCGCGCGGGCGGCGACGACTACCTCACCAAGCCCTTCGCACCTGATGAAATGTCGGCGCGCGCGGAAGTGCTGCTGCGCCGTCGCCAGCCGCAGTCGGTCCAGCGCCTGCGCGTGGCCGACCTGGAGCTGGATCTGGTCAGCCACGTGGCGTATCGCGGTGGCCAGCCGCTGACCCTGCTGCCCACCGAATACCGCCTGCTCGAATTCCTGATGCGCAATTCCGGGCAGGTGCTTACCCGCACGATGATTTTCGAGACGGTGTGGGGTTTCCATTTCGATCCCGGCACCAATGTGATCGACGTGCATATCGCGCGTTTGCGGCGCAAGATCGACGGCGCCGGCCAACCGGCGTTGATCCACACTGTGCGCGGCACCGGTTATATGCTCGCGGCCGCCAATGAAACTGCCCCGGTGGTGTCATGAAAGCACGTCCCAACAGCTGGCATTCGACCACCTCGAGGTTGATCCTCATCTACGGCGCCTTGTTCGTCGTATGGGGCGCGGTGCTGGTCGGCGCGATCCAGTGGGAAACCACGCGCTATCTCAACAGCGTCATCGACCAGATGCTGCAGCAACGTATGCATTACATCGCCTCGACCGATCCCGCCCGCCTCGCCACCACGGTGGATGCCGCCGCCGCGATCGATCCGCACGGCATCATGTCGGTGGGCTTGTTCGACAAGGACCATCAGCCGGTGGCAGGCAATATCGACCATCTGCCCACGTCGCTGCTGCGCGATGGCCAGGTGCACCTGCTCAAGCATGGCCTGCCGCGCTCCGACCGCGATGCGGAGCGCGTGCGCGCACGCGGCCTGGCTTCGACGCTGCCCAATGGCGACATCCTCGTCATTGCCAAGGACATCAGCACCATCGACGGCATCGGTGCGATCGTTCGTCGCGCGCTGCTTTGGGGCATCTCGCTGACCATCATTCCTGGCCTGCTCGGCGGTTTCCTGTTGCGCCGCGGTCCGGAGAAGCGCATCCGTGCGCTGCAGGATGCGACCGATCCTATCCGCCAAGGCGATCTTTCCAAGCGCCTGCCGATCAGTCGGCGCGGCGACGAGCTCGACCAGCTGGCAGGCATCGTCAACACGATGCTGGGCGAGATCGAGCGCTTGATGAATGAAGTGAAGGGCGTCTGCGACAACATCGCGCACGACCTGCGCACGCCGCTGACGCGCTTGCGCGCACGCCTGTATCGCACGCAGCAGCAACTTGATGGCGAGCCCGAATCGGCGCTGGTGGAATCGTGCATCGTCGATATCGACGAAGTGCTGACGCGTTTCCGCGCGCTGCTGCGTGTGTCCGAACTCGAAGACCGTCATCGCGCCGCTTGCTTCGACGAAGTGGACGTGGGGCAGGTGCTGCGTCAGGTGCACGAGTTCTACGCGCCTGTCGCCGAGGATCGTGGCCAGACCTTCGAGGTCGACATCCAGTCGCTGCAGCCCGTGCGCGCCGATGCGCATCTGCTGTTCGAAGCGCTGGCGAACCTGGTCGGCAATGCCATCAAGTTCACCCCGGCGGGCGGCAAGGTGAGCCTGCGCGCCAGCATGGACAAGCGTGGCCCGCGCGTGGACGTGATCGACAGCGGCCCGGGTATTCCGGCCGACGAGCGCGACGCGGTGACGCGTCGCTTCTACCGCGGCGACAACAGTCGCACTACCGGCGGCTCGGGCCTGGGGCTCAGCATCGTCAGCGCCATCGTGCGTCTGCACGGCTATGCGCTCGACATCGGCGATGCCAGCAGCAACGGTGCGCGACTGACTTTGTATTGCTACGCACTCGCGCCGGACGAAAAAGTCGGCACCTGCCTGTCCCGCTCCGTGCCGGAAGTCACGCCGATGACGGCCTGAGGGCCGATCGGCCAGATGAAGATAGTTTCATCTGCGTGCGCAATGCAGGCGCCACGTAGAACATGAAATTATCTTCATCCTCCAAGCTCTATTGAGAGTTTTCGCTGCATGCGAAAATTTGCCGCGACGCATCATTTCGCGCACGGAAATCCCCCGCATGCTTGGCATCGTCCGGATCGCGCTCACGCGGCCCTACACATTCATCGTTTTCGCCCTGACCATCCTCATCTTTGGTGTGATGTCGGCGGCACGAACGCCCACCGACATCTTTCCGGAAATCAATATTCCGGTGATCGCCGTGTCCTGGCAGTTCACCGGCATGACGCCCGACCAGATGTCCGGCCGCATGAACACGCCGTTCGAGCGCGTGCTCACCACGACCGTCAACGACATCGAGCACATCGAGTCGGAGTCGATCAATGGCATGGGCATCACCAAGATCTTCTTTCAGCCGGGCGTGAACATCGCCACGGCCAATGCGCAGGTGACGGCCATTGCGCAGACGATCCTGAAGCAGATGCCCGCCGGCGCCACGCCGCCGCTGATCGTCAATTACAACGCGTCCACGGTGCCGATCCTGCAGGTGGCGCTGTCCGGCAAGGGCCTGTCCGAGCAGCAGCTGGGCGACCTTGGCTTGAACCAGTTGCGTCCGCAGCTGGTGACGGTGCCGGGCGCGGCGATTCCCTATCCGTTCGGCGGCAAGACGCGCCAGGTGCAGCTGGACGTGGATCCGGCGGCGCTGCAGGCGCGCGGCCTGTCCACCCAGGACGTGGCGAACGCGCTGGCCAACCAGCAGCAGATCAGCCCGATCGGCACGCAGAAGATCGGCAAGTACGAATACGTGATGGAGCTGAACAACGCCGCCACTCACGTGGACGAGCTGGAAGACCTGCCGGTCAAGATGGTCAACGGCACCACGATCTATGTGCGCGACGTGGCCCATGTGCGCGACGGAGCCCCGCCGCAGACGAACATCGTGCACGTGGATGGCGTGCGCTCGACGATGCTGTCGATCCTGAAGAACGGCTCCACCTCCACCCTCGCCATCGTGGCGGGCGCGCGCCAGAAGCTGGTGGAGATGAAGGATTCGCTGCCGGACAACCTGACCATCAAGCCGATCGGCGATCAGTCGGTGTTCGTGCGCGCCTCCATCGATGGCGTGGTCCGCGAAGGCATCATTGCCGCGGCGCTGACCAGCTTGATGATCCTGTTGTTCCTGGGCAGCTGGCGCTCGACCCTGATCATCACCACGTCGATTCCGCTGGCGGTGCTGGGCTCGGTGTTCACGCTGTCGGCGATCGGCCAGACGCTCAACATCATGACGCTGGGCGGCCTGGCGCTGGCGGTGGGCATCCTGGTGGACGAAGCCACGGTGACCATCGAGAACATCAACTGGCACCTGGAGCAGGGCAAGGACGTCATCACCGCGATCGTGGATGGTTCGGCGCAGATCATCGTGCCGGCATTCGTGTCGCTGTGCTGCATCTGCATCGTGTTCGTGCCGATGTTCTTCCTGCCGGGCGTGGCGCGCTACCTGTTCGTGCCGATGGCGGAGGCGGTGATCTTCGCGATGATCTTCTCCTTCATCCTGTCGCGTACGCTCGTGCTGACCATGGCGAAATACCTGTTGCAGGCGCATCCGGCGACGGTGGACGAACATGGCCAGCATATCGAGCAGCCGGCGCCGAAGACGATGCTCGGCCGCTTCCAGCAGGGCTTCGTCAATCGCTTTGAGAAATTCCGTGCCGGTTATAGCGGCGTGCTGCATCTGGCGCTGGAAAACCGCAAGGTGTTCGTGATCGGCTTCCTCGCCTTTGTGCTGCTGTCGTTCGCGCTGTTGCCGGGACTGGGCAGCAACTTCTTCCCTGATGTCGACGGCGGCCAGATCCTTGTGCACGCACGCGTTCCCGTAGGCACGCGTGTGGAGACCACCGCGGCGGAATTTGCAGACATCCAGAAGGCCATCCGTCAGGTGATACCGCCGGACGAACTCGATGCCATGATCGACAACATCGGCCAGTATTCGAGCTCGATCAACACGATCTACAACAATACCGGCGAAGTGGGCGAGTCCGACGGCGATATCCAGATTTCGCTGAAGGAAGGTCATCACCCGAGCGCGGAATACGTGAAGGTCCTGCGCGAAAGGCTGCCGCGGTTGTTCCCGGGCACCACGTTCTCGTTCCCGCCGGCGGACATCGTCAGCCAGATCCTGAACTTCGGTTCGCCCGCGCCGATCGATCTGCAGATCCGCGGCAGGAGCCTGGAGAAGGACTTCGCGTACGCCAACATCCTGCTCAACAAGCTGCGCCAGATTCCCGGCGTGGTCGATGCACGCCTGCAGCAGTCGCAGGCGCAGCCGGCGTTCCGCATCGACGTGGACCGCACGCGTGCACAGTTGCTGGGCCTGACCGAAGGCGACGTGACCAACAGCCTGATCGCCGACCTTTCCGGTACGGCGCAGGTGGCGCCGACGTATTGGTTGAATCCGGACAACAACGTCACCTATCCGATCTCCGCCCAGGTGCCGCAGTACCAGCTGGACTCGCTGGCGCAGCTGAGCAATCTGCCGATCACCGCCAAGAGTGGCGGCAATCCGCAGGTGCTGGGCGCACTGGCCGACATCACGCGCACGCATCGCAACACCATCGTGAGCCAGTACAACATCCAGTCGATGGTGGAGATCTATACGGCCATTCAGGGCCGTGATCTTGGCGCGGTAGCCGGTGATATCCAGAAGGTGCTGGACGACACCAAGAAAGACCTGCCCAAGGGCGCGAACGTGGCGCTGCTGGGCCAGGTGCAGACCATGCACGACGCCTATTTCGGCCTGTTGTTTGGCCTGCTGGGTTCGGCGGTGCTGGTGTATCTGCTGATCGTGGTGAACTTCCAGTCCTGGACCGATCCGTTCGTGATCATCACTGCCTTGCCTGCGGCGCTCGCCGGCATCGTATGGATGCTGTTCGTCACGCACACCACGTTGTCGGTGCCGGCACTCACGGGCGCCATCATGTGCATGGGTGTGGCGACCGCCAACTCGGTGCTGGTGGTGAGTTTCTGCCGCGAGCGCCTGGCCATCCACGGCGACGCCACGCTGGCGGCGCGCGAGGCAGGCTTCGTGCGCTTCCGTCCGGTGCTGATGACCGCGCTGGCCATGATCATCGGCATGGTGCCGATGGCGCTTGGCCTGGGCGACGGCGGTGAGCAGAACGCACCGCTGGGTCGCGCCGTGATCGGTGGCCTGCTGTTTGCGACCACCGCCACGCTGATCTTCGTTCCCGTCGTTTTCTCCATTGTGCATGCGCGTTACAAGCACGCGCCTGACGCTGATTCGGCTGACCATGCCGGAGTACCCGCCCATGTCTGAACATACCCAGCTTCCTGAGGTCCACTTGTCGCCGCGTCGTCTGCGACTGGCCGCCGTGATCGCTGCCGTCGTCTTCGGCTCGATCGTGGTGATCGGCGTGACCACCCGCATCGTGCAGGCGCGCAACCTGCACCAGTGGACCGACGAACAGGCCATCCCCACCGTCGTCATCTCCGAACCCGAATCCGCCAACGGCTCCTCGCCGCTGGAACTGCCCGCGCAGATGGATGCGTTCACCAACGCTCCGATCTTCGCGCGCACCAGCGGTTACCTGAAGTCGTGGGACAAGGACATCGGCGCGCAGGTGAAGGCGGGCGATGTGCTCGGGGTCATCGATACGCCCGATCTTGACCAGCAACTGCTGCAGGGTCTGGCCGACCTGGCCAGTGCCAAGGCCAATGCCGCGCTCGCTGGCACCACGGCGAAACGCTGGCAGGTACTGCGCCAGACCGATCCCGATTCGGTCTCGCAGCAGTCGGTCGACCAGTTCAACGGCGATCTCGCCGCCAAGCAGGCACTGGCCAATTCGGCGCAGGCCAACGTCGATCGACTGAAGGCGCTGAAGTCGTACGCCAGGCTGGTAGCTCCGTTTGATGGCCGCGTGACCGCCCGCAACACCGACGTGGGCGCGCTGATCACCGCTGACACCAGCGGTACCGGCACGCCGCTGTTCACCGTCTCCGACACCAGCAAGCTGCGCGTGTATGTGCGCGTGCCGCAGGTGTATGCACCGGCCATCCATCGCGGCGACGAAGCCACGCTCAGCGTGCCTGAGTATCCGGGCAAGTCGTTCACCGCCAAGGTGGAAGCGGACGCCCGCTCGATCACGCCGACCTCGGGCACCACCCTGGTGCAGCTGCTGGTCGACAACCCCGACGGCAAGCTGCTGCCGAGCAGCTACGCGAGCGTGAGCTTCAAGATCGGTTCGGGCGCACTGGGTCTGCGCGTGCCGGCCGAAGCGCTGATCTTCGACGACAAGGGTCTGCATGTCGCCACGCTGGACGCGAGCGATCACGTGCACTTCAAGAAGGTCACCATCCGCCGCGACTACGGCAAGACCATCGAAGTGGGCTCGGGCCTGGTCGGCAATGACCGCGTGATCATCAACCCGCCGGACGGCCTGGCCGATGGCGACGAAGTGCGCATTGCGAAGAACCCGCAGGCGGGCAAGCCTCATGACAAAGCGTAAGTACATCGCCACGAAACTCGCCGTGACGGTGGCGGCTACGTTGGTGCTGGGCGCCTGTTCGATGGCGCCGACGTACAAGACACCGGACGCACCGGTGGCCGATCAGTATCAGCAGCAAAACGGTCCGTGGACGCCGGCACAGCCGGCCGACCAGTTGCCGCGCGAAGACTGGTGGAAGCTGTACGGCGACGATCGCCTCAACGGGCTCGAGGACCAGCTGATCGCGCACAATGCCGATCTCGCCGCGGCGCTGGCCAGTTATCGGCAGTCGCGCGACGTGCTGGCCCAGGTGCGTGCTGACTTGTTTCCGCAGATTTCCGCGGGCGCGGGTGCGACCCGCAATCGCCAGTCGCTCAACTCGCCGCTGCACGGCACGACGTCGCCCGAGTACTACAACCTGAATTCGGTCCAGCTGCAGGCCTCGTACGAAGTGGACCTGTGGGGCCGCGTACGCGACAACGTGGCAGCCGGACGCGCAGAGGTGCAGGCATCGGCAGCCGATCTCGCCTCGACTCGCCTCAGCCTGGAAGCGACGCTGGCCGATACCTATCTGCAGCTGTTGGGCGCCGATCGCCAGATCGACCTGTTGCAGAGTACGGTGGACGCCTATCAACGCGCGCTGCAGCTAACGACCACGCTGCACGCTGGCGGCGCGGTCTCCGGACTCGACGTGGATCGCGCGCAGACGCAGCTGTCGTCCACCAAATCCGCGCTCTCGCAGGCCAAGGCGCAGCGTGAGGTGTTGCAGCACGCGATTGCCGTGTTGGTAGGTCAGTCGGCATCCACCTTTGCGATCGATGCGAAGACCGATCTGCCGGCTCTGCCAACGGTCCCGGTCGGCATACCGTCGACGCTGTTGCAGCGTCGTCCGGACATCGCCGCGGCCGAACGCCGTACGGCGGAGGCGAACTCGCAGATCGGCGTGGCGCGTTCGGCGTTCTTCCCGTCGCTGACCTTGAGCGCGGCCGGCGGCTATTCCAGCGGCGCCTGGGGCAACCTGCTCAATGCGCCGAGCCAGATGTGGGCGTTGGGTCCGAACCTGTTGCTGAGCGTGTTCGATGGTGGCCTACGTCGCGCCAAGGTGGCGCAGGCGCACGCGGCGTTTGACGAAGCCAGTGCGCAGTATCGCGGTACCGTGCTCAGCGCCTTCCAGCAGGTGGAAGACAACCAGTCGTTGATCAATAACTTCGGCAATGCCTTGGTGGATCAGAACGACGCCACCAATGCGGCCGACAAGACGCTGAAGCTTTCCACTGCGTTGTACAAGCAGGGGGCCAATAGTTATCTCGACGTGGTGACGGCGCAGGTGGATGCGCTCAATGCGCATCTGAGTTTGTTGTCGCTGCAGACGAATCAGCTGCGGGCGAGCGTGCAGTTGGTGCGGGCGTTGGGTGGTGGGTGGACGAGTGATGATATTGCGACGGATCACTTGGCGGCAGACGCTAAGGCGCAGGGCCTCAAGTGATTTCTCTGGCGTGATTTGGATTGCCGGCGTTTGATCGTCATCCCGGCGCAGGCCGGGGTCTAGAGCCTCGGTGTTTGGTTGTCGCCTCGAGGCCAGGGTGCCGCCTACGCGGCGGGCGTTTCGAACGGCTGCCGCCGCTCGAGTCACTTTTCTTTTGCTGGCCCACGCACGCGCAGGAGCGCGTGCGAACGGCGAAGCCGGCCCGAAGGGCGGAGGGCAGGATGCCCGGAGTAAAAGAAAAGTAACCCAAAGAAA
>NZ_JBFTQX010000013.1:0-77355 GCF_056399225.1 Dyella sp. 01N448 | reverse complement strand
GCCAGCTGGTCCAACAGATAGCCGGGGCCGGCACCCAGATCGAGGAAGCGGCGAACCTCCCTGCGTGCGTAAAGCACGGCTTCGCCTGCGCGAACCAGTCCGTCGCCCGAGGCGCGCTCACGCGCTGCCTTCAGTTCTTCGTTCCAGTAATCGAGGTCGTAGTCCCGGGGGGAGACGCCGCGGTCCATGTCTGCGAGGACTTGCGGTTCGATGAAGATCGAGTCGCAGGCTTTGCAGGAGAAATAAGGGAAACCGTCGACGTCGCGAAATGGTTCGGTCGTCTGGGTTTTTAGGCAAACAGGGCAGGGATGCGTCATGGCGGCAGCATTCTAGCCTTTGCTCGAGACAGGCCGATGATAGGCCCGATCACCAGCGTCACCGATTGTGCACTCGAGCACTGTTTCGGTATGCATATGCTGCTCGAAGCGGATCAACGTGTCGTATCGCCAGACCCGCTGCATGGATTCCATGATTGAAAGCTGCTCGACGTCATCGAAATGAGGTCGGAATTGTCGCATGCCCAGGCGCAAGGCTGGCCTGTTGTCGAGAAGATGTTCGAGCCTGGTATGGATAGCACCAAGGGCGCCACGGTGGCCCGCGAGACGCGCAACGCCACTAGGGGGCGGTCGATTTCTTGATGCCTGATGGATGCGAAGCACGCGGGCAAACGCATCCATCATGGCAGTGCCAATCAGCCAATAGCCTGTTCCAGCTCCGGGATGATCTTGAACAAATCCCCCACCAGGCCGATATCGGCGATCTCAAAGATCGGCGCCTCGCCGTCCTTGTTGATGGCGACGATGGTGCCGGCGTCCTTGATGCCGGTGAGATGCTGGATGGCGCCGGAGATGCCGATGGCCATGTACAGCTCCGGCGCGATGATCTTGCCGGTCTGGCCTACCTGCAGGTCGCTCGGCACGTAGCCGGCGTCGACGGCGGCGCGCGAGGCGCCCACGCCGGCGCCGATCTTGTCGGCAAACTTGTAGATGATGTCGAAGTTTTCCTTCGAGCCCACGCCACGGCCGCCGGAGACGACTTTGCTGGCGCTCTGCAGGTCCGGGCGGTCGCTTTTGCCCGACTGCAGTTCAACGAAGCGGGTGTGCGAGGGCAGGGCGGCGTCGACGCTCAATGCCTCGACCGGGGCGCTGTTTGCGCCGCTCGCCGCGGCGGCCCACGAGGCCGTGCGAATCGTGGCGACGACCGTGCTGCCGGCGTCGGCTTGCACCGTGATGATCGCGTTGCCGGCGTAGATCGGGCGCTTGAAGGTATGGCTGCCTTCCACGCTCATCACGTCGCTCACCTGGGCGACGCCGAGCAGGGCGGCTACGCGGGGCAGCACGTCCTTGCCGAAGGTCGTGGAAGGGGCGAACACGTGGCTGTAGCCGGCGGCGGCCTTGGCGATCTGCGGCGCCAGCACGGCGGCGAGCGGGTGGGCATTCTCGGCGCGGGCGATGGTGAGCACGCGGCTCACGCCGTCGATCTTGGCGGCATCGGCAGCGATGGCGTCGGCGTTGTCGGCCAGCACCAGCACATCGATGGATTCGGGCTTGATCGAAGCGGCGGCGCTCACGGCGCGGGCGGTGGAGGAGTTGAGCTTGCCGTTCAGGTGTTCGGCGATGACGAGGATCTTGGACATGTCGTTATCTCCCTCAGGCTGCTTAGAGCAGCCCCTTTTGCTTCAGCGCCGCGACCAGTTCAGCCGCATCCTTGACCATCACGCCCTTGCTGCGCTTGGCCGGCGCGGCGTAGTGCGTGGTCTTGAGATGATCGTTGGCTTCCACGCCCAGCGAGCCGAACTCGATGGTGTCGATCGGCTTGGACTTGGCCTTCATGATGTCCGGCAGCTTGATGAAGCGCGGCTCGTTGAGGCGCAGGTCGGTGGTGATCACGGCGGGCAGTTCCGCTTCGATCACTTCCAGGCCGGCATCGACTTCGCGGGTCACCGTGACCTTGCCGCCGGCGATCTCGACCTTGCTGGCAAAGGTGGCCTGCGGGCGATCCCACAGCGCAGCGAGCATCTGGCCGGTCTGGTTGGCGTCATCGTCGATGGCCTGCTTGCCCAGGATCACCAGGCCCGGCTGTTCCTTCTCGATCAGCTTCTGGAAGATGCGGGCGGCGGTGAGCGGCTGCACGGCATCGGTCGTGACCACATGGATGGCGCGGTTCGCGCCCATGGCCAGGCCGTTGCGCAGGTGGGCGGTGAGGTCGGCCGGGCCGATGCCCACCACGATCACTTCCTCGGCGACGCCTTTTTCGCGAAGGCGCAGCGCTTCTTCCAGCGCAATATCGTCGAAGGGGTTGGCGGAGAGCTTCACGCCATCCGTCACCACGCCCGTGCCATCGGGCTTGACCTGAATGCGGACGTTGTAGTCCACGACACGCTTGTAGCCAACCAGAATCTTCATCTGCGAGTCCTTTGATGCTAAAGCCACCCCGACTGGGGGAACGGCCATTGTACCTGACCTAAAACGATCGTTTGAAGTCGCCCGGGAGGGGCGTCACGAGTGTGCCAGAGCGGTCTGCAGTGTCGCTTTGGCCATGTCAAAGGAGAAATGGCGCCAGACGTGCGCCGCGGAGGCCGTGGAGAGCCTGTTCCAAAGTTCTTCGTCGTCGTAGAGGCGCAGTATGGTCTCGGCGAACGCCGAGGCACCATCGGCCAGCAGTACGTTGATACCGTCCTCAAGACGCATGCCCTCGGCGGCAATCGGGGTGGCCACGACTGGCAAGCCATAACTCATGGCGGTGTTCACCTTGCCTTTCACGCCCGCGCCGTAGCGCAGCGGGGCCAGCGCAATGCGACACCCGTTCATCCACTCATCCAGGCTCTCGACCCGGCCGTGAGTGACCACGCCATGGCCGGCGAACTCCTGCCTGGCGGCTTCAGGCATGTCGCCGATGAGGTGCAGCGTCAGATCATTGCGGCGCGCGCGAACCAACGGCCAGATCTCGGACACCAGCCAACGCACGGCATCTTCATTGGGCGGATGACCAAAGCCGCCGACGAAGACCACATCGCGGCGCTCGGCGAATGGCCGTTGGCTACCCTTGACGTCATGCATGTTCGGAAGCAACAGGACGTTTGCACCCGGCAGGTCACGCAACAGCAGATCCTGCTCGACCGTACTCACCACGAAGGTCGCATCACAGGCACGGATCAGGGCGTATTCGCGCTGTTTGGACGCGCTGGCCTGTCTGACTAGCGAGGCGTTGCCGGTGTGTTCGGCGGCGCGCTGTTCGCGCAGAAAATGCAGATCCACCGTGTCGTAAAGCAAGGTGGCGTTCGGAGCGAGCTGCTTGATCAGTGCCAGATGACTGTCGGCCACGTAATAGCGGCACAGCATGACGGCCTGGAGTTGCTTGCCTTCGCGCTTCAGCCATTCCAGCAATGAGGGCGAATGAGGCTTGCACAGGGTCTCCACGCCAAGTCGTCCCAGCGTCCGTATTTCCTTTTCCGAGGATTGCCGGTTGTCCGCCATGAAGGTGACGCGCCACCCCATGTCACGCAGTAGCCGCATGATGTTGCAGAGCTGCTGCGAGCCTGCGTCGCGGGTGGGATCGGGCGTGAGCGCATCCATGATGAAAATGTGCGGGCGGCCACGCTCCAGCGCACGATTGATCGGCGTCCCGGGCGCAGGCTGGTGCTGGAGCGCCTCGGCCCATTTCTCGACGAATTTGCGGCGATTGAGGGTCTGGTATTGCTTGACGCCAGCGAAGGGATCCAGGCCTGAGCTGATGCCCTCACAGTGCACAACCAGGCTTTCGGGTTCGTAGATCACGCGCAGGCCGGCCTTGCGCACGCCGAACGCCAGGTCCATGTCTTCGCAATAGGCTGGCGCGTAGCGGCTGTCGAAGCCGCCCACCTGATCGAACAGGCCGCGCGCGATCAGAAGCGAGGCGCCGGACACGTAGTCCACGTTGCGACGAAACATGTAGCGAGGGTCATCGCGACGTTCGAAGCGGCCAACGTTCCAGGCACTGGCATCGGAGTACACGAGGCCGCCAGCTTCTTGCAGCCGGCCATCCGGATAGATCAGGCGACTACCGACGATGCCGCAGTGTGGTTCGTCGCGATACGCCTGGACGAGCGCATCCAGCCAGTGGGGGGTCACCTGAGTGTCGTTGTTCAGGAACAGCAGGAACTCGCCGCGCGCCGCCTGCGCGCCCGCGTTGCAGCTGCCGACGAAGCCCAGGTTCCTGGCATTGCGCAGGACGTGCAAGCCCTCGATCTGCGACAGGACGTCGGCGCTACCGTCGGTCGATGCGTCGTCAATCACGATGACTTCGAAGGCGGTGTCGGCCCCGTGCCTGGCGATCGATCGCAGGCAGGCAAGCGTCCACTGCAGTTTGCCGTAGACGGGAATGAGCACCGAGACAACAGGCTTGTCGCTGGAGGGCAGCGAGAACGGCTGAAAAGGTACGTCGAGGAGCCCCAGCTCAAGTTCCTGGTCTTGTGCCGGATAGCGCTTGAATTCCTGGGTGATGCGCGCCAGCGTTCCCTGCACGCCTCGTTGCGCAAAACTCCCCTTTACTCGGTGCAGGAGATAGCGCAGGCGCCGAAGCCGCCAATGGATATTGCTTACCGGCATGGATGATTCACTTCAAAGTCGCTCGGGCGGCTGTCATGACGAGCAACCAGGATTAGAGATTCTGATAATTCGGACCCGAACCACCTTCCGGAGTGACCCAGTTGATGATCTGGTAGGGATCCTTGATGTCGCAGGTCTTGCAGTGGACGCAGTTGGCGGCGTTGATCTGCAGGCGTTTGCCGGCGTCGTCGCTGACGATTTCATAGACGCCCGCGGGACAGAAACGCGTGCACGGGTTGCCGTATTCCACGGCGCACTGGGTCACGCACACGTTGGTGTCGGCGACGTGCAGGTGGATGGGCTGGTCTTCGTCGTGTTCGGTGGCGGCGAAGTAGACGCCGGCGAGGCGGTCGCGTGGTGGCAGTTCGCGCGGCTGGACGTAATCGCGCTTGGGCTCTTCGTACTCGCCCAGTTTGTGCAGCGAGGACCAGTCTGCCTTGTTCTTGAGCGTCCACGGCGAGGCGCCGCGCAGCGCGGTTTCCCATGCGGCGTTCAACATGCCGAACCACAGGCCCTTCTTGAACGCGGGCTTGATGTTGCGGACCGATTTGAGCTCGGCCATCACGTCCGACGCGCGCAGCCTGGCGTCGAAGCCGGCTGGGTTCAGCTGGTTGGCCACCAGGTGTTCGGCGGCGAGCATGCCGCTCTTGATCGCCTGATGGGTACCCTTGATCTTGGGCACGTTGAGCAGGCCGGCGGTGTCGCCGATCAGCAGGGCGCCGGGCATTTCAACTTTCGGCAGCGACTGGTAGCCACCGGTGACGATGGCGCGTGCGCCGGCGGAAAGGATGCTGCCGCCTTCCAGCAAGGACTTTACCGACGGATGGTTCTTCCACTGCTGGAACGCTTCCCACGGCTGGTAGTTGGGATCGCTGTAATCGAGGCCGCTGACATAGCCCAGCGCGATGCGATCCTTGTCCAGGTGATAGAGGAAGCTGCCGCCATAGGTGTGATTGTCGGCGGGCCAGCCAAAGCTGTGCACGATCTTGCCCGGCTGCACGCGGCCCGGCGGCAGCTGCCACAGTTCCTTGATGCCGATGGAGTAGCCCTGCGGGTCGCTGTCCTTGTCCAAGGCAAAGCGCTTGATCAGCTGCTTGGTCAGGCTGCCGCGCGCGCCTTCGGCGAGCACGGTGACCTTGGCCTTGATGTCGATACCCTGCGTGTAGCCTGCCTTGTGCGAACCATCCTTGGCCACGCCCATGTCGCCGATACGCACGCCGGCGACGGAGCCGTCGTCGTTGTACACGGTGTCGGCCGCGGCAAAACCGGGAAACACATCCACGCCCAGCGCTTCGGCCTGCGGCGCGAGCCAGGCGCACATGGCGCCCAGCGAAACAATGAAATTGCCGTGGTTGTTCATGCCCGGGGGCACCGGCAGCTTGCGGCCGCCGGTCTTGCTGAGCAGCCAGAACTCATCCTCGGTGGCGGGCACGCAGATCGGCGGCGGATTGTCGCGCCAGCCGGGCAGCAGGGCGTCAAGCGGCTGCGGCTCGATCACCGCGCCGGAGAGGATCTGCGCTCCGATGGTCGAGGCCTTCTCGATCACGCACACGCTCGTTTCCGGCTGCAACTGCTTGAGACGGATGGCGAACGCGAGGCCGGACGGGCCTGCGCCAACGACGACGACGTCGTATTCCATGATTTCGCGGTCGCTCACGGCTCACTCCAGCTGATCTTGTACGGCATGCCTACCGTTCTCTGACGTACGGTACGGGTAATCCGGCATTGTCCGGGTTCGGGCCATTGGGGGCAACGGTGGCCGAATCCTTGCAAACCCTTCATGTGTGATAGCGATAATCCCCCCAAAAGCGACCCAGGGAAGAAAGAATGAATTTGCAGCCCCCGATCAGCGAACTTGACCTGCGTCGCGCCACCATGTGCCAGCTGCTGCACTGGCTGGCGGTGGACCGCGTGCAGCCACAGGGGCTGGCCGAGACCTATCTGGAGGCCATCGAGCGCGTCAATCCGCAGCTCAACGCCTATGTGAGCCTGAGCTCGGCCATGCTGCAGGAGCAGGCGCTGGCGGCCCAGCATCGCCGCCGCGACGGCGTGATCGGGAGGCTTGACGGCATCCCCATCGCGCTCAAGGACAATTTCGACGTCGCCGGCTGGCCCACCAGCGCCGGCCTGGCGGGGCGGCGCAAACCGGTCACCGACGACGCCCACGTGGTGTCGCGCCTGCGCGCTTCGGGCGCTGTGTTGATCGGCAAAACCAATATGGACGAGGGCGCGCTGGGGGCGGTCACCAACAATCCGCATTTCGGTGCAACGCACAATCCGCATCGCCATGGCTATACCGCTGGCGGCTCGTCGGGCGGTGCAGCTGCGGCGGTGGCGGCAGGACTCGCGGTGGCCGCAGTGGGTTCGGACAGCCTGGGCTCGATTCGCATCCCGGCCAGCTATTGCGGCGTCTACGCGCTCAAGTCCACCCACGGTGAGATCTCCGCGCGCGGCATGGTGCCGGCGGCGCGGCGGCTGGATACGGTGGGTCTGATTGCGCGCAGCGCCGATGATTTGACGGTGTTGCTGCAGGTGCTGGCCGGTTACGACGCCGACGATGCGCGTTCGCGCCGTCGACGCGTGGCCTTGTCGCCGCCGGATTGGGAGCCGGGCCGCCTGCGCGCGGGCTTCCTGCCCAATCTGAGTGCCGTCGGTGTGAAGCCGGAGGTGATCGAGGTGTTCGAAGCGGCGCTGGCGAAATGGCCGCGCGAGCTCGGTGAGCGCCGCACGGTGGATTTTGCCGACTGGGATTTCGCCCGCACGCGTCGCGCCGGTCTGTTGCTGATGGAGGCGGAGATGCTCGGCACCTTCGCATCCGATCTGGCCAACACGGACGACCGTGCGTCCGAGCATTTCCGTCGGCTGCTGAGCTACGCCGCCGGCAAGAGCGCCGCCGACTATGCGACCGCCGATCGCGTCCTCGATGCCGCCACCTTGAAGATGCGTCGCCTGTTTGCGCAGATCGACGTACTGGTGCTGCCGACCACGCCGCAGGGCGCGTTCCCGCTGGATGGCCCCGTGCCCGATTCGCAGGCCGACCTCACCAGCTTTGCCAGTCTCGCCGGCTGTCCGGCGGTGAACATACCGATGGGCTATCTGCCCGACGGCATGCCGATCGGCCTGCAACTGGTAGGCGCGCGAGGTTCGGATCTGCGGCTGCTGGAACTGGCATCCGTGTGCGCCGCGACGCTCGATGTGGAACCGGGATTCCCGGCGATTCATTGAGGCGGGTGTGAGCCTGTTCGATCAAACGACGCAAGGTGGTTGGCAATTACTGCCACTGCCGGGCGCGGCGCTTTCGCTGTGGCCGCAGTGGCTGGACCGTGGCGAGGCGGACGCACTGTTCGCCGAACTGCGCTCGACGATTGCGTGGGAAGTGCACCGCATCCGCATCTTCGGGCGCGAGGTGGATTCACCGCGCCTCAGCTGCTGGATCGGCGACGAAGATGCCAGCTACGTTTATTCACGCACGCGCTTCGCACCACATCCCTGGACGCCGGTCTTGCGCGCTCTGCGTGATCGCGTGGCCGATGCCTGCGATGCGCGTTTCAACAGCGTGCTCGCCAATCTTTATCGCAACGGCCAGGACTCGATGGGCTGGCACAGCGATAACGAGCCCGAGCTGGGCCGCGAACCGGTGATCGCGTCGCTGAGCCTGGGTGCGGCCAGACGCTTCCGGCTCAAGCCGCGCGGCGAAGCGACGCGCGGAGATGTGCTGGCGATCGAGCTGGAGCACAGCAGTCTGTTGCGCATGGCGGGCGATACACAACAACGCTACGTGCACGATCTGCCCAAGACGAGCGAGGCCGTCGGGCCGCGCATCAATCTCACCTTTCGCTGGGTGGATGCCTCAAAGCGCGTGTAGCGTCAGTTCGTCCGCACGTCATGGCCATCGAGTGGCTGCTGCAACGTCCAGCTCACCAGCTGCGAGGCGAGCGCGTCGCTGGCCTGTCCGAATGCCGCAACGACCTGCGGTACGGTCGTTCCGCCCACTGGCTGGGTGACGTCGAAGCGGCGCGTGGCCACGATGCGCAGGCCGCTGTTCTTCACCAGTCGCGCATCGAAGTGGATCACCACCACGGGTTGCCCGTTCTCATAGACCGACTGGAATGAGCGCAGGTCGCCGGCGAGCGAATAGTCCGCTTGCAGGCTGGTCTCGTCGCTGCTCAGGCCTGCGATTCGGCCGTTGTCGCGGAACGCATCCATGATGCGGTTGCGCAGCAAGGTCGTGGCGTTGTCAGCCCAGCGGGCGCCCTGATACACGCTGACCACATTCCCTTGCGGCAGCACGGCGATGCGCGAGCTGTCGATCATGCGCTCGGCGTTGGGCGTGTCCACCCGTAACGACCAGTTCACCGCTGTCGCGCTGTCGCGCGGGAGTGGCGTGGAAGGCAGGCGGTAGACGTCGGGTGATTCGGCCTTGGGCAGGATGGTACAGGCGCCGAGCAGCGCAATCGCTGCACAAGCGGAAAGGCGCAGGCGCATCCTCATGGCACGAACTCCTTGTTGCGGTCACGGCCGAGCAGGAAGCCCGCCGGGTTGTCGTCAAGGCGGCGCGATACGCCGCGCAGCGAGCCGGCTGCGTCGCGCAGTTCGCGCACGGCCGGGCCCAATTCACTGAAGCCTTGCAGGCCGCCGTTGATGGCGGCACGGTTGTCGGTCAGCAGGCGGTCGATATCCGCAGCGGAATGGTCGAGCGAGGCCATGGCGTTGCGCGCGCTTTCCAGCGCGGCGCGTGCCTGGTTGTCGACCAGGCCGTTCGCATTGCGTACCAGCTGGTTGGTCTGGGCCAGGGTCTCGTTCGCCTGCTTGCTGGCCTGCGCCAACTGCTGCAGCAGCTGATGAATGTCTTCGCGCTGGTCGGCGACCGTGCCGGTGATCTGGTCAAGATGCTGCAGCGTGTGGCTGATGCGTTCGGAGTTCTCAGGCGACAGCAGCATGTTCGCCTTCGCCACGACTTCGTTGATGTTGGTCACCAGGTCTTCGCCGTTGGCAAGGATCTGGCTCAGCGGAGAGGGGTCGGCCACGATCACCGGCAGCTGGTCGTCCTTGGACTCCAGTGGCGGACTGGTCGGCGAACCACCGCTGAGCTGGATCACGGACAGGCCCGTCACGCCGGTGAGAGTGAGCTTGGCATGCGTGTCTTGCTTCACCGGAACATCGCCGCCCAGACGAATGCGCGCCAGCACTTTGCGCGGGTCCTGCGGGTCCAGCTTGAGCTGGGTGACGGCGCCGACCTTGATGCCGTTGTACTGCACCGCACTGCCCTGCGAGAGGCCGCTGACCGCTTCGTTGAACACGATCTGGTACTCGGTGAACTGGCGGTCCGAACTGGACTTGGCCAGCCATAGCGCAAACAGCAGCGCGGCGGCGACCACGATCACCGTGAATAGGCCTATGAGTACGTGATGGGCACGCGTTTCCATGTCATTTCACCTCGGGGGTATCGTCGCGTTCGTGCGCCTCTTCGGCGGCGCGGCCACGCGGGCCGTGGAAATACGCCTGCACCCATGGATCGGGATAGCGGGCCACCTCATCGAGCGGGCCTACGACCAGCACCTTCTTCTGAGAAAGCACCGCCACGCGGTCGCAAATCGTATAAAGCGTGTCCAGGTCGTGGGTGACCAGAAATACGGTGAGGCCCAACGCGTCGCGCAGGGTGAGGATCAACTGGTCGAATGCCGCCGCGCTGATCGGGTCCAGGCCCGCGGTGGGTTCGTCCAGGAACAGAATTTCCGGATCCAGCGCCAGCGCACGCGCCAAGGCCGCGCGCTTCACCATGCCGCCGGAAAGCTCGGACGGGAATTTGGTTTCCGTGCCCATCGGCAGGCCGGCGAGGGCGAGCTTCACGCCACCCAGATGCTGGGCATCGGGACGCGTGAGGCCGGCGTGTTCGATCAGCGGCATCGCGACGTTCTCCACGATATTGAGCGAGGAGAACAGGGCGCCGTTCTGGAACAGCACGCCGAAGCGCCGCTCCACGCGGGAGCGCTGCTCGGGCGAGAGGCTCAGCAGGTCCTGGCCGAATACGTGGACGTGTCCGGAGGTCGGGCGTTGCAGCCCCACGATGCTGCGCAGGAGCACGGACTTGCCGGTGCCCGAACCGCCGACCACGCCGAGGATTTCGCCGCGGCGCACATCCAGGTCCAGGTGCTCATGCACGATTTGCGTGCCGAAGCGGTTCACCAGGTGGCGAACCTCGATCACGTTTTCGGCGGCTTGCGGTTTCGCGACGGCGTTCACCAGCCCATCTCCATATAGAAGAGTGCGGCCAGCGCATCGATCAGGATCACCACGAAGATCGACTGCACCACGCTGGAGGTGGTGTGTTCGCCCACCGATTCGGCACTGCCGCTGACCTTGAAGCCTTCCAGGCAACCGATCACCGCGATCAGGAAGGCAAACACCGGCGCCTTGGCGATGCCGACCAGGAAGTTCTTTACCCCGATATCGGACTTCACCAGGTTGATGAACATCACCGGCGGTATGTCGAGCACCATGGCGCAGACGAGCCCGCCGCCGATCAGGCCGGCAATCATGGCCAGGAAGGTGAGCATGGGCAGCGAGGCGAGCATGGCCAGCACGCGCGGCAGCACCAGCAGTTCCATCGGGTCGAGGCCCAGGGCACGGATCGCATCGATCTCCTCGTTCGCCTTCATCGAGCCGATCTGCGCGGTGAACGCGCTGGCGGTGCGGCCGGCCAGCAGGATGGCGGTGAGCAGCACGGCAAATTCGCGCAGGAACGAGAACGCCACCAGATCCACCGTGTAGATAGTGGCACCAAAATCCGCCAACACGGTCGAGCCGAGGAAGGCCACCACCGCGCCCACCATGAAGGTGAGCAGCATCACGATGGGCACGGCATCCAGGCCGGTCTGCTCGATATGCGCCACCAGGGAAGTGACGCGCCAGCGACGCGGGCGCCAGACGGTCTGCACAAACGTCTGCAGGGTGAGCCCGATGAAGCCCAGCAGTTGCACCTGCTGGTGCCAGACGTTGTCCATCGCCGCGCCGATGCGCGCGAGCAGCTCGGTCACCGTGTTGTGGCGACGCCGGGACTTCGGTTTGACGTAGCTGGCCATCGCCTTGCCGACGGTCTGCAGCAATGCGCGTTGGGCAGCGGGCAGGGTTGGATCCTGCGTGGCCAGATCGCCCAGCCGTTCGGCGCCCAGCAGGCCGGCCAGCAGCGCGGCGCCGGCCGTATCCAGCGCACCCAGGGCGCTCAGATCGATCGGCGTGGTCTGATGAAGGCGGCTCTTGAGCGCATCGACCGCGCGCTCCAGCACAGCGTAGTGGGCCAGCGTCCAGTCGCCTGCCACACGCAGGCGTGGGGGCGTGGCCGTGGCATCGAGTTGTGCGCTTCCTGTCGCCATCGATGTACTCATGAAGCTCGATCTTAGTGGAGTGTGGCCTAGATCAGGTGACGAAACGATGGTGAGGTCAGCGGCGGTGGGCCTCATGCGTTTTGCTACATCCTGTCGACGCCGTGCCTGCCACGGCGCCCGTTTTCCGCTAGATTCCTCCCTTGACCGCGCGCCCCCAGGCGCTACCGGACCCAGGAAACAGTGACGCCAAGCATGCCTTCCATGTCCCATCTGGACGCCCTCGAAGCCGAGAGCATCCACATCTTTCGCGAAACGGCGGCCGCTTTCGAGCGTCCCGTGATGTTGTATTCGATCGGCAAGGACTCCTCCGTCCTGCTGCATCTGTTGCGCAAGGCGTTCTATCCGGCCCGGCCGCCAATGCCCCTGCTGCATGTGGATACGACCTGGAAGTTCCGCGAGATGATCGCCTTCCGTGACCAGGTGGCCGCCGAGGGTGATGTGCAGGTGCTGGTGCATATCAACCAGGACGGTGTGCGCCAGGGTATTTCGCCGCTCACCCACGGCTCGGCCGTGCATACCGACGTGATGAAGACGGTCGCGCTCAAGCAGGCGCTGGACCAGTACGGCTTCGATGCCGCCATCGGCGGCGCGCGTCGCGACGAGGAGAAATCCCGCGCCAAGGAGCGCGTGTTCTCCTTCCGCAATGCACAGCACCACTGGGATCCCAAGCATCAGCGTCCCGAGCTGTGGCACACCTTTAATACGCGCATCCACAAGGGCGAAAGCGTACGGGTGTTCCCGCTGTCGAACTGGACTGAGATGGACGTGTGGCATTACATCCGCCGCGAGAACATTCCGGTGGTGCCGCTGTATTTTGCCAAGCCGCGCCCGGTGGTGGCGCGCGACGGCGCGCTGATCATGGTCGATGACGAACGCTTTACCCTGCGCGATGGCGAGCAGGTCGAGCTGCTCGACGTGCGCTTCCGCACCCTGGGCTGCTATCCGCTGACCGGCGCGGTGGAGTCCTCGGCCGATACGCTGGACAAGATCATCGAGGAGATGGCCGCGTCCCGCACCTCGGAACGCCAGGGCCGGGTGATCGACAACGATGGCAGCGCCTCGATGGAGCGCAAGAAGCAGGAGGGGTATTTCTGATGGTCACGATGGACCCCACCCCGACGCTCACCGAGGACACCAACCTGCTGCGCTTCATCACCTGCGGCAGCGTCGACGATGGCAAGAGCACGCTGCTCGGCCGGTTGCTCTACGACGCCGGCATGGTGCCGGAAGACCAGCTCGCTGCACTCGCCCGCGACAGCCGCAAGTTGCATGCCGAAGCCGAGGACGCGCTGGATTTCTCCCTGCTCACCGACGGCCTCGACGCCGAACGCCAGCAGGGCATCACCATCGACGTGGCCTACCGCTACTTCCACACGCCACGCCGCAGCTTCATCGTGGCCGACTGCCCCGGGCATGAGCAGTACACCCGCAACATGGCCACCGGCGCCTCCAACGCCCAGCTGGCGGTGGTGCTGGTCGACGCGCGCAAAGGGTTGCTGCCGCAGACGCGCCGCCACAGCTATATCTGCGCCCTGATGGGCATCCGCCAGGTGGTGCTGGCGGTGAACAAGATGGACCTGGTCGATTGCCGCGAGGACATCTACGCGGCCATCGCCCATGAGTACCGCGAGCTCGCCGCGCAGCTGGGCATCACCACCGTGCATTGCCTGCCGGTGGTGGCGACGGGCGGCGACAACGTGGGTCATCGCTCGACGCGCATGCCCTGGTATCAAGGACCCAGCTTGCTCGAGCTGCTGGAGTCGGCCGACACCAGCGCCACGCAGGCGCAGGATTTCCGCATGCCAGTGCAGTGGGTCAACCGACCCGATGCATCGTTCCGCGGTTACGCCGGCACGGTCTGCGGTGGCCGCGTCGCCGTGGGTACCGAGATCGTGGTGCAGCCGGCCATGCGCCGCGCACGCGTGGAGCGCATCGTGACGGCCGACGGCGATCTGCCTGAAGCCGTGGCCGGCCAGGCGGTGACGCTCACCTTCGACCGCGAAGTCGATGTGAGCCGCGGCGATGTGATCGCCGACGCCGCATGCCCCGCGCCGGTGGCCGACCAGTTTGCCGCCCACGTGCTGTGGATGGGCGACGAACCGCTGCTGCCCAACCGTGCCTATTGGCTGAAGATCGGTTCGCGCACGGTCAACGCGCGGATCACTTCGATCAAGCACAAGGTGGACGTCAACACCCAGGCCGAACTGGCCGCCCGCCGTCTCGAGCTCAACGAGGTCGGCTACTGCAACATTGACCTGGATCATGCCATCGCGTTCGAGTCCTACCAGGACAACCGCACGCTTGGCAGCTTCATCCTGATCGACCGCACCACCAACGCCACGGTGGCCTGCGGCATGCTGGACTTCGCGCTGCGCCGCGCCTCCAACGTGCACTGGCAGCACACCGACCTGGACCAGGAAGCGCGCAGCATCAGCAAGGGTCAGCAGGCGCGCTGCCTGTGGTTCACCGGTTTGTCCGGCGCGGGCAAGTCGACCGTGGCCAACCTGGTCGAGCGCCGCCTGCATGCGCTCGGTTACCACACCTATATGTTGGACGGCGACAACCTGCGCCATGGCCTCAACAAGGACCTGGGCTTCACCGCCGAAGCCCGCGTCGAAAACGTGCGCCGGGTCGCCGAGGTCGCGCATCTGATGGTCGATGCGGGCCTGATCGTGCTGGTCTGTGTCATCTCGCCGTTCCAGAGCGAGCGTCGCTTCGCTCGCAGTTTGTTTGGCGAGGGTGAATTTCTCGAGGTGTTCGTCGATACCACCCTGGAAGAATGCGAGCGCCGCGATCCCAAGGGGCTCTACCGCAAGGCGCGTGCCGGCGAGATCTTCAATTTCACCGGCATCGACTCGCCGTACGAAGCACCGGAACACGCCGAGCTGCATCTGCTCACGGCTGGCCTGCGGGCCGAGCAGCTGGCGGAGCAGGTGGTGGAGCAGTTGCTCGCCGGGCAGGGTCACGCGCCGCGTTGAGCTAGCCGCGACCTCCCACGATCGTCATTCCGGCGTAGGCCGGAATCCAGTAGCCATACGACACGGTTGTCGCCCTGCTCCACGATCGTCGCGGGTTGATGACAGTCTTGTGTGTCGCGATAACCGGGCTGCTCGGCCACTGGATTCCGGCCTGCGCCGGAATGACGAGCGGGAACAGTCGTCGCTCGACTTGGCTCGCGGTTCACATGCTGCGCCGCACGATCCTCCGCCGATACGCCAACGCACGGTAAGTGCGCGGGCGCGCTCGGCTTGGAATGTATCCATGCGCCCGGCGATAATGCTTCTTTCCCCAGAGCACGACTGCGATGACCGACAAGACCGTACTCAATGACACCCATCGTGCGCTGGGCGCACGCATGGTCGATTTCGGCGGGTGGGACATGCCGATCAACTACGGCTCGCAGATCGAGGAACACCACGTCGTGCGCCGTGACGCCGGCATGTTCGACGTCTCCCACATGACCGTGGTCGACCTGCACGGCGCACGCACGCGCGAGTTCCTTCGCCATCTGCTGGCCAACAGCGTCGACAAGCTCAAGGTGCAGGGCAAGGCGCTGTACTCCTGCATGCTCAACGAGCAGGGCGGCGTGATCGACGACCTGATCGTCTACTTCCTGGGCGAGGAGTTTTTCCGCCTGGTGGTGAACGCGGCCACCCGCGAGAAAGACCTTGCGTGGATCACCAAGCAGGCCAAGGCGTTCGACGTCGAGGTCAAGGAGCGTCCGGACTACGCCATGATCGCGGTGCAGGGTCCGAACGCCCGCGCCAAGGTGATCGGCCTGCTGGCCGAGGTGGATCACGAGCGCATGAAGAAGCTCGGCAAGTTCGCTGCCGCCGCGGCGCAGGGTCCGCATGGCATGCCGCTGTTCGTTGCCCGCACCGGCTATACCGGCGAAGACGGATTCGAAATCATCGTGCCGCAGGAACACGCCGTGGCCCTGTGGCAGGCGCTCGCCGCCGCCGGCGTCGCGCCGGCCGGACTGGGTGCGCGTGACACGCTGCGCCTGGAGGCGGGCATGAACCTCTATGGCCAGGACATGGACGACACCGTGTCGCCATGGGAAGCGAACCTGGGCTGGACCATCGCACTGGACGAAGGTCGCGACTTCATCGGCCGCAAGGCGCTCGAGGCGCAGAAGGCGGCGGGTGTACAGCGCGTGATGGTCGGCCTCGTGCTCGACGACAAAGGTGTGCTGCGTCACGGTCAGGCCGTGCTCACCGCCAACGGCGCCGGCGAGATCCTGTCCGGCAGCTTTGCGCCGACGCTCAACAAGGCGGTGGCGTTTGCGCGCATTCCGGTCGGCGAGCCGGGTGACGTGCGCGTGGATATCCGCGGCCGCGAAGTGCCGGTACGCATCGTGAAATACCCCTTCGTGCGCGACGGCCAACCCTGCGAAGGCATCTGACTTCAGGCATCAATGCGGCACGGGCTAAGCCCGTGTTGCCCATCGGGTGAAGGCAGCTAGAATTGGCGCTCCACCCACGACCCATACCAACGACTGGATCCGATCATGAGCGAGATTCCCGGCGATCTGAAATTCCTCAAGTCCCACGAATGGGCCCGCGTCGAAGACGACGGCCTGGTTCGCGTGGGTATCTCCGACCACGCCCAGGGCCAGCTTGGTGACCTGGTGTACGTCGAGCTGCCGGAGATCGGCGCGAGCGTGCAGGCCGGTCACGGCGTTGCCGTGGTCGAGTCGGTCAAGGCCGCTTCGGACATCTACAGCCCGGTCTCCGGCGAGATCGTGGCGGTCAACGAAGAGCTCAACGACAAGCCCGAAACCATCAACGAAGACGCCTTCGGCAACGGCTGGATCTTCCTGGTCCGCGCCAGCGATCGCGGCGAGCTCGATGAGCTGCTCGACGCCGACGCCTACGCCGAGCTGGTCGAAAACGAAGACCACTAAGCCCTGACGTTCGATGCTGCACCCGATGCCGGCCGCCTCAAGCGGCCGGCTTCTTTTTGAGTCGCGGGATCGGTTTTTTCGACGCGCGAAGAACCGATCCGGAGAGGATTGGAGGCGTCGATTTTTACGTTGAAGTTATCGCCGTCCATGCCGATAGAAGTCCAACATGGCGATCCGGCAAGCCGGGGTCGCGTCGCGAGTCGACCCTCTTCGACGCCTCCGGACCTGCCGATGACGGTCCGGAACGACCCTCCGGACCGGTCTTTGAAAAAATAAATTCAGTCGCCTTTCGTTCATCAAAAGGGGTGTGCCGGGGAGGCCCCCGGCATGTCGTTGATGTGTCTCGACTTGTGAGACGCACGTCTGTCAGGCGGCTGTGCACGGAAAAGACAAAATGGCTTGTTTTAAGCGGTTTTGTCGGTGTCGAGGTAATCAAAAGGGCATTAACATCTGGATGTATGGACGTCCAAACGAAAATGCCTTCAAACCCCCGTAAGGCCTTGTCTGGCGGGGGTTTGGACCCTCCCGGGGGTGGATGAAACGGATTGATTTAATGGTTAAAATCAATTGACAGCTGAAATCTTCAGGAATAGCTTTCGCATCGGAACACGGAGAACGGGTGCCATGGCAACATCGAAATTCATCAAGCCTTATGTCGATCATGGAGAGAAGGCCGGCGCAGTACGCAAGATCACGGTCTCGATCCCATTGCACATTTTGAGGCCCTTGTCTGACGAACGCACCCGTCGTCAGGTGAACAATCTTCGGCACGCCACGAACAGCGATCTGCTGGTTGAGGCGTTCCTGCACGCTTTTACTGGGCAACCACTGCCAACTGATGAGGAGCTGAGACGAACTATGGCCACTGCCAAGAAAGCCACCGCAAAGAAGGCCGCCAAGAAGGCGTCCAAGAAGACCGCCGTGAAGAAGACCGCTGCCAAGAAGCCGGTCGCCCGCAAGCCGGCCGCCAAGAAGGCTGCCAAGAAGGTCGCCAAGAAGGCTGTTGCTAAGAAGCGCCCGGCTGCTGCCAAGAAGGCTGCCGTGAAGAAGGTCGCGACCAAGAAGGTTGCGAAGAAGGCTGTTGCTAAGAAGCGCACCGTGAAGAAGGCTGCCGCTGCCAAGGTCGTCAAGGCGACCAAGGCTGCGAAGGCCCCCAAGGCTGCCAAGGCCCCCAAGGCCAAGAAGTAAGCTTTAAGCGTTACTCTTAATAACAAGCAAGAACGACTTTTCTCCCCGCGGTGCCCAGCGCGGGGAGAGTCCTTCGAAAGAGCGACTCGTCCCGGCCCTTGCCGGGACGCTTCGTTTGTGGGGCCTGAAAAACTCTGTAGGAGCGCACTTGTGCGCGACCGGGGGCACGGCTCCGTAGGGTTGTCGCGCACAAGTGCGCTCCTACAGGAGACAGAGAGCATTACCTCGGCGGAATCTTGGGTAAGAAAATTTCCTAGCGACGACGGTCAGGCGTCAGCGACGCCCGAGCAAGCCCGATACGACGCGATGTGCGGCTAGTCGCCGACACGACGACCGATTTGCCGTAGTGCTGCATTACGGTTACCTTTCACACATCCGCGCCGCGGTGGCCTGGGGAGGCTGCCGCTCCTGGATTCACAGGGGGAAAAAGCGCGGGTATCTGATGCCACTCGGTGAGAGATCATGGATACCCGAAACAAACATCATGCGCGTAGCTACGCGCGTGGGGCCATTCGGCCCGCTGCCATTGCCATTGTTGCTGTCGTTGCCGTCCTTGCCGCAGCTTCTTGGTTCCTCATCATCAAACCGCACCAGGACCTGGTCGATGCCGACGTCGGTGCGCATCCGTCCACGCCGATAAAGGCGGGTCCTGAAGCACCGCCACCACCGGTCAACGTGGCCGCCATGAGCATGAACCAGCTGCTCTCGGAAGCCCGCAAGGCGGTCAACGAACAGCGTCTGCTGGCCCCGGCCGGCAACAACGCCTTCGAGTTCTATCTAAAGGTGCTGGAGAAGCAACCGGGCAACCCGGTGGCCACCGATGCGCTGCGCGAGACCTTTCCGGTGGGCGCCAGCGTGGCCGAACAGGCGATCAACCAGCGCGACTTCAACGAAGCCCAGCGACAGATCGATCTGCTCACCAAGGCCGACCCGGCGAACTACACGCTGACCATCCTGCGCTCCAAGCTCGATGCCCAGCGCAAGTTGCTCGATCGCGAGCAGCAGCTGGCCTCGGACAAGGAGAAGCAACAGCAGCTGGCCACGCAAAAGGCAGCGTCGGATAAGGCCGATGCCGATCGCCTTGCTGCCGAAGCCCAGCAGAAGGCGCTGGCCGACCAGCGTGCGGCACAGGCACGCGCGGCGCAGCAACAGGCGGCGGAAGCGGCCCGTCAGCAGCAGGCCTCGCCCACCACCGCCAGCGCCGGCAACAGCGGGACGGCGAGTGCCGCCGGTACGCATCCGGCCGTGCTGTTGCGCAACGTGCCGCCGCGCTATCCGACCACCGCCGTCCGTGCGAACCAGGAAGGCTGGGTGGAAGTGGCCTTCACCATCACGCCCGAAGGCACGGTGGACGACGTCAAGGTGGTGGATGCCGAGCCGCGTCACGTGTTCGATCGTGCAGCCACCGAAGCGGTGAGTCGCTGGAAGTACCAGCCGGCCACGCAGGACGGCAGCCCGGTGTCGTCGCAGGACAAGCGCCGCATCGTGTTCAAGCTCAACTGATGGATGACTGGCCGCACTGGCGGCCAGCGCCCGGCAACGCAAAGCGCCGCATGGAAACATGCGGCGCTTTTTTCATGGGCTGGTCGTTAGCGCTTGCTGCCGTGCGCCGTGGTCGCGCTCTTGCTCTTCTTGCGCGTCTTGCCCTTGGCCGTGTTGGCTGCCGGCGCATCGCTTTCGATGCCCGCCCAATCCACGTGCGGAAGCCCGAGCAGGCTGTCGAATACCATCGGCAGCAGGCCGGCGGGCAGGGGATCGGCGGAGTTCCACATCATCACCAGGCCCACGTGCTGCCGGGGCAGGAAGCCGATCATGGTGCGATAGCCTTCGACCGCGCCGGCGTGGAAGATCATCGTTTCGCCTTCGTAATCGAACACGCGCCAGCCCAGCGCGTAGGAGGCATCCTCCAGCCGCGCGCGACGCCACGGCGCCGAATGCATCTCGACCGGGGTGGACACCTCCGGTGCGTGCAGCGTGTTGAGCAGCGAGGCCGGCAGCACATCCGGTCGACCGCCCATCTGCGCGATCAACCACTGCTCCATGTCCTTCAGGCTCGCATTGACGCCCGCCGCGGGAGCCACGCGGTAATAGGCATCCTTGGGCTCGAACGGAATCCAGCCGTTGCTGCCGGGACGATGCGGGCGTGCCCAGCTCTTGCTCGCTTCCAGTGCTTCGCGACCGTAGCTCGCCGTTTTCATGCCCAGCGGGAAGAAGATGTTCTTGTCGACCTGGCGGGTGAAGAAGTCGCCGGTCTGCGCATAGACCACGTCGCCGATCAGGCTGAAAGCGATGTTTTGATAGCCATAGCACTGACCCACATCGCAGGTAAGCGAGACCTCGTCGAGCCGGCGCACCAGTTCTTCATAGGGCACGTTGTCCTCGAGCATGCTGTCGTAGGTGTTCTTGGGCAGGCCCAGACGCTGGCCGAGAATGTCGCGCACCGTCGCCTGCTGCGCGGCGCTGTCGCTCTTGAGCCGGAAGAACGGCAGCACGTTGACGAGCCTGGTATCCCAGGAGAGCTTGCCATTGCCCACCAGCACGCCCGTGAGGGCCGTCGCGAACGCCTTGGACAGCGATGCCAGCCGGAACACCGTCTCGGGCGTCACCGGCTCGCGCGTGGCGGCGTTGGCGTAACCGATGGTGTCTTCGAACACGACTTTGTTGTCGGCCACCACGGCGGTCGCCAAACCGGCCACCACGTTGCGCTGATCCACGCGCCCCAGCCACTGCTGGTAAGCACTCAGCGTGTCCTTCATGCGATCGGCAGGCACGCCCGGCGAGGACGCAGAAACGTTGGCGTCGTTCGCCGGTGCCGCCGCATATGCGGCGGGCAGGGTGCCGGCCCATCCCAGGGCGGCGGCAATGAGCAGTGGAAGCGTGCGTAACGTCATGCTGTTCGAATGGGCTGGGCGTCGCGTGACGCGGGTCGAAGGACAGCTCGGAGCGAGCTGGGCGTTGAGCCAGGTCGATCCATGACGGCCGCCGGAGAGTAGCGCAGGAAACCTGGAAAATCCTCTGCCCATATGGCGGATGGATCTACTGGGACAATCCCGCCGCCTGCTTGGTTTCATTCAGGATCAGCGCGCTGGCCCGCTCGGCGATCATGATGACCGGCGCATTGGTGTTGCCGGTGGGCAGGCTGGGCATCGCCGATGCATCGACCACGCGCAGGTTCTGCACGCCGCGTACACGCAGCTCGCTGTCCAGCGGCGCATCGCTGTCGCCGCCCATGCGGCAGGTTCCCACCGGGTGATAGATGGTCTCCGCCTTGCGCCGGATGAAGTCGGCGTACTCGGCATCGCTGGCGATTGCACGTTCGGGAAAAACCGGCGCGCCGCGAAACCGGTTGAAGGCGGATTGCGAGAGGATCTCACGCGACAGGCGGGCGCCTTCGATCATGCGCTGGAGATCGTGCCCTTCGGCATCACCCAGATAATTGGCGTGGATGGCGATGGGCTCGGCGGGATCCGCCGAGCGCAGTCGCAGCATGCCGCGGCTGCGCGGATGCAGGCAGCAGGCATGCACGGTGTAACCGTAACCGGGCAGGCGATGGCGGCCGTGGTCATCCAGTAGCGCCGGCACGAAATGGAACTGCAGGTCGCAGCGTTCGTCCGAGGCCAGCCGGCTGCGCACGAAGCCGCCGGCCTCGGCGATGTTGGAGGTGCCCGGCCCCTCGCGATGACGCAGGAAGCGCCACCCTGCCGCCAGTTCGTTGAGATGGTCGTAGGTGATCCTCTGCGTGCTGCCGTCGAGCGTGCAGATGTCCAGGTGATCCTGCAGATTCGCGCCCACGCCGGGCTGATCGACCTGCACGGCTATGCCATGTTCGCGCAGATGATCGGCCGGCCCGATGCCGGAAAGCATCAGCAGCTGCGGCGTGTTTACCGCACCGCCGGCAAGAATCACCTCGCCGCCTTCGATCAGTACATCGCTGCCTTGCAGTTGCACCCCGACCGCGCGCCCTTGGGCGATCACCACGCGCGCCGCCAGGGCGCCGGTACGCACCTGGAGATTCGGTCGCTCCTTCGCGGGTCGCAGATAAGCCGCTGCAGTGGAGCAGCGCGCGCCGTGGCGCTGGGTCACCTGATACAAGCCAAAGCCGTCCTGACTCGGGCCGTTGAAGTCGTCATTGCGCTGGTAGCCGGCGCTCAGGGCGCTGTCGATGAACACCTCCGACAGCGGATTGCGATACCGAAGGTCGCTGACGCCCAGCGGACCACCGCTGCCATGCAGGCTGCTGGCGCCGCGCGTGTTGTCTTCGCTGCGCAGGAACCACGGCAGCACCTGCTCCCATGACCAGCGCGCATCGCCGGTGGCCTGCGCCCAGCGATCGTAGTCTCCCGGTACGCCGCGGACGTAGCACATGGCATTGATCGAACTGGAGCCGCCCAAGGTTTTGCCGCGGGGCCACCACAGCGTGCGGTCATACAGCTGCGCCTGCGGTTCGGTGCGGTAGTTCCAGTTGAGGCGCCGGTTGTTGGCCAGGCGCGCGATGCCTGCCGGCATGTGGATCAATGGATGCCAGTCCGACGGCCCGGCTTCGAGCAGCAACACGCGCTTGCTGCCGCTGGCGCTCAAGCGGTTGGCCAGCACGCAACCGGCCGAGCCTGCGCCGACGATGATGATGTCGTAGGTCATCCCAATCCCCTGGTCCTTGTCGGCGTTCGCTAGGCCGCATGCTAGTCTGTGACGGACCCCCGCTGGAAACGCCGGTGAATACCCCCCGACCCGCCGCAGCGAACGAAGGCCTCGCGTCGATCCTCTCGGCAGTGGCCTTCTTCTTCGTGATGACGGCCTATTACATCATCCGGCCTGTGCGCGACCAGCTCAGTGGCGCCGTCGGCTCCCAATCGCTACCCCTGTTCTACGCCAGCACCTTCGGCGTGATGTTGTTGCTGACGCCGGTGTTCGGCGCGCTGGTCTCGCATTTTTCGCGCAAGCGACTGCTCGGCTGGAGCTACAGCTTCTTCGTCGCCTGCCTGCTCGCCTTTGTGCCGGCCTTCATGGCGCAGGATCGTATCGGTGCGCGCACGCTCGGCGTGGGCTTCTTCATCTGGGTCAGCGTGTTCAACCTGTTCGTGGTGTCGCTGTTCTGGAGCTTCATGGCGGACATCTTCAAGAGCGTGCAGGCGCGTCGCGTGTTTCCGCTGATCGCGCTGGGCGGCATGGCCGGCGCCATCTTCGGGCCGCTGGTCACCAAGTTCCTGGTGCAGGTCATCGGCGTGGCCTCATTGCTGGTGGTCTCGGCGGTGGCGCTGGTGATCGCGCTGACCCTGCTGGTGACACTCTCCTCTCGACACGATTGCCGCGAAGAGGCGCGCAACGACGAACCCATCGGCGGTTCGCTGTGGGCCGGCATCAAGGAATTGTGGACGCGTCCGTTCCTGCGCTACATGGCGGTGCTGATGGTGCTGGGTGATGGCATCGGCACGCTGGCCTATGCGCTGATGGCCGACTACACCAAGGCGCATCTGCCGGATCGGGTGGCGCGCACCTCGTTCTACAACGACCTGGATCTCTACGCGAACCTGCTCGGCGCGGTGCTGCAACTGACGCTGACGCGCTGGCTGCTGGTGCGCAAGGGAGCGGGCCCGGGGCTGGTGCTGCCTTCGATCGTGAACTTCGTGCTGCTCGTGTTGCTGGTGATCGTGGGCATCGGCAACGTCAGCCTGTTCGGTGCCATGGTGCCGATGCTCTCGATCATGCTGGTCGGCTCGCGGGGCTTCGCCTATGGCATGACCAAGCCGGCGGTCGACGCGCTGTACACCCGCGTGCCGCGCGAGACGCGCTACAAGGGCAAGAACTTCGTGGAGACGGCGATCTGGCGTTTCGGCGACGTGCTGGTCACCAGTGGCGTGAGCGTGCTTGGCACGCTGGGCATGGCAGCCACCGGCATGGCCGGCATCGGTGCGGGCGTCGCGGTGGTGGCCACGTGGGTGGCTGCGCGCGCCGGTCATTCACCCGACCTGCTGCCGGAGCAGCGGGCCGGAGAGGACGCGGCCGCGCAGGCCGAAACCGCCAAAGCCTGAGCGTCGCTCAGCTGGTGATGTAGCGCTGCAGTTGTTCGATCTGTTCGGCCTGGGCGTCGATCACTTCCTTCACCAGGTCGCCGATGGAGATGACACCCACGACCCGTTCGCCGGTCACCACGGGCAGGTGACGGATGCGGCTGTCGGTGCACAGGCGCATGCAGTCGAATACGTCGGTATCGGGCCCCACCGTCAGCGGCGGGCTGCTCATGATCTCCGAGACCGCGGTCTGCGCGGAGGAACGACCCTGCAGGATCACCTTACGGGCGTAGTCACGTTCGGAGACGATGCCCACCAGCCGATCCTCGCGCATCACCAGCAGCGCGCCGACTCGGCGTTCCGCCATGTGCTTGATCGCTTCGAGCACGGGCGCGTCCGGTGCAATGCTGAAAATGTCGGTGCCCTTGCCTTCCAGCAAATGCTTGACTTGTCGCATGCTTGAACCTCCCAGGAGGCCGCCGATCGGCCGCATGCAGGGAGTCTAGCGCCGCCGCGCGGACGTGGTGTTGGCCCGATGTGAAGCGCGCGGCGAAAGCCGCTCAGGGCTTGGGACGCTCGTCGTAACGCTCTTCGATGAAGTACAGCGGACGCTGTTTGCTCTCGGCATAGTTGCGCCCCAGGTACTCGCCGATCACGCCCAGTGCGAGCAGCTGCACGCCGCCCATGAACAGGATCACCACCATCAGGGACGGGTAGCCACGCACCGGATCGCCGAGCAGCATCGCCTTGCCGAACACCCAGATGCCAAACAGAAAGGCGAGCAGCGAGGCCAGTACGCCCGTCCAGGTGGCCAGCCGCAGGGGCGCGGTGGAGAACGAGGTGAAGCCTTCGACGGCCAGCTGCAGCAGGCGCCAATAATTCCATTTGCTGGCGCCGGCCTGGCGTGGCTCGCGCAGGTAATGGACGGCCGTCTGCCGATAGCCGATCCAGGTGAACAGCCCCTTCATGAAGCGCTGGCGCTCGCGCAGCTGGCGCAAGGCGTCCAGCGCGCGGCGCGACAGCAGGCGGAAATCGCCGGTGTCGCGCGGCACCTGGATATCGGAGACCTGTTCCATGCTGCGATAGAACAGGGCCGAGGTGAAACGCTTGAAGCCGGTATCGCCCTGGCGCGTGTTGCGCGTGGCATAGACCACATCGAAGCCCGCGTGCCAGCGCTCCACCAGCGAGGGAATCAGCTCCGGCGGGTCCTGCAGGTCGGCATCGATCACGACGGCGGCATCGGCGTCGACCTGATCCAGGCCGGCGGTCAGCGCCGCTTCCTTGCCGAAGTTGCGCGAGAGTTTGATCGCGCCGACGCGGGCGTCGCCGGCGGCCAGGGTGTTGATGAGTTCCCAGGTGGCGTCGGTACTGCCGTCGTCGACGTAAAGCACGTCGCAAGAGAACGGCAGTTCGTCCAGCACCTGGCTCAGGCGGAGGTGGAAGCTTGGCAGCACGGCTGCCTCGTTATAGGCCGGCACGACAACGGTTAGGCGTGACATGGCAGGCGCGACGATTCCCCGGAGAGTGGGCGCATGCTAGTGCACTGGCAGGTCGCGGGGCGAGCCTCAGTGTCGCCGCGTGTCGCGCGGGGGCTGTCGGCTTTGCAGGTAACCCGGGCCGCCCAGTTGCCCCATCTGCTGCTGGATCCAGTTCGCACGGCTCTGTACGTAAGGCGTGGGGCGATCCGCGTGGAAGCGTCGAGGGCTGGGCAGCACCGCGGCGAGGCGCGCCGCCTGCGCCGCGCCAAGGCGCGCCGGGGCCATATGAAAATACGCGTCGCTGGCCGCACCGACGCCGTAGATGCCATCGCCCAGCTCCGCGATGTTCATATACACCTCGAGAATGCGTTGCTTGGGCCAGGTCAGCTCGATCAGCACGGTGAAATATGCTTCCAGCCCCTTGCGGATGAAACTGCGCCCGTTCCACAGGAACAGGTTCTTGGCCGTCTGCTGGCTGATCGTGCTGGCGCCGCGCAGGCGACGGCCTTCATCGGCGGCATCAACGGCGGTCTGGATGGAGTCGAAATCAAAGCCATGGTGGTAGGGGAACTTCTGGTCCTCGCCGGCCACCATCGCTAGTGGCACATACGGCGACACCTGACTCCAGGGCACCCACCGATGCTGCAGGCGAAAGTCTTTCTCGCCATGGATGAGCGCGCCCAGCTGGCGCTCCATCATCACCGCCGAGGTCAAGGGCGGCACGAAGCGCAGCACCAGCACCACCAGCCAGCTCAGCGCCAGCCAGGAGATCGCAAGCAGCATCAGGGTGCGGAGCAGGCGGGCGGCGAACGGGCGTCGTGGATTCATGGCGGCGCTTGGACGGAATTGGCGGCAGTATAGGAGGCGCCAGCCCCTTCCCCGACAGCCCGTATCAAAGGTCGTTGTGCCTGGATGCAGGCGCCCCCATCTAGGGGGATTGCTCTTGAGAGGTCGATCCCGTGGAAACCGTGCTAGTCGAAGATGTACTGCATCGCTTCATGCTTGAGCGCGCCGGCGTGCGCGGCGTGCTCGTCCGTCTCGGCCCGGCCTGGCGCGAAGTTGCCGGCCGCGCCCACTATCCGGCGGCGCTGCGCTCGGTGCTCGGCCAGACCCTGGTCGCCAGCGCGCTGCTGACCGGCAACATCAAGCTTGATGGCGCGCTCTCGGTGGAATTGAAGAGCAGCGGCCCGCTGCGCCTGTTGTTCGCCGAGTGCACCGATCACGGCCGCCTGCGCGGCCTGGCGCGCTGGAACGATCCGCTGCCCGAAACGCTGGACCTGGCGGCGATGCCCGACGCCATCATGGCGATCACGATCGGCAATGCCGAGCGCGGCCAGCGCTACCAGGGCCTGGTCGACCTGCAGCATCCGGAGCTGGCCTCGGCGCTGGAAAATTATTTCAGCCAGTCCGAACAGCTGCCGGCACGCATCGTGCTGGCGGCCGATGGCGAGCATGCCGTGGGCCTGATGCTGCAGAAGCTGCCGGACGAAGGCGGCCACGACGCCGTGGAAGACGAAGACGCCTGGACGCGCATCCAGCATCTCACTGCCACGCTGGGCCAGCAGGAGCTGCTGTCCACGCCGCCGGAGCAGCTTTTGTATCGCCTCTACCACGAGGAGTCCGTGCGCCTGTTCGACCCACGCCCGCTGGCCTTCGGTTGCAGCTGCACGCGCGAGCGCGTGGAAGCGGTGCTGCGCTCGCTTGGCCGCGACGAAGTGGAAGCGGCGCTGGAAGCGCGCGAAGGCGAAATCGAAGTGATCTGCGAGTTCTGCGCGCAGCGCTATACCTTTGATCGCGTGGATGCGGAGCATCTGCTGAGTGTGACGCCGGCGGCGAGTGCGCCGCATACGGCACAGTAAACCTGCGGTGTCACAAAAGGGCCGGCAGCCGAAAGGCGCCGGCCTTTTCTTTTGCCCGTCATTCCGGCGCAGGCCGGAATCCAGTGGCGTGGGTATTTGGTTCTAGCGTTACGACAGCCTGCGTTGGAGGCTCCGCAAAAATCCATTGCATCGCAACTGGATTCCGGCCTGCGCCGGAATGACGATCAGGTGGAACCGAGGGAGAGAAGCGAAGGGTGCGAGGCCCTATGGCAACGCAAAATGATGCTCTCGCTGCAGCCACACCTCAGCCATCTTCGGCGTCGCAAACAGGAAGCCCTGGCCGAAGCGGCAGCCGATGCGCAGCAGTGCCTCGCGCTGGTCTTCTTCTTCGATGCCTTCGGCGATCACCTGCATCTGCAGCGAATTGGCCAGCGCCTGGATGGCGCGCACCACCGCGGCGCCGTGACCGCCTTCGCGCGGCAATTCCACGATAAAGGAGCGGTCGATCTTCAGCGTCTCGATCGGGTACTGGTGCAGATAGCTCAGCGACGAGTAACCCGTGCCGAAGTCATCCAGCGCGATGCTCACGCCATGACCGCGCAGATTGTCGAGCATGCGCTTCACCTGGACAGCGTTCTCCAGCAGCGCGCGCTCGGTCACCTCGACGCGCAGGCAGCGCGGCGGCAGGTGATGCGACTCGATCAGGTCGAGCAGGCGCTTGTCCAGGTCGAGCGAACGGAAGTGGCGACCGGACACGTTGATGCTGACGAAGCCATCGCTGCCCGCCAAGGCTTCGGCCTGCGCGCAGACCTGCTCGAAGATCTGCCAGTCGATGGCTTCCGAGCAGCCGCTTTCTTCGGCCACGGCAAGGAAATCGCCGGGCGTGAGCAGGCCGCGGTCCGGATGGCGCCACCGCAACAGCGCTTCATAGCCCACCGTGCGGCCGGTCTGCAGCGCCACGATGGGCTGGTAGAACGGCACGAATTCGTTGCGGCTCAGCGCGCGGCGCAGGTCGCCTTCCATTTCCAGCAGCGACAGAGCTTCGCGGCGCAGGCGATCGTCGAACACCGCGGCGCGATGGCGACCTTCGTCCTTGGCGCGATACATCGCCGCATCAGCGTCGCGCAGCAGCTCTTCCGGACGCTGGTAATGCGGGCTGGGCAGGGCGATGCCGATCGATGCCGAGGTGAAGATTTCCTTCGCGCCGAGGCGGAACGGCGTCTGCAATTCGTCGATGATGCGTTCGGCGATCAGCATCGCCATCTTCGGATCGGTGATGCCTTCGGCCAGCACGGCAAATTCGTCGCCGCCCAGGCGCGCCACCACGTCGCGCGTCTTCAAGCACGCGCGGATGCGGCCGCCGACCTGGAACAACAGATCGTCGCCGACCAGGTGGCCGACGGAATCGTTGATGACCTTGAAACGATCCAGGTCGATGAACAGCACCGCGAACAATTCCTGCGTGTCGCCGTGATAGCGCTGCAGGGCCTGCTCGAGGCGCTGCAGCAACAGCGTGCGATTGGGCAGGCCGGTCAGCGAATCGTGCAGGGTCTCGTACTTGAGGCGGCGCTCCACGCGCTCGCGCTCGGCAATCTGTTCGCGCAGGTCACGGTTGGCCAGCGCGAGGGCGCGCGTGCGCTCGGTGACGCGGCGCTCCAGGCTGGCATAGGCCTGCTTCAGCGATTCGGTGGTGTGCTTGCGTTGCAGCGCGTTGGCGACGTGGTAGCCCACGAAGGTGAGCAACTCCTGGTCGCGCACGTCGTAAGTATGTTCCGGCGAGTAGCTCTGCACGGCCAGCACGCCCATGGCGCGATCGCCCCAGACCAGCGGCACGCCCAGCCAGCACACCGAACGCGAACCACGATGGGTGATTTCGCCGCTCTGCTGCAGGCGATCGAATTCCGCCGGATCGGCCAGCAGTGGCTTGGCGTGGCGCAGCACGAATTCGGTGACGCCGCGGCCATGCGCGCGCGGCAGGCGCACGGTGTCGAATTCGTCGACGGAGTAGGGGAAGCTAAGGGTTTTCTGCTCTTCGTCCAGCAGCGCGATATAGAAGTTGCGCGCATAGAGCAGGCCGCCGATCACACGGTGAACGGCGGCATAGAAGTTGTCGATGCTTTCGGAAGCATTGGCCAGCTCCGCGATGCGGAACAGCGCCGCCTGCAGGCGCTCGCCACGCTGGCGCTGCAGCACCTGCTGGCGCAGCACGCGGTTGGCTTCGCGCAACGCCGCCGTGCGGCTGGAGACGCGGCGTTCGAGTTCTTCGTGCGCCTCGCGCCGTTCCAGCGCGGTCTGCACATGTTTGGCGACATAGCTGAGCAGTTCGCGGTCGTGCTCGCTGTAATGGGTGTCCTCGCGATAGCTCTGCATCACGATGCCGCCGACCACGCGACCGTCGCGCAGCAGCGGCACGCCCAGCCAGTGTTCGCACACCGGGCCCAGCAGCACGAAGCGTCCCTTGAACTGTTCGGTCAGCTCGGCCACCGAACCCATGATCGCCTGGCCGCCCTGCAGCAGATTCCAGGTGAGGCTGTAACGCATCTCCTGCAGCGGCACCGATTCGTCGGGCGAGGGCGGTTCCTTGTCCATCGTGTCGACGTAGTACGGAAAGCGCACCGTATCGGTCGCGGCGTCGTACAAGGCGATGTAGAAATTTTCCGCGTACATCAGGCTGCCGAGAATGGCGTGCAGCGAGTGCATCATCTCGGTCATGTTGTGCTCGGCGCCCGCCTGGTCGGCAATGGCGTAGAGCGCGCGCTGCAGACGCTCGGCCAGCGCCAGCCGCGAAATGGCTTCGTACAGGCGCGAGGTTTCCGCCAGCTGGCGCAGGCGGCAGGCCAGCAGCCGACCGATCCACGCCAGGTTCTCTCTCATCGGGTCCGAGATCGAACCCGTGGGCAAGGCCAGCACCAGCGAACGCAGGCCTTGCGGATCCTCCGCCAGATCCAGCTGGGTGATCTGCTCGTTCGGCGGCTCGGTGTCGCCCAGCAGGCGCCAGTGCAGGCGGCCTTCGATGCCCAGATCGCGCAGCATGACTTCGCAGATTTCCGCCACGCTCGCAGCATCAGCCGCGCGGAAGAGTCGCTCCACCGCGGCATGCATGGCTGCGACAGCGCTGTCCGCAGGCCATGAGGGCATTGTGCTGGAAGGGACCGATGTCATCAGTCGTGGGGCGATTCCGGGCATTGTCGACAGGAGAGGACTATATATCGCCTCCATTCAGCTTTGTCGCCGGGTCTGTAAACCGGGAACCTATTGGGTTGGCAGATGTCAAAAATTCGTGAGATGGGCCATACGGACTTGGTTCACAAACTGGGAATCTGGGTGTTAGCAAAAAGTAAAATGTGGTATCGTTAGGCCTAACTCGTCTCTGGGAGGGGGCGAATCCGTTCCTGCCTATCTGTATCGCGGGGGTTTCGCGTTTCATGCGTCGTCTGTTCTTGTCATTGCCACTGCTGTTGATGCCGCTGATCGCGGCAGGACAGACTGCGGCCAGTGATTCGTACAGCGCGGCCGGTCGCCTGCTCTCGCAGACGCCGGATCAGACCTCCCAGGCCGCTGCCAACGGCGTGCCCCTGTGGCGCGGCTCCGATGGCCGTTGGCTGGCGTTGCAGTCGAACAGCGACACGCTGGGTTCGGCGCAATTGGCCGATACGCCGCTGCAGTTCCGCGCGGTGGATTCGGCCACCGTGCAGTCTTCCGAATTCCGCTACGGCATCGCCCCCAACGTGCAGGCGCACGTGGGCGTGAGCGAGCACAACTGGGCGAACAACCAGGCGCCGCGCATCATCGGCAGCGAAGTGGGCGCAACGTATAACGATGGTCGCTATTCGCTCGGCCTGAGCGTGGGCACCGACAATGTGCAGGGCGCTGCCACGCTGCCGCGTCTGCTCCCCGGCGCCATGCCGGGTGTCAACGGCCTCTCCGGTTTCGACAGCAGCACCCAGGTCAATGCGCGTGGTCGCTTCGCCCTGGATGGCAAGAGCGGCATCGATCTGGGCGCCAGCGTCGGCCGTGTGCGTCTGCTGCCTGGCAACGTGCTGGGCGTGAATGCACTCGACCAGAAAGCGGTGAGTTTTGGCGTCGATCGCGGTCCGCTGAGCGGCAGCATCGTGGGTCGTACCATGGCGCCGGAAGCGGGTGTGCCCGGTGGCGCCGGCTACAACCCGGATCGTCGCTGGAACAGCATTGACCTGGGCGTGACCTGGCGTCTGCCGTGGCAGGGCCAGCTGAGCATCGGCGCGCAGAATCTGTGGTCGTCGGGCAATGCCATCAATACGCCGGCGGGCCCGGAACCTGACCAGTCGCGCACGCCGTACGTGCAGTACCACCAGGATCTCTGATTCAAGCCGTCGACCATCGGTTGAACGCGCAAAGAAAACGCCGGGCTTGCCCGGCGTTTTTCGTTGCTGCCAGTCGGTGATCAATCCTGCCGGCGGATGCGCAGGTCGCCGCTGAAGGTTTCGACATTCATCTTGGCGCCGCCCGCACCCGCCGTGGCTTCCAGCTCGCTGCCGGGGCCGTGCTCGGGTTTCTTCACCGTGCCGAAGTCGCTGCGCAGGTCGCCGCTGAAGGTGGAGGCCTTGATGATCGCCGACAGGTTGGACGGCACCTGGATCTGCACGTCGCCGCTCATGCTGTCGACGTCATAGCTGCCATTGGGCGCGACGCCGCCGGCCAGCTGCACATCGCCCGAGACCGTGCTCAGGTTGAGCCTGCGCCACGGACCACCGCTGACATGGATGCGGCCGGAGACCGTCTGCAGGTTGGCCTCGGTGCCCACGTTCGGCGCGAGGATGTCGCCGCTCACCGTCTGCAACGCCACCTTGTCCGCGCTGCCGGCCAGCTCCAGGCTGCCGCTCACGGCGTCGGCATCGACGCTGGGCGAGCGGGCATTGATGCGCGCCTTGCCGCTGACCGTGTTGACCTTGATGCTGCCGCCGTCGATGCCGTCGATGTTCATCGGCGCGCTCACCACGTCGACATCGAGCGAGGCGCCCTTGGGCACGCGCACATCCAGCGTGGTGGAACCCATCGAGCTGTCGCTGCCCCAGCTGAACAGGCCGGACTTGCCCTGCGGTTCGACCTTGATACTCAAGCTGCTGTTGCTGCCTTCGATGGCCAGCGGCTTGGCGCCGTCGCCGAGTCGGCCGGTGACTTGCACCTGGTTGCGATCCCAGGCGCTCACGGTCACGGCGCCCTTGACGTTGCTGATGCTCACATGCGCGTTGGGCAACGCGTCGTGGCTGAGGTTGATGGGCGTGTCGGCCAGGGCCTGGCCGATCGACAGGCTGAGCAGGAGTGGGATGACGCGTGCGGTTTTCATGGTGAAGGCTCCGCTGGACTCAACCAGCCTGGTGTTCCATCTGTCGCAGCTGCGACTGTTGTTTCTGGGTGCGCATCAGCAGTCGCTGCAGCGCCGGTGAGTCGGGCGCCTGTTCGATGGCCTGGCGCAGTTCCATGTTGGCGGCATCCAGTTCCACCGCCGCGCCGGCAAGGCGCGGATCGTTCGGACGCCAGCGGCTCACGTCCGGCGTGGTGGACGCCGTGGCATTGGCCAGCGTGCGATCGCGCAGGTGCACCGCAAGACTGCCGGCAAACAGCGACAAGCCGACGAAGCTGGCGGCGATCAGCCAGTTTTGCGGCTGGCGCCATGCGCGTCGTGCAGTGGGCACGACCGTGCTGGTATCGGCTGCATCGAGTGCAGCGTCGATCCCGGACCACAGATCGCGACGTGGAGTAACCGGTTCGCGCAGGGCGCGTGTCTGGCGCAGCCATTCAAATTCGTTCATGAGCGTTCTCCCAAAACTTTCCGCAGCAGGCCGCGGGCGCGATGCAATTGCGCCTTGGACGAACCCACTGCCATGCCGAGTTCGGCACCGATCTCCTCGTGTCGCCAACCTTCCACGTCGTGCAGCACCAGCACGGCGCGCGCCCGTGGCGGCAGTTTGCCAATGGCACGTTCCAGTTCGTCGCGTTCGGCGGCGCAGAACGGCGTTTCACCGTGATCGGGGATCAGTTCCTCGTCCATCATGGTGACCGGGTCCGAACCGCGCGACCTGATATCCATCAACGCGACATTCACCGCCAGGCGATACAACCAGGTACTAAACGCACTATCGCCGCGAAAGCCGGACAGTTTCTGCCAGGCGCGGATGAAAGCTTCCTGGGTGAGATCCTCGGCGCGGGCGTGGTCGTAGCCGGCCAGGCGCAAGATGGCGCCGTAGATGCGGTCCACATGCGCCCGATAGAGCCGCTGGAAAGCCGCACGATCGCCACTCGCCGCCGCCTGGACGTCGTCCATGTCATGAGACTCCGCGGCGGGCGCTGGCGGCGGCATGGTGGTTCCGGTGGCGGGGCAGGCAGCAATCATCTTGCCAGCTTGGATGCACCGGCGCGCAGCAAGGTTTAGAGCCCTTGGGCGAGGAGAGGGTCAGCCTGCCTCAGTAGCAAGAGATCCTCGCCGGCCGCGTCGGGCCGGCGAGGGGGAGGGCGTCAGGAGGCGACGGCCGCGCGCGGCGGGACAGCCGCATCGTTGAGCGCCTTGGCGACGCGCTGTTGTTCGGCATGCAGCTCGTGCGGCATGCGCTGGCCGAAGCTCTCCAGGTACTCGCCGATGGCGGCGAGTTCGGCGGTCCAGCCGGCCTGGTCCACTTCGAACAAGGTGTCGACCGTGGCGCGGTCGAGCTGGAGGTCGTCGAGCTTGATCTCGCCAGCCTTCGGCAGCGTGCCGATCGGCGTGTGGTTGCCCGCGGCGCGGCCTTCCACGCGATCGATCATCCACTGCAGCACGCGCAGGTTGTCGCCGAAGCCCGGCCACAGGAAGCGGCCGTCCTCGCCCTTGCGGAACCAGTTGACGTGGAAAATCTTCGGCAGCTTGGCGCCCGGCTGGTCAAACGAAAGCCAGTGACGGAAGTAGTCGCCGTAGTGATAGCCGGCGAACGGCTTCATGGCCATCGAGTCGCGGCGCAGCACGCCGACGGCGCCGGTGGCGGCGGCGGTGGTTTCCGAGCCCATGGCGGCGCCGACAAGCACACCGTGCTTCCAGTCCTTCGCCTCGAACACCAGGGGGATCAGTGAAGGACGGCGACCGCCGAACACGATGGCGCTGATCGGCACGCCCTGCGCATCCTCTGCGCGCGGCGACCAGGTCGGGCACTGCCTGGCGCTGACGGTGAAGCGCGAATTGGGATGCGCGGCCGGGCCGTTCGCCGGGTCATACGGACGCCCCTGCCAGTCGGTGACCGGCGTGCCTGGCAAGCCTTCCCACCACGGCTGGTTGTCGGCGGTGACGGCGACGTTGGTGAAGATGGTGTCGCGCGCAATCGTCGACAGCGCATTGGGATTGGTGGCGTCGCTGGTGCCCGGGGCCACGCCGAAATAACCGGCTTCCGGGTTGATCGCGTACAGACGTCCATCCGCACCCGGGCGCATCCAGCAGATGTCGTCGCCCACCGTCCACACCTTCCAGCCGTCCTGGCGGTAAGCCTCCGGCGGAATCAGCATGGCGAGGTTGGTCTTGCCGCAGGCGGACGGGAACGCGGCGGCGATGTAATGCGTTTCGCCCTGTGGGTTTTCGATGCCCACGATCAGCATGTGTTCGGCCAGCCAGCCCTCGGACTTGGCCTGGTAGCTGGCGATGCGCAGCGCGTGGCACTTCTTGCCGAGCAATGCATTGCCGCCGTAGCCCGAGCCGTAGGACTTGATGGTCAGCTCTTCGGGGAAGTGCATGATAAAGCGGCGCTCGGGATCGAGTTCGCCAGTGGAGTGCAGCCCCTTCACGAACGTGCCTTCGCGCTCGATGCGCGCCTGTGCGGCGGCGCCCATGCGCGTCATGGTGCGCATGTTGGCGACCACGTAGGGGCTATCGGTGATCTCAACGCCGCAACGGGCGAGCGGGGAGTCGATCGGGCCCATGCAGTAGGGAATCACATACATGGTGCGGCCTTCCATGCAACCGTCGAACAGCGCGTCCATCTTGGCGTGCGCATCGGCCGGGGCCATCCAGTGATTGTTCGGGCCGGCGTCGACCTCGTCCTTGGTGCACACAAAGGTGAGGTGCTCGACGCGGGCCACGTCGGAGGGGCTCGAGCGATGCAGGTAGCAGCCCGGATGGGTCTCCTGGTTCAACTCGATCAAGTCGCCGGTGCCCAGCATGTGCTGCACCAGCTGCTGGTACTCGGAGTCCGAGCCGTCGCACCAATGGATCTTTGCCGGACGGGTCAGCGCCGCGACCTCATCAACCCAGCGCTGCAGCGCTGCCAGCTTGCTCGACATCGTTTCCTCACTCTGGTCTTGAGCTAAAAAAGAACAGAAACGGTAACTTACGTGCACTGGCATGGCAAGGCATGGCGCAGCAAAAGCCAACTGGGCGCACCCCTAATTCGCTGCCAGACCCGATAGTTACAGGTGTAACTGCAGACCACTTTGCCAGCTGGACTACCAGTGGTTGGCAACATAAAAAAACGCCGCCCGAGGGCGGCGTTCGTGCGAGCGATGGTGCCTGGCCGAGGGTCAGGCCGGCGTGAGGGTGCGGATCATGTGCTCCACGTACGCATCGAACTCGTCATGGCTGATGCGCGGCAGGCCCAGCGTAAAGTTGAGCTGGAGGAAGCCCACATAGGCGGCATAAGTCAGCCGGGCGCGATTGAGCGCTTCTTCCGGCACCAGGCCGGCCTCGCTGTAAATGGTGGTGAGGAATTCCATGCGGCGCTGCGAAACGCGCGCCATCACCGGCACCACCTGCGGGTGATCCAGCGCCTTGAGCAACGCGGCATACACGCGGTGCGGTGCGATTTCATGCGCCACGCGGCGGAACAATTCGGGCAGGCGCGCGCGGGGATCGGGCATGGCCTCGATCTGGCTGATCACCTCTTTCTCGCCGTATTGCTCCCAGCGTTCCAGCGCCGCCTGCAGCAGCGCCTCGCGGGTACGGAAATGCCAGTAGAAGCTGCCCTTGGTGACGCCCAGCTGGCGTGCCAGCGCCTCGACGGCGAGTGCGCCAACGCCTTGGTCGGCGATCAGCCGGAGGGCGGCGTCTTCCCAATCCTCGGCGGACAGGCGGGTGCGTTCGGGTTTGGCGCTTGCATTCATACGCGTATGGTAGCCCCTGCGGGCCGCTTTGCAATTGGCGTCCGGGCAAGTCGTTGAATCGACGGAAACTCCGCGTTGCCGCAGCGCATATTGACGCAGCCATTTGTTGCAATCCATACTCATGCGTATGGTATCGACAACCCCGACCCAGAAATCCAGTAACTACGTCACGGCCGTCGACGGCCTGACGCTGGCTATCGATATTCGCCAGCCCACCGGCCATCCCACGCTGCTCTTCGCACACGGCTTCGGCCAGACGCGCGGCGCGTGGTGCACCACTGCCGAAGCGCTGGCGGACGAAGGCTTCCGCTGCGTCACCTTCGATGCGCGCGGCCATGGCGAGAGCGGCCACGTGGCGGGCGGCGATTACCACATGGAGCAATTCATCGGCGACCTGCGCCTGCTGGCGCACGCCGAGCTGAGCAAGCCGATCCTGGTCGGCGCGTCGATGGGCGGCCTGCTCGGGTTGGTGATCGCCGGCGAGATTGATCCGGAGGCGTTTCGCGCACTCGTGCTGGTCGACATCACGCCGCGTTGGGAAACCAAGGGCGTGGAACGCATCCTGGCCTTCATGCAGGCCCATCCCGACGGCTTCGAAAACTATGCGCAGGCGGCGGACGAAATCGCTAGGTACATGCCGCATCGCGCCGAGCGCAAAACCGAAGATCAACTGCGCCCCCTGCTGCGCGAAGGCGACGACGGTCGCCTGCGCTGGCATTGGGATCCGGCCCTGCTCAACGGATTGGTGAGCGAGAGCGAACGTTACCAGCCGCGCCTGATGTCGGCGGCGGCCAAGGTGCGCGTGCCGGTGTTGTTGTTGTCGGGCGGTCGCAGCGATGTCGTTTCGCGCGACACCGTCGATGAATTCCTGCAGCTGGTGCCGCATGCCGAGCATGTGGAGCTGCCGCGCGCCACACACATGGTCGCCGGCGACGCCAACGACGCATTCACCCGCGAGATCGCACGATTCGTGGGCCAGCTTTCTTCTACCGATCGCAGCGATGCGGTCACCGCCTGAATCCATGTTCCACCAAGACGTCATGCGTAACGAGGTGTTTGAATGTCCGTGATACTGACTTTGCTGGCGGCGCTGATTGCCACTGGCGCCTGTGCTTACCACCGCAGCAGTCTGCGCACGTGGGCGATTGCCACGGTGATCACGACCGTCGTGGTCGGCCTGGTTGCCGGCGCGCCGTGGACGACTTTCGTCCTGGTGGTGATCGAACTGGCGATCGCCGTGCCGCTGCTGATGGACGGTTTCCGCCGCAAGCAGATCAGCACGCCGCTGCTGAAGATGTTCGCCAAGGTCACGCCCAAGCTTTCCGAAACCGAACAGACGGCGCTTGAAGCAGGCACGGTCGGTTTCGAAGGCGAGCTGTTCTCGGGCAAGCCCGACTGGCATGAGCTGCTCAAGCAGCCCAAGCCGGAGTTGAGCGTGGAAGAACAGGCCTATCTCGACGGTCCCGTGGAAGAACTCTGCGGCATGATCGACGACTGGCAGATCACCCACGAGCTGGCCGACCTGCCGCCGGAAGTCTGGGCCTTCATCAAGAAGCACAAGTTCTTCGGCATGATCATTCCCAAGTCGTATGGCGGCCTGGGCTTCTCGGCGCTGGCGCACTCGGCGGTGCTGCAGAAGCTCGCGACTATGTCGGCCACGGTGGCATCGACGGTGGCCGTGCCCAATTCGCTGGGCCCGGCGGAACTGCTGCTGCACTACGGCAGCGACGAGCAGAAGAACCACTACCTGCCGCGCCTCGCGGTGGGCGAAGAAATTCCGTGTTTCGCGCTCACCGGCCCGTATGCCGGTTCCGATGCCACCTCGATCACCGACTTCGGTGTGGTCTGCAAGCAGGTGGTGGATGGGGTCGAAACGCTGGGCATGAAGCTCACCTTCGACAAGCGCTACATCACGCTGGCGCCGATCGCCACGGTAGTGGGTCTGGCCTTCCGTCTGTACGACCCGGAGAAACTGCTGGGCGACAAGGAAGACCTCGGCATCACGCTGGCGTTGCTGCCGCGTTCCACGCCGGGCCTGGAAATCGGTCGCCGTCACTTCCCCCTCAACGTGCCGTTCCAGAATGGTCCGCTGCACGGCAAGGACGTGTTCGTGCCGATGTCGGTGCTGATCGGCGGCCCGCATATGGCCGGCCATGGCTGGCGGATGCTGGTGGAATGTCTCTCGGTGGGTCGTGCCATTTCGCTGCCGTCCAATGCCACCGGCGGCGTGCGCGCTGCCGTTGCTGCGACGGGTGCCTATGCGCGCATGCGCAAGCAGTTCGGTCTTTCGATTGCACGCTTCGAAGGCGTGGAAGAAGCACTCGCCCGCATCGGTGGCCTGACATACGCGACGGCCGCTTTGTCGCGTGCCACCGCAGCCGCAGTGGATCGCGGCGAGAAGCCGGCGGTGCCGTCGGCGATCGCCAAGTACCACGCCACCGAGTGGGGCCGCATCATCGCCGGTGATGCGATGGACGTGCACGGCGGCAAGGCCGTGCAGCTGGGTCCGAAGAACTACGCCGGCCGCGCCTGGCAGGGCGTGCCCATCGCGATCACGGTGGAAGGCGCCAACATCATGACGCGCAGCCTGATGATCTTCGGTCAGGGCGCCATCCGCTGCCATCCTTATGTGTTGAAGGAAATGCAGGCGCTGTCGATTCCGGACTACGGCGATCGCCTCAAGGCGTTCGATCGCGCGTTGTTCGGTCATATCGGTTTCGGCATCTCCAACGCCGTGCGTTCGCTTACGCTGGGCCTCACCGGATCGCGCATCGGCGACACCGCGGGCGACGCCTATGTGCGTCGCTACTACCGCAAGCTCAACCGTTACTCGGCGGCGCTCGCGCTGTGTGCCGATACCTTCATGGGCGTGCTGGGCGGCAAGTTGAAGTTCAAGGAAAAGCTGTCCGCCCGCCTGGGTGACGTGTTGAGCTATCTCTACATCGCCAGCGCCATGCTCAAGCGTTATGAGGACACTGGCCGTCCGGAAGCCGATCGTCCGCTGTTGGCATGGGCGTTCCACGAGTGCATGTGGCGCATCCAGACCTCGCTCGACGGCGCCATCCGCAACTTCCCGGTGCGCCCGGTGTCCTGGCTGCTGCGTGCGCTGGTGTTCCCATGGGGACGCCGCGAAGTGCCGCCGTCCGATCGCCTGGGCCGCCGCGTCGCCGCCATCATCACGGCGCCGGGCGAGGCGCGTGATCGCCTGATCGAGTGGACCTATCTCACGCCGACCGCCAACAACACCATCGGCCGGATGAACGCACTGCTGCCCGACGTGATCGCGGCCGAGCCGGTGGAACGCAAGTTCGGCAAGGCGCAGAAGGCCGGCCAGTTCAAGTCGCACGACTTCGTGGGGCAGCTGGTCGAAGCGATGCAGGCGGGCGTGATCAATGCCGCCGAATTCGAACTGCTCAAGCGCGTGCGCGAGGGCGTGTTCGAGTTCATTTCGGTAGACGACTTCGATCCGTCCGAACTCCGTGCCGCGGTGACGCGCGCCGACCGCAACAAGAAGCTGGCCGACGCGGCCTGACGTTGCCGGCCGCCATGCCTGTTCACGCAAGCATGGCGGCAATCCATCGACACACGAAAGGGCAGCGCCGCCGCGTTGCCCGCGAGGGAGGTTTGGCATGAACCAGGCACTGTCGCTGTATCGTCGGTTGGTCACACTGCCCGGTGGCCGCTGGCTCTATGGCCGCCTGATCTGTTTGAAGGCGCCTTACTTCGCCACGATCGCTCCTCAGTTCCGCGCACTGGAACCGGGGCTCTGCGAAGTGGCGATCCGCGATCGCCGCCGCGTGCACAACCATATCGGCACCGTGCACGCGATTGCCCTATGCAATGCCGCCGAACTCACCGCGGGCATGATGACCGACGTGACCATCCCGTCGAGCATGCGCTGGATTCCCAAGGGCATGACGGTGGAATACCTGGCCAAGGCCACGGGCACCCTGGTGGCGCAGGCCAGGCCGGAATCGCCGGCGCGCGAGGCGACCAGCGGTTATGCGTGGCCGGCGCTGGTAAGCGTGCGCAACGAAGCGGGCGACGAAGTCTTCCGCGCGCGCATCGACATGTGGGTGTCGCCGCGCAAGTCGTGAATCAAGGCGACATCACGCAGCAATTCTTGCCGCTGTCCTTGGCCTGATAGAGCGCGCGATCGGCGGACTGGATCAGATCCTCGTCGGCCTGTCCGTCGCCCTTCCACAGGGTCACGCCAATACTTGCGCTGACCTGCGCGTTGAACGGGCCGTGGCGCCCCTCAAGCGGGTAGGGAGCGGCGAGCGCGTTGCCGATGTCCTGGCAGCGGCGCATGAGCAAATCCACGTCAGCCACGTCTTCCAGGATCAACGCAAACTCATCGCCTCCGAGGCGCGCGACCGTGTCGTTGCTGCGCACCTGATCGCTGAGTCGTTCCGCAATGGCTTTCAGCAGGGCATCGCCCGCCGGGTGGCCGTGGTTGTCGTTGACGCCCTTGAAGCCATCAATGTCGAGCATGGCCAATGCGAAGCAGGGCCCGTGCCGCGGTACGCGTTGCATGGCGGTGAGCAGGCGGTCGTGGAACAGCGTGCGATTGGGCAGGCCGGTGAGTGTGTCGTGGGTGGCCTGGTGGCGGATCTGCGCTTCGATGCGCCGGCGTTCTGAAATTTCCGTGTTGAGCTGCTCGTTGCGCTCCTCCAGTTCGGCCAGCGTCGACTTAAGCGCCGCTCGCGCGCGGTACAGCTCGAGGAAAACGCGCACCTTGGACTGCAGGATCATGTCGTTGATCGGCTTGGCGATGTAATCCACCGCGCCAAAGTGATAGCCGCGCACGCGATTGATGTCGTCGGCATAGGCCGCCGTGACGAAGATGATCGGCGTCTCGCGCAGACGTTCATCCTCGCCGATCAGGAAGGCCACCTCAAAGCCGTCCATCTCCGGCATGTTCACGTCGAGCAGGATCAGCGCGAACTCATGGTCCAGGCACAACGCGAGCGCTGCGTTGCCGTTGTCGGCCTCGTACAGCTGTGCGCCGCTGTCGGCAAGCAGGTGGCGCATGGCGACGAGGTTGGCGGGGGTATCGTCGACGACGAGGATCTTTGGGGCTGGCAGGTTCATGGCAGGCATAGACGGTTGAGCAGCGGCGCGATCGCCGCCAGTGGAAGGCAATGGTCCGCGCCGGCGCGTTCGAGCGCGGCGGCGGGCATGGTCGCAACGTCGGCATCGGCCGGATCCTGCACGACGGCAATCCCCCCGGCCTGCCGTACATGCAGCAGTCCATCGGCGCCATCGCTGTTGGCGCCGGTAAGCACGATGCCGATCAGCGACTCGCGATACGCCTCGGCAGCTGATTCAAACAGCACGTCGATGGATGGGCGGGCAAAGCTCACGCGCTGATCCACCGACAACGAAAAACGTCGACTTGCTTCGACCAGCAAGTGATAGCCGCTTGGCGCCACATGGATCACGCCGCCGCGCATGGGCGCGCGCTCGCGCGCCTCCTCCACCGGCAGCGTGGCGTGCTTGGCCAACAATTCACACAACAGATCCACCGTGGCCGAACCGGTGTGGCAGCACACGGCAATCGGTTGGGGCAGGGCCGGATCGATCCCTGCGAACAGCTGCTCCAGCGCGGTGAGACCGCCCGCCGAACAACCGATCACAATGGCCTGCGGCATGGCCATGTCATTCCTTGCCCGTGCCGCGCGAGCCGAGGCGATAGATGCGGCGTGCGGCATCCACCGGCGTGAAGTCGGCGGCTGAAGGCGCGAAATCCAGGCTTTCGCGCGTGCCCAGGCAGAGGAAGCCGCCGCGCACCAGGCTGTCGCGGAACAGCGCCAGCGTCCTGTCCTGCAGCGAGTCCGAAAAGTAGATCAGCACGTTGCGACACAGCACCAGATGCGCTTCGCAGAACACTTCGTCGGTAACCAGGTTGTGGTTGGCGAAGGTCACGTTGCGGCGCAGGCGCTGGTCGAGCTTGATCAGCTCGTAGCGTGCGCTGTAATAGTCGGCCAGCGTGTGACTGCCGCCCGCGGCGAGATAGTTGCGCGACCAAAGCTGTGCCTCGCGCGACGGGTAAATGCCTTCCTGCGCGTGCCTGAGCGCGGCCTCGTTGAAGTCTGTGGCATAGATCTGTGTGCGGTCGTACAGGCCGGCTTCCTCGAGCAGGATGGCCAGTGAGTAGACCTCCTGTCCATGCGCGCAGCCAGCCTGCCAGATGTTGATCTGCGGATAGCTGGCAAGCACGGGAAACACCTGTTCGCGCAGCGCGAGGAAGACATCCGGGTCGCGGAACATCTCCGATACCGGCACCGACAGTCCTTCGAGCACAGCGGGCAGGAAATCCTTCTCGTGCAGCACGCGGGTGGTCAGCGCGCTCACCGTATCGGCGTGCTGCGCATGGGCCAGCTGCAGCACGCGCCGCTTCAGCGAGGCCGGCGCGTACTGGGTGAAGTCGTAGCCGTGACGCAGCTTGAGCGCGCGCACGAACAGCTCGATCTCGATATCTTCGAGTGCCGTGTCGACCACTTTCGCCTTTTCGGCCCGCTTGCTCATCGATGCAGCCACACGTGCATCATCGAGGACAGCTTGTCGATGTCGATCGGCTTGGACAGGTAATCGTTGGCGCCCGCTTCAAGGCATTTCTCGCGATCGCCGCGCATCGCCTTGGCCGTCAGCGCGATGATCGGCAATTTGGCCAGCTGCGGCTGCGCACGGATCTCGCGGATGGTGTCGTAGCCGTCCATCACCGGCATCATCACGTCCATCAGCACCAGCTCGATGTCGCTGTTGTCGGTCAGGGCCTTGAGTGCCTTCAGGCCATCCTGCGCCATCGTCACATGCATGCCCCAGCCACGCAGCACCTTGGACAGCGCGAACAAGTTACGCATGTCGTCATCCACCAGCAGCACCTTGCGGTGGATCAACTCGTTCGCATCGGTCAGCGCGGGCGAGGGCGAAGCTGCCCTCGCTTTGGCGCCAACAGCGGCCTGTCGCGCGCGGCCACCCTGGATGCTGTGCAGGAACAGGCTCACTTCATCCAGCAGGCGCTCCGGCGACCGTGCGCCTTTGATCACGATGCTGTCGGTGTATTGGCGCAGCTTCAGGCTCTCTTCCCGACTCAGCTCGCGGCCGGAATAGACCACAACCGGCGGAATGCTGCCCGCGGCGGAGAGCTGCTCGAGAAACTCGATGCCCGAAATGCCCGGCAGGCCCAGATCCAGCACGATGCAGTCGTAGGTGGTGTCGCGCATGCGCTCGAGCGCTTCTTCGGCGCTGCCGGCCTCCTCGATGCTGACGTCGTCGTTGCGCAACAGAGTGCGCATGGCCGCGCGAGAATCGGCGTCGTCGTCGACGATCAGCAGGTGGCGCATGTGGCCTTCGGCAAAATGCAGCAGGCGATCGAAGGCCTCGCCGATCGCCTCGCGGCTGACCGGCTTGGTGAGAAAGCCCACGGCGCCCAGGTCGCGGCCGCGGTTGGCTTCGTCCACCGCGGAAATGAAATGAACGGGGACGTGCCGCGTGGCGGTGTTTTCCTTCAGGCGCTCGATCACCGTCCAGCCGTCCATGCCCGGCAGCATCACGTCGAGCAGGATGCCGGTGGGGCTGTGCTTTGCCGCCAGTTGCAGGCCCGATTCGCCATCGGCGGCGGCCAGCACGCGATAGCCCTTACGACGGACCATGTCGGCGAGGATGCGCGCGAACACCGGATCGTCCTCGATGATGAGGATGGCAGTGTCGCCCGGCATCACGCTGGCGCGATCGTCTTCGATGGTTTCCGGCAGCAGCGCCTGAGTCATCGTGGGTCGGATTGGGCTGGGCGCTGCCACGCTGCTGGAGGGTGCCGTGATGGGGACGCCGGAGGGCCCTTCCAGCGGCAGCAAGATCGTGAAGGTGCTGCCGTGCCCGACCTCGCTGTGCAGCACGATGTCGCCATCGAGCAGTTCGGCGATGCGCTTGGAAATGGTCAGGCCCAGGCCGGTGCCGCCGTACTGACGGCTGGTGCTGGCGTCGACCTGTTCGAACGCCTGGAAAATCTTCTGCGCTTTATCCGGCGGAATACCGATCCCGGTGTCGGTCACGGCGATGGCGATCACATCCTTGCCCTGCATGCCCGGCGGCAGGCTGATGGCCGCCGAGGGGCGCCCGATATGCGCCGTGACCGAACCCTGGTGGGTGAACTTGAAGGCATTGCCGATAAGGTTGTTGGCGATCTGCTCGAGCTTGGTCGCGTCCGTGCGTAGCGTGGTCGGCAGACCAGCATCGATCTTCACGATGAAGTCGATCTGCTTGTCCTGCGCCACATGGTTGAAGGTGCGCTTGAGCGCGCGTTCAAGGTCGGCCAGCGGGAAATCGTCCAGTACGACGTCCATCTTGCCGGCCTCGACCTTGGACAGATCGAGGATGTCGTTGATCAGGCGCAGCAGGTTGCTGCCCGAGTCGTGGATGATGCGCGCCGATTCGACCTGCTCCCCATCAAGGTTGCCCTCGCGGTTGTCGGCAAGACTGCGCGACAGAATCAGCAGGCTGTTGAGCGGCGTGCGCAACTCGTGCGACATGTTGGCGAGGAATTCGGATTTGTACTGGCTGGCGCGGGCCAGTTCCTCTGCCTTCTCCTGCGTTTCGCGCTGCAAGGTTTCCAGCACGTGTTTCTGCTGGTTGAGCGTGTCGGTCTTCTGGCGCAGTTCTTCGTTGGATGCCTGAAGTTCTTCCGTTTGCACGCGCAGTTCTTCTTCCGACGCGAGCAGGCGCTGGGATTGCTCCTGCAGCTCGTGGGTCTTGGCGTTGAGTTCTTCGTTGGTGACCTGAAGATCCTGCTGTTGGCGGCGCAGCGTTTCCTCCGAAGCGCGCAGCTCGTCGGCCTGCTCGCTGGTGCGCTTGAGCAAGTCCTGCGTGCGAATGGCGCGGCCCAGGTTCTCCAGCGACAGCGACGCAATCGGCAGCAGTTCGTTCAAGAGGCGCTGCTGGGGTTCGCTGAAATGGTGAAAGCTGGCCAGTTCCAGCACACCGAGCAGTTTGTCCCGCAGGATCAGCGGCAGCACGCTGATGGTGTTCGGCGACGCCTCCCCGCTGCCGGAATGGATGCGCACGTAATCGTCGGGCACGTCCTGCAGCGTGATCGGCTTGCGTTCCAGCGCGCTCTGGCCGACCAGTCCTTCACCCAGCGCGTATTCGGTGCTCAGGTGGCGACGCTGCTGGTAGCCGTAGCTGCCCTGCAGGCGCAATCGCTGATCCTGCTCGTCAAAACGATAGAACACGCCCACGCCGCATTCGAGCAGCGGTCCCAGCGTGCCAGTGAGCTGCTCGGCGAAGTCGCGTTCGGTCTCCACTTTCTGCAGGTCGCTGGCGATCTGCGAAACCTGCGTCTTCACCCAGGTCTGCGCCGCGGTTTCGATCGCCATCTGCTTGAACACCTGCAGGGCCCGGGCGATCTCGCCGATTTCGTCGCGACGTTCCAGCTGGCGTATTTCCACGCTGTGATCGTGGCTGGCCAGACGCGTCATCAGATCCGTCATGCGGCGAATCGGGCGCGTGATCAGGCGGAACGTCATGTACACCACCGAGCCGCCGAGCAGCAGGCTGAGCAGCATGGTGATCCAGGTAACGGCGCGTACTTCCCTCACGTCGCGCTGTTGCGTGGCTTCGCGCTGGTCCAGCAGGGCGGCCTCGGTATCGTCCATCTGCTTGAGTACGCCGAGGATGTCGGCCACGAAGACGGTGCGGTGCGCGAGGTAGCTGGTCTGCACACGCACGCGTTCCATCGCCGCTTCGGTGGCGTCGTTGGCACGGATCGCCTGCATCGGCTCGATGCCGTTGGCCAGTGCGTCCTTCTGCCATTGGTCCGCCATCGATTCGATACGGTCGATGCGGCCTTGCTGCAGCGGGTTGTCGCTCGTCAGGGTGCGCAGCTCGCTCAGGTCCCGGGCGAGCGCCGCGTCGGCCTGCTGGTGCGCCGCCAGCTCAGAGCCTTGCGGGTTGAGCAGGAAACCGCGCAGCGCCATCTGGCTGGCCTGCAGTTGTTCGGTCACGTCGTCGATCTTGGCGCGCACGTCGTAGGTGTGCCGCGACCAGTGCGTACTGACGTCCTGCCGCGACAACGACTGCAAGCTGACGACGCTGCAGATCACGAACAGCAACACGAGGGTGCCGATCGCGACCAGGATTTTCTGCTGCATCGGCTGGTGGGCCAGCCAGGAATAGCGGTTTTTCGGGGCGGCCATACGTCTTCACAATGGGCAAGGCCTGGCAGTCCTGCCAGGCCGGGGCGGTTCCCTTCAGGGTATCCGCAGATTTGTGAAGACGATAGCTGGCCTCAGGACTTGCTGGAGGTACGACGCCACGACGGCGGCACGATGCTGCCGCGACGCACGGCCACAATCAGCAACAGGGCCGAGCAGGACGAGCAGACGATCAGCGCGACGACCGAAGCCTCAGCACCGAACACGCCGCCGCTCAACCAGTCCGGCCCGGTGCAGTTGGACACCAGCCAGCCGTGGGCGGCCGTGCCCGAAACCGGTATGCCGTAGACCGTGCCCTGCATCACATTCCATGCCGCATGCAGTCCGATGCACGGCCACAGCGAGCGCGTCACGTGATAGAGCAGGGCCAGCAAAATGCCGGCCTCGATCGCGATGGCGAGCGAGCTCCACAGCGTGGCACCGGGATTGAAGATATGGGCCGCGCCGAAGAACACCGCCGAGATGGCCAGCGCCCACCAGGTGCCGAGGCCTTCTTCGAGCGTGCGGAAGAGGATGCCGCGCGCGACGATTTCCTCAAACACGCCGGCGCCAATGCCCGTCAGCAGTACGGCCGGCAGCCAGTCCACGTCCGGGTTCGTGCCGGTGACGTGATAGCTGCCGGCGAGCCAAAGCACGAACACGACAAGGCTGATCAGCAAGGCGCCAGCCAGCAGTCCGGCGAGGCCGAGCGTGAACATGTCGCGCACCGCAAGTTCTCGCAGGGGGCGGCGTTCGATGGCCTTCACCAGCACGGCATACGCCACGAGCGATGAAATCAGCTCCATCGCCAGAATGCCGACGGCGCGCGACAACGGCGACACGCCAGGGCCGACCAGGCCCATGGCTGCAACGCTCACGGAAACGAGCTTGAACAGCACAAAGCACAATGCGCCGAAAAAGAAGATGCGGCCCATCGGCGAGAACACCATCCAGCGTTGCCACGGCGTGGCGGTGGCGGGCGTGGTGAAGGCGAGCTGTCCTGCTGGCATGGATGGATTCCCCTGAGAATGAAGGGGAGGGTAGCAGGCCCCGGCCGTTGCCGGGGCCGCCCATCCGGCTTACAGATCCAGCGAGGTCGCGTGCTCGCGCGTCGCTGAGAAACGCACGCCGGGCGAGCGCTCTTGCACCAACTGCAGGTTCACTCGCGACGGCGCGAGATAGACCAGTTCGCCGGCCGCATCGATGGCCAGGTTGTTGGCGTTCTTCTCGCGGAATTCCTCGAGCTTCTTGGCGTCGTCGCAGTGGATCCAGCGCGCGGTGGCGACGGTGACCTGCTCGAAGCTGGCGTCCACGCCGTATTCGTCTTTCAGGCGATAAGCCACCACGTCGAACTGCAGCACGCCGACCGCGCCCAGGATCAGGTCGTTGCTCATCAGCGGACGGAAGAACTGCGTGGCGCCTTCTTCGGACAGCTGCGCCAGGCCCTTCTGCAGCGCCTTCATCTTCAGCGGATCGCGCAGGCGCGCGCGGCGGAACAGTTCCGGTGCGAAGTTGGGAATGCCGGTGAAGCTCACCATCTCACCTTCCGTGAAGGTATCGCCGATGCCGATGGTGCCGTGGTTGTGCAGGCCGATCACATCGCCGGGATAGGCGCTCTCGACGATTTCGCGGTCGCTGGCCATGAAGGTGAGCGCGTTGGCGATGCGCACGTCCTTGCCGGTGCGCGTCTGCATCATCTTCATGCCGGCGCTATAGGTGCCCGAGCACACGCGCATGAAGGCGATGCGGTCGCGATGCGCGGGATCCATATTGGCCTGGATCTTGAACACGAAACCGGTGAGGGCTTCCTCTTCGGGCCTCACTTCGCGCGACAGCGTAGCGCGCGAACGCGGCGACGGTGCGTGCTCGACGAAGAAATCCAGCAGTAGCTGCACGCCGAAATTGTTCACCGCCGAACCGAAGAACACCGGCGTGAGCTTGCCGGCGAGGTACTGCTCGATATCGAACGGATGCGAGGCGCCTTGCACCAGTTCCAGCTCGTCGCGCAGTTCGGCCAGCGCTTCGGCGCCGATCATCGCCTCGAGGCCGGGTGCATCCAGGCCCTTGAAGATGGTCGAGTCCTGGCGCGTAAAGTTCTTGCCCTGCTCGAACACGTGCACTTCATCGAGCAGCAGGTGGTACACGCCCTTGAGGCGCTTGCCCATGCCGATCGGCCAGGTGAGCGGCGCGCAGGCGATGCCCAGCACGGATTCCACTTCGTCCAGCAGTTCGATCGGCGAGCGGCCTTCGCGGTCGAGCTTGTTGATGAAGGTCATGATGGGCGTGTCGCGCAGGCGGCACACCTCCATCAGCTTGATGGTGCGTTCTTCCACGCCCTTGGCGCAGTCGATCACCATCAGCGCCGAGTCCACCGCGGTTAGCACGCGGTAGGTGTCTTCGGAGAAGTCCGCGTGGCCCGGGGTGTCGAGCAGGTTGACGATGCGGCCTTCGTACGGAAACTGCATCACCGACGAGGTCACCGAAATGCCGCGCTCCTTTTCCAGCGCCATCCAGTCGGAGGTGGCGTGGCGGGCAGCCTTGCGGCCCTTCACCGAGCCGGCCATCTGGATCGCACCGCCGAACAGCAGCAGCTTTTCGGTCAGCGTGGTCTTGCCCGCGTCAGGATGGCTGACGATGGCGAAGGTACGGCGGCGGCGGGTTTCGGCGAGATGGGCAGACATGGAGGCGGGTCGGCAGGAAGGCTAGCCGCCAATGATAGCGTGGAACGGCCGGCCAGCCGGGCCTGGCGCCTCGCCGTCCCGGCTACGCCAGGCTTCCGGCGCGCCCGCTGGGCGTGCTGTTCAGTTTTGCGGGAGGGGTTCCAGCGCCACCGGCGCTGCGAGGGCATCCGGCTGGCCCATGCGCTTGAGCCAGCGGTAATGCGAGGCGAGGCCCGCGCCAAACGAGGCGTTGGCGTGATAGGGCACGCCGTACTCGCGGCAGGTCGCTTCGACCACCCGCGAGATGGCCGGGTAGTGCACGTGGCAGATGCGCGGAAACAGGTGGTGTTCGATCTGGAAGTTCAGGCCGCCGACCAGCCAGGTGACCAGCCGGTTGTTGCGCGAGAAATTCGCCGTGGTTTGCAGCTGATGGATCGCCCACGGCGTGTTCATGTGGCCCGGTTCGCTGGGCTGTGGAAACGCGGCCTCTTCCACCGCATGCGCGAGCTGGAACACCAGGGCCAGCTGCAGACCCGCCACCACGGCGACCAGGCCATAGCAAAGCAGCACGGCGCTCACCGAATGGAAGATCAGCGGCAAGCCCAGGGCCAGCGTGAAGAACACCAGCTTGCCGATGACGAAGACCGCCAGATCCTTGCCTTTGGGGCGCGGAAAGCGGCGCTTGCCGATGGTGCCGGTGATCACGTCGCGAAAATCGTCATGCAGATGCCAGCTCACCACCGTCAGGCCGTACAACATCCACAGATAGATGTGCTGCCAGCGATGATGCCAATAGTGCTTCTGCTGCGGCGCGAAGCGCGCCAATGCACCGAGGTTGATATCGCTGTCGTAGCCGTCGATGTTGGTATTCGTGTGGTGAAAATGCGCGTGCTTCCAGTGCCACACGTACGAGCTGCCGCCGACCAGGTCCAACGTCATGGCCATCCACTTGTTGACGCGGCGATGCTCGGAGAAGGCCTGATGGCCGGCGTCGTGCATGATGTTGAAGCCGATCTGCGCGGTCGCCACGCCGAGCGCGACGCTGAACAGCACGCCCTGCCACCAGGTGGCCGCGAAAAAGACCAGCAGCACATACGTGGCGACGAAGCTCGCCAGGATGATCGCCGTCTTCAGATAGATGGCCGCGCCGTCGCGCTGCTTTTGCCCGCTGTGCTTGAAATGGGCCTCGACACGCCGTCGCAACTCGCGCTGGAACGTGTTGTCGCCGTTGAACTTGAGCCGATCCGTGGAGGCAGCCGCATGCGACGTTCGAGCGGCCTCGGCCGTTCGATGAGGTGAAACAGGGGACATGCAGGGCACTCGGGGCGGGCGGGGAGTGAGTGCATGCTAGCTGATGCACCGATAACGGTTTGTTCGGCGACTAGTCGCGGGTCAGCAGGTCCTCGTAGAACGCGCCGTAGGGCTCGGTCGGGTGCGCGATCTGGATCTCAAGGATCCATAACCCGCTGGACGGTGGTTCGCCGTATTCGCCCAGATCGCCCGCCTTGTGCACCGAATGAGGGAAGTCGCTGACGCGATGACCCTTGATCTCATGGTTGAGGCGCCAGCCCATGGCCTGAGCCTGCTGCTCGGCAAACGCGTACAAGGCTTCGCCGCTGAGGCCTTGGCTCCGCCATGCATCGGCGGTGACGCGGAACAGCTCTCTTGCGGCATCCGCGCAGGCCTGCAGCTCCGGCGCGTTGCCCACCACGAAGGTGTCACCCACATCGCCTTCATGGCCTTCGAACACCAGGCCCAGATCGATGAAGTAGATATCGTTTTCGCCCAGGCGCACCGGCTCGGAACGCTCGCGATAAGTCTTGGTGGTATTGCGGCCGATGCGGATGATCACCGGATGCCACAGCCGCTCCATGCCCAGCGCGCGGAACACCTCGGCGGCTTCGGCCTTCGCCTCATCCTCGGAAATGCCCGGACGCATGCGCTCGCGGATGCCGTGCAGCGCCGCCCAGGTGCGTTCGCGGGCATGTTGCATCTGTTGCGGGTCGAAACGGTCGCCGACCGCTTCCTGAGGCACGAGAGTCATGACTGGCCGGTGCTGGCGGGGAAGAAGAAAAGCATCGCACAGAGGAGGGTCCGATGCAGGCCCGCCTCCGCAAACGCTCAGGACAGCACCACCAGCACGATGCCGATCAGGGCAGGCAGGGCCTGGATCCACAGCACCTTGCGGCTGGCGGTGAAGCCGCCATAGATCCCGGCCACCAGCACGCAGCCCAGGAAGAACAGCGTGATCGGGCGCCCGGCGTCGCCCAGCCACAGGCCCCAGCCCAGTCCGGCCGCCAGAAAGCCGTTGTACAGGCCCTGGTTCGCCGCCAGCACTTTGGACTGCTCGGCAAACTCTTGGCTCAGCCCAAAGGCGCGGCGACCGGCGGGGCGAGTCCACAGGAACATCTCCAGCACCAGGAACCACACGTGGAGCAGGGCGACGAGGGCAACAACGAGATGGGCGGCGAGTGACATCGGGATCCAGGGGCAGAGAGGTCAGGCGCGCAGTGTTGCAGCCCGCGTAGAGGCCCGCAAACCCGTCAAAACTAACCCTTCCGGCCAGTGGCTGTGGTGCTGCCCCCGGCGTAGGTTGATCGGGCTGGGTCTTGGCGCCCGAAGGACAAGGACGTGGCACCTGGGGGTTAGGGCATGGCCTGGCCATTCCTTACTCCGGGGAGTCACCTCCATGAACAAGTCAGTATCGCTAGGCCTGTGCCTGCTTCTGCTGTTTCCCGTTGCCGCGATGGCCGATGGGCCGTTCGACGGCACCTGGAAGGTCGACATGAGCAAGGTGCAGATGCCCAAGAAGCCCGATGTCTTCGTGCTCAAGGACGGCATGTACGATTGCAAGACCTGCGTGCCGGCGGTGAGCATCAAGGCCGACGGACAGGATCATGCGGTCAGTGGGCATCCGTATCTCGATTCGATGGCCGTGCAGGTGGTGGATGCGCACACCATCAAGGAAACCGACAAGAAGGGTGGCAAGGTCGTCGCCACCACGACGATTACCGTGGCACCCGACGGCAAGACCGCGCATTTCGAGTTCAGCGACAGCAGCAACAGCAGCGGTGCGCCGGTCACCGGCAATGGCGAGATGAAACAAGTGGCGGCGGGCCCGGCTGGCTCGCATGCGGTATCGGGCTCATGGGTCACCGCCAATATCGCCAACATGTCGGAGAACGCCACCGAGATCACCTTCAAGGAGGAGGGCGGCATGCTCCACATGAGCGCGCCGACGGGCCAGTCCTATCAGGCGAAACTGGACGGGACCGAAGCGCCGTACAAGGGCGATCCGGGCATCAACAGCGTGACCGTGAAGCAGACCGGCAAGATGTCGATGGTGGAAACCGACAAGCGCGACGGGAAGGTCGTGACCGTACTCACCTCCACCGTGTCGGCCGACGGCAAGACCATGAAGGTCCTGATGGACGACAAACTGCACGATCGCAGCATGGCATTCGTTGCGGTGAAGCAGTAATGATCACCGCGCCCGGCCTCCTTGCAGGCCGGGCGCGGGCTTGATGTGGTTGCAGCTGTAACCGTCACATCCGTCGAAAAATGTCGATGGCTAGATGCATAGACGTTTAGACGTCTATTGACACAGCCGATCAGGCTCGTTAGATTCCCCTTTACTCATCGAGACCGGCGGAGGGACAGGCCCTTTGAAGCCGGGGCAACCTGCGGAATTTTCCGCGACGGTGCCAATTCCTGCGGCAGCGCCTAGGGCGCAAGCCGCGAGATGAGGGCAAACCAGCACCACCGCGCCCCGTGCCGGTCGTGCCTTGCTCTCCTCTCCGGTCCGCAGGTCGATGCCGACCGGAGAAGAGCCCCATGTCCAGCCAGCCGCAACCCATCCCGCCCGTCGCCACCGCTCCCGCCGCGGTCGCTGGCGGCATGCGGCCGGACCTGACCACCCAGCGCTGCAGCCGTCGCATCGTCATCACGCCCAAGTACGGCAGCGCCCCGTGCGAGCTGGAAGTGAGCTACCTGTGGTGCGGCGCGCCTGATGCGCCCACCGTAATCGTGCAGGGCGGCATCTCCGCCACGCGTGACGTGGTGGCGCTGGACGGCGAGACCCCGCCGGGCTGGTGGCAGTCCCAGGTGGGCGCCGGCCAGCCGCTGGATCTGGGCCGCTACCGCGTGCTCTCCATCGACTGGATCACCCCGGCCGATCTCGATGGCGCGCAGGCCGTGTCCAGCGAGGACCAGGCCGATGTGCTCGCCGCCCTGGTGGAGTCGCTCGGCATTGGCCGTGTGCACGCCTTCATCGGTTCGTCCTACGGCGCCATGGTGGCCCTGGCCTTCGCCGCGCGTCACCCCTATGCCCTGGGTCGGCTGGTGCTGCTGGCCGGTGCTCATCGTCCGCACCCGCTCGCCACGGCGCAGCGCTCGGTCCAGCGCGGCATCGTGCGGCTGGGGCTGGCCAGCGGTCAGTCCGACGAGGCCTTGTCGCTGGCGCGCCAGCTGGCCATGACCACCTATCGCGGCAGCGAGGAATTCGCACGGCGCTTCAATGCCGCGCCGGAGTATCGCGACGGCCGTTTCCATTTTCCGGTCGAGGACTATCTCGAGCACGCCGGCCGCCGCTTTGTCGAGCGCTTTGATGTCGAGCGCTTCCTGGCCCTGTCCGAGTCCATCGACCTGCATGACGTGACGCCCGAGCGGGTGGCCGCGCCGGCGACCCTGATCGGCTTCCCGTCCGATCGCCTGGTGCCGCTGGCCGACCTGTGCGAGCTGCAGCGCCGCCTGCATGGCCCGGCCACGCTCGAAGTGGTCGAGTCGCCCTACGGCCACGACGCCTTCCTCAAGGAAACCGACCGCCTCGCGCCGCTGCTGCGCGACGCGCTGGCCGGTTGTTGACCCGAATTCAAAACGCATCACGCACGGAGATTCACCATGAGCGACACCCCCAGCCTGTTCACCCGCGCCGTGCGCGCCGGCATCGAATCAGACACCCAGCACGGCGCGGTGGTGCCGCCGCTGCATCTGTCGACCAACTATGCGTTCGAAGGCTTCGGCAAGAAGCGTGCGTATGACTACTCGCGCAGCGGCAACCCGACCCGCGACTTGCTGGCGGAGGCCCTGGCCGAGCTGGAGCAGGGTGTGGGTGCGGTGGTGACGGCCAGCGGCATGGCAGCCGTGGCGCTGGCGCTGGAACTGGTGCCTGCCGGTTCCCTGGTGCTCGCTGCACACGATTGCTACGGCGGCACCTGGCGACTGCTGGATGCCTGGGCCAGGAAGGGCCGCTTCCAGGTCCGTTTCGTCGATCTCACCAATGCACACTCTCTCGCCGAAGGCCTGGCTGCGAAACCGTCGCTGGTGTGGGTGGAGACGCCGTCGAACCCGCTGCTGCGCATCACCGATATCCGCCACGTGGCGCAGGCGGCGCATGCCGTGGGCGCGCTGGTGGTGGTCGACAACACCTTCCTCTCGCCGGCCCTGCAGCAACCACTGACCCTGGGCGCCGATGTGGTGGTGCATTCCACCACCAAGTACATCAACGGCCATAGCGATGTAGTGGGCGGCGCGGTGGTGGCACGCGATGCCGCCGTTGCCGAGCAGCTGAAGTGGTGGGGCAACTGCAATGGTCTGACCGGCGCGCCGTTCGACAGCTTCCTCACGTTGCGCGGCCTGCGTACCTTGAACGTGCGTTTGCGCCAGCATCAGGAAAACGCAGTGCGCATCGCCGAACGTCTGGACGGCCATGCGGCCGTGCGCAAGACGTATTACCCGGGCCTGCCGAACCATGTCGGCCACGCGCTCGCCGCGCGCCAGCAACAGGGCTTTGGCGCCATGCTCAGCTTTGAACTCGAGGGCGGCGAGGAGCAGGTGGCAGCCTTCGTCGAAGGCTTGCACTACTACTCGCTGGCCGAGTCGCTCGGTGGCGTGGAAAGCCTGGTGGCGCATCCCGCTTCGATGACGCATGCCTCGATGGCGCCGGAAGCCCGTCGCGCCGCCGGCATCGCTGACACGCTCCTGCGCCTGTCGGTGGGCATTGAAGATGGCGACGATCTGTTGCGCGATCTGGATGCTGCATTGCTCCGCGCCGAAGCGGTGAGCCATGCCAAACGTCGGGTGATCGCATGAGTGCGGTGCTGATCGAGCCGCTGCAGGCATCGAAAGCGCAGGTGTCTCCCGCCATCGCCGCCGTGCTGCTTGGCACCGGCGTGGTCGGTGGCGCCTTCCTGAAGTTGCTCAACACGCCGGCGGCGGCATCGATCAGGCTGGTGGGTGCGGCCAATTCGCGACGCCAGCAGACACAGGTGGAGCAGCTCGCGGACCGTGCCTTGCGCGAAAAGCTCAAGACCCACGGCGACGTGCGCAATGACGCGGTGTTGCTCGAAGCGCTGGAGACGAACGCTGCGGCGGTCAAGGTGATCATCGACGCCACCGCCTGCGGCACGCTCGCCTCGCGCCATGCCGAGTGGCTGGCGCGTGGGTATCACGTGGTGACGGCGAACAAGTCCCTCGCTGGTGGCGATCTGCCGGGATGGCGCGCGTTGCAGGCGGCGCTCGCGCAGGGCGGGCGTTATGGCGATTCGGCCACCGTCGGCGCGGGCTTGCCAGTGATCTCGACCTTGCGTCGCCTGCGTCATTGCGGCGATGCATTGCTTACCCTGGAAGGCGTGTTCTCCGGTTCGCTGTCGTATCTGTTCAACCAGTACGACGGCAGCCAGCCGTTCTCCGCGCTGCTGCGCCGAGCGCGTGAACTGGGCTATACCGAGCCCGATCCGCGCAGCGATCTTTCGGGTGAAGACGTGGCGCGCAAGCTGCTGATCCTCGCGCGCTGTGCGGGTTTTGCGTTGCGTCCGGATGAAGTAGAAGTGGAAAGCCTGGTGCCGGAAAGCCTGCGACAGCTCGACGTCGAAAGCTTTCTGTCGCGCCTGGAGGAACTCGACGAACCGCTTGCTGCGCGCTACGCCGAAGCAAAAGCGCGCGGCGGTGCATTGCGCTTCCTCGCCCGCCTCAACCAGCGTGGCCGTGCGCGCGTCGGTCTGGTCGAAGTGCCGGCAAACCATCCGGCCACACGCCTGTACGGCACCGACAATCAGTTTGCACTCAGCACCACGCGCTACAACTCGCAGCCGCTGGTGATCCAGGGACCGGGTGCGGGACCAGAGGTGACGGCGCAGGCGTTGTTGGGCGATGTGTTGGCGTTGGTGTGAAGCCTGAGGGTTCGTGAGTCGCGCACAGGGTGCGCTCCCACAGGTCACTCGAAACCTTGTGGGAGCGCACCCTGTGCGCGACTACCCTGTCGGGAATCTGCCACCGACAAAAGAAAAACGCGCGGTGGTAAGCCGCGCGTTTTTCATGTCACACCACTGACGATCAATCGTGCACGTGCGGATTGGCCTCAGCCTCTTCCACCGACGGCGTGCGCCAGCCGGACTTCACGCCCCACACGTAGAACACCAGTCCAATCAAGGCGACCACGGCCAGGTCCCAGCCATAGCTGAGGTAGCCCTGGCCACCGAAGTCGGTGCTGCCCACGTGCGACACCAGCGCCAGCGTCGGCAGATAGAAGATCAGCCACCACGCGCCCTTAAGCTGGCGGCCGAAGTCGTGCCACTTCACCTTGGCTTGGTAATACAGGTAGACCGGAAGCGCCACGACCATCAGCAGGATGATCTCGCCGGTGAGCGGCCAGCGCGCCCAGTACAGCAGCTCGGTCGCCATGATGAAGGCGACGCCGGCAAGGATCGGCAAGCCGGTGATGCGCAGCGGGCGATGCAGATTCGGCGCGGTACGGCGCAGCGTCATCGCACTCACCGGGCCGGTGAGATACGAGATGATCGTGGCCACCGAAATCACCGCCGCCAGCGTGCCCCAGCCGCGGAACTGGAACAGGAACAGGTAGGACACCACCAGGTTGAACCACATCGCCGGGCGCGGCACGCCCCACTTGGGGTGAATGCGGCCGAGCACCTTCGGCAAGGTGCCGTTGCGCTCCATGCCGTAGATCATGCGTGCGGTGGTGGCGGTATAGGTCATGCCGGTGCCGCTGGGGCTGATGAACGCATCCACGTACAGCAGCATGGCCAGCCAGTGCAGGTTGACGATGATGGCCAGCTCGGCGAACGGCGAGCGGAAATCGATGCCGTGCCAGCCGGCCTTGGCCAGCATGTCCGGCGGCACCGAACCCAGGTAGGCGACCTGCAGGATGATGTAGACAACCGTAGCCAGCAGGATCGAGCCGATCACCGCGAACGGGATGCTCTTGCCCGGATTGCGCGCTTCGCCCGCCAGATTCACCGGGCTCTGGAAGCCGTTGAAGCTGAAGACGATGCCGGCGGTGGCCACCGCGGTCAGCACGGCGGCAAAGTCGATGGCGTGCGTATCGCCATTCACGCCCACCGAGAAGTTTTCGCTGTGGAAGCCGCTGGCGATCAGGGCCAGGCCAGTCGCGGCCGGCACCACCAGCTTGAATACGGTGATCAGCGTGTTGGAGCGCGCGAACAGTTTCACGCTCCAGAAGTTGACCAGGAAGTAGATCAACACCAGCACGGCGGCGATATACAGACCGGGCAAGCTCAGTTCGCCATGGCCGTCGGGCATGTGGATGTACAGATCGTGCGCCCACTGCCACGGCCACGAGGCCATGTACTGCACCGAGGCCTCGGCTTCGACCGGGATCACCGAGACGATCGCGATCCAGTTGGCCCACGCACCGATAAAGCCGACCAGCGAACCGTGCGAATAGTGGCTGTAGCGCACCATGCCGCCGGACTCGGGGAACATCGCGCCCAGTTCCGCATAGGTCAGGGCGATGGTCATGATGATGGCGGCGCCAAGCACCCAGGCCCATACCGCACCCGGACCGGCGAGGCCGGCCGCACGCCAGGCGCCAAACAACCAGCCGGAACCGATGATTGAGCCCAGGCCGGTAAGCATCAGGGCGAACGGGCCGACATCGCGGCGCATTGAAGATTGAGACATGCAGGTCCCCAGGGACAGTGGATCGACGGCCGCCTCCCGGGCGACACAAGGGGCGGATGATGACAGACCGGTTGGGGAACTGTCAGCCCGCCGGCCGCCGCGAAACGTGGCGCAACGCAGCACCCAGGTCATTGAATCGACGGCTGAAACGACTAGTCCGGCGGCCGGACGAGGCCCTCCCGGAGCGGATTGGCGGCATTCCCGGCATCCCGGAAATTGGCGTAGGCGGGGCGGACAGCTAGTATCGGGGCTCCCCCCTCGAGGTCGGCGAACCATGATCCGTGCGACGTGGTTGGTGGTGATGGCCGCGGCGGTTGCCGTGCTTTCCATGCCGGCGGGCGCGGCATCGGGCGATGCGACCCGCGACGCGCTGACCAAGCGCGCCCAGGCCGGCGACACTCAGGCGCAGGTAGCGCTGGGGCGCTCTCTGCAGGACGACGGTATCGCGGCCGACAAGGCCGCCGGCACCGAGTGGTATCGCAAGGCGGCCCTTGCTGGCAGTGCGGAAGGCGCCTGGATGCTGGGCTCTGCCACCATGGCCGGGGTGGGCGTCGCCCGCGATGTTCCCGCTGCGATCGACTGGATGCGCAAGAGCGTGACCATCGACCAGAACCCCGATCATATGGCTGTGCTCGCCGTGGCGCTGTTGTCCACCGGCGGCATGCCCGAAGCCCTTCAATGGGCGCAAAAGGCCGCCGACAAGGGATCGTCCAAGGGCATGGAAGTGCTGGCGATGGCGCGTCTGTCGGGAGAGATGGGCGTGCCCAAGGACATCGCGCTTGCCGAGAAGCTGTTGAACGCAGCGGCGCAGAAGGGCGATGTAGACGCCGAGCTGTCGCTGGGGCAGTTCTACATCACCGGTCTGTTCGGTCGCCAGGACGTGGCCGCAGGCGTGCGCTGGCTGCAGACGGCTGCCGATGCCGGCAGCGCGAAAGCGGCGGGCACGCTGGCGTATTTCCTGATCACCGGCAAGCAGGGCGTGCCGGTGGATGCCCCGCGCGGCGTGGCGCTGGCGCGCAAGGCGATGGCCGCCAACGAGATGCTCGGCCACTACGCGATGGGCGTGGCTTATGTCTCGGGAGCGGGCGTTGCGGAGAATCCGGCGGAAGGCTGGTACCAGATCTCGCTGGCGCAGCGCATGGACAATCAGCAGCAGTTGAAGAGCGCCGCCGACTATCTGGCCAAGGCCTCGGCCAAGTTGACGCCGGCACAGCTGGCGCAGTTGAAGGCGCGCGTGGATGCGGATGCGGGAGCCGCCACGGCGGCATCGGGTTCGTGATTTAGCTGGTGGAGGCGGTGGGGCGCGCAACGCACGTCCAAGGCTTCCATCTGACTTTCCACGGGCGAAGGGGCGCCAATGTCGGCGCCCACGCTCCGCAATTGCCAACTCAGCACTCGATGACGTTGACCGCCAGACCGCCGCGCGAGGTTTCCTTGTACTTGTCCTTCATGTCGCGACCCGTTTCGCGCATGGTCGCGATCACCTTGTCCAGCGACACGCGGTGCTTGCCGTCGCTCTTGAGCGCCATGCGGCTGGCGTTGATCGCTTTCACCGAGCCCATCGCATTGCGCTCGATGCAGGGAATCTGCACCAGGCCGCCGATCGGGTCGCAGGTGAGGCCAAGATTGTGTTCCATGCCGATTTCAGCGGCATTTTCCACCTGCAGCACGTTGCCGCCGAGCGCAGCGGTGAGGCCGCCGGCTGCCATCGAACAGGCCACGCCCACTTCACCCTGGCAGCCCACTTCGGCGCCGGAGATCGAGGCGTTCTCCTTGTAGAGAATGCCGATGGCGCCGGCGGTCAGCAGGAAATCGACGATGCCGTTCTCGTCCGCCTTCGGAATGAAGCGGTGGTAGTAGTGCAGCACGGCCGGCACGATGCCCGCGGCACCGTTGGTCGGCGCGGTGACGACACGGCCGCCGGCGGCGTTTTCTTCGTTCACAGCGAGCGCATAGAGATTGACCCAGTCGAGGATGGTCAGCGGATCTTTCAGCGCCGCTTCGGGCTGGCTGCGCAATTCCTCGGCCATCGCCGGCGCGCGACGCGCCACCTTCAGGCCGCCAGGCAGCACGCCGGGCGAGCGCAGGCCGCGATTGACGCAATCCTGCATCGCCTTCCAGATCACCAGCAGCCCGGCGCGGGTTTCTGCTTCGCTGCGCCACACCTTCTCGTTTTCCAGCATCAGCTGGGCAATCGTGAGCTGGTGCTTTTCGCACAGCGCCAACAGTTCATCGCCGGTGGAGAACGCATAAGGCTGTTCAGTGGTGTCGGCAACGATGCGGTCTTCGGCCGCTTCATCGTGGTTCACCACGAAACCGCCGCCCACCGAGTAGTAATCGCGCGTGGCCAGCTCGTGGCCTTCGGCGTCGTAGGCGGAGAAGCGCATGCCATTGGTGTGGAACGGCAGCTTCTGGCGCTTGTTGAACACCAGGTCGCGCTTTTCTTCGAATTCGATCTCGTGCTTGCCCAGTACGCGCAGTCGATGGGTGGTGCGGATGCGCTGCAGCGTCTCAGGGATGTGGTCCGGGTCGACCGTATCCGGATGCGCGCCTTCAAAGCCCAGCAGCACGGCCTTGTCCGTGCCATGGCCACGACCGGTCATCGCCAGCGAGCCGTACAGCTCGGCGCGCACGCGCACGACGCGATCGAGCACGCCTTTTTCTTCGAGCCACCGTTCGGCGAACCGCGCTGCGGCGCGCATGGGGCCAACGGTATGCGAGGAGGACGGACCGATGCCGATCTTGAACAGGTCAAATACGCTGACAGCCATGGAGACACGCAAAGTGGGCGGGGAGAACCACCTATTCTACGCGCGCCGCCGGGCGTGCGTTACCGCGCCGCAGCGATGCGACGGTGCGCGGGCGTATGGACTGATTCGTCACATGTCGGAAGGCAGCGTAGCGAGAAGGCGTCCCGCTACGCTGCACCCGTTCAGAACGAGTAGCGGACATTCACCATGTAGCTGCGCGGCGCCGCGTAAAAGCCCTGATCCCAGTACAGGCTCGGGATGTACTTGCGATTGGTCACGTTGTCGAGGTTGAGCGTGGTGCTCCAGTGCTGGCCGAAGTCGTAGCCGGCCATCAGCCCGAGCACGGCATACGAACCCTGCGTGGTGAAGATCTCGCTGCCGTCCAGCGCCACGGCCTGCTGGTCGCGGTAGATGCGATCCTGCCAGCGCAGCGTGCCGCCCACCTTGAAGCCGGGCAGGGCGTCGAAGCGGTAGCTGGTGGCGAGACGGAACATGCGGCGCGGCACATAGGTGCGCACGTTGTTGCCCTGCGGATCGACCAGGCCCAGCTGCGTGTAACCGCCACTGAGCTGCCAGTTGTCGGTGAGCTGGCCGCTCACGTCGAACTCGTAGCCCTTCGAGGTCGCATCAATGCCGGTGTAGTAGTCCTGGTTGGTCGCCAGGTTGTGGCCGGCGTATTCGGCCAGGCCGTCCTGGCGCGAGCGGAACAAGGCAAACGTTGCGTTTAGACGTCCGTCGTACCACTCGCCCTTCACACCCACTTCGAGATTCGCACCCGTGACCGGATCGAGCACCTTGTTGTTGATGTCGAGCGAAGTCTGCGGATTGAACAGCTGTGCATAGCTCGCATACGCCGAGTAGTGCTGTGCAAAGTCGTACACCAGGCCCACAAACGGCGTGGTCTGGGTCTTCTCAAAATTGCTTGGCACGCCGTAGTTGGCGCCGTATTGCTCGATATGCACCAGGCTGGCGCCGGTGATCAGAGTGACCGGGTCGGCCAGGCTCCAGCGCGCGGTGGCGTACATGGTCTTGCGCTTGATGTGAAAGTCGCCGTTGCCATACGACGCATCGAACGGCGGTTCCGGATAATCGCCGGTCCACTCGTTGAGCGGCGGCAGCGGCGTGCCGATGCCTTCGCCATAGCTGGACAGCTGATGCACGTTGTCCTCGGCCCAGTTGGCGCCGAGCACCAGCTGGTGTGTGCGGCCCAGCAGTTCGAACGGACCGGTGGCGTACAGGTCGGCCACGTACTGGCGTTCCTTGCTGGTATACGCGGACGGGTAGGCATACAGGCCCAGGCCGGTCTGCGCGTCGGGTGTGCCGTAGACGTAGAACAGGTTGCTGTCCTCGGCGATGCGGCGATAGTTGAGCGATCCCTTGATGCTCCAGTCGTTGCCCAGCTGCTGGGTGAGTTCGACGAAGGCGCGCGTATCGGCCACATTCCAGCGCGACCAATCGGCCGACGTGCTGGTGCTGCGGTCGTAATCGGTCGGCGTGCCATCGGTGTTGTACAGCGGCAGCGCGCCCCACATGCCGCCGTGGGTTTTGTTCTTCTGGTAAGTGACGCCTGCGGTGAGCAGGGTGCTGCTGCTCAGGTCGGCTTCGACGATGCCGCCGAGCACTTGTTTGCGCAGGTTGTAGCGATCCAGATAACTGTCGGTGTCCTGGCCGGCGGCGATCAGGCGGCCGCGCACGCTGTGCGACTCGTTGAGCGGGCCGGACAGATCCACATCCAGGCGACGGTTGTCCCAGCTCCCCACGGTCAGGCCGACGCTGCCCTGGAAGTCGGCCGTGGGACGCTTGCGCACGAAATTGATCGTGGCCGAGGGATTGCCGGTGAACGACAGCAGGCCGTTCGCGCCGCGCAGCACTTCGACGCTTTGGTATAGCGCCGTATCCAGGTCGCCTTCCTGCTGACCGTTGGCGAACGGCAGGCCGACGCCGTCGACGAGGAAGTTGGTGATGTCGAAACCGCGCGCGCTGTAATAGGTGCGGTCGGTTTCCACCCGTTCCACGTTCACGCCGGTGGTGGTGTCCAGCACCGCATTGATGTTGGTCAGACCGAAGTCCTTCATCTGCTGCTCGGTCACCACGCTGACCGACTGCGGCGTCTCGCGCAGCGACAGCGGCAGGCGCGTGGCGCCCGAGGCGGCCTTGGTGGTGTAGGAGTCGCCATCGCCGGTCACCGTGGCGGTGGTTTGCACGCCTTCCAGATTCTTGACCTTGGTGGTGTCGGACGAATCGGGCACGTCTTCGGCGTGCAAGAGGGGAGCGGACAGAGCTAGCGACAGCGCGAGGAACAGGGCGCGGTGAGGCAACTGGCGTCGCGCGGGCGATGCGAGGGAGGGCATGGGCAGGCCTTGGGTCTTGTTGGTATCGGGAACCCGGGGCGGCGGCAACCCGGTGGGCTCGTGTGGCCCTTGGTGCAAATGATAGGCATTATCATTTACGTTTACCAGTCTCGACCTTGGTCGAGATGCCGCAGGAATCCCTCGCTACCGCCGCTGGCCGGCCCAGAGGGCATCGCGAAAACGCGATGCGCAAGCTATTGTCCCGCCCCTATGCCGATGCGATACGTGCTCTATCAGCGGGACTACTGCCACCTGTGCGATCAGGCGCTGGCCGTGATGGCCCAGGCGCGTGCGCCTGATTTCGACAGCCTATGGGTGGACGACGACGAGGCGCTCGAGCAGCGCTACGGCACGCGCGTGCCGGTGTTGCGTGACAGCCACGATGGGCGGGAGCTGGATTGGCCGTTTGATGCAGCGGCGGTCCAGGCCTTCGTGGATCTTCCCCTGTAGGAGCGCACTCGTGCGCGACCGCGGCCTCTGGCGTTACCGCACCGTGCGAGGTGGCGGTCGCGCACAAGTGCGCTCCTACAACAAAAACGCTGTGCGCTTATTTGGCCGTCAACGCCAGATGCGCGTTGATCTTCACCTCGTTCGCGATCACCGACGTATCGGCGTAATCGCCGGTGCCCACGCCGAAATCAAGGCGCTTCACCGTACCGGTGACATCCATGCTGGCGCCGGTGCCTGCGGGCTTGAACACCACGGTGAGGCTCACCGGCTTGGTCAGGCCGCGCAGCGTCAGGTTGCCATCGGCAACCACCTGCGCGCCGTTCTGGCGGAAGCCGGTGGTGACGAAGTGCGCCTTGGGGAATTTGGCCACGTTGAAGAAATCCGAACCGGGCAGGGCGCCGTCGCGATCCTTGTCGCCCGTCTTCACACTGGCCAGGTCTACTTCCACGTCGAACTTCGACGCGGCGAGTTTGGCCGGGTCGTAGCTGATCGCGGCGGTCCACTGGCCAAACGTGCCATCGAACGACTGCCCCTGGAAACTGCCGCTGAAGGCGAGCTTGCTGGCTGCGGGCTGCACGGCGTAATCGGCGGCGCCGGCCAGGCCGGGCACGGCCAGAGCGAGCAGCAGCGGGGCGAGCTTGAGCGCGTAGCGGTTCATCAGCGTTCTCCTTGAGAGTTCGGGCGCACACGAGCAAAGGGAAGCATGCGCCGCAGAGTGTTGTCGCGATCGATCAGGTGATGCTTGAGCGCACCGGCGATGTGCAGGACCAGCAGCAACACCAGGAACCAGAACAGGTATTCGTGGACGCTGTGCCACAAGCGGCGCGTATCCTGGTTGGCGGCGGTAAGCGCGGGCAGGTTGAACATCTTGAAATACTGCAGCGGCTTGCCGGCGATGGAATTGAACCACCAGCCACTCAGCGGCAGCAGCGCGACCAGCGCGTAAAGCGTCGTATGCACACCATGCGCCACATAGTGCTGCAGGCGCGAGGTGGGCTCATCTCGCGGCGGGCGATTGGCCAGGCGCCACAGCACGCGCAACAGGAACAGCGCCAGCACGGTCAGGCCGATCGACTTGTGCAGGGCGAGCCAATTGATTTTCTGCATGGGGCCATTGGCGAGATCCATGCAAAGGCCGAAGATGCCGTTGCCCAGGATCAGCAGCGCAATGGTCCAGTGAAAGAATTTGGCGACCGATCCCCATTGATGGTCGGTGTTGCGAAAACTCATGGTGATTCCTTGCTATGGGCCTGGTCTTCCTGGATGGCTTCCAGTTCCAGCCACACGCTCACGCCGTGGCCGATGGAATTGGGCGTCGCGGTGATGCCGTAATCGTCTCGATTGAGCATCGCCGTGCCAGAGAAGCCTGCAATCGTATGCATGCCGTAAATCGTCGTGCCGTGCCGGTTGAAGGTGAATGCAATATCCACCGTATGTGTCACGCCACGCAGGGTTAGGTTGCCATGCAGAACGCCGTGCGTGTCGTCCTTGCGCTCCACGGAAGTACTTGCGAAATGCGCATAACGGGACTTTTCCGCGTCCAGATAGGCCGGCTTGAGCACCGCCGCGTTCCATTCGGCGTCGCCCATGTCCAGGCTGGCCAGGTCGATGTCCAGCTCGGTGGCCGATTGCGTCCAGTCGTCGGGATCAAAACGCAACCAGCCTTTCGCTATATGCAGCCGCCCGAACGGACGCGAGAACCCGTTGTGGTCGATGCTGAAAAGGATCTGGCTGTGCGTGGTGTCGTAACTGTACGTGGTCGCTGCAGCCTGCACGGCGGCAAGCGGAGCGCAGGCGCACAGGAGGGCGAGCAGCAGGCGGCTGGAGCGGCATGAGCTTGGCATGCCGGGAAGTCTGGACGATCCGCCGCGGTGGCGCCAGCCGTCGCGCCGGAACGGATTGTTTCCCCACGGCAACGTCGTCGGGGTGGCCCGTCGCGTCGGCCAAAAGCCATGCTCGTTCCTGCGCGGCAGGTCTGGCAAAATCGAAAGATTCCGGGGGAAGTGCATGCTGCCGTCCTTGCTGCTTCGCGTTGTCCTGATCATGGGCGCGTCCACGCTGGTGGCAGTGTGCGTGCCCGCGGCCGCGCAAACCGCGCCGGCGGCAGCAGCGCCTGAGCACGTCAATGCGGCACTGGCGACGCCACAGTTCCGTCGCTTCGGGACGGCCGAAGGCTTGCCGAGCAGCAGTGTCTATACCGTGGTGCAGGCGCCGGATGGTTCGATGTGGTTCGGCACCAAGAGCGGCATTGCGCGCTACGACGGCGTCAACTTCAAGGTGTTCCGCCATGTGGCGGGCGACAGCCAATCCTTGTTCAACAACGGCATCTCCGCGCTGATCTTCGATCGCGCCGGCGGCTTGTGGGCCGCGGGCCTCGAGGCAGGCCTCAACCGCTACGACGATCGCTCGGGCACGTTCCACCACTGGGGTCACGACGCCAACGATCCGGCGAGCCTGGGCAGCGACAAGGCCTGGTCGATCGCCCAGACCGGCGACGGCTCGATCTGGGTGGGCACGGCGCTGGGTCTGGACCGCATGCGCCGCGATGGCCGCGGCTTTGACCACGTGCTGGTGACGGGCAGTGCACCGGAAGCCCTGGGCACGGTGGGCGCGCTCTACGTGGACGCCCACGGCCAGCTATGGGTGGGCAGCGACAACGGCGTCTTCCGTCGCGACCCGGATGGCGAGTTCCATCCGATCGCCATGGCGTCGCCGGAGAAGTCGCTCGACGCATGGCGCATCGAGGGCGACGGCGATGAAATCCGCGTGGCCTCCTCGCACGGCCTGTTCATCATCGGCGCGGACGATGTGGCGCGACAGGTGGGCAGCAGCGAACTGCCCGACACCAATATCCTCAGCAGCGTGCGCGACCGCAGCGGGCGCCTGTGGGTGGGCACGCAGCACGGACTTTTCCTCAAGAAGGCGCACGACGCAAAGATCGAGGCGGTCACTAACCAACCGGTGCTCTACGGCAACCTGCCGGGCACCTGGGTGTGGCAGATCCGTCCCGACAGCGAAGGTGGCCTTTGGATCGCCTTGTTCGATGGCGGCGTGGCCTACCTGGCTCCAGGCTGGGACAGTGTCAGCCGTTTCACGCACATTCCCGATGACGACAACAGCCTGCGCGATTCCGTCGCCTACGCGGTGGCGCGCGGCCGCGATGGTGCGATCTGGGTCGGCGAACGTGGCGGCCGCGTCGATCGACTGTGGCCGGCTACCGGCAGAGTCGAGCACGTGATCTCGGGCCTGCGCGGCGACGTGCTCGGTCTTACCGAAGATGCGCAGTCGCGCCTGTGGGTAACCGTGCAGGGCGCATTGTTCCGCTACGCCGACGGCAAGCTCGATGCCGTCGATGGTTCCAAGCACGGACTCAAGCATCCGCTCGAAGTGGAAGTGGGGCCGGACGGCAAGCTGTATGCGCGCAGCTTCGGCGAAGGGCTGTTCCGGGTCGACCAGGACACGCTGGCGGTGACTTCGGTGTCCGTGCAACCCGCGCAGGAAAAAGCACGCTGGGGCAGCCAGCTCACCCTGAGGAACGGCACGTTCTGGTACGCCAGCGACGGCGGCATGCTGCGCCTGGATCGCAGCTACGATCATTTCGAACCGGTGCCCGGCGTCGACAATCGCCAGGCGGTGGATGCGTTCGACTTCACCGACGATGGCGTGTGGATGGCTCGTCCCGATGGTCTGGAGCATTACCACTACGACGGCGACGGCCTGGTGCTCGATCGCAAGATCGACGCCACCCGCGGATGGCCCTCGGTCAACGTGGTGGACCTGGCTGTCGACCAGCATCAGCGTGTATGGGTATTCGGCCGCGATGGCCTGTGGCGTTTCGATCCCGCCATCGCACAGTTCCGCGAGCTCGGGCTGCAGGATGGCCTGAGCAACGGCGAATTTCTCCGCGGCTTCAGCCGCATGCCCGACGGCATGATTTATTCGCCCACCCTGGGTGGCGTGATGGGCTTCAATCCCAATCGCGCGTCACGTGCCACCGAACCGCCGCGCCTGGCGCTCACCCGCATCAGCGTGCGCCGCGAAGGCGCCGTGCGCGAGCTTCCCGTGCCGGAGTCCGGTCATCTTTCCATCGGTTGGCGCGATTCGGGCCTGATCGTGGACACGCGCGTGTTTTCCTATGTGGATCCCGCCGCGAATCGCTATCGGTTTCGCCTCGCCGGCCTCGACAACACCTGGGTGGATACCGGCGGCCATGGCGAGCGCGACCTCACCGGCCTGCCGCGCGGCGATTACACGCTGGAGGTCATGGCCGCCGGCGCGGACGGCGTGTGGACGCAGCTTGCGCAGCCGCTGCACATCCATGTGCAGGCGCCGCCGTGGGCGCGCTGGTGGGCGTGGTGTGCGTATGTGTTGCTGGCGGCGCTGCTGGCGTGGCTGGCCTTGCAGGCGTGGCGTCGTCGCCTGGCCGAGCGGCACCAGATGCAATTGGCGGAGCAGCGCAGCCGCCTGGCCGAGCAGGCTAGCGCCGCGAAAACGCAGTTCCTCGCCACGCTCAGCCACGAGATCCGCACGCCGATGACGGGCGTGATGGGCATGGCCGAGCTATTGCTGACCACCACGCTCAGCCGCACCCAACGCGACTACGCCGAAGCCATGCAGCGCTCGGGCGGCATGCTGCTCAAGCTGGTCAACGACGCACTCGATCTCGCGCGCATCGAAGCTGGCAAGCTGGAGCTGGACAACGCACCGTTCGACCCGCGCACGCTGATCGACGACGTGGCGAAACTCGAGCTGGGCCAGGCGCGCGCCAAGGGCCTGCGCTTCGAGCTGGACATGCCCGGCGATCTGCCGCCGCGCATGATCGGCGATGCGCTGCGCATCAAGCAGGTCTTGCTCAATCTGGCCAACAACGCCCTGAAGTTCACCGAGCGCGGCGGCGTGACCCTGCGCGTGCGTCGCACCGACGACGGCCTGCGCTTCAGCGTGATCGATACCGGTCCGGGTATTCCCGAGGCGAGCCAGGCACGCTTGTTCGAGCGTTTCGAGCAGGTCATCGGCCCACAGCGCCGCGCAGGCAGCGGCCTGGGCCTGGCGATTTGCCGCGAGCTGGTGGCGATGATGGGTGGCAGCGTCGAACTGGAATCAAAGGTTGCCTTTGGCAGCACCTTCCACGTGCGCCTGCCGCTGCCGGTGACGCAGGAGCCGCTGCCCGCGACGACGCAGCGCGGCGATGGCCTCGAGGCATTGCCGCTGCGCATCCTGCTGGTCGAAGACGACGTGATCGTCGCCGCCGTGATTCGCGGCCTGCTCGAACGTGCGGGGCACGAGGTGCGCTATGTCGGCAATGGTTTGGCGGCGTTGGCCGAGCTTGCCCAGGCACCGTGCGATGTGATCCTGCTGGATCTGGACCTGCCGGGCATCGATGGTTTCCAGATCGCCCGGCTGATCCGTCAGCGCGAGGCATCCGAGCAGCGCACTCCGATCGTGGCGATCACCGCGCGTTCGGGCGGCGATGAGGAAGCGCGGGCTCGCGAAGCGGGCATGGATGGCTTCCTGCGCAAGCCGCTGACGGGCGAGCAGCTGCAGGATGCGATCAACCTGCAGATGGCGGTGCACGCGTCGGTCGACGACTGACGCAATGGATTCTCTGTGGGAGCGCACCCTGTGCGCGACAGGCACCCATGGTGAGGCAACGCTACGTAGCTGCCGTCGCGCACAGGGTTCGCTCCCACAGGTGAATGCCGTGGCGCGGCATCACATATCGTGCTTGCTCACCTCAAACTGCCGCCGCCTGTATTCGGTCCACCGCGTGCGCGAACCCTCGCGCTCGGCCGGATCGGCGGGCACCACTTCCAGCACGCGGTCGTAGCGGCCCGGCGCACACTCTTCGCGCAAGTTGATCAGCATCGGGCGATCGGGCGTATCGATGCCGGGTGGCACGATCAGCACGGCAGTCGTGTGGTCGTCGTCGTCACCGGCGATCTGGTGCGTGATAAAGCCGTCCGGATCAAACTCCCACAGCAACTCGTCGATCGCCTCGGCTTGCGCAAAGTCGCGCGCCAGCACCAGGGTGGGTTGCTGGGCGGCGTGCGCGCGCTTGGCCAGCTCGCACACGAGCAGCAGCGGTTGCTCGCGGAAGCGCGGCTTGTCGATCAGGTAGAAATCGGCGCGAGGCATAGCGGGAGCCTTTCAAATTTCGTCATTCCGGCGCAGGCCGGAATCCAGTGACGTCGGTATTCGATTGTCGCGATATGCTCAGTGCATTCAAGCGCACCGGCGACAGCCGACCAATACGGCTGCTGGATTCCGGCCTGCGCCGGAATGACGGCAGTGATGGTTTACGCGGCGCGGTCAATCAGCCACTGCACCAGCAGCGACACCGGGCGGCCAGTGGCCAGGCCCTTGCGGCCTTCGTCCCACGCGGTGCCGGCGATGTCCAGGTGCGCCCAGCGCTGGCCCTCGGTGAAGCGCGCCAGGAAGCAGCCTGCGGTGATCGCGCCCGCGTTCTTGCCGCCGATGTTGGCGACGTCGGCAAAGCCCGATTCCAGCTGCACCTGGTAGTCGTCCCACAGCGGCAGGCGCCATGCGCGATCGAGCGTGGTTTCGCCGGCGGCGATCAGCTCGGCGGCGAGGTCGTCATGCTTGCTCATCAGGCCGCTGGCGTGCTTGCCCAGCGCGATGACGCAGGCGCCGGTCAGCGTGGCAGCATCGATCATCACCTTGGGCTGGAAGGTCTGCGCGGTATAGGTCAGCGCATCGCACAGGATCAGGCGGCCTTCGGCGTCGGTGTTGAGCACTTCGATGGTCAGGCCCGAGAGGCTCGTGAGCACGTCGCTGGGACGGTAGCTGTCGCCATCGGGCATGTTTTCCACGGCCGGCACCACGCACACCAGGTTCACCGGCACGCCAAGCTTCACCGCGGCGACGAAACTGCCGAGCACGCCCGCGGCGCCGCCCATGTCGAACTTCATTTCTTCCATGCCCGGGCCGGGCTTGAGGCTGATGCCGCCGGTGTCGAAGGTGATGCCCTTGCCGACGAAGGCGTACGGCTTGTCGCCTTCCGTGCCGCCCTTGTATTCGAGGATGACGAGCTTGGGCTTGTTGGCCGAGCCGCGGGCCACGGCCAGCAGCGAGCCGAAGCGCAGCTCTTCCATCTTCTCGTGATCGAGCACCGTGCAGCTCACCTTGTCGTGCTGCGCAGCGAACTGTTCGGCCTGCGTGGCGATATAGGCGGGGTTGCAGATATTGGGCGGCAGGTTGGCCAGCTCACGGGCGAAGCGCACGCCTTCGGCGATGGCCGTGGCCTGGGCGAGGCCGGTCTTGGCATCGTCGGCGCCGGCAAAGGTGATGGCGGCCAGCTCAGGCTGCGCGGACTTCTCGCGCGGCTTGAAGGTGGCGGTATAGCGGTAGGCGGCGTAATCGGCGGCCAGGGCGGCCACGCGCACGCGCCAGGAGGCATCGTGACCGGGCACGTCCACCTCGGTGAGGTAGGACACCGCGCTGTCCAGCGGCAGGCGGCCCAGGGCGCGCGCGGCTTCGATATTTATCTTCTGATAGCGTGCACCGTCGAAGGTCTTCTGCGTTCCCAGACCCACCACCAGCACGCGCTTGGCTGCCACGCCCTCCGGCGCGAACAGCACGGCCGTGGTGCCGGCCTTGCCGTTGATGTCCCCGCTCTCGACCTGGCGCTTGATCGCGCCGTGCGCAGCGGTGTCCACGCGGGCGGCGGCACTGGTGAGCAAACCGTTCTCATAGACGCCGACCACCACGCAGGGGGTTTCGACGGATTCGGGAGCGGCGGAGCCAAGGCTGAACTGGAGAGTCATGGAGAAGTCCTACGGAAAGGTCCGGAAAGGCCCGGACAGGCTAGACTTGGGATTGCCGCGCCCGGGGCGGGCCGGCGCCAAGCCCTTCATCTTATCGCATGTCGAGAAACTGTCCCTCCAACCCGTACACTGCGCAGTCGTTTCTCCTCCCGTGCGACGCGCGCGGGTTCGACCCTGCCTGAGGACCGGTTCTGAGCATCCTCGATCGTTATTTCCTGCGTGAGCTGGCACAAACCGTGGCCGCTACCGCCATCGTGCTGCTGGCCGTCATGGCCGGCACTTCGTTTGCGCACGTCCTGCAGCAGGTGGCGAACGGCAGCTTCCCGGCCAGCGTGATGTTCCAGGTGCTGGGCCTGAACATGCTCGACGGCCTGTCGACCCTGCTGCCGCTGGCGGCCTTCCTGGGCATCCTCAATGGCCTGGGCCGCATGTACCGCGAGAGCGAGATGCATGTGTTGGCCTCTTCCGGCATGGGTCCCGACGGCTTGCTGCGTCCGGTGTCCATCCTTGCCGTGATCTTGGCCATCCTGGTCGGCATCGTGGCGCTGTGGCTGGGCCCCTGGGCCGCACGCACGTCCGACCAGCTGGTGGCGGCCGCCAACCGCTCGGTGATTGCCGCGGGCCTGGACGCCGGGCGCTTCACGCCGCTGCCGGGCAAGGGCGGCATCATCTTCGTCGACGAGCTCAGCCGCGACGGCAGCACGCTGGGCAACACCTTCATTGCCACCGAGCGCATGGGCCACGACAACGTGCCGCACCTCAAGCTGGTCACCGGCAAGCACGGCCAGCTGTATCAGGAAACCGACGGCAGCGGCCGCTTCCTCGCCTTGTGGAACGGCTTCCAGTACGACATCCCGCTGGGCGCGGACAACTGGCGCAAGATGAAATACGAGCGCAACGACGCCTCGCTGGACAGCATCCAGTCCGATGAGGACGCCGAAGATCCCGCGCACTCGATGACGCTGGCGCAGTTGCTGCGCACCGACAACCCGGACACGCGCGCCGAATTCGCCTGGCGCAGCATCGCGCCGGCGATGACCCTGGTGCTGCTGGCGCTGGCCTTGCCGCTGTCGCGCCAGAGTCCGCGCGAGCCGCGCTTTGGCCGCATGTTCCTGGCCATCCTCACCTTCTACTTCTACTACCTGTTGCTGGCGATTTGTCGCGGTCAGATCGTCAAGGGCCACTGGCACCACTCGTTCCCGATGTGGATGGTCACGCTGCTGGTGTTTGCCGTGGCGGCACGCATGTTCAAGAACCAATACTCGCCGCGTAAACCGCGCAAGGCAGGTGCCTGATGGCTGCATTGCGCATTCGTCGCGTCGACTGGCTGGTCGGCACCACCGTCCTGGGCGCCATGCTCACCGTGTGGCTGGTGATCACCGGTCTCGATGCGGTGTTCCAGTTCCTGCGCCAGCTCGGCAACGTGGGCAAGAACGGCTACACGGTGACCAACGCCGTGGTGTACGTGCTGGTCACCTTTCCGCGCCGTCTGTACGAGATGTTCGGCAACGCGGCGCTGATCGGCGGCCTGCTCGGCCTGGGCGGCCTGGCTGCCACCAACGAGCTCACTGCGTTGCGCGCCTGTGGTCTGTCCAAGCTGCGCATTGCCGCGTCGGCGGTGGGCGTGGTGGCCATCCTCGTGGTCGGCGTGGTGATTCTTGGCGAAACCGCGGCACCCTGGGGTGACCAGCAGGCGCAGGCCATGCAGTTGCGCCTTAAATCCAACAACGTGGGCCTGGGCGGCGAGTCCGGCCTGTGGGCACGCGATGGCGATCGCATCATCAATGCCAAGGGATGGATGGCCAAACACACGGCAACGCACAGCACCGTGCAGTTGCATGACGTGCGGGTGTTCACGCTCACGCCGGACGGCCAGGTGAAGCGCTTCGACTGGGCGCAGACGGCCGAACACGATGGCCACCAGTGGGTGATGAGCAAGGTGCGCAGCACCACCTTAGACGATGCCGGCACGCACTCCACCACCGCCGACAGCCAGACCTGGGATTCCAAGCTCAATCCGCAGGTGCTGGAGCAGTCGGTGATCCAGCCGCAATACCTGCCCATGCGCGACCTGCGCCGCAACATCACCTACCTTGAGCAGAACGGCCAGAATCCGGGCGTGTATGCCTCAGCGTTCTGGACGCGCGCGCTGTATCCGCTCAACGTGCTGGTGCTGGTGTTGCTCGCCATGCCGTTCTCGTTTGGCACTTTGCGCTCGGGCGGCCTGGGCAAGCGCATGTTCATCGGCATGCTGCTCGCCATCGGCTGGTACTTCCTGCAGAAGGCGATGGTGAACTTCGGCACCGTCTACGGCGTGCCGCCGCTGGTGGCCAATGTGCTGCCCGCCTTGATCCTGGCGGTGATTGCCTGGGTGTATTTCCGAAAACACGGCTGACGTGGCGCCGCCCGGCATGGGCGGCAGATCCCCGCCCCGTCCTGGTCGTGGCCATCACACTTGGCTAAGCGCCGGTGGCGGCGGAATCGTCCGGTGCATCCGGCGCGAACTGGCCTTCCTGGGCGAGGCGGGCGAATAGTCCGCCTTGGGCGATGAGCTCTGCAAAGCGCCCCTGTTCCACCAGCCGACCCTGGTCCAGCACCAGGATCAGATCGGCGTTGCGTACGGTCGACAGGCGATGCGCGATCACGAACGTCGTGCGGCCGACGGTCAGCCGATCCAGTGCGCGCTGGATGCGTGCCTCGGTGGCGTTGTCGAGTGCACTAGTGGCTTCGTCAAGTATCAGGATCGGTGCGTCCTTCAACATCGCACGGGCGATCGCCAGGCGCTGACGTTCGCCGCCCGAGAGGGAGCGCCCGCGCTCGGCGACCAGCGTTTCCAGACCGGCGGGCTTGCGTGCGATGAACGCGGCTGCTTCGGCTGCGGCAACCGCGGCGTCGATCTGGCCGGGCTCCGCTTCCGGATTGCCCACGCGCAGATTGTCCAGGATCGAGCGATAGAACATGCCGGCGTCCTGGAACACCACGCCGATGTTTTGCCGCAGCGACTCCAGCGTGACATCGCGGACATCGTGGCCATCGACCGTCACCCGCCCGGCGCTGGGATCGTAAGCGCGATACAGCAGGCTCAACGCGGTGCTCTTGCCCGCGCCGGTGGGGCCGACCAGGGCGATGGTGCTGCCGGGCGGCGCGCGGAAATTCAGCTCATGCAGGGCTGGCTGCACCGGGTCGTAGCCAAAACTGACCTGCTCGAATACCACTTCGCCACGCACGCGGGGCAGGGCGATGGCCCCCGGGCGATCGGCGATCTCGGACTGGCGGTCAAGCACGGTGAAGAAATCGCGCAGCGACTGCGACTGGAAGAACAGGTTCGACAGGAAGGTGGCGAATTGCTCCAGCCTGCCGATCAGCAGCATGGAGAAACCCACGAAACTGACGATGCCGCCCACGCTGATCTCGCCACGCGAGTGCAGCGCTGCGCCCACCGCAAAAATCGCCACGATGGTGAGCGTGCTCGCCGCACGATTGAGCACCGAAAGTATCGCCCAGCCGCGCAGCACCGGATATTGCGCATTGAGCGTGCGCGTCATCAGCTCGTGCAGCGCGCGCGATTCGGCGGCCAGTCGCGTGAAACTCTGCACCACCGTCACGTTGCCGAATACATCGCCGGCGCGCGTCGCGATCTCGTGGTGCAATTCCTCCACTTCGCCTTGTGCCTTGTGCGTACGCTGCACGGCGACGGCGTTGAAAATCGAGAAACACAGCAGCAGCGCAATCATCAGCAGCGCCAGCTTCCAGTTGATCCACAGTGCCACGGGCACCATCACGAAGATCGACAACAACGTAGCCAGGTGCTCGCGGAAGAAACTCAGCCAGAGATTGAACAGGTTGCTGACGCCCACGTTCATGATGCGTGACAGCCGGCCCGTGTGGTATTCGCCGTGGAACGACATCGGCATGGCCGCGGCATGTTCGAAAAACAATGCGATCGCGGCGAGGCGTCGGCGATGCGCGAGCCGGTCCGCATGCAGCGACACCCACACATTGGCCAGCACGCCGGCAAAGCCCACGCCGGCCCATAGCGCGATCAGGCGGGGCGCATTGCCGGCCTGCGTACTGCCCAAGGCGTCAACCACGCGGCCAAACAGCACCGGCTCAAGGAAGAACACACCGGCCAGCGCCAGGTTGGCCAGCGCCAACGTGATTGCCAGCTTCTTTTCGGGAGCCAGCAGAGCAATCACCCGAAGATACAGACGCAGGAACGACATGCCGTCGCCTCGATCGGCTCGCGTCCCCGCCGCATGCGGAGACCCGATGACAAGGCTAGCCCAAGCCGCCGTGGCCCGTCAGGCTCGCCGCCTTTGATTCTGCCAAAGCGAGCGTTCAAACTCGGGGTCTGATCCAGCTACCGGAAGTCCATCGTGGAACTCATCGACCTGCGCAGCGATACCGTCACCCGTCCCACCCCGGCCATGCGTGAGGCCATGATGCAGGCCGCCGTGGGCGATGACGTCTATGGCGAAGATCCTACGGTGAACGCCTTGCAGCAGCGGCTTGCGGCGGATCTCGGCTTTGAGGCGGCGCTGTTCGTGCCCACCGGCACGCAATCGAACCTCATCGCACTGATGTCGCATTGCGAGCGCGGCGATGAGTACCTGGTGGGTGCCGATGCGCATACCTACAAATTCGAAGGTGGCGGCGCCGCCGTGCTCGGCTCGATCCAGCCACAACCGATTCCGCACGACGTGGATGGCAGCCTGCCGCTGGACAAGCTCGCCGCGGCGATCAAGCCGGTCGATCCGCATTTCGCGCGCACGCGGCTGCTGGCGCTGGAAAACACCTGGCATGGGCGTGCCTTGCCGCTGGGCTACCTGAAAGCGGCTCGCGATTTCGCGCGCGAACGCGGGCTGGGGTTTCATCTGGATGGTGCCCGCTTGTTCAATGCCGCCGTCGCCAGTGGCGTGCCGGCTCGCGAGATTGCCGGTCTGTTCGACAGTGTGTCGGTCTGCTTGTCGAAGGGCCTTGGTGCGCCGGTGGGTTCGGTGCTGGTCGGCTCGGCGGCGCTGATCGACAAGGCGCGGCGGTGGAAGAAGGTGACCGGTGGCGGTTGGCGTCAGGCTGGCATGCTTGCTGCTGCTGCGCAGTACGCGCTGGATCACCATGTGGAGCGTCTCGCCGAGGATCACGCTCGCGCGGTGATGTTGGCGGCGGGGCTGGGTGACCTTCCTGGCGTGAAGCTGCTGGGGCAGCACACCAATATGGTGTTTATCGATGTGCCTGCCGATCGGCTGCGGGAATTGGACGTCCATTTGAAGCAGGCGGGTATTCGCATCAGCATCGGGTATTTGCCGACGTTGCGGTTGGTGACGCATCTGGATGTTGATGATGAGGGGGTGGCGCGGACGGTGGCGGCGTTCCGGCAGTTTTTTGCCTGATTCTGCGGGTGCCGGCGATTTTCTCCCTCTCCCCGCCGGGGAGAGGGTTGGGGTGAGGGGCGGGTGCTCGCGGGAACGCGTCTATTCGTCATCCCGGCGTAGGACGGAAGCGCTCTTCAACAGCCGAATGGCTGGTCATCCAGTAGCGATAGTCTTCGGTTGTCGCGATACCGCGACCTGGCTCGCCTGCCGCGGGCTTCCGTCCTCCTGCCGGAGGCCGGGTCACTTTTCTTTGCTTGCCCAAAGAAAAGTAACCAAAAGAAAGGGCCCCCCGGATGACGCGCCTTCCGGGCCTTTGGCCCTCCAGGTGCGCGTGCGGGTTGCGGGGTTTTTCGACAGGACATCCGTGTCCTGTCGAAAAACTGGCCGCATC
>NZ_JBFTQX010000012.1:0-83416 GCF_056399225.1 Dyella sp. 01N448 | reverse complement strand
TAAGTCCTCAGCGATTCGGGCGCGTTGCGCAGCGCTTGGAAGTATCCCCTGTGTACCCTCGGAGGTTGTCCCATCAGGACGCGCCTCGAGCGTTCGGGCTTATCCCAACACGATGCTGCGGGCGTTATCAGGCCATTTTCTTTGGGTTACTTTTCTTTTGGGCCAGCAAAAGAAAAGTGATTCGGTCGGCGGCAGCCGATCGAAACGCCCGCCGCGTAGGCGGCACCCTGGCCTCGAGGCGACAACTAAACACCGAAGCTCTGCAATCCGGCCTACACCGGAATGACAAGCAAAGGGGCGGCCCGCGCCAAATCGACCACGCGCCACACCAACAAACCCACCCCGCCCCCACATGGGCTCCCGCCCCCAACTCCGCTATACTGCGCCCTCGCCGTGCCCCGGAGCCCCGGTTCCACGCACGCGCCGACGCTCATGCGCCCGTAGCTCAGCCGGATAGAGTAGTGGCTTCCGAAGCCATTGGTCGGGGGTTCGAATCCCTCCGGGCGCGCCACCTCCTAAGCCTGTGTCTGCCCTGCGGGCAGCATCGTCCAAGTCGCTATCGCTATTGCCTGCTGGCATCGCGATGCCTCATGCGTTCCAATGAGGCGCCATGGACACGAGTAGCGAGCCGTGCAGCGACCTGAGGTAAAGGCCTTCTTCGACGAGTCGACCAACACCTTCAGCTACGTCGTGGCCGATCCGGCGACGCGCAAGGCGGCGGTGATCGACAGCGTGCTGGACTATGACGCAGTCTCCGGCCGCACCCGGCGCGATTCGGCCAACGCCATGATCGACTTCGTCAAGGCGCAGGGGCTGGCGCTGGAGTGGGTCATCGATACCCATGTGCATGCGGATCATCTTTCCGCCGCGCCTTACGTGCAATCCGTGCTCGGCGGAAAGCTTGCCATTGGCGAGCACATCCGCGAGGTGCAGGAAACATTCGGCAAGATATTCAACGCCGGCGACGCATTCCAGCGTGACGGCAGCCAGTTCGATCATCTGTTCAAGGACGGCGAGCGTTACCGCGTCGGCAGCATCGAGGCAGTAGCGATGCACACGCCAGGCCACACGCCCGCGTGCATGACGCATGTGATCGGCGATGCGGCCTTCGTCGGCGACACCTTGTTCATGCCGGACTACGGCACGGCGCGTTGCGATTTTCCCGGTGGCGACGCGCGCACGCTGTACCGTTCCATCCAGCAGCTTTTTACCCTGCCGGACGCAACCCGCGTATTCCTGTGCCACGACTACAAGGCGCCGGGTCGCGATGTCTTCGCGCATGAAACCACGGTGGGCGAAGAGCGCCGCGCGAACATCCACGTGCGCGCAGGCAGCGATGAAGACGACTTCGTGCGCATGCGCAGCACACGCGACGCGACGCTCTCGATGCCGCGGCTGCTGCTGCCAGCGGTGCAGGTGAACATGCGCGCGGGTCGCTTGCCGCCCTCGGAAGACAACGGCATCAGCTATCTGAAAATTCCACTGGACACCTTGTGAGCGCGGCAGCAGTTACTCAGCGCGAGCCCTGCGAGTGACATAGCTGTTTCTCGAAGGCCTTCACCTGCTGATCGGCTTCGTCGCGCGCGATGCCGTAGCGCTGCTGCAGTTTGCCCGATAGATATTCGGCATTGCCTTCGGCGATTCGCAAATCGTCGCTCGTGAGTTTGCCCCAGTGCTGCTTGATCTGGCCGCCTATCTGTTTCCACTGGCCCTGGATATTGCGCTGTTTCATGACAAATCCTCGATGGATGGCCCATCGTGCCGTACGCACCACGCTGCAATTCAAGCAAGCCGCGAGTTAAGTCCACGTGCCATCGATGTAGTGGTTTTGGCCGGATTTCACCCCCTCCGCAACCGGTTGAGACGGCGTTCGCATTGCGTCGACACGCGGGATGCGTCGATGCTGTCTCGGGCGCTCGCGCGACGAGGGGGAGGGCGGCATGTTCCTGCCTGGGCCGTGAGCGTCTGCGGGCAGCTGGTGCCCGCCTTTCAACCTCAAGGAGGGTCGCGACTATGAGTTCCATCCTGCATCGGGGCGTCAGCCGCACGGGCTGGTTGCTGGTGTTCTACGGCGTCATCTCCATCCTGTTTGGCATCAGCGCGCTGGTATGGCCGGGCGGCACCGTGATTGCGCTGACCTGGGCGTTTGGCGTGATGGCCCTGGCGGAGGGCATCATCAGCGTGTTCGCCCTGTTCAATCGCCATCTGGCGATGTCGCGCGGCTGGCTGATCGTGTACGCGGTCGCCTCCATCGTGTTCGGGCTGCTGGCGATCTGGCATCCGCTGGCCGTGGTCAATGTGTTGCTGTTGTTCCTGGCGGCGTGGCTGATCGTGGCGGGCATCTACCGCATCGTGTTCGCCATCCGCGTGCGCAAGGAGATTACCGGCGAGTGGATGATTGCCTTGAGCGGCGTGCTGGCCATTCTGCTGGGCGGGCTGTTCGCCGCTTATCCGGTGGCCGGCCTGCTCACCGTGGCGATCTGGATAGGCGTGGCCGCACTGGTGTACGGCGTGCTGCAGGTGATCGCGGGCGTGCGCGTGCACAAGTGGAAGCGTGCCTTGTAGCCATCTCGCGCAGCCACAAAAAAGGCGCCGTAAAGGCGCCTTTTTCGTGCGTTACGACCGGCCTAGCTGCGTACTTCGAAGTCTTCCGTAGCCACCGGCCTGCCGTTGAGCGAGATCACGACCTTGTACTTGCCCTTGGGCCAGGCATTGGGGTTCTGCACCTTGAACGTCGTGATCGCCGGGCCGTCGGTGGCGATGGATTCGCTGGTGCTGCTGAAAGCCTCGTCCTTGCCGTCGACGTAGCTCCACTTGGCGTTCAAGGTGGCGTTGTCGGTGGTGCCGATGGTGGCCACGCTGGCGTAGATGGCCTGGTCTTCCGGCGCAAATCGTCGCTGTTCCTTGCTGATGGCATGCGCCGCGTCGACCTGGCTGCCCAGGGTGACGGCGGCCACCTTGATCTCGCCGCCGGTCTGTATGCCGGCCGACTTTCCAGTCGTCTGCACCGGTGCGGGAGCGGTGCTGGTTGGCGATGGCGCGCTCGACGGCGGCGGCATCGGCGTACTGGCCGGCGGTGCCGGGGCCACGGGCGCAGGGGCGCTGGTCGCCGGTGCGGTGGGCGTGGTGTTGGACGCTTCCTGGTTCTTGCCGCAGGCGCCCAGCACGAGCAGTCCGGCAAGGGTCGCGCAGTACAAGGCCGTTTTGCGTGGCTGGATATTCATGACTGACCCCGTGGCTGGTGGCGGACATACCCGGCGGGTGAGGCCGGGCGCATTGCCATTGCGAGGCTAGCTTCCGCGGTCTGAAGCTGCGATTACCGCGGTTTCTGCATCCACGCCACCTTCACGGCGGCGACTACTGGCGCGCACCGCGCGGGTTGCCGGGGCGCTCGCTGCCGGTGCTGCGATAGGGGTTGATGTCCAGGCCGCCGCGTCGCGTATAGCGCGCATAGACGCTGAGACGCTGCGGGCGGCAGCGCTCCATCACATCCACGAAAATCCGCTCGACACATTGCTCGTGGAATTCGTTGTGGTTGCGGAAGGAAACCAGATAGCGCAGCAGGCCGGCGTGATCGATCGGCGCGCCGTGGTAGTGGATCTGCACGCTGCCCCAATCCGGCTGGCCGGTCACCGGGCAATTGGAACGCAGCAGGTTGGAGACCAACACTTCCTCGACCACGGGTGCATGGTCGTTGGTCATCAGATAGTCCGCACGCGGCGGGCCGTAGTCGTCAATCTCGATCGCCAGCTCGTCCACCAGGGTGCCCGCGAGGTCCGTGACGGCATGCCCGCGCGCCTGCGCGTGGCTCAGGGTCACTTCCACCGGGGCGCCGGCAGCGGCCGAGAGATCGCGCACCAGGATGGCCGAAAGGCTGTGGCTGTCGGCCATGCGTTCCTGCGAAAAACCGTTGAGGTAAAGCTTGAACGACTTCGACTCGATGATGTTGGGCGAGCTGGCCGGCACGCGGAATTCCGCCAGTGCCACCACCGGCTTGCCGCGAGCGTCCAGCCAGGACAGCTCATAGGCGTTCCAGACATCCTCGCCGTGAAACGGAAGCGGCTCGGACACGCCGATCTCGTCGCGCTTGCCCTGGCGCGGGATGGGAAACAACAGGGAAGGGTCGTAGCGGTCGGCGTAGACGGTGGTCTTGCCGAGCGGGGAATGTTCGGGGGTGCTCATGAGGCCATTGTACCGCCTCGCGCCGCCGCTCCCGGCCTCGCGGCCGGCCCGTTCGCATGAAGATGCGCCGGCGCCCATGACCACTGACCCGGTTCATCCGGCGTCGCGCTGCCTATATTGTCGGGTTCAGACCGGTGAGCCTTGAGGAAAACGCCTGATGAAGAAACTCGTCCTGGGCTGCGCCGTTGCGGCGGGCCTGATTGCAGCTGGCGCCCTGTGCGCGCCGGCCTTTGCCGACGGCACGGACGCCGCGTTCGATCCCCAGGCGTTGTTTGCGCCGCTCACGCTGCCCGATGCGGCCAATGCGTTCCGCGATGGTGCGGGCAAGCCGGGGCCCCAGTTCTGGCAGAACCGCGTGGATTACGCGATCCAGGCAAACATCGACCCGGCCTCGCACACGCTGCGCGGCGATGAAACCATCACCTACACCAACCACAGCCCCGATGCGCTGGACGTGCTGTGGGTGCAGCTGGACCAGAACATCTATCGACGCGACTCGCGCGGCACGCTTACCTCGCCGCGCCCGCGCAACGACTTCACTGACGGCTACCAGATCGAAGCTGTAGAGGTGGATGGCAAGCCCGTGCACTTCCTGGTCGACGACACGCGCCTGCGCGTGGACCTGGGCCAGCCGCTGGCCGCCAACGGCAAGCAGGCCAAGCTGCGCATCCGCTACCACTACACGGTGCCGGGCACCTGGGGCGGTCGCACGGCGGTCACGCCGACCAAGAACGGCGACATCTACGAGATCGCGCAGTGGTTCCCGCGCATGGCCGTCTACGACGATCTGCGCGGATGGGACACCCAGCCCTACCTCGGTTCGGAGTTCTATCTGGAATACGGCGATATCGATTACGCCGTCACCGTGCCGTGGAATTACATCGTGGCCGGATCCGGTGCGCTCACCAATCCCGGCGAGGTGCTCACCGCCGCGCAGCAGCAACGCCTCGCGCAGGCAGCGCAGAGCGATAGCACGGTGATGATCCGCTCGCCGCAGGAAGTGAACGACCCCGCCAGCCGTCCGAAGCAAAGCGGCACCCAGACCTGGCGCTTCCACATGGAGCACACCCGCGACATCGCCTTCGCCGCATCGCCTGCCTTTGTGTGGGATGCCGCACGCATCAACTTGCCCGACGGCAAGCACGCGCTGGCCATGTCGGTGTATCCGGTGGAAGGCGTGGGCAAGGACAAATGGGATCGCTCCAGCGAATACGTGAAGGGCGCGATCGAGCACTTCTCCTCGAAGTGGTATCCGTATCCGTGGCCGGTGGCGGTCAACCTCGGTGGTCATGGTGCCGGCATGGAATACCCCGGCATCGTGTTCGACGGCTTCGAGGACAAGGGCCCGATGCTGTTCTGGATCACCGCGCACGAAATCGGACACACGTGGTTCCCGATGGTGGTGGGCTCCAACGAACGCCGCAACGCGTTCATGGACGAAGGCTTCAATACCTTCATCGACGTGTATGCCTCGGACGCGTTCAACAAGGGTGAGTTCGCGCCCAAGCGAGACAGCGAGTACGCGCCCAAAGGCGGCAATCCGGTTGATGAGATCCTCCCGCTGCTGGCTGATCCCAACGCGCCCACGCTGATGGCGCCGGCCGATTCCGTCGCCGAGAAGTACCGCCATCCGGTGAGCTACTTCAAGGGCGCACTCGGTCTGGTGCTGCTGCGCGAGCAGATCCTGGGGCCGGACCGGTTTGATCCGGCCTTCCGCAAATACATCGCCACCTGGGCGTATCACCATCCCACGCCGTCGGACTTCTTCCGCTTCATGAGCAGCGAAGCGGGCGAGGACTTGTCGTGGTGGTGGCGCGGCTGGTACCTCAACAACTGGCAGCTGGACATGGGCATCAGCGCGGCGAGCTATGTCGACAACGACCCGGCCAAGGGCGTGCAGGTGACCCTGGCCAGCAAGCAGAAGCTGGTGATGCCGTCGACGCTGCGCATCGACTACGCCGACGGCAGCCACGAGGACGTGCCTGTGCCGGTGGAAGCATGGCGGCAGAGTGCGGCGCCGAAGCTGGCGTTGCATACGAGCAAGAAGATCGCGAAGCTCACGCTGGATCCGGAGCACAAGTTGCCTGATGCGGATCGAGGGAATAACAGTTACGCCATGCCGTGATATCGGCAAAGCCTCTACTACCCGTGATTCCGGCGCAGGCCGGAATCCAGTAGCGTGAGCATCCATCAGTGCCTCGCTACGGGATCCCGGCCTGCGCCGGGATGACGCTGTAGGAAGGCAAGGAAATCCCCTTGAGCGCGACGACACCAAGGCACCGAGAACCATGACCATCGCCAAACACTCGCTTTCGGCCGCCATACTGCTCTCGCTCGGTTGCCTCGGCACTGCTCACGCAGCATCCGGCGACGCCTCCCGCTGGAAGACCGAAGCCGCCGCCGTCACCGTCACCCGCGACGACTGGGGCATCGCGCACGTGCACGGCAAGACGGATGCGGACGCCGTGTTCGGCATGGCCTATACGCAAGCCGAAGACGACTTCAACCGCGTCGAGACGAACTACCTCAACTCGCTGGGCTGGCTCGCGCAGGCCGAAGGCGAGCAGGCGATCTGGTCCGATCTGCGTCAACAGCTGTGGATCGACCCGGCCGAGCTGAAGCAGCAGTACGCGAAAAGTCCTTCGTGGTTGCGCGAGCTGATGAATGCCTGGGCCGACGGCCTCAACTACTATCTGGCCACGCATCCGGACGTGCATCCGCGCGTCATCACGCATTTCGAACCGTGGATGGCGCTGAGCTTCAGCGAAGGCAGCATCGGCGGCGATATCGAGCGTGTCTCATTGAAAGAGCTGCAGGCGTTCTACGGCAAGTCCACCGACGCCGTGGCCTTCGTCGATCCGCCGTCGAGCTGGGCCGAGCCCACCGGCTCCAACGGCATCGCCATCGCGCCGAAACTCACGGCCGATGGCCACGCCTTGTTGCTGATCAATCCGCACACCTCGTTCTTTTTCCGATCCGAGCTGCAGATGAGCAGCGATGCGGGACTGGACGTGTATGGCGCGGTGACCTGGGGCCAGTTCTTCATCTATCAGGGTTTCAACAAGCACATCGGTTTCATGCATACCTCGACCACCGCCGACGTGGTGGATGAGTTTGCCGAGACCATCGTGCGTGACGGCGACAAGATCGGTTATCGCTACGGCAAGGAAGTACGGCCGGTCAACGCCAAGCCGATCACCGTGCGCTACCGCAAGCCCGATGGATCGATGGCGCAGCGTACGTTCACCACGTACGCCACACACCACGGTCCGATCGTGCGCACCGAGGGCGACAAGTGGATCGCCACCGCGCTGATGAACAAACCGATGGAAGCGCTGGAGCAGAGCTGGCTGCGCACCAAGGCAACTGACTTTACGAGCTTCATGAAAATCGCCGAGCTCAAGGCGAACTCATCGAACAACACGATTTTCGCCGACGACAAGGGTGAGATCGCATACCTGCATCCGCAATTCATCCCCAAGCGCGACAACCGTTTCGATTACACCAAGCCGGTGGACGGCAGCGATCCCGCGACCGACTGGCAAGGGCTGCTTCCGCTGGACGCCGCGCCGCATCTGCTCAATCCCGCCAACGGCTGGATCATGAACACCAACGACTGGCCGTATTCCGCGGCGGGCCCGGATAGCCCCAAGCGGGAAAACTATCCGCGCTACATGGATAGCGTCGGCGAGAATCCGCGCGGTATCCACGCCACCATGGTGCTGAGCGACAAGCGCGACTTCACGCTGCCGTCGCTGATCACCGCGGCGTTCGATTCGTATCTGCCGGCGTTCGCGCGACAGGTGCCGATCCTGCTGAAGGATTACGACGCGCTGCCCGCGAACGATCCACTGAAGAAGAAACTCGCCGGACCGATCGCCTTGCTGCGCGGATGGGACTATCGCTGGGGCATCGCCTCCATGCCCACCTCGCTGGCGGTGTTCTGGGGCGATACCTTGTGGGACAAGGTCGACAAGTCGGACGTATCCGAAGGGCTCTCCGTCTACGACATCATGGCTGAGCGCGCCGGGCCCAAGGCGCGCCTCGAAGCGCTGGCGGAGGCGTCCGATCGCCTGCAGAGGGACTTCGGCAGCTGGGGCGTGCCGTGGGGCGAGGTCAATCGCTACCAGCGCATCAACGGCGACATCCAGCAGCCGTTCGACGACAGCAAACCCAGCATCCCGGTGCCCTTCACCTCATCGCGCTGGGGCTCGCTCGCTTCGTTTGGTGCGCATCGCTGGCCGGGTACGCGCCGCTACTACGGCACCAGCGGCAACAGCTTCGTCGCAGCGGTGGAATTCGGCGACAAGGTGCGCGCACGTGCCATCACGGCGGGTGGCGAAAGCGGGCATCCGACATCACCGCACTTCAATGATGAGGCCGAGCGCTACACCACAGGCAACTTGCGTGCCGTGTATTTCTGGCCGGAAGACCTGCAGGGGCACATCGAGCGCACGTACCATCCGGGCTCGTAATCACGCTCGATAGGCACACAAGCGAGCGCTTACACGCATCGCTTGCGTGAGCCCGCGCGCGCGTGCGATGCGCGTCGGTGTCGCCAAAGCGCATTTTTTGCGACTCTTCTTTCGACCTCATGAATCCCCGGCCTTGCTGCCGATTCATGCGACGCCGCTGCGCGGGGGAGAGACGCGTTGCCGGCGGTCGTTGAGGCCGCAAGTGCGAGACGCGTTTGCGTGTGATCTGAGAATTGGATTGGGTTGATTCGCTGCGGCACGCGCGGCGCGGGGTGGATTTGTCTTCGCGGAGGGTCACGGACGATTCCCGCGATCGAAGGAGACATCAACGTCGAAGGCTCGACGCATCGAGGCGCCGCCACGGTGGGATTCCGACAGGACGTCACGGGATCACTTCGACCCAGGCATGTATGGGGAGTTCATATGGAACGTCATACTCGCAAGCATTGGCTCATCGTTTCCCTGTTGATGGCGCTGTCCGCGTCCGCCTCTGCGGGCAACACCGGCGCGTCGCCGCCTTCGGATCGCTTCGACCTGAGCCCGCTACAGAAAAATCAGAGCTATACCGGCTTCATCGTCACCTACAAGGACGGTAGCGCCGAACGCCGCAACACCGCGATCGCGGTGCAGAACGTGAGCGCAGCGGTGTCGCGCGCGAAGCTGGCAGGGGGAACACGCGCCGCGCCGCGAACGCTCAAGGTGAGTTACGCCCGCAAGCTGGCCACCGGAGCCGATCTGGTGCATATCGACCGCGCCCTTTCGGCAGGCGAGGCGGCCACGCTGATCAGGCAGATCGCCGCCGATCCCGCCGTCGCCTACGTGGAGCCGGAATACATGCTCCAGGCCGTTGAAGACCTGCGGCCGGACGGTGCGATGGCTTTCGGTGCTCCCAACGACCCCAATTACGCGGTCTACCAGTGGGATTACCTGGCGCCCAATGGCGCGGGTTTCTTCGACCGCGCGCTCAGCGCGAACGTCGCCAACTGGGGCGCCGCCAACATCCAGCAGGCATGGGCGTTAGCCAGCGGCTCTGGCGTCACCATCGCGAGCCTCGACACCGGTGTTACCAACCACCCGGACCTGAACCTCTCGCTCGCCAACGCCGGCTACGACTTCATCGTCAGCGCCGCTACCTCAGGCCGCGCAACCGATGGCCGCGTGCCCGGTGGGTGGGATACTGGCGACTGGATCCCCGCGGTGAATCAGTGCGGCATGGGCGCACGCAAGAGCAGCTGGCACGGCACGCACGTGTTCGGCACGGTAGGCGGCGAGAAGACCAACAACGGCGTCGGCCTGGCGGGTACGGCCTTCGGTGCACAGGTGGTACCGGTACGCGTGCTCGGTCATTGCGGCGGTACCAATGCGGATGTCGCCGATGGCATTACCTGGGCGTCGGGCGGCAGCGTGTCGGGCGTGCCGGCCAATGCGCATCCCGCGCAAGTGCTCAGCCTGAGCCTGGGCGGACCTGGCGCCTGCACGTCGAGCAGTGCGCTGGGCCTGGCGATCACCGGTGCGGTCGGTCGCGGCGCTACCGTGGTGGTGGCCGCCGGCAACAGCAACGCCAACGCCGCGAACTTCTCGCCGGCCAGCTGCGCCGGTGCGGTGGTCGTGGCAGCCACCGGCATCACCAGCTCGCGTACGTTCTACTCCAACTACGGGTCGATCGTGACGGTGGCAGCCCCCGGCGGCGGCGTTTACAAGAACGATGCATCGTTTGGCTCGCAGACCACCACGGGCTTCATCTGGTCCGCGCTCAACGCCGGGACCACGACACCCACCACGCCTACCTACGGCACCATGGCAGGCACCTCGCAGGCCACTCCGCATGTGGCTGGCGTGGTGGCGCTGATGCAAAGCTATCGCCTTGCACGCGGCAAGGCCCTGCTGACACCCGCGAAGATAACGGAACTGGTGAAGTCCTCCGCCACCGTGCCGCACGTGCCGCCCAGCGCAAGCACGCCGATCGGTGCGGGCATCGTCAACGCTTATGCCGCCGTGCAAGCGGCCGGTAATCAGCCGTGATCAACGGCGGGACCGATGCTTCCCGCATCGGTCCCGCTCACCGCTTGTCTTGTATCTGTCGCCTGTTGTGAGTCGTCGGGGGACGGGCACGCACCGCGGCGACAGTAAGAGCGGCAACAGTGATCAAGGTTTCGTCGCCGCGGTGGAGTTTGGCGGCAAGGTCCGCGATATCACGTCGGGTGGCGAAAGTGACCATCAGGCATCGCCGCGCTTCAATGATGAGGCCGAGCGTTACAGCACAGGCGACTTGCGTGCGATGTATTCCTGGTCGGACTATCTGAAGTCGCACGTCGAGCGTAGCCATCACCCGGGCGAATAAGAGAGCTTCATCCATGATCCGAGATGCATTGCCCGAAGATGTCGAGCCGATCCGCCTGTTTCTCGCCGCCAACGGCTGGGCGCATCGCGTGGAGGACGCGCCGCGGTTTGCCCAGTTGCTGCAACAGTCCCAGCGCACGGCCGTCTGCATGGACGACGGCGCGGTGATTGGCTTCGCACGTGCCATCACGGACGGACTGTCCAATGGCTATCTGTCGATGGTGGTCGTGGCGTCGGGGCATCGCCGGCAGGGCGTTGGGCGAGCGTTGGTGGAGCACATCACGCGCGACACGCCGGACATCACCTGGGTACTTCGCGCTGGGCGCGATGGCGCGGCCGAATTCTTTTCGGCCCTGGGATTTCAGCCGTCACTCGTGGCGATGGAGCGCTGCCGCCGCGGAAGCTGAGCGATGACGCACCACTCTTCCTGGGTTGGCGCGGTGCCGTGCAGGCGCGGCCGTCGATGCGCATCGCTTGTGTGAACTTGATCACATAAGCGTGGCATGCCCGCGCCGGTGACGGCAATTATTTGCGATTCCTTCACCGATGCCATGAATCAATGGCACGGTCGCATCTTCATGCGACGTGGCTGTGCGAGGGGACAACAAGCGCGCGCCACCCATGAGTGACCTACGTTGCTGGCGGCTCCTGGAGCCGCCGGAGCGGTGAGCGTTTGCCTTGGCTGTGGGGATTACCGGTTTCGTTGATTCGCTGCGTTACGCGCGGCGCGGGTTCGTCTTGTCTTGGCGGCGGGTCATGGATGACTCCCGCGATCGCGGTAAACATCAACGTCGAAGGCTCGACGCATCGAGGCGCCGCCACGGTGGGATCCCGACAGGACGTCACGGGATCACTTCGACCTAACCCAAGCATGGAGAGTTCGAAATGGAACGTCATACTCACAAGCGTTGGCTGGTGGTTTCCCTGCTGATGGCACTGTCTGCCTCCGCGTCTGCCGCCGAGTTCGGCACGTCGCCGCCGCCCTCGGCCAATTTCGATGTAAGTCCATTGCAGAGCGATCAGAGCTATACCGGTTTCATCATCACCTACAAGGACGGCAGCGCCGAACGCAGCAACGCTGCCATGGCGGTGCAGAACGTGGGCGTGGCGGTATCGCGCGCAAAACTGAGCGCGGGAACGCTCGCCGCGCCGCGTGCGCTCGCCGTGCGATACGAGCGCAGGCTGGCCACCGGTGCCGATCTGGTGCACACCGACCGTGCGCTTTCGGCGACCGAGGCGGCCACGCTGATCCGGCAGATCGCCGCCGACCCCGCGGTTTCCTTCGTGGAGCCGGAATACATGCTCAAGCGCGTGGATGGCATTCTCCCAGCGGGCGCCGCCACTTTTACGGTGCCCAATGACCAGTACTACGGGGCCTACCAGTGGGATTACCTGGCGCCCAGCGGCGCGGCGTTTTTCGACAACACGCTCAACGCAAACGTCGCCAACTGGGGCGCCGCCAACATCCAGCAGGCATGGACGCTGGCCGATGGCACCGGCGTGACGATCGCCAGTCTGGATACCGGCGTCACCAATCACCCGGACCTCAATCTCTCGCTCGCCAACGCAGGTTATGACTTCATCACCAGCGCAGCCGTGTCGGGCCGCTCCAGCAACGGCCGCGTGGCGGGCGGCTGGGATACCGGCGACTGGACCACGGCGAACCAGTGCGGCTCGGGCCAGCCCGCCGAGAGCAGCAGCTGGCACGGCACGCACGTATTCGGTACGGCAGGTGGCGAGATCACCAACAACAGCACGGGCATGGTGGGTACCGCCTTCAACGCACAGGTGGTGCCGGTGCGCGTGCTGGGTCATTGCGGCGGTTCGAACGCCGACATCGCCGATGCCATTACCTGGGCGTCCGGCGGCACCGTGTCGGGCGTGCCTGCCAATGCGCATCCGGCGAAAGTGCTCAGCCTTAGCCTGGGTGGATCGGGCACCTGCCCGTCGAGCAGCGTGCTGGGCACGGCGATCACGGGTGCGATCGGTCGCGGTGCCAGCGTGGTGGTGGCCGCCGGCAACAGCAACGCAAATGCCGCGAACTTCTCCCCGGCCAGCTGCGCAGGTGCGGTGGTGGTGGCCGCCACCGGCGTTACCAGTACTCGCGCGTATTACTCCAACTACGGCAAGATCGTGACGCTGGCCGCACCTGGCGGCGGCGTGTACAAGAACGACGCATCGAGCGGCACGCAGGCCACCACCGGCTTCATCTGGTCCACCATCAATGCAGGCACGACCACGCCGACCACGGCAACCTATGGCGGCATGGCTGGCACCTCGCAGGCCACGCCGCACGTGGCAGGCGTGGTGGCGCTGATGCAGAGCTATCGCGTCGCGCTCGGCAAGGCCCTGCTGACGCCGGCGCAGGTCACCCAGTTGCTGAAGTCCTCGGCGACGGTGCCGCACGTGACGCCAAGCGGCAGCAAGCCGATCGGCTCGGGCATCGTCAACGCCTATGCCGCCGTGCAGGCGGCCGGTAGCCAGCCCTGATCGACCGCGGGGCCGATGTTCCCGCATCGGTCCCGCTTTCCACGCGCCTGCCATGCGCCATCCGTCACGGGTGACGGAACGGGGTTTTACGGTAAGGTGCGGGCAGGGGGATATTGCAAGACCGTGGCGCAACGCGCAGCGTCGGGCTGTCCGCCCACCGTCATCGTCATTGCCCACGGAGATGCTCCATGCGTTTGCTGCCCCTGTTTTCCGCCATCGTCCTAGGCCTGGGTTCGGTCGCTGCCGCGTCGGCGGACGATGCGCCGGCACCGGCACCAACGCGTGTCGCCGTGCGCGCCGCGCACCTCGTCGACGTCAAGGCGGGCACCGTGCGCGACAACCCGCTGGTGATCATCGAGGGCGAGCGCATCACCGAGGTGCGTTACGACGGTCAGGTGCCGGCAGGCGTCAACGTGATCGACCTGGGCAGCGCCACGTTGTTGCCCGGGCTGATCGACTGCCACGTGCATCTCACCGGCGACCCGGGCGAGGTGAAGGGCGATTACTACGAGGCTGTGCTCAAGCGCGGTTCGATCGATTCGGCGATTCTCTCGCCCACCTATGCCAAGCGGACACTGGATGCCGGCTTCACCACGGTGCGCAACCTGGGCGCGCCTGACTATGTGGACGTGGCGCTGCGCAACGCGATCGATCGCGGCGATATCGCCGGGCCGCGCATGCTGGTCTCCGGGCCGCCGCTGGGCGCCACAGGCGGCCATGCCGATGACACCACCGGCTTCTCGCCGTGGATCGAGTTCCACGGCGTCGAAGGTGTGGCCGATGGCGTCGATGCCATCCGCCATCGCGTGCGCGAAAACGTCAAGAACGGCGCCGACGTGATCAAGTTCATGGCCAGTGCCGGCGTGTTGAGCGCGGAGGCATCGGTCGGTGCGCCGCAGTATTCGCAGGAAGAAATGAATGCCGTGGTGGACGAGGCGCACCGCTGGGGCAAGAAGGTCGCCGCACATGCGCACGGCGCCGAGTCGATCAAGATGGCCATCCGCGCCGGCGTGGACTCGATCGAACACAGCAGCATGATCGACGAAGAAGGCCTCAAGCTGGCCAAGCAGCACGGCACCTATCTGGATTTCGACGTCTACAACGACGACTACATCCTGAGCGAATACGCCAAGAAGGGCTTCCCGGCCAGCACTGTGGAGAAGGAGCGCCTGGTGGGCCGCCTGCAGCGCGAGAATTTCCAGCGCGCGGTGAAGGCCGGCGAAAAGATGGCCTTTGGCACTGATGCCGGCGTCTATCCGCACGGCTGGAACGCAAAGCAGTTCGCCGTGATGACCCATTGGGGCATGACGCCGATGCAGGCGATCCAGGCGGCCACGGTCAACGCCGCGGACCTGCTCGGCATGACCGGCAAGGTGGGTGCGGTGGCGCCGGGCTATTACGCCGACCTGGTGGCAGTGAGCGGCGATCCGATCAACGATGTTGCGCAGCTGGAACACGTCAGCTTCGTGATGAAGGGCGGCGCCGTCGACAAGAACGACATCAAGCGCTGATCCGGGCCGGTTGGTGGCAACCTTCGCGGGACGTGGATGTTACTCAGGCTAAGCTTGTGTATCGCTCTCAACCCGTCCCCGAGGTGTGCCATGGAAGTTCGCCAGCCTGTCCCTCCCTTCACCGCCGAAACGGCGGCGCAGAAAGTGCGTCTTGCCGAAGACGGCTGGAACAGTCGCGACCCGGTGAAGGTCTCGCTGGCGTACTCGCCCGACACCTACTGGCGCAATCGCGCCGAGTTCGTGCATGGGCGTGAGGAGGCGCAGGCCTTCCTCGCCCGCAAATGGAATCGCGAGCTCGACTATCGCCTGATCAAGGAGTTGTGGACCTTCGCCGGCAACCGCATCGCCGTTCGCTTTGCGTACGAATGGCACGACGATTCCGGCCAGTGGTACCGCAGCTACGGCAACGAGAACTGGCAGTTCGACGAGAACGGCTTGATGACGCATCGCCATGCCTCCATCAACGACATGCGCATTGCCGAGTCGGAGCGCAAGTATCACTGGCCGCTTGGTCGCCGTCCGGACGATCATCCGAGCCTGAGCGACCTGGGCTTCTGATTGCCGTCACCATTCATCGATCACCGTCAAGGAGGCCACTGATGAGCCAGGCGGATAGCGGCATCAACCTGGATGCCGAACCCAGCGGCGAAGGCTGCGTCGAATGTCTCAAGGCCGGCGGCTGGTGGCTGCATCTGCGCCGGTGCGCGCAATGCGGCCATATCGGTTGTTGCGACAGCTCGCCCAGCCAGCATGCCAGCAAGCACTTTCATGAAACCGGCCATCCGGTGATCGCCAATTTCGAGCCGGACGATCCGTGGTTCTATGACTTCCGTACTCGCCGGGCGTACGACGGCCCCGAGTTGCGTCCACCCCTTTTCCATCCGCTGGATCAACCCACGCCCGGGCCGCGCGGCAAGGTTCCAAGGAACTGGGAAGACCTCCTGCATTGAACGCCAGCGGGGCTTCCACGCACGGACTTGGCGCGACCACATCGACGATGGATGCAACCCCATGAACGACAGCAACGCACTGACCGCCGGCATCGATCATGTGGGTTTGACCGTGAGCGACGTCGAGCTTTCGCGGGCTTTCTTCGTGCAATGCCTGGGCTGGCGGGTGGTCGGTGGCAATCCCGCGTATCCGGCGGTGTTCGTTTCCGATGGCACCTCCGTGCTCACGCTGTGGCAGGTCGACGGCACCGATGGCCACCAGCCGTTCGACCGGCGCAAAAACATCGGTCTTCACCATGTCGCGCTGAAAGTGCCCAGCGAGGAAGCGCTGCATGCGCTGTTCGCCAGGGTGGCCGCGTGGCCCGGTGTGGAAGTGGAGTTTCCGCCCGAGGCCGTGGGCAAGCTGGGCAATATGCACGGTTTCGTGCGTGAGCCGGGCGGCACGCGCGTGGAATTTCGCTACAACGTGCCGGCGTAGACCGCGGCAGGAACGTGCGTGCTTGCCGCTGCGCGCGTTCCACGGGAGACTGGGCCACGCGCTCACACCAGCGCGCAGCGCTACACGCACACGGGACAGGCAATGAACGAACACGTGGACTTTCCAGACGACGAGAACGGCGACGTGCTGCGGCAGATGGCCGAGCAGGGCGACGACCTCTCGATCGCGCGCGAAATCGACTTCTCGGTGATCTTTCCCACCGAGGAAGCCGCGCTGAAGTTCGCGGTGCTATTGCTGAGGAATGGCCAGAAAGTGTCTTTCTCCGAATACGAGGCGGATGAGGAACGCCCCTGGGAAGTGCAAGCCCACCCCTTCATGGTGCCCACGCACGACAACATCAGCGGCTACGAAAGCCTGCTCGCCAGCGAATCCGAATCGCTCGGTGGCCTCAATGATGGCTGGGGCTGCGTGGTGCAGGAGTAAGGCGGAGCGGTCCGCCGCTAGCGCGAAGGCGCGTGGCCGCCCTTGGCAATCACCGCAGCTCGATCGGCATGCTGCACACGCGGTGCCCGCTGGATAGCGGCATGCACCGCGGGGTCAGTCGAGACCGGGGGATGTTCGCTGGCGCGGTGATGAAACGCCAGCGCGGCGGCGCGGACTTCGGGTGGCGCAAAGCGCAGCTCGCAATCGGCATGGGCGTTCAAGCTGGGCGACAACATCAGGGCGAGCATAAGCGTGCGTTGCATGAGATACCTCCGGCGTACTCGGAGGTTCCCATGAGGCGAGGGAAGGCGGCCATCCGGTTCTTGTGATGTGCGACGCTCGTGGCACGCCGCTTCGAACCAGTTGCGTCCAGCGCAAGCTAGAACTTGCTGTGCTCCACCTGCCGCTCACGACGCATCAACGTCCACTCCGCATGCTCGGTCAGCGCGGCATCGCCCAGTGAGCGCAGGATGCCGCGCTTCTCCGCAGGATCGTCGGTACGGTCGAGCGCCGCGCGGGCGCCGCTGAAAATGCGCTGCATGAAGCGGTATTGCCGGATCAGTTCCTTGTCGGCCTTCCTGTATGCATAGGCTTCGCGCACGGCGGCAACGATCGACAGCACGGCCATGATCACCACCAGCGTGTTCTTGATGTCTTCCGGCAGTTTGAGCGCAAACATCGCCAGAAACACACTGATGGAGATGCCCACCCACAAGCTGATCGAGCCCACCGTTTCGGTCAGATGGTGCAGGCCTGCGCTCTCCAGCGTCTTGCATTCGAAGTAGTGCAGTTGGCCCGAGCGGCCCGGTTCGCCCACCCATTCGTTGATGACCTGGGCCAGCGCGTCCGGCTCTGGCTTGGCTGGCGGCTGCAGGCCGACGGCGCGCATCACATTGCGGATCCAGCCCAGCTCGATGTTCTGCTTCTGCAGGAAATTGTCGTGCGCAAACTCGTGGTCGGTGTCTTTGGAGATGCCGGCGCGCCGCCAATACAACTGGATGCGCAGGCCTTCGGCAAGCGCGCGATAGTCCAGATACTTGCGGTGCCATTCGCGGCGCCGCGCGAGTGCGGCGACGATGCCGCCTGCCGCAAACAGCAGCAGGAAGAAATAGATCATGTTGTTCTGCTGGGTGAGATGGGCATAGAGGGTGAAGGCGATGCCCATCAGGGCGGCCAGCGTGTACGTCACGCGCAGCGCCAACAACACGCGCTTGCGAAAATGCATGGCGAGCCAGTCGGCACATCGAAAAAGCCGATCGACCGCTTCCGTGCTTTCGCCGGGTGACACGCCATGCTCGCCGGCCGCGGCGTCGATCTGCGGGGCGTAGGTCTCGCAATCGTCGTTGAATTCGATCATGTGACGAATCATCAGGTCGAATTCTTCCGGTGGTTCGGCCTGCAGCGACACGTGGTCGCCGGTGCGCCAGAGGGTCTGCAGCGCCGTCAGGCCTTCGGCCACCGAACCCTGCGCGCCTTCGCGCGAACAGACGATGTGATAGAGCAGGTGCTCGTCGCCGCCGCTCAGGATATGCCGCGCCTGGCGCGGATGTTCGATGATGCCGGGCAGCGAGCCGTGCAGGTAGTACTTCACGATTTGCGCGGTGCCGCCGAGTCGTCCGGAGTCCTTGCCGTCCCAGATCGACACCAGGATGTGCGCGTGACTGGCGATGAACACGCCGGCCTTCGCATATTGCCGATTACGCGCTTCGCCATGCGCCTGCAGTGCCTCCCGCGACTGGCTTTTCAGCAGCGGCAGGCGGATCACATCGGCGCGTTGAAAAAGCTCCTCGAACCGCTCGCGTACCACGGGCTCGGCGAAATCTTCGACATACATGTCGCGCGGCAAGGGCAGCGGAACCACCAGGCGCGCGCCCGCCGCCAATGCCTCGTTCGCGAACAGCTGATCGCCGCCTTCGGCCAGCGCCGAGAGCGCCACCAGCGGCAGCGACGGGTAATCGCGCTTGAGTGAGGCGAAAAAGGCCTGCAGGCGTTGCCGGATCGGCTCGATCTCAGCCGCGGCGATGTTGCGATGGCTGGTGACGCCGACAACCAAAGGTGTCATGGCAACCTCCGCGCGAGCCACGGTCCGGACCAGCGAACGCGTGGTGTGTCCATGGTGCAGGCAAGGCGGGGCTCACCCTGACGAGAAGGGCGCGTGAAGGCCCGCTCGCATCCCCTCCGCGAAACCACACGCAGCCTACCGCAAAAATGTGATGTACATCACATTCTTGATATCATTCCGGGAGGTGGCGAGGGGCGAGCGTCACCCGTTCCAGTCTGGCTCTGCGCCGGCTGGTCAGCGGTTGCGGGACGTTCCCGGCCAGGAAGGCCATGGCCTTCCTCGGGAGTGCACGGCGTCATGAAGCAGCCTCCGGCGGCCCCGGCATGTCGGTACCGCGCCTTCATCAGCTATAGCCACCGGGACAGTTCCTGGGCGGGCTGGCTGCACAAGGCGCTGGAAACCTATCGCGTGCCGTCGCGCCTGGTGGGCAAGCAGACTGCCGCCGGTGTGACGCCGCGGCGACTCGCGCCGATCTTTCGCGATCGCGACGAACTGGCCAGCGCCACCGATCTGGGCAGCAAGGTACGCGAGGCGCTGGCGCAATCGGCCAACCTCATCGTCATCTGTTCACCGTATGCGGCCACGTCGCATTGGGTGCAACAGGAAGTGCTCGCGTTCAAGCGGCTGGGGCGCAGCGCCAACATCTTCTGCCTGATCGTCGATGGCGAGCCGAACGTAGGCGCGCGCGGTGATCCCGCACAGGAATGCTTTGTCTCGGCGTTGCGCTTTCAACTCGATGCCAACGGTGAACTGGGCAGCGAAACCGCCGAACCCATCGCCGCGGATGCGCGCGCTTCGAAGGACGGGCGTCGCAACGCCAAGCTGAAACTGATCGCCGGCATGCTGGCGATCAGCTTCGACAGCCTCAAGCAGCGCGAACTGCAACGGCGAAATCGACGCCTGAGCATGATCACCGCGGCTGCGCTGGTGGTGGCGGCAGTGACGGCGTCGCTGGCGATCGTGGCGATGCAGGCACGTCACGCCGCCGACGTCGCGCGCGTGGCGGCCGAGCGCCGGCAGCGCCAGGCGGAAGACTTGATCGACTTCATGCTGGGCGACCTCAACGACAAGCTGCATCGCATCGAGCACCTGGACATCATGGAAGATGTCGACAACAAGGCGATGAAATACTTCGCCGGCATGCCGACCACCGACGTCACCGAGCAGGCATTGGCCCAGCGCGCCAAGGCGCTGGAGCGCATCGGCTCGGTACGCGAGGAACAAGGTCATCTGCCTGATGCGATCGCCTCGTACCGGGCCGCGGCCATGCTCGCCTCCGCGCTCGCGCAAAAGGCGCCTACCGACGCGGCCAAGCAGCTGCAATACGCGCGCATCCTGGCCTTCATCGGCCGCGCCCACTGGTTCGAGGGCGAACTCGACGCCGCCCAGACCAGCTTTGAAGAAGCGCAACACGTGCTGCTGCGCGCCGAGCCGTATGCCAAAGGCGATCTCGAGCTGCTGTTGGAGCTTGAGATCGTGGACAACAACATGGGCCATGTACTGGAGGCGCATGGTCGCCTCGACGAGGCGCTGGTCAGCTACCGCAGCGCGCTGGAGCTGGCCGGCAAACTGGTGGCCGCCAAACCCGATCGCGCCGATTGGGCCACCGAACTCGGCGGGGCGCACAACAACATCGGCAAGCTGGCGTTGCTGCATGGCGACCTGGCCGGTGCCATCGCCGAGTACGGTTCGGACGATGCGATTGAAACGGCCTTGTCCGCGCAGCATCCCGACGACTCCAGCCAGCGCGACTCGATGCTCACGGTGCGCGCCATCCTCGGTCGCACGCTGGCCCTGGTCGGTGATGACGCGACCGGCATGCGCCACATGCAACAGGCGGTTGATATCGCCGATGGACTGCTCAAGAGCAGTCCGAACAACAGCGGCTTCCAGGAAGACGTGGCCCGCTATTGCGCGCAGCTGGCACGGCTCAAGCGCCTCAACGGCGATCTGCCCGCCGCCAACGCACTCACCGCACGCTCGCTCGCCCTGGCGGCTGCGCTGGTCAAGCAGAGTCCCACCGACGCCGGCCTCGCGCGCTTGCAAGCCGAAGCGCAGACCGAGCACGCCGCGCAGTTGCTGGCGGCGGGGCAGGCCGACGCCGCGCACGCGCAGTTGCTGGTGGCGCTGGACACGCTCCGCCCCATGCGGGTCAAGCAACCGCATGAGCGCTCGATCGTCTTGGCCAACGGCGCCGCGCAACTGCTGCTGGCGGCGGCCACGACCGATCCGGCGGCAGCCGCGCAGCTGCGTCGCGACGTGGTAGCGATGGCGCAAGGGCAACCCAGCGGGCAAGGCGATCCACGCTTGCTGTCGATGCAGGCCCGGGCCTTGCTCGCGCTAGGTGAGACCGCCAAGGCAGATCCCTTGGTGCAGGCGTTGTGGGACAGCGGCTATCGCGATGCGGAATGGCTGGCCGTGCTGCGCCGCGCCCACGTGGCCTATCCCATCAACACCGTCTTCCAGAAAAAGTTGGTGGCACAAAGCAGCGGCGTTCGCTGATCAGGCTGACCGGGGCAGTCGAGAGTACGGGAGCACCATCGGGTAGGGAACCGCAATCTCTCAACGACGGGAGTTCATCATGAAAACCAGCAACCCCAGCAAGATCGATATTGAAGTGGAGCTTTATCGCAATCCCAAGCCAGGACGGGAGGAAAACCTGTTGGTGGTCAATCAGGGCAAGCACCACCACGCCTTCGAGAAGGTCGCCAGCGATGACCAGCCACATACGATTACCTGGACGCTATCGGGCAACGCCAGCGACGGCGAGTTCTGCGCCGCCGACGATCCGCACAGCCCCGGCTTCTCATGGCTGGTGCGCAAACCGAGCGACAAGGTGTTTCGCAATCTGCGCTACGAAGGCAAGAAGAAGATCAGCATCGACAACTACCATTGCGACAAGAACAGCGAAGGCGTGTGGCACTACCAGCTGTTCGCGCGCTTTGGCGACAAGGTGTACGGCGTGCCGTTGACCTTTGTATGCGGCGAGTCCAACAGCCCTCATCCATCGATCAAGAACAACTGATCCGTCCATCTCGCGCAAGGTCGCCCACGGACGCGGCGGCCTTTGCGCCAACACCTTCATGCGGTGTCGAGACTCGCGTGCGTACAGGGAAAGCCAGTTAACCGGCGTGATGCCGCCCACATCGATCTCTCGCGTTTCTCACACGTTGTCTACGGAACCGGTCGCACTGTCCAGCCACACGCGGCAAGCCTGCCGTGGTCTTGCTGGAGCGTATTCATGAGCGACCTCATCGAAAGCCAGGCCAATGAGTCTGTGGAACCTGCCCAGAAACAACGTGGCGGCATTGGCTACGTCTTGCTCTGGATCCTGGGTGTCCCGCTCCCTGTGCTGATCCTTATCGCGCTGGTTCGTGGTTGCGCCTGACCTCAAGGAGAATCTCCATGGCTACCACCTATAGCAGCGCCATCGCCCTGGACCCTCTTGCGCAGATGCGCTGGAGTGCCGTCTTCGCAGGTTGGTTTGTGGCGACGGGTATCGCGATACTGCTCTACGGCGCGGGCATCGCGTTGGGCTTCACGGCATTCAATCCGCACAACGCGGAAGCGGCCGCCAAGGGCCTGGGCATCGGCACCATCATCTGGATGATCCTGACCTGGGCTGCCTCGCTGTTCGTGGGCGGCCTGTTTGCCAGCTGGTTCGACGGTCGTGCCGACGACACCATGGGCAGCCTGCATGGCATCACGGTATGGGGCGTGGCGATGACTGCGAGCACGCTGTGGCTCGCGCTCACGCTGGGCCAGCTGAGCCATGAGCACAAGTCGCCGCATGGCGACCACGCAGGCACCATGGCGATGGCCGACAACGAGCCGATGGCGGTACTGCGCACGGATGTCCATCGCACGCTGGCGACACAGCGCGAAAGCCGCCCCGACAACGAGACGGAGAAGGCGCTGATCGCGGCCCTGGTAGCCGGACATACCGACACGGCGCGCGCCATCCTGATCGCGCAAACCGAGATGCCCACGGATGCGGCGACCATGCGCGTCAATACCTGGTTGCCGGTGGCCAACGCCACGCGCGACCAGCTCAAGAGTGACGCCGACCGCTTGAAGCACTATGCGGCCGTGGGCATGTTGACCTTGCTGCTCAGCGGGCTGGCCGGTCTGGTCGCGGCTGCCCTGGGCGGCTGGATGGGCTCGCGCCATATCCATCGCATCTACCACTTGCGTCGCTACGAGGGTCGTCCTTTCAGCGGGTAAGCGCGCGGCTGGGGCAGAGGTAACGGCAGCGCCGGTGCAGGCGCTGCCGTTTGCGTTTCACTGGGACAAGCGTTGGCGACGACTGCAGGCCGGGCCGTACGCCAGCGTGATTCGAGCCATCGAGATGAAGAACAAGCTTTTCATCGTGGTGAAATCGACGGTCGATGCGTTCAGCGACGACGAGTTGCTGACGCGGGCAGCGGCCTTGTCGTTCTACGCCGCGCTGTCGCTGGCGCCCTTGCTGTTGCTGCTGATGTGGAGTGTGGCCATCGTCAGGCCGGACTGGGCCGACGGCGTGACCCAGATGATCTCCACCATTGCGGGCGAACGGGCCGCGGTGGCCATCAACGACGTGCTCGGCGCCGTGCGCAATCGCCCCATGACCGGCAGCGTGGCCGGCGCGGTGAGCGTCGGCATCACCTTGTTCAGCGCGACGGCGGTGTTTGCCCAGTTGCAGGGCACGCTCAATCGCGTCTGGCGCGTGAAGCCCGAGCCAGGAGCAGCCATCGGCGCCTGGTTGCGCGCACGTGCGCGGGCGGTGGCGCTGCTGGTCGGCATCGGGTTTCTGCTGGTGATCTTTTTCATCATCGGTACGCTGATACGCCACGCCATACCCGAAGAAGGCGCGGTATGGAACGTGGTGGGGTCGATCAGCGGTTTCGCCGTGCTCTTCATCGCGTTCTGCGCCATGTACAAGGTGTTGCCGGATGCCCGGGTGGATTGGTCCGACGTCACCCTTGGCGCCTTCATCACCGGAGCGCTGCTGCAGATCGGCAAGTACGTGATCGGTTTCTACCTGCAGCGCGCGAATGTCGGCAGTGCCTACGGCTCCGCGGCCGGCCTGGTGGTGCTGCTCACCTGGACCTACTACTCCGCCGTGGTGGTCTTGACCGGTGCTTCGTTGACACGCGCACTGGCAGACGCCTTTGGCAAACCGATCCGACCCAGCGCTCACGCGGTGGAAATCGACTAGCGCCGTTTGCTAAGCGGCAACCAAACGCTGCACGCCTCTATACATTTTGCGCTTAAAAAGTTGACACGCCCGTTATCTCTTCGCGCCCACGCTTCGTGACGCAGTCTCTACTCGGGGCGGTTGCTGCCCTGGGGACATCTCATCATTGCTGGCGCTGCGGTGCCACGAAGGGAAACGCCATGTCGCTCATCCTGTTGATCATCGTCCTCGTCCTTGTGATTGGCGCCTTGCCGTCATGGCCTTATAGCCGCGGGTGGGGTTATTACCCCAGCGGCGGCCTGGGCCTGATCCTGCTGATCTTGTTGATCCTGCTGTTGATGGGTCGCATCTGACGATCTACCGATGCAGCGAGAGCAGGAACAAAGACGGCGCCCTCGTGCGCCGTCTTTGTTTTTGATCAGTTTCAGCGATTCAGCGTTCGGATCACTTTGGACTCTCAAGGGTTCGACAGGTCGTTCACTCCGCGGAACGCAGGATCGACGTCGTACACGTCCCCCACGGCACATCGCTTTGGCGTGACGTGGTGGAGGTTCCTGCATGTCGCTTCAATTCACGCTGGCCCAGCTGCCCCCTGCGGTGACGCTGCGTCGCTGCTGGACCAATGCCAGCTGGGGCTCGCGCCGGCTCGATGTCATGGTCGCCATTCCGGCTCGCAACGAAGCGGGCCGCATCGGCCGCTGCCTCGATGGGCTGGAACGTCAGGACACGCTGCGCCGTTTTGGCGTACTCGTGCTGGTCAATGGCAGCTCCGACGACACCTACGCCGAAGTCGTGGCGCGCGCGCGACGGCATGCGGCATCGCCGCTCCTGGTGGTGGAGGCGCAGCTTCCGCCGGAGCGTTGCGACGCCGGCGCTGCGCGTTGTGTCGCCATGCATCTGGCGGGTCGCTGCCTGCCCAGCGGCAGCGGCGCGATCTTCACCACCGACGCCGACAGCGTGCCGCCATCGCGCTGGATTGCCGAGTACAGCGCGCTGATCCATGCGGGATACGACGCGGTGGCCGGCCTTGCACGACTGCTGCCGGAAGACATGGAAGACATACCGCGCTCGCTGCTGCAGCGTCGGATGGCGGAAACGCGTTATGAAGCCTGCCTGGATGCGCTCGAAGCGTGGCTGGATCCCGTCGCGCACAACCCATGGCCGCGCCACTACCAGGCCAGCGGCGCCAACCTCGCCTTGAGCGCGGCCGCGATGCATTTGGTGGGAGACGCGCCGTGGCCTGCCTGTGGTGAGGACAAATCCCTGGTGCATGCGCTGGAGTTGCGCGATGGCCGCGTGCGGCACGACACCGTGCAGCAGGTGCTGACCTCCGGCAGGTTGTTCGGACGCGCGCGCGGCGGCATGGCCGATACCATGCGCAAACGGATACTGGAGCCCGATGCGCCGTGCGACGAGCGGCTGGAGTCGGTCGAACATGCCTGTTTTCGGGCTCGCACGCGGCGACTGCTGAGGGATTGCCACGCAGGACACCGCAGCGCCGAGCCGCTGGAAGCCTTGGCTGCTCGCGTCCACCTCACTACGCGCACGCTGCAGGCAGCCTTGCGCACGGGCGGGTTCGGCGCCGCCTGGCGCGTGATCGAGAGCGCTTCGCCGCGGCTGGCCAGATGGCCATTGAACCCGTCGCAACTTTCCGCGCAGTGTTCGCGCGGCGAGGCCTTGCTTGCGCGCATGCGCATCCCGCATGCGCGACAGCACGATCAGCTCGCGGGGATCACGCCATGAATGCCATCGCGATGGCACGACCGTCGACGCAGCGGGACCAGATGCTCGCCATGCCGGCCGATCTTGAGTCCACGCTGGATCGGCTCGCGGCGGAAGACGACCGCACCGACAGCGCCCCCATCGATGCGCTGAAGTATCTCGTGCACTGCGGTGCCGCCACGGCCGTGCTGCCGGCATCGCTGGGCGGTGCGGAGTTCGGATGGTCACGGCATGCATCGCCCAGTCTCGGCGAATGGCTGAGGCGACTGGGTGCATCGCATCTCTCGCTGGCGCGCCTCTATGAGGGCCACGTCAACGCCTTCCAGCTGATCTGGACCTACGGCAACCGCGCTCAGCGCGATGCCGTGAGTCGCCATGTGGCGGAAGGTGGCTGGCTCGGCGTGTGGAATGCGCCCCATCCCACGGGCCCGCTCAGGCTTTCGGATTCCGACGAAGCGTACGTGCTCGATGGCCACAAGGCCTACGCGTCCGGCGCGGGCTTGATCAACCGGCCGCTGGTGACGGCGCAGCATGAGCGGCTTGGCTATGTGATGGTATGGCCCGCGGTCGCCTGCCAGGTGGGTGCGCGCGAAGAGTGGGAGATGCACGGCATGCGTGCTTCAGTAACGTTGCCGATTCGCTACCACGCGGCCAGCGTGGCGCCCGATGCCATCATCGGCGCCGACAATGACTACCACCGTGAGCCGATGTTCAGCGCGGGCGCCTGGCGTTTTCTTGCCGCCCAGTTCGGCGCGGGAGAGCGCCTCGGTCGACTCGCGGCGCTCGCGCTCACGCGCGCCGGTCGCGATGGCGATCCGCATCAGCGTGCACGCATGGCCGACGTGGCGATAGCCGTGGAATCGGCGGCGCTTTGGGTGGAGCGCGCACGCTGGGCGGCCGATAGCGATGCGTCTTGTGCGGAGATCATCCATATCGTGCGCATGGCCCGCCTTGCCGTCGAACGCCAGCTGCTCGAGGTTATCCAGTGGGTGCACCGGTCGGTGGGCCTTGCGGCGTTCCGGCGGGATAACCCGATCGAGCGCATCACGCGCGACCTGGAAACCTACCTGCGGCAGCCGGTACCGGATCTGGTCAGGGATCGCATCGGCGAGCACATGCTCAGCTTCGCGGTGCGCCCATGACGTATGCCCAGGCGATGCAGCGTTTGCCGCTGGTGGCGCCAGAAACCCTGCTGGCGCAGCGCGGGCTGATGGTGGTAGCGCCGCATCCGGACGATGAAACGCTGGGTTGCGGTGGCCTGCTCGCGTGGGCGGCGCGCTGCGATCTGTTGCGCCATGTGGTGTTCCTTACCGACGGTGAGTGCTCGCATCCCGATAGCGAGCGCGATATGGGAGCGATCCGCCGTGGCGAGGCGATCATTGCGGCGGCGCATCTGGGCCTGAAGCCATCGCATCTGAGTTTCATGGGCCTGCCCGATACCGGCCTGTTGACCCTGGGCGGCGAGCAGCGCTTGTGGGCGACGCATTGGCTACGCCATCTCGCCGCCGAACGCAGCCCGTGCCTGATCGTGGTCACCGCCGATACCGATCCCCACGGCGATCACCGCGCGGCCTGCACCCTGATCCTGGAAGCCACGCGCGGACTGCACGGCGTGGAGGTGATGACGTATCCGATCTGGAGCTGGCTGCTGCACGACGAGCCGGCGTCGGTCAGCGGCATCCGTGTCGATATCAAAGCACATCGTGCCATCAAGGCATCGGCGATCGAGGCTTACGCCAGTCAGCAAGGCCGCCTCTCGCTCGACGTCGATGGTTTCAAGATACCCGAGGAGTTATTGCGCCATGTCCACGCCGACACCGAAGTTTTCCTCCGCCCCCAGCTATGACCATGAGTTTTTCGAGCACTTGTATACCGGCCAGGTCGATCCCTGGTCGGTACTCACCAGTGCCTACGAGCGCGACAAATACGAGGCAACGCTGCAGGCGCTGAGCAAGCCGCGCTATCGGCATGCACTGGAGCTGGGTTGTTCGATTGGTGGGCTTACACGCTTGCTTGCCACCCGCTGCGATGCCGTGACCGCAGTCGATACCAGCGCCACGGCGCTGCTGCGCGCCAGGCAGTTGTGTGACGCGCCGAACGTGACTTTCGTGCAAGCCCATCTTCCCGATGGCGACTGGGGAGGCTCGTACGACCTGGTGGTGTTGTCCGAAGTCCTCTACTACTTCTCGATACCCGCCCTGGTGCGGCTGGCCGACCGACTGTCCAAAGTGGTCATGCCCGGTACGGAATTCGTGGTGGCGCATTGGACGGGCGAGACCGACTATCCACTCACCGGCGATCGCGCCACCGAGCTGTTTCAAAGCCTGATGCGCGCCGACCTGCGCAGCCGCACGCGCCATCCCAAGTATCGGCTGGAGAGCTGGATGGCGAGCGGGACCTCGTGACTGCGCACCTCACCACGTGCGAGAGCGCACGCTAGACGTGCGCGTTCTTGGCGGCAGGCCGCGCGACAGCGGCCTCGACCACACGCACCAGATCGGCGCGACCGAATGGCTTGGGCAGACGCAGCACGTTCCTGGCCGATCCTTCGGGCAGCTCCGCATAGCCGGACGCCAGGATGATGGGCAGGCCGGGCCAGCGCGACTGGACTTCTTCGATCAACTGCAGCCCGTTCATCACCGGCATCGCGTAGTCGGTGATCATCACGTCGAAAAAGGTTTTCTGCGACAGCTGTTCCAGCGCCTCGCGCGCGGAATGCGCTTCGACGGTGACGTGGCCCAGGTCATTCAACACCGCGGTGATGGTCATGGCGATCAGCGGATCGTCGTCCACCACCAGGATGCTTTGCGCGGTGGCGTTGGCCTCGGGCTCAGGCTCGGGCGCGCGTGCCGGCGCGGCGACTGAGGTCCCGGCCATGGGCAGCCACAGTTCGGCGGTGGTGCCGCGTCCTTCCTGGCTGCGCAGCAGCAGGCGTCCGCCGGATTGCTCGGCCAGGCCGTGCACCATGGACAAACCCAGGCCCGTGCCCTTGCCGATGCCCTTGGTGGTGAAGAACGGCTCGGCTGCGCGCTCGAGCGTGGCGGGATCCATGCCGTGGCCATCGTCGGTCACGGAGAGGCTCACATAGTTGCCCGGCGGCAGGGCGGTGCGATGGCCGCTTTGCTCGATCGTCTCGTTCCTTGAAGTGATGATGATGTGCCCACCCTCGGGCATCGCATCGCGCGCATTCATCACCAGATTGAGCAGGGCCAGTTCCAACTGGTTGCCGTCCACCAGGGTCTGATGCAGCGTGAGCGGAAAGACCGTGTCGATGGTGATGGTGGGGCCGGCTGAGCGCTGCAGCAGGCTGCTGATCTCCTGCACGAGTGCGCGCAGATCGATCGCGGTGGGCTTGAGCTCCTGCTTGCGCGCGAACGCCAGCATGCGTTTGGTCAAGGCGGCACCGCGACGCGCACCGGCCAGGGCATTGCCCAGCAGATTGAGCGCCTGCGGATCATGCGTCAGCCGCGGCTCCATCAACTCCAGGCTGCCGATCACCGCCATCAGCAGGTTGTTGAAATCGTGCGCCACGCCACCGGTGAGCTGGCCGATCGCCTCCAGCTTCTGCGACTGGAACAGCGCCTCGCGTGCGTCGGCGAGCGCGGCGTCGGCATCGCGGCGTGCGGTGATGTCGCGGGTGACCTTGGCAAAACCCACGTGACGTCCGTTGTCATCGGTGATGCGGTCGATGATTACGTGCGCCCAGAACGAGGTGCCGTCCTTGCGCACGCGCCAGCCTTCGGCCTCGAAGCGACCCGTGCTCGCGGCGACACCGAGCGCGCGCTGCGGCTCGCCCGCGGCGCGATCCTCCAGCGTGTAAAACGTCGACAGATGCTTGCCGAGTATTTCCTCGCGCGTATAGCCCTTGATGCGCTGCGCGCCGGTGTTCCAGCTGGTGATGAAGCCGTCCTGGTTGAGCATGTAGATGGCGCAATCGCCGACGCCTTGCAGCAACAGGCGAAATTGCTCTTCGCTGTGGCGCAGGCGGTCTTCCGCCTGCTTGCGTTCGGTGAGGTCGCGCGTGACCGAGGCGTAGCCGATCGGCGTGCCGTCCGAGGTTTTCACCAGGTCGAGCACCATATTGGCCCAGTACTGCGTGCCATCCTTGCGGCAGCGCCAGCCCTCCGCTTCCACGCGACCTTCTTCGTAGGCGGTGACCAGCGCCAGTTCGGGTTCGCCGGCGGCGCGCGCCTCGTCGGTATAGAACATGCTCAGATGTGCACCCAGCACCTCGGACGCGGTGTAACCGGCACTACGCTCCGAACCGATGTTCCAGCTGGCAATGGTTCCATCCAGATTGATCAAACAGATGGCGTAGTCGACAACGGAGTCGACCAGCAGCTCGTACTTGTTTTGTCCCGTGGTGTTCAAGCGCCCCTCTTGGTACCGCGTAGGACTGGGTGGTCATTGTTTGTCGAGGAAACGTGTAGAACGCGTCAAATTCACGGGCTTGTTTGGTTGCTGCGTCCAGGACGCACGTCACGTGACCTGGCGCTGCCTCTTCAAGCCGTCAAAACCGATCGGTGCTCGCCAGATACCGCCATTGACCCGGCTGCAGGCGGGACATCGGGATGCGGCCGATGCGCAGGCGCCTGATCGCCAGCACCTTCAGGCCCACCGCGTTGCACATGCGCTCGACTTTCTCGATCGCAATCCGCTTCAAGGCGAAGCGCAGGTGGTTTTCGTTCTGCCAGCTCACCTTGATCGGCGGCAGCGCGTAGTTGTCGAAGCTGAGCCCATGGTTGAGCAGGGCGAGGCCATTGGGCGCCAGCTTGCCGGTCACTTCCACCACCAGTTCCTGCTCGATGCGGTCGAAGTCTTCTTCCAGGCGACGCTTGACCCGCCAGTCCTGCGTGAATACCAGCAGGCCACTGGCCGCGTCGGGCAGGGCCAGTGGCGACTCCAGTCGGGCGAAGTGACGCTTCAGCAAGCGCACGCCCGAGGCGTCGTCTTCGGCGCGGCTTTCCACGCGGACCAGCGCGCGAGCCTCATCGACCGTGACGCCGGCGGGTTTGTGCAACACCAGGGTGGCCGGTTCGGCGGGCTCGAGCTTGGCGTGCGGATCGATCTCGATGTGCTGTTCCAGCACCTTGAACTGCGGCTCCTCCACGGTCACGCCGTCCACGCGCACCCAGCCGCCTTCGATATACATTTCCGCCTCGCGTCGCGAGCACTGGGTCAGGGCGGCGACACGTTTGGCGAGGCGTTCGGGTTCGGTCATCAGCGTTGCCAGGGAGGGATGTGCGCCATTATAGGCGCTGCGGTGCCGGGTGGAGCCCGTCTTCGCAGCCGGCTGGGGCGTCGCCCTGTGGTGGCATCGTGTCTTCAGGGACGATCAGAGCAGGGGGCAAGCCATGTCGGATCACGAATCGATGAAGGAGGCGCGGCCTGTGGGTCCCGAGCGACGCATCGTCGCCATTGATGTGTTGCGGGGCGCGGCGCTGTTCGGCGTGCTCTGCGTCAATCTCATTAATGAGTTTCGGGTGTCCATTTTCCAGCAGTTTCTTCCCGCATCCACTGACGGTTCCTGGCTGGATCATGCCGTCCAGGCGACGGTGAGCATCGGCATGGAGTTGAAGGCCTTCGCGCTGTTCTCCCTGCTGTTCGGTGTGGGCCTGGCCATTCAATTCGAACGACTGGCAGCGACCTCGCGCCGTCTCCCGCTGCTGAGCCGGCGACTGCTGGTGCTGCTTGGGCTTGGCCTTATCCATCTGTGCTTTATCTGGAACGGCGACATTCTCACCGAGTACGCGCTGGTGGGCTTGCTGGCCTTGCCCTTCCTCTATGCGTCAAACCGCCTTCTTGCCGTGGCAGCCGCGGTCGCCCTCGCGATCTATGCGGCCTTGCCGTTCTGGCTGCCGGATACGTTCTTCTGGCCGAGCGGCGTCTCGCTCCAGCAGTATGTGCAAACGGCTACGGCGGTGTATGCAGGCGGCACATGGGCGGACGTCATCCGCTTCAATCTCGCTGAAATACCGCATTTGATACCGCTGCATGTGCTCGTCGCACCGCGCACGTTCGCGTTGTTCCTGCTGGGTGTGATGGCATGGCGAAGCGGTCTGCTGCGACATCCCGAGCATTATCGTCGCCTGCTTGTCGGCATGGCCGTGGTGGGCGTGGTCTTGGGATTCGCTATGAATTTGCTGGATCCATCCTCGGCTTGGCGCAGCTGGGCGCCGGTCATCTCGGTGCTAAGCACGCTCGGCCCGTTGGTGCTGGCGATAGGCTACGGGGCTGCGATCACGGTGCTTTATATGTTCACCCGGGCCGGCCGTGTGCTTGGTGTGCTGGGTCCACTCGGTCGCATGGCCTTCAGCAACTACCTGGCCCAGTCGTTGATCTTCGGCTGGATCTTCTTCGGCTATGGATTGGGTCGCTTCGGCCAGATGAGTCCATCGCACGCCATGGGCCTTGGCGTAACCGTCTATGTGTTCCAGATCATGGCCAGCCGGTGGTGGCTCGGGCGATACCGTTTTGGCCCGATGGAGTGGCTGTGGCGAACGCTCATGTACGGCGCTCGGCAGCCCTGGCGGCGCTCGACCGACACGTATGGCGAAGAGAGCGCTGGCGCCGCGTCCGAGCTGAAGTAGACTGCCGACCAGTCCATGAGTCACCGACCGCTCCGCTCTCGCTGAAACCACCATCGCACGCACACGAAGGAGTTTGGCATGGCCAGGCAATTGCTCCTGAAAGCGCTCGCCCTGATGTTCACCGGCGCGTGTCTGTACTGCGGCCTCACGGCCACGGATTTCCACGCGCTGACAGTCGGTGCTGCCGACGAGTCCACGAGCTGGCCCAAGGTGATACTCGCGGTTGCCTTCGGCATAGCGGCCGTCACTGCGCTCTACTTGTCCGCTCCGGCGAAAGAAAAAGCGTCGGAGCGTTGAAGAGGGCGGTCGGGTGAAAAAGTGGCCCGCCGGGAAGCAGCTCCCATGGCGAGGCGGGAAAGGATCCAGGGGGCACGGAAAGCCAACCCCGGCGTTATGTGCGCCAGCTGGCACTTCTAGGCTGATCGATCTAATTGTGCACCCATGGATGCCGTGACAGGATTTCCCATTCGATCTCAAGGTTGCCATCGCCCTCGCAAGCTACGGCGTCGTCCTCAAGCAAGGGCAGGTGGTACCGGTGGGCGAAGGTGCGACGTGAGCTGCCGGCTTCCGACCCGGAGCGGACGGTCGTAGTCATCGCGTGGAAGCAGATCTATCCAGGGAGCAGGGGGATCAATGCAGCCTGAAGGTTTGAAAGTCATCATCATTGCCGTCATCGCCATGGCACTCTTCGGTGCGAGCTTTGTTGGTTACATCGCCCATCTGAAGAAGGTCGCTCCCGCAAAAAGCGATCCCGCCTGGCAGGTGACCGGTGTCGACGCGGACAAGCGCTTTGCGAGATTGGGCGGGCACAAGGCATGGACAATCAGGTGCATTCAGGCTCTTTCTTTCGTGTTTTGTATAGCCACTTTTACGGCTGTGGCAGAAGATCTATCCCCGTCCCTGGGCAATCTTCCCGCACGCTACACCGAAGCGTTCAAACTCTACAAAGCTAAGCAATACGCCGAGGCCGCTGCCATCCTGGAGCCATTTCTCAAGGCCGGTTCGGAGGGCATGGATGAGCGCTGGAATCTTGCCATGTACGACCTGGCATGCTTCGAGGCTCTGGCGGGTCGCAAGGAGCTGGCGATAGATGCCTTGATGGCCTGGGAGGCCAAGGGTGGTAGTGGGTCCGCGGAGCATTTGGCCACCGATACGGATCTCTCGTCACTCCATGGAGACCCTCGCTTCGTGCAACTGGTCGAAGCGGCCCGCAACCAGGAGCATCTGTGGGCGCGCGAGCCTGGACAGGGGCTGCCAGCGGTACCGGATCTGAACGATGACGCAAAGGTGGCGGGGCTGTCCGTGGTGTGGTCGGAGACGCGCTTCAACTTTGCCTTCTTCGATCGGCAACCGGGCCTGGACTGGAACCAGGCCTATCTGGACTTCCTGCCCAAGGTGCGTGCCACCTCAACCACCGAGGAGTATTACCGCACGCTGATGCGGTTCGCCGCCATGCTCAAGGACGGCCACACCAACGTGTATCCCCCTGAGGCCCTTCAGGACGCCTTCTACGGCAAGCCTGGGTTGCACACCCAGCTGGTAGAGAGCGCGGTCGTGGTGACGAACGTGGATGACCCGGCATTGCTCACGCAGCGGTGGCGGGTAGGTGACGTGTTGCTGACGATCGACGGGGAAGACATCCGACGCTATGCGGAGCGACAGATTGCGCCTTACCAGAGCTCGTCCACGCTACAGGACTTGCAGGTTCGTACGTTCGACTACGCCTTGCTCAGCGGGCACGCAGGCAGCCAGATCCATGTGAGCGTGAAGACGGCCGCGGGCAAACTAGAGGCGCGGAGCCTGACGCGACTTGCGCTAGCGGACTGGGCGGCGTTCAAGCGAGAACGCGCTTCGTTTCAGCAAAGGCCGGACGGTATCGCCGTGCTCACCATCAACGAGTTCGAGGACACGGAAGGCACCAAGACGTTGCTGGCGAACCTGCCCAGTATCAAGGTGGCCAAGGGGCTGGTGATCGATGTCCGCGCCAATGGCGGCGGCAGCACGCCCGTGGACCTGCTGCAGGTGCTGGCCAAGGAACCGATCCGCGGCCCCCTAATCCGCACCCGCAGTTATCGCGCCGCCGACCGCGCGCGTGGCGCGCTGCCCGGCTGGACGGACCTTCCTGCGTTCCAGGCACCCGTCGACCCGGTCCACCACATCGATGTGCCGGTTGCGGTGCTGACCAGCGCACATACCTTTTCCGCAGCGGAGGATTTCGTGGCGATGTTCAAATCCATGCACCGGGGCATAACGGTGGGTGAGACCACGGCGGGAAGCACCGGGCAGCCATTGTTCTTCCAACTACCCGGTGGCGGCAGCGCGCGCGTTTGCACGCGCAATGATCGTGCGCCTGATGGGACCGTGTTCGAGGGGGAGGGCCTGCGCCCGGACATCGAAGTTTCGCCTACCGTGGAAAGTATCAAGCGAGGCAGGGACATCGCTTTGGAACGCGCGGTAAAGGCGCTGTTGGTCGCCAAGTGACGAGGCGCCCTGGCGTCTGAAACGATACGTGACCAACCGGGGGGCGCTTTCGATCCAAAGCGGACCTCGAAGCGTCAGTGGGTCTCGGAGGCCTCGGAAGGAGCGGCTACAAGTCGACAGCGGCTTTCGAGCAGTACCTGATTGATCGCGAAACAGCAGCCAATGCCGGGACCCCGATCTTGATTCTTGAGATCCAGGGGATCCCTAAGGACTTGGGTATCCGTGACGTAGTTCTGAATTTGAAAGATGGCTCCACCTGCCCTACAGGACTTCAATAATGCACGCGGGCTTCTCGCTCAAAATCGGTTTCTTGACGTTTCTTACGTGTCTTAGTTCGACGAGTTGGGCCTTATGTACGAGGGGTCATCCAACGGTCGATCAGGAGGCTGCAAGGAGCAGCGAAGTGATCATTGGCAAGGTCTTGGGCAGTAAAGATGTTATGTCGGAAGACGCACCCGACATAGTTGGCAAGACGGTTTACCGGGTGAATATAGTCAACACTTTTAAGGGCGAGAAACTGTCAGAGGTCGAAATAACCTCCGACAACACGTCTTCCAGATTCAACATGGAGAAAGGGAAGCAGTATTTACTCTTCGTGCAGACTTTTGACGGCGAGAGCCTAGTTGACTCGTGTGGAAACTCCGGAGAGCTAGGTGAGCGCGCAAGCACTGTGAAGTACCTGATGCATCTCAATTCACCGGAATAGTTCTGTGCCTTATGCACACGAATACGGGGTGCTTGATCGAATCAAACGATGGCGCGCATCAAACAGCTCTAGCGTAAGGATGAAGCTGTCTGCAAATCCCTGATGAATCATCGAAACGTCGAGTTCGCGGACCACAATCCGATGCGCGCACTTACGTGTCTCTCGTCCGCCTTCCAAGCCAAGCATATCTATCAACTTCGCCGCATCGATATAGAGGTTCCCTACGGGACAGGTCTGCGCGGAAGCTCGGTGAGGATCAGGTTTGACCACGATAGAGCCGTGGGCGGACAACTATTGAGCATTACCGCAGAAGGATATTAAGAGCGTGGGCGAGATTGTTACTGCTAATGTCTGATTCCGGACCGTAGCGGACGTGGTCGCTGTAGCAGCATTGGACCGACGTGAGGTGGGGTATGGCTATATCGTCAGCAGGTTCGCGCAACATCATCGTTGACGAGTTCAACTACAAATGGCTCGTCCGCCGTAAAGGGACCTATAGCCAGTCAAATGCCTGGACAGGGCTAAGCTTTGCAGCTGAGCTAACTGATGGTGGTGGGAGCACGTTGCATGTGACGCTGTCAGCCCCTAGGTCTGATAACTACCTTGGCGTTCCCTCAGGCGTGGTTACCCCAGGACTTGTTGCAAAGGCGATTCGAGGGGCGATGGCCGCTGGCTGGGAACCGACCAAGCGCGGGCCGAGCTTTGAGATGCAATTTGACTGCTCGGATGGGGATGACACATCCCTCGTGCCACTGGGCTAATGTCCGCTTCCGACCCGAAACGGACATTTCCACAGAGCCAAGAATGCGAGCGAGACGTGGTCTAGGTCGGGAAGAAAGTTCATGCCCATTTGAGCGTTAAGGAATGCCATGCGTACGGTGACGGTGGATCAGTTGGAGTTTGAAGACCCTCAGACCGAAGAGCACTTGGAGATAGCGATCGCATCCAGCGCTCAATTTCCGTTTCCTGACGTCGAGAGCTTCGTTTTGTCTCGAGTGGACCCCGAGGCCATGCCGAAGCCGGGCGGTTGTCACCATGGGAGGATGGATCATGACGTTGCATGATCGCTTAGGGATATTCGTCGGCTTCTTTGATCGGATGGCTGGCGAGCCCGTTGGTGCTGGCGGCCGACGCAAAGCCCGAACCGCTGATCGATGGCCAGGCCGCCAGCAACATCGCGGTGATGCTGGCGGGCCGCGTGACGGGTAGCCATGACTTTGCCGTGCCGGGCATTAATTTTGACCCGGCGGCTCGCGAGTGGGTGATCCAGATCGACGCGTCGCTCGATTCCCAGACCACGAAGCACTTCGTGGCGCGAGTCAACGAGTCCACCGCTCTTGCATGCCTTGAAGCGCCGCCCGCGACGGATTGCGTTGCCAAGGAAGATCTCCATTCACTGGTGGCCAGCATCCGTCAGAAGACGGATGCATTGGCGCTGGCCAGGAAACATCCCGCGCCTGACTTGAAGCAGTTGGCGGAAGTCATCCTGCGATATCAGGTGAATGCGGATCGTCCCAGGAACACTGCTGCGCCGAAGACGCGTTATTTCGTGAGCATTCCCTCCCCGGACACCGGAGGGCAAGTGGACCTGCCACCAGAAAACCTCGCCGACCTCCGGAAGGACCATATCGAAGCCTTTCCGGGAAGCACCTGGACACAGGGGGCGGCGAACGGTTCCATGGCCATACGCTTTGCCGTCGGCCTTCCGGTTCGTCGTCAGGATGGCAATTACGACGTGGCCTATAGCTACTACTGCGGTCCCCTTTGCGCCGGCTGGTATACGGCGGTGATGGCGCATGACGCGAGCGGATGGCACGTACTGTCTTCGGTGATGAGTGCTGTTTCGTGAGGGCGAATCGGCATGGAGGGCACCCATGCACGATCGACGCGCCTTCTAGTGTCCCTTGCCAATTCGCCAGCACGCTTCAAGAAAGCGCCGACGTTCGACCTCGCCATCGATCTCTGGTGCGAGGCGTCGGGCGAGCGTCTCCAGATCGCAGCCGCCCAGCGTGGCCCGACGTACCAGATGTCCGGCCACGGGGCCGATGTGCCTGGCCAGTTCCATTTCAAGCAGGCGCAGATGCGCCGCGTCGACGCTGGCGGTTGGATGCGTGGTGCCCGTATGCGCAGTGTTCCGACCTGGCTGCTGTTCGGTGATGGAGTCGATGGTGTCGACTCTGCCGAGCGCGTTGTCGAGGTAATCGCATAGACGATCGATATGCGGCTCTAGCGGTGGCGGGAAGGCATCCATCCAGTGCTGGGTGCTGAGGAAGTACTCCAGGCTCTTGGATGGCAGTACGTTCTCCAGCCGAAACGGAAGGATCGGCAATTGCTTGTGCACGGCCCGCTCGACCTCGCGCCGCACCTGACCCGAATCGTTGCTGCTGGCGGAGAAGATCAGCAACATCAGTCGTGCACTGGTGATCGCATCGATGATTTCGGCGGCCCAGTCTGCTGCTGGGGAGATGTCGCGCGGTGCGATCCATACGCGCATGCCGCGCGCCTCCAGGCGCTGCACCAGCGCGAACGCCACTTGTCGATCCGGCTGCGAATAGCTGACGAACACGTCGTGTGCCATGGTCAGCGGCCCAGCAGTTTCATTGCCTTGTCCAGGCTCTTGCGCATGCGGTTGAAGGCCGCCGACAACGCGGCCACTTCAGAACCGCCGCCGCTCGGAAAATCGGGAGCTGAGTCATCGCCCAGGCTCACCTGGTCGGCTATTCGCGCGATGCGCCGCACCGGGCGGATCACCAGCACGTAGAGCGACGCATTGACGACCATGAGCACGATGACCAGCATCGCGGCGATGGCACTGAGCACGTCGCGACGAACGCGCCCGGCGCTGGCTTCGGCGCTGGCGAATGGCACCGAGACGATCTGCGCGCCGACCACTTCGTTCGCTTGCCAGCCAAAGCCGTTGTCGCTGCCGTAGCGCGCGAGCATGGTTGCGGGCGCTGCCGAGGGCAGGCTGTGGCAACCCAGGCAGCCGGCATCGACACGGATCGGGCGCGCCAGGTAAAGCGTCCGCCCCATCGGGGTATCGCGTGTCCCGCTCATCTCCCGGGCGCTGCTGTCGTTGCGGAAGCGCTGCACGATGTCGGCCTCCCAGTCCGTCGCGCGATCGCGTGGATTGGTCGGATTGAGCGTGGCTTCCTTATAGGCGTAGTCGGGGTGTGTTTTGTGCAGCGTGAGGAAGTTCTGCGTCGCCGCATAGAACGGCACGCTCTGCGGGCGAAACGCGCTGGCCATCTTGTCGTCCAGCAGTGGGACGATCTCGGTTTCGGTGTAGTAGCGGATCGCCGCCGCGCTGTCCATCATCAGGCCGGCCTGCGCCAGCACTTCGCGCGTCGCGTTTTGCTGCAGGGTGGAGGTCACCACCAGGGAGATCGCGATCATGCCGAGCGCGAAGGCGACGAGCAGTATCAGGTTGATCCGCAGCAGCACGCTCGGCTCCCTTGCCGGAACGCAGATCTGCCGACCTGGTCCCGACGGAGTTCATGACGGTTGGAACGTCCGTTGCGTCCTGCAGTCACGTTACTCCTGCCACCGGGAAATCATGACACAAAGCGCCGGAGGCGGGGCTCGGCCGCTTGACGTTGGGTTTGGAGCTCATTGGGGGTTTGTCAGCGCGGCAAGGGGCGCGGTAACGTCAGGTGCGCAGGCCCGGCCCGTCCATCGGAACGTTTGCCTCGGCTCGTTGACCATCCCAACCCCGGTTGCCGAAAGGAACGCCATGAGCAGTGCCGCACCTCCGTTTTGCGCCATCTACCGCTGGCGCTTGCATCCCGGCTCCGAAGCGACCTTCGTCGAAGCCTGGTCGAGGATCACCCAGTTGCTGCGTAGCGAACGTGGCTCGCTGGGTTCGCGCCTGCACCGGGGACCGGATCGACTTTGGTACAGCTATACGCAATGGCCATCGGCGGAAGCCAAGGCCGAAGGGTTGGCGCGCGCGTCGGTCGATCCGCAAGCGTGGCAGCGACTGCGGGATTGCATTGCTGAAAGCCTGCCGGAACTCGTGCTTGAGCCGGTGGCGGATTTCCTGGCGCCGCTTGCGCACGACGCCGATGAAGCGACGCCGTCTGCGTGATGACGTCGCGAGCGGGCCGGCCACCTGCGCGGTCGTGCATCCGTTGTGCTGCCTGGGCGTGGTCATCACGCGGAGAAGTGCGCATTGACTGATGATCCAAACGGACCCTGTGCGTCCTCGTGGGTTCGCGAGCATCCCAACTGCAGGATGCATCAGGCCGGTCTCGCCGATGAATGGCAGCGGTAGGCGCTACACCAATGTCACACGTTCGTGACTTGATGAAAGTAAGTGTGTTGCGCGGCGACTCTGCCGTTGGCGCAAGACACTTCGATTCGCAAGAAAATGTGACATTGAATAAGGACGCAACTCATGAAAACGACACTAGCCGCAGCGATGGCCGCCGCGCTTCTCCTCTCCAACGCAGTGATGGCCCAGGAGCACGAGCATCCCCCCGGCGATGAGCATCATCAGGAAAATGCCGTGATGCATGACCGTGGTGCGAAAGAAGGCTGGTACAAGAAGGGCGGCGCCGTTCCGCGCGAGTATCGCGACGACCGCTACGTGGTTTCGGACTGGCGCTCGGAGCATCTGCGCGAGCCGCCACGCGGCTACCACTGGGTTCGTAGCGACAATGGCGAATTCCTGTTGGTAGCAGTTACCTCCGGCGTGATCGCCGACATCTTGATGAGCCACTAGTCGATCCAGCTTCAGTCGCCTCAGGGCTGTCCATGGCGCATCACCGACGTTGCCGCAATCGATAACGCCCCGGTGATGCGCCAAACTGCCTGCGGAACGCGCTGCTGAATGCAGCGAGGCTGAGATAGCCGCAATCGAGCGCGGTTTGCGCCACGCTGGCGCCGGTGGAGAGCATCGTGACGGCGTGGATCATGCGAGCCTTTTGTCGCCAGGCTTCGATGGTCAGTCCGGTCTCCTGTGGAAACAGTCGTTGCAGGGTGCGCAAGCTGGCGCCTGCCTCGTTGGACAGCGCTGGCAGGTCGCGCTCATCGCCAGGCGCACAAAGAAGTATCTCTGCCAACTTCGCTGCGCGTCTGCTCTGCGGCAGGGGCAACATCAGGTCTTCGCTACGCGCCTGGCACAGCAGGTCAACCAGCAGGCCCGCCAGGCGATCGTGTTGCGGCTGCTCCGGCGTGAGCATGCCGATCCCAACGACATGCAGGATCAACTCGCGCAGCAGCGGCACGACTTCAAGCACGGCGGGCTGGCCTGGCAAGGGCGTCGCGCGCGAGGGACGGATGTAGAGCGTGCGCAGGCTGACTTCACCCTGCATCCTGATGCTGTGCCTGATGCCGGCTGGCAGCCAGATGGCCCGCGTGCCGGGGATAAACCACGCCGCCGTATCGGTGATGACCTGCATGACGCCAGAGGCTGCGAACACCAGCTGGCCCCAGCGATGCTGGTGCTCGGCCAGCAACGTGCCCGCGTGAAAGCTCAGCGCGAGCGTGCGGACGTCCTGGTTCTCGCCCTCGTCATTCAATCGAACACGCCCGGCTCGTATTGCATCGCGCCGACAAAGTTGCCTTCCGTGTCTTCGAAATAGATCAGCTCGCCGACGCCGTCGATGCGGTAGGGCTGCATCAGGATCTTGCCGCCGCTGGCTTCGATGGCGGCGATGGTGGCCTTCAGATCCGCCACGCCGAAACTCGCTTCGTAGCCCGCCATGCGTACGCCGGGAACGATGTCGCGCCGTTCCTGCAGTGCGCCGAGCAGTCCTTGTCCGGCGTTTTTGATCTGGTAGAAGCCGGGCGGCCCCCAGGGCGTGAACGACCAGCCAAACACGCGCTCGTAGAAACCCCTGGCGCGTCCCACATCGTCGGCGTTGATCGCGAAGTGACGAAATACGGCGGGCATCGGGCAGCTCCTTGGAGGAAGAACCACGATCAGCTTATCCGCGCCGGCAATGGCGCGCGCCCTAAGATATGCCAGAAACCGACTGTCGTGCGCCACTATGGCTCGCGCTGCCGCCGTCCGCTTTTCAGCTGACGCCGGTGACGATGCCCGCCGCGATCCAGCTGGCCAGCAGTTCGCCGGCCCGGGCGATGCCTGCGTCTTCGCCGAGGCGCGCCACCAGGGCATCGCAGAGCGCGCTGAAACGTGGATCGTCGCGCAGCAAGAGCAGGGCGTCGTGTTCCACCGCGTCGATCTGCTTCAGCTGGCAGGTATAACCCTGCCGCCACGTCACAACTCCGCCAGGCACCGCGAGCATTTCGCTTTCCGGTACTTCGGCGGCCTGTTGCAACGTAGACCACAGGTCCGGCGCATTCGTCGTCACCGATCGCTGGCGCAGGCTCGGCGCGAGTTGGAGGCGTGCCGTATCCCAATCGACGTCGGCCAGCTGATCGCTGCACAGCGGCGTTGCATCCGGCGCCACGAAGGACTCGGACAAGGACCATTCGATCCACGCGAGCTCGTGCACGTCGGGATTGTCCGGCAGCATGCCGCGCAGCGTGTCGTCGAAATCAGCGCCATACGCATCGAGCGTCCAGCCATGCGGCGGTCGGCTGTCGATATGGCGGATGGCCGCTTCAAGAAACAGCGTCGAACCCAGCCAGGCGTGCAGCAGCGGATAGCTCGCTTCCAGCACGCTCACCAGCTGGGCGCGGTAATTGTTCTGGTAGACCGTCATGCCCATCCCCGCGCGGGGATCGACGCGCCGCGCGGCGTCGGGCGAAGCCCGGGTCAGCCAGTCGCGAAAATCGCGCTGCAGCTCTGCGAGCGTCATGCGGCCTCCCGCAGGTCCCGGGCGCGCTCGCTGATGCAACGTGCGATCGCCAGTTCGTCCAGCAGTTCGGCCAGGGGCGGAATGGCATCGTCGCGCTCGATCATGCTGGCGACTGGTCCGAGCAGCGACATGGCCTCGGCATAGAGCGACCACACGTCGTCGCATACGGGTTGGTCGTGCGTGTCGATCAGCAGATCAGTGACTTCGGTGTGGCCTGCCAGATGGATCTGGCGCACGCGCTCGGCAGGCAGGCCGCGCAGGAAGGCGTACGGATCAAGGCCGTGGTTGCGCGAGCTCACATAGACATTGTTCACGTCCAGCAGCAGCCCGCAGCCGGTGCGACGCGACATCGCCGCAAGGAACTCCCACTCGGTCATGTCGCTCTCGGCAAAGGCCACGTAACTGGAGGGGTTCTCGAACAGCATCGAGCACCCCAGTGCCTCCTGAGCCATGTCGATATGTCGGCAGACCAGATCGAGCGCTTCGTTGGTATACGGAAGCGGCAGCAGGTCGTGGGAGTTGAAGCCCGCCACGCGTGACCAGCTCAGGTGATCGGACACGAACAGTGGCTGGATCTCGTCGACGAGCGCACGCAGTCGGCGCAGGTAATCATGGTCGAGACCGTCGGCCGAACCAATCGACATCGACACACCATGCAAGGCCACCGGATGACGCTCGCGCACCTGGCGCAGGATGTGACGCGGCTGGCCGCCATCCACCATGAAGTTCTCGGAGATCACCTCGACGAAATCGACCGGCACCTTGGTCTCGAGAAAGTCGCGGTAATGCTCCTTGCGCAGGCCGAGGCCGAAACCAGCAAAGCTTGGAGGTGGCATGAACATGGCAGGGTCCTTAAGAGGAGAAAGCGGGGCTTGCACCATGCAGAGCCCCGCAAGCGACTTACTTCGGTTCGGTAAGCGTGCCGCCTTCGGCGACGCAGGCGCTCTTGGTCTTCACAACGACGCCCTGGCCCTTGCAGGTGTTGAGGCCCTTGCAATCGTTCTTGGCGGTGGCGCACAGGCTGGTGCCCTTGCAGGTGTTGACGCCGTAGCAACGCACGGGCTCTTCTTTGGCGCCGGACTGATCGGCCGCACGCACGGGCGAGGCGATCGAGGCGACGGCGAGGGCGACGAGCGCGGCGGCGGAGGCGAAGCTGGTGCGCTTGATGGAGGCGGTAGTCATGCTCAGATTCCTTGATGGATGAAGTTCGATGGGACGGGACGGGATGTGCTCAATGCACACTGGTGGCGGCTTCCTCGATCACCTTCGCCACCGCTTCGGGCTGCGAGATGTAGACGAGGTGGCTGGCCTTGATTTCGGTGACCTTGGAGCCGGCACGCTGGTACATCCAGCGCTGCAGGTCGGGGCTGAGTGCATGGTCTTCGGTGGTGAGCACGGCCCAGCTGGGCTTGCTGTGCCACGCGGCCGCAGACACCGTGGCGTTGAACGCGGCTGAGGTGGCCTGTGCCTGCGACACGGCGAAGAAGTTGGTGCGGTTTGGGGTGAGGTCGGCGGCGAAATCGGCAGCGAATTTCGACGGCTCCACATACAGGTGGCCATCCCGAGTGGCGACGATGTCGTTGCTCGGCGACGGCATCGAGCCGACCAACTGGCTCAGGCTCTCGCCTTCGCTCGGCTGCACGCCGGCCACATAGACCAGGGCCTTCACCTTGTCGCGATTGCCGGCCATGGTGATGACGGCGCCGCCATAGCTGTGGCCGACCAGAACAACGGGACCGTCCTGTTGGCGGATCAGCTCGCGGGTCAGGTCGATATCGTCGGCCAGCGTTTCGATGCGCGGCTGCTCGACGGTGACGTGGTAGCCCTTGTGGATCAGGATGTCGTGCACGACGCGCCAGCCGGAGCCGTCGACGAAGGCGCCGGGCACGATCACGATGTTCTTGACGCCAACGGGGACGGAGGTCGGCGTGGGTGCGGCTTTGGGCGCCTCGTCGGCGAGGGCAGGGCCCATCGATGCCATCAAGGCGATGGTGAGGCTCAGCAGGGTACGCATGGGTGTGTCCTTTCGGTAATCAGGGATGAAAAGTCGTGGTTGAGGTCGTCGTGTTCAGTGCGGCGTGCGGCGCTGGCGCAAGAGCTGGTCGAGCGACCACGTGCCACCACCGCACACGGCCAGCGGCAGCAGCAGCGCCGCCCAGCTCAGATGCGTCGGCCATGCGTCCGGGTATACGAAAATCTCGATCACCGTGGTCATGCCCAGCAGCGCCAGTGCGGAGATCCGCGTGGACAAACCCAGCACCAGCAGCAGCGGGAACAGATGTTCCGCACCCGTCGCCAGGCGGGCGGCCCAGTCGGATGGAATCAGCGGCAGGCGGTATTCCGATGCGAACAAGTCGTACGTCGAGGGCTTGATCGAGAGGAAACCTTCGACCTTCGTGCGTCCCGACTGGAAGAACACCGCCGCAATGCCCAGACGCGCCACCAGCAAGAGCAGTGCGTCGGGCAGCAGAGACGAGTGGCGTCGGGCGGTCAGCGTCCTCGGCGACTGCGCGACGATCTGCGTACTGATCACGACTTGGCCTCGAGCGTGCCATGCCCTTTGGGCGTCTTGATGGTGGTGCAGGTGCCTTTGTCGACCAGTACCCAGGCATTGCCCTGAAAGTCCGCCTTGGAGGTGCCGGCGCAGCTGGTGCCGGGACCGGCTGCGCAATCGTTCTTGCCGGCAAGGGCGACGCCGTAGCACTTTTCCATCGGCTTCTTGGCGTCTTCGGCGTGGCCGCTCGCGGCGAATGCGGCGAGGCTGAGGGCGAAGGTGGCGGCGAGCGTGGCACGTGTGCGATTCATCGGAGGATTTCCTTGGGTTCGATGGCTGGGATGGCTCAGACGAGCGTGATCACGACGTCGATGTTTCCGCGCGTCGCCTTGGAGTACGGGCAGGTCTGGTGGGCGGCGTCGATCAGCTGCTGCGTGACGTCGCGGTCGACGCCCGGCAGGGACACGTTGAGACGCGCCTGCAGCGCATAACCGTCGCTGCCCTGCACCAGGTCCACTTCAGTGGACACGCGGGTGTCTGCCGGCAGGGCGATCTTGTTGGCGCGAGCGGCAAGACCCATGGCGCCGATGAAGCAGGCCGACCAGCCTGCGCCAAACAGCTGCTCCGGATTCGTGCCGGCCTTGCCGGAACCCGGGGGCGACAACTTGATGTCGAGCTGGCCGTCGCTGCTGTGCGACTGGCCATCGCGGCCGCCGGTGGTGGTGGTCTTGCCGGTGTAGAGAACGGTGCGGTCTGACATGGGAGGTTTTCCTTGGCTTGGTTTGGTTGGCTTGGCTGTCGATCAGCCGGTGTGGCCATGAAACCGTCGCCGCGTATCCGCGATGTGTCGCGCTCCTGGTCGAACAGCATCGAAATGTGTAACGGCGCCCCGCCGATACATTCGGATACAAACCGGCGCCCGCCAGGCCCCATGCGGGCTGGCAGGGCAGATACAAAGCGATACAAAAAGCCGGTGCGCACGACATCCCCGATACAAACCGGGCTGTTCTCATACACATCACCCTGGCGCGTGCGCCGTCCCTGATGTCCTGAGGAGAACCCCATCCATGAAACTTCTGCGTTATGCCCTTGCTGCCGCGGCTTTCGGCGCAGCCCTGGTCGCCGCCTGGCCCGGTGCGTCGAGCATCGCCAATGCACAGACCCCCACCACCCAGGCGGTGGCCCCCGATTTTGCCGGCGCCAATCAATGGTTCAACTCGCCGCCGCTGACCATGCAGTCGCTGCGCGGCAAGGTGGTGCTGGTGGAGTTCTGGACGCGTGAATGCATCAACTGCGTGCATGTGCTGCCGCATACCAAGGCGCTCTACGACCGTTACGCGGTTGACGGCCTGGTGGTGGTCGGCGTGCATACCCCCGAGTACGACGAGGAGCGCGATGCCCACGCACTCAAGGACGCCATCGGCGCGCTCGACATCAAATATCCGGTGGCGATGGACAACGACTACCGGATCTGGAACGCCTGGGGCAATCGCTACTGGCCGGCGATCTATCTGATCGACCGCGAGGGCCACGTGGTCTATCGCCACGTGGGCGAAGGCGACTACGATCGTACCGAGGAACGTATCCGCCAGCTGCTCGGCAAGGCGTAAGGCAGGCGATACGGCATCAGATCATGGGAGACAGCATGGAACACATCGACCAGGTCCTGGTCGTCGATGACGACCACGGCATCCGCACCGGCATCGTGGATTACCTGCGCAAGAACGGCTTGCGCGCCACCGGCGCCGCCGACGGCCGCGAGATGTTCGCGCAGCTGGATACCTCGGCGTTCGACCTGGTCGTGCTCGACATCATGATGCCCGGCGACGATGGCCTGGTGCTGTGCCGCACCCTGCGCGGCGGCAAGCACAAGCATGTGCCGGTGGTGCTGCTCACGGCGCGTGACGACGAGACCGATCGCATCATCGGTCTGGAAATGGGTGCGGACGATTACGTCACCAAGCCATTCTCGCCGCGTGAGCTACTGGCGCGCATCAAGGCGGTGATACGCCGCACGCGCATGCTGCCACCCAACCTGCGCGTGACCGAGAGCAGCGACAGCATTGCGTTCGGACGTTGGCGCCTGGATACCACGGCGCGCCATCTGCTTGATGAGGACGGCACGGTGGTGTCGCTGAGCGGCGCGGAATTTCGCCTGCTGCGCGTGTTTCTCGATCATCCGCAACGCGTGTTGTCGCGCGACCAGCTGCTCAACCTCACCCAGGGCAGGGACGCGGAGCTGTTCGATCGTTCGATCGATCTGCTGGTGAGCCGCCTGCGCCAACGTCTGCAGGACGGCGCCCGCGACCAGACCTATATCAAGACCGTGCGCAGCGAGGGCTATGTGTTCTCGATGCCGGTGATCCTCAACGGTCAGGAACCATGAACGCCGCAACCGTTATCGAGCCGCGTCGCTGGCTGCCGCGCAGCATGGCGTCGCGGCTCTACCTGATCATCTTCGCGGGCTTGATGCTGGCGCAGGGCCTGTCGTTCGCGCTGCTCTATATGGAGCGGATGCAGAGCGCGACCGCGGTGATGTTCAACACGTTGGAACACGACGTGGGCACCTCGGTGGCGGTGATCGACCGGCTGCCGGCGGCGGAGCGCCCGCGCTGGCTCAACCGCCTGGAGCGCGACAACTACTTCTACATCCTCGGTCCAGGCGAGCCCGGCAATCATCTCTCCAACCAGCGCTCCGCGTACGTGACCAGCATGATCGCCAAGGAGGTCGGGCCCGACTTCCGCGTATACGGCAATACCATTTCGACGGCGCCTGAACGGTATCAGGTCCACTTCACCCTGCACGACGGCTCGCCGCTGACGCTGCAAATCACGCCTTACATGAAGCCGGTCGCCAGCTGGCTGCCGTTCGTTTTCATCCTGCAGGTGATCCTGCTGTTGATCTGCACGTGGCTGGCGGTACGGTTTGCCACGCGTCCGCTGAGCACGCTTGCGGCCGCCGCCGATGCCATGACGCCCACCGCTGACGGCCCGCGCATGTCGCAGGAAGGACCGGTCGAAGTGGCGCGTGCGGCCAAGGCGTTCAACACCATGCAGGACCGCATTGCGCGCCATCTGCAAGAGCGCCTGCACATCCTCGCTGCCATCTCGCACGACCTGCAGACGCCGATCACCCGCATGCGTTTGCGCGTGGAAGCGTTGGACGAGTCGCCAGAACAGCAGCGCATTGTCGAGGATCTGAAGGAGCTCGAGCATCTGGTGCGCGAAGGCGTGGCCTATGCGCGCAGTGCGCACGGCGGCTCGGAAACACCGGTACGAATGGACCTGGGCGCCTTCGTCGAGAGTCTGGTGTTCGACTATCAGGATGTGGGGCGGCCGGTATCGATGACCGGTCAGGTGGCTGCCACCGCCACCGTTCGCCCGCAGGCCTTGCGTCGCGTGCTGGCCAACCTGATCGATAACGCGATCAAGTACGGCGGTGCGGCGGAGGTCGCGGTGCAGGACGACGGATCGGGTGGATTCAGCGTCATCATTGCCGATCACGGCCCCGGCATTCCCGAGCACGAATTGGAGCAGGTGCTGCAGCCGTTCTATCGCCTGGAATCGTCACGCAATCGTGACACCGGCGGCGCGGGGCTGGGGTTGGCCATTGCCGCACAGCTCATCGCTTCGATCGGCGGTCAGCTGCGGTTGTGCAACCGGGAAGGGGGTGGCCTCAAGGCCATCATCAGCCTGCCGTGAGCGGCAGGTGTTGCGTAGAGCAATGGGCTTTTTTGTCAGCGCCTACACGCTCCACGCGATATGAGACTGGGCAAACCCTGAGCTCGGTGGCGGCCATGGGGCTTCACTAAGTTCCAAGCCCGCCGCGGCACGCCAGTTCTTCTACTACAGGCCCGAGTGAAGTGTCCTATGCTCGAACCCGTTGTCGGCAGCACGCAGATGGAATTTGCTCCCTCAAGCCCAGGCAGCTTGGGGGCCGCCATGCGGGATCTTGACTGGTCGCAATCGCCGCTGGGTTTGTCCAACACCTGGTCCCCGAGCCTGCGCACCACGGTCGGCATGCTGCTGGCAGCGCAGGCGCAGATCGTGTTGTTCTGGGGGCCGCAGTTCGTCGCGCTCTACAACGATGCGTATGCGCCCACTATCGGCGACAAGCACCCGCGCGCATTGGGTCGCCCAGGTGCGGAAAACTGGGCGGAGCTTTGGGACGATCTCGAGCCTTTGCTGACAGGCGTGCGCACGACCGGCCGTACCTTCACGGCGAACGATCGCCCGTTCTATATCGAACGCCACGGTTACGGTGAAACGGTGTACTTCGATGTCTCCTATTCCGCGGTGCCCGAAGCGGACGGCTCGGTCGGCGGCGTGTTGTGCATCGTCTCGGAGACCACCGGCCGGGTAGTGAGCGCGCGGCGGCAGGCATCCTTGCTGCAGCTGGAAGACTCCTTGCGCCAGATCGCCGATGCGGACGGCGCCAAAGCCGTGGCAGTTGAATTGCTGCAACGCGAATTGCCGGTGGAAGCCGTCAGTTACGCAGACTTGGGTGGCGATGACATGGCGGCCGATCCTTGTCGGCTCGACATTCCCGTATCGCGCAACCACATCGCCGTGGGCGCCTTTCACGTCACCTATCCGGCTTCGCGCCACTGGAATGATGACGATGCGCAGTTTGCGCGCTCGGTTGCAGAGCGCACCTGGTCGGCCTCCGAACGCGCACGCGCCGAGACCTTGTTGCGCGAGTCCGAAGCCCGCCAGCGACAGGATGCCGACCGCGTGCAGTTGGCGCTGTCGGCTGGCGCGATCATCGGCACCTGGATGTGGGATCTGCCGCATGATCGCCTCACCGTCGACGAAAAGTTCGCGGTCAGTTTTGGACTTGATCCTGCACTGGGGCGCGTCGGGCTGAGCCTTGCGCAGGTCCTCGCCACCGTCCATCCCGACGACCGGCCGCGCCTGGAACGGGCGATTGCCGAGGCGATCGAGCACGGCGGTCCGTATGCGCACCAATATCGCGTGCGCCGTGCCGACGGCAACTACTACTGGGTCGAAGCCAATGGTCGCGTCGACCAGGGTGGCGACGGCAAGGCCGCTTCGTTTCCTGGCGTGCTCATCGATCTGGAAGAGCGCCGTCGCGCGGAACAGAAACTCGCGCTGAGCGAAGCGAAGTACCAGACACTGTTCAACGAGATCGACGAAGGCTTCTGCGTCATCGAGTTCCTGGACGGACCACATGGACCGTTGAGCGACTACGTGCACATTGAGGCCAACCCCGCATACAGCGTGAACACGGGCATTCCCAACATCGTCGGCAAAAAGGTGCGCGACATGGTGCCCGATGAGGCCGGGGCATGGGTGGAGATCTATCGCCGTGTGCTGCTCACTGGCGAAGCCGTGCGCTTCGAGCGCGAGCTGGAGGCGACCGGCCGCTACCTCGAACTCGCCGCCTTCCGCATCGAGCCGCCCGAGCGCCGCCAGGTGGCCGTGCTGTTCAAGGACGTCAGCGCCCGCAAGCGTGCCGAAGACGAACTGCTGCTGCTCAATCGCGAACTCGCCGAGCGCGTGGCGCAGGCGGTGGCCCAACGCGAAGCGGCGCTGGCGCATGTGCACGAGATGCAGAAACTGGAAACCATCGGCCAGCTCACCGGCGGCGTGGCGCACGACTTCAACAATCTGCTCACGCCCATCGTGGGTGCGTTGGACATGGTGGCGCACATCCATGAGGACGACGAACGCACCCGCCGCCTCACCGGCGCGGGGCTGCAGGCCGCCGAGCGCGCGCGCACCCTGGTGCAGCGCCTGCTGGCGTTTGCGCGTCGACAACATCTGCAGGCGCGACCGGTCAATCTGCGCCAGCTGGTGAACGGCATGGAGGATCTGCTGGTCCGTTCGCTGGGGCCGCAGGTGCTGTTGAAGATCGAATGCGTGGCCGGGCTGCCGTTGGCCATCATGGATCCCAACCAGTTCGAGCTGGCGCTGTTGAATCTTGCTGTGAATGCGCGCGATGCCATGGTCGATGGTGGCGCGCTCACCGTCAGCGTCGACCTGGACCACGTCGTGCAGCACGCGAAGCTCGCCGAGGGGCGCTATATCCGCGTCTCAGTGTCCGATACGGGCGCAGGCATGGATGAGGACACGCTCAAGCGCGCCGTCGAGCCGTTCTTCACCACCAAGGCGAAGGGGCAGGGCACCGGCCTTGGCCTGTCGATGGTGCATGGCCTGGCCGCCCAATCGGGTGGCGACTTCGCGCTCGCCAGCACGCCGGGACGCGGAACCACAGCCACCTTGTGGCTGCCCGCATCCACCCAGGGCGTGGACGAGCAGGCGGCGCCACCCGCGGTGACATCGCTGCTGCGCCGCGGACAGGGTGCGCACGTCCTGCTCGTCGATGACGAGGAACTGGTGCGTTCCGGCACGGCCGACATGCTGAGCGATGCAGGCTACGTGGTGCGGCAGGCGTCGTCCGGCCATGAGGCACTGGCGCTGTTGCGTGCAGGCCTCGATGTGGCCGTGCTGGTGACCGATTATGCGATGCCCGGCATGTCCGGCACGCAGCTGGCGAGCGAAGCCGTGCAACTGCGACCGGCGCTGCCAGTGTTGATGATTACCGGCTTCGCGTCGCTCAACGACGACACCGTCGCCGAGCTGCCGCGCCTGTCCAAGCCGTTTCGGCAGCACGATATCGCCGACGTGCTGGCGGATCTGCTTGAGAAGAGTCACGCGCGCTGATCGGCCGTATCGTTCGCCCTGGCCAAAGCAAGAGAGCCCGGCGGGTGCCGGGCTCTCTTCGAACGTCGCTGCGTGAGCTCAGGGCTCAATACCCGTCCTGGTAGCCCTGCTGATAGCCCTGCTGGTAGCCGTCGCTGGGCTGCTCATAGATGACCTGCCCTTCCTGCGGCTGCTCATACACCACGGTGGCAGGCTGGCGGTAAACCACGGGCGCCTGCTGGTAATACGTCGGCGCGGGTTGATAGTACGTCGGGGCAGGCGCCACCGCCTGCGTCACGATGCCGGCTACCGTCGCGGCGACAATGGCGCCCGCGATCCAGTTGCCGGCATTGCCGTGACCGCCGTGGTATCCGCGATCGTGATGCCAGTCGCCGCGATCGCGGCCCCAGCCGCCTCGATCATGGTTCCAGTTGCCTCGATCGTGGCCCCCGCGATAGCCGTTGTCGTGCCCCCAGCCATCGCGCGCGGATGCAGCCATCGGCACCATCGCGGTGGACGCCACCGCCAGGCCAAGCACTACGCGTTGAGCAAGTGCGAACTTCTTCATGGCACACCTCCGTTGAACTGGAGTCGATGCTCGGGCTGCGGGGCTTAATGACTACTGAAATATCCTGCGATTCCGATGGCGCCCACGATTCGGTTGCCTGCCGTTGTGCTTATCGCTAGAAATTCGTCAAGCCACGCTTAGTGGTCGCTTAGTCGGGCTCTTACAGCGCGTTTGGCGCGCTGCTCAAGGACACAGCAAAGGAATGGAAACCCGCACGCGCAACCCGCGGCCAAACGGCGAGTCGAGCAATTCGATGGTGGCGCGGTGCAGGCTGGCGGCCCGGGCCACGATGGAAAGGCCCAGGCCATAGCCTTCGCCGCGGCTGCCGGCTTCGCGATGGAAGCGGGCGAACACGGCATGGCGTCGCTCGAGCGGGATGCCGGGCCCGTTGTCGATGACTTCCAGCGTGGCTTCCTGCTGGTTCTGCACTACCGCAAGCTGGATGCGACCGCCGGCGGGTACATAGCGCAGCGAGTTCTCCAGCAGATTACGCAGCAAGGCCACCAGGGCGGGCGCATAGCCTTGCACGACCACGCGGCTGTCATGCAGCACGAAACCCAATTCAACGCCACGGCGCTGCAGGCCGGGCGTGAGTTCCTGGACCACCCCACCGGCAAGGTCGACCAGGTCCACTGCCTCGAACGGGCTGGATGCCGCACCCGCCTCCAGCTTGGCCAGCGCAAGCAGCTGTTCGATGCGGCGGCCTAGCGTGACGACGCTGCCGTGGGCGCCGGCGAGACTGTCCTGGATCTCGTCGGGATCGACGGTCTCCATGGCGCTTTCCAGGTTGAGCTGGATCGAGGCCAGCGGTGTGCGCAGCTCATGCGCCACGTCGGCGCTGAAGCGGCGCTCGCGTTCCAGCGCGTCTTCCTGGCGGTCGAGCTGCTCGTTGAGGGCGTTGAGCACCGGACGAAGTTCGCGCGGTGCGTCAGGCAACACGATGCGTGCGCGGCTGCCGGGCTCGCGCTCGGACAAGGCCGTGGTGAGGCTGGCCAGTGGACGCAGTCCGCGACCCACCGCCCAACCGACCAGCAGCGCCAGCACGGGCAGCCCGAACAGGAAGGGCAGGCCGTGATCGAGCCACAGCGTGTGCACGATGTCTTCGCGACTGTCGTAACGGTCGGCGACGCGGATCACATAAGCGCTGTTCGGATCGACGTAGTTGAACACGCGCCACACGTGGTGCTGCTTTTTCAGGTCGTGGTAGGCCGAGCGATCATCCGGGGTGGCCGGCAAGGTCATCAGGTTGATCGTGCCCAGCACCAGCCTGCCTTGCCGGTCGAACACCTGGAATCCCACTTCCGACTCGTGCGTGGCTACTTCGCCCTGCGCAGCCAGCACGCTTTTCTTCTGCACGGGAACCAGCAGGCCCTCATGGCCAGCAAAGGTCTGGACGCCGGCTTGCTGGATCAGCGTGGCGATGGTGTGCGCCGCCTCGGCCAGGCGGGCATCGGACAGCACGGCCATTTCGGAGCTGGTGCGGCGAAAGCTGTAGAACGCCAGCGGCAACAGGAACAGCAGCAACAGCGCGATGATCATCCAGCGCAGGCGACCGCGCAGGCTGGTGGGCTTCACCGCGGGTCCCGCGGAATCATGTAGCCAAATGCGCGCACGTTCTGGATCGTGTCGAAGCTCAGCTTGCGGCGCAGCGAATGCACGAGCACATCGAGCGCGCCGTCGGTCACCTGGCGCTCGCTGCCGTAGAGCGAACTCTCCAGCGTGTCGCGGCGGACGACGCGGCCGCTGCGTTCCATCAAGGTCTGCAGCAGCGACATTTCGCGGCGGGTCAGATCCACCCTGTCGCCGCGGAAGGTGACTTCCAGGGTGGCCAGATCCAGGCACAGCGCGCCGGCTTCGATGCGATTGGCGGCCAGGCCTTGCATGCGGCGCGTGAGCGAACGGATGCGCGCGCCCAGTTCATCGAGATGGAATGGCTTGGTGAGGTAGTCGTCCGCACCGGCATCGAGGCCATGCACGCGCGCCTGCACGGCATCGCGCGCGGTGAGGATGAGCACAGGCGTGCGTATGTCGTTGCGGCGTGCCTCGGTGAGGATGTCCAGGCCGTCCTTGCCGGGCAGGCCCAGATCGAGCAGCACCAGGTCGGCCGTCTGGTCCTGCATCGCCCCGATGGCCTGCGCGCCATCGGTGATCCAGGTCACCGCGTACGACAGGCGTTCAAGTGCGCGCTGAATCGCCGCGCCCAATTCCAGATCGTCTTCCACCAGGATGATGTGCATCGCATGCCTCGGCTACGAGAACGGCGGGCCATGGGGCCCGCCGGGTCAGCGTTCGATTGTCTTTCCGTTTTGTTACCGTCCCGGGAAAAGCTGCCCATCCCTGGGCAATCGCACCTGCCCGCGAGCCATGCGGAGCCCGCGGACAGGTACTAGGGGGCCTTGGAAGCGGTGGGCACCAGGCCAGCCGCACGCAATTCCTCGCGGGCGGCCGCGAGATCGTGCTGCAAGGCAGGCGAAGCGAGCATGTCGGTGGCGAGTGCCTGGCCGAATTCGCGGCCCGCGTAGATGTCCTGCAGCGTGTGCACGCCCTTCACCACGCGGCGCCAGCCGATGTCGCGGGCGTGCTGCATCAACGCATCGGCATCCTGCGGAAACAGTTGCGCGAGCAGGATGGCGTCCACCGTGGCGCGGCTGGCATGACCGCTGGGATAGCCGAAGCTCTTCTTCGCCAACGCTTCGGGATGCATCGCGCAGTCCGACGCCGGCGGACAGGGGCGCACGCGCTTCCAGTGGTTCTTGGAGAGGTCGACGGCTTCCTTGGTCTCGTGTTCGGCTTCCTTGAACAGCGCGGCCACGTGAGGGAGCTTGTCTGCACGAAAATCCGCGCCGATCACCGGGGCAAAGTCGAATGCGTTGAATTTCTCTTCCTGCTTCGCCTGGGCGAAATCAGAGGAAGAGCGCGCGGCGAAGGCGCGATCGGTGGCATCGCGATCGGCCTGGTCTTCCGCGCTGCCCGGCGCGCTCGGCGGGGGCAGAGCGGACATCACCGCGTCGACTTGGGCGGTGCTCAGGTAGACGTCGGCATGCGTGTCCTTGGCAGCGGACAGGGACGGTGCGATCAACAGCAGGGCAAGGAGGGTGTGCTTGAACTTCATCGTGAACTCCCCCGTCACAGCGCCAGCGACACGGAGGCGAACCAGCTGCGCCCCGGCAGCACGTAGTACGACCCCACGTTGCCGCTCACCGAGTTGATCACCAGTTTGTGCGCATCAAACAAGTTGTCCACCTGCAGGCGCACCTTGTAACTCTTGATCCACGAACCGGTGAGGTTCTGGCCGTAGCCCACGCTCATCGCCGCCTGCCAGTAGCCACCGGTGCCGATGGTCGAGGTCACCGAGGAGGCCACGTCCGGATTGAAGCTGGAGTTGTACGCCTTCTGGCTGCCGGAATACTTGTCGTACAGCGAGGCGAAGAAGCCGTCGTTCTCATACATCACGCCCAGCGCGGCCGTGCGGTCCGGCACATTGGGGATATCGAGCTTGGAGCCCTTGAACGTCGCGTCCTGCAGCGAACCGTTGGCAAACACGCTGGTGCCCGAACCTACGTAATAGGTGAGCTCGCCTTCGATACCCTTGATGTACGCGCCCTTGGCCAGGTAGTAGACCGCATCGGTGGTACCGGGCACGGTGGTGGAGAACTGGTAGTTCTTGAAGTTGATGAAGTACACATCGGCGTCGGCATTGAAGCGCTCAGTCTTGTAGACCGTGCCGAACTGGTAGTTCATCGTCTGCTCGGGCTTGGTGTTGTCGAGCGCCGGATTGGGCACGTAGAACTCGTTGAGGTTGGGCGTGAGCATGCCCTGCGCTGCGGTGGCGTAGATGCTCCAGTCATCGCGCAACAGATAGTTGGCGGTGAGGTAACCCAGCGTCTTGTCCCAGCTCTGGCTGTAGTACAGCGGCGTCTTGCTGGTCTGGTTGATCGGCGCCTCGATGTCGCGGCTCACGTTGAAGTACTTCACGCCCGGCGTGATGCTCAGGCCGTCGTACGCGTACCACTCGTACTCGGCGTAAAGCTGGCCGGTGTGCAGCTGGTCCTTCATGGTGTACTTGTACGGCCCGCTGTACACGCCCTTGCTGTTGAACGTGCCAAACGTCGACGCGCCCGGCTTCACATCGATGGCGCCGTCGCGGCCGTAGTCGATGGCGATGCTGCTGCGCTCGTTGTTGGTGTACTCGTACCAGCCGCCGGTGCGGAACTGGCCGTGGTCGTCGGCGTGCACCAGCTGGAACACATCGCCCCAGGCGCGGTAGTTGTTGATCTTCACGTAGCCGCCCATGTTGGTCGGCGATGCCTTGGTGCCCACGTAGGGGCTCTCGTGGCTGGTGTTGTCGTAGGCGTAGGTATAGACCTTGTTGTCCACCGACCAGGTGTCCGACAGCAGGCTGTGGATGCCCAGGTATTCCAGGTCGGTCTGCTTGGTCTGGAAGTTGTAGCAGGCGCAATTGGTGCTGGTGGGATCGTTGTTGAGGCCGAAATTGCGGCCCAACTGGTCGATCTGCTGCAACGTCAGCGAGCTGAGGTTCGGGTTGTTGAAGCGGATGTAGTTGTAGTTGCTGAGGAAGGTGATCTCAGTGTTGCTGCCGATCGGCTGCACATATTTGATATAGCCCGTCTTGCGCGAGGTGTCGCCGTCGGTCTTGGCGGTATCAGTGCTGCTGTACTGCGCGCTGGCGATCAGCTTGCCGCCACCGAGATCGTCGAGCTTGCCCGTGTTGAGCTCCAGACGGGTCAGCGAGGTGTCGTAGCTGCCGAAGCTTTGCGTGGGAATGAACGAGAACGAATCGGTCGGGTCCTTCGAGCTCAGCGCCACGGTGCCGCCGAACGTCGCCTCGCCAATCGTGCTGGCGCTGCCGGGGCCGCGATCAATGAGAACCTGGCCGATCATCTTGGCCGGGAAGTAGCTGCTGGTGTGATGGCTGAAGTCGTTGGTGTCGCCAAACGGAATGCCGTCGTAGGTGACGTTGAAGGAGTTGTCATTGAAGCCACGCAGCGTCATCTGCTTGGATTCGCCCAAGCCGGGGCCGGCCGTGCTCACATTGGTCACGCCCGGCGCGATCGCCGCGATCGTGGCGTAGTCGGCCGTGGGCGCCACATGGTTGCTGATCCAGTCCAGCCCAATCACCGACTGCGGCTGGGTGATGTTGAGGTCGGCCTGGGTCGGCGCCTGGGTGATGGCCGAGGTCGCAGAAGAGCCCTGCACTTCCACTTCTTCCAGTTCCTTCGGTGCCCTCAAGGCATTGGCGCTGGGCTTGGACGGCGAAGCGTCCGCCGGTGTGCTGGCTGCCGTCGTATCGGTATCGGCGGCACGCGCGGGCAGGCTGAGCGACAGGCTGGCAAGCAGGGCGAGCGCGACTGCGCTGGAAAGAGGACGCAAGACAAGCTGCGACGCGTGATAGCGCCGACGGAAAGAGGAAGACATGGCGGCCCGAGTAGTGGCTGGATTCAGTGCACTAGCGTGGGTTCGCCATTTGACAGTTCCGTTTCACAGGGGTGATGCGCAGTGGCGGTTTGCTTAGCGCCGACTTAGGCCTGGCCTGAACGGCTTCACTGCGGAGGCGCCTACCAGTTAATGCGCATGCCCAGGTTTCCGTTGACAGCCTTCACGCCGTCGTTGAAACCCTTGTCATAGCTGATCGTGGCATACAGCGACGCGCTCTTGCTCAACTGCGCGCTCAGGCCGGTGCCCAACTCCCACCAGCTGCCGCCCAGATCCGAATGGAACGGGATATTGCCGGTCTGCGAGGAGAACAGGGTGACCGCATCGGACTTGAACTCATGCCAGAGGTTGGCGAAGAACCACCCCGACAGCAGGCGGGGCTTGCTCGTCTGGTCCCACTCCCAGGTACGCGACGCCCGCCCGCCCAGGCGTGCGGCGAGTGAATCGGCGTCGCGGAACTGCACGTGCGCCGAGCTATCGTTCGCACTATTGAGATGCAGCGACTGGTAGATCACCTGGCTCTGCGGTTCGAGTGACCAGCCGCTGGCAAAGGTGAACGGGTAGCCGCCCTCCAGCGACAGCGTCGTGCCAAATCCGTGGGTGGCAAGACTCTGCTGTTCGTTCGATGACTTGGCGTCGTACCAGGTGCCTTGAACGACGCCATCGAGGTACCAGTCCTTCGCGCCAAAGCGCGTCCAGTAGCCGCCAATGGAATAGGAATCAAAGCGGTCGTTGCCCGCCGAGGTGTCGTCGTAGTTGGTCACGCCACCATGGCCGTGGCCGACCGACGAGAGTACGCCGGCAAAGTCGCGTGCGCCGTCGTCGTGTTCATCGCGATAAAGATCCAGACCAGCTTGCACCGCGACCATGTTGTCGTCGAACGAAGGACCATCGCGATAGATGCCGCCGCTCTTCGCATCCCATTGCCCGTCCTGACCGATCACGCGTGCCCACACGCCGCTGGCGCCGAAACCATCGCCCGACAGATCGCGCAGCTGTTCCTCTTCGCCCACGCGCTCGTGCAACGTGCCTATCAGCGCCCTGCCGTAGTTGAGCGCCATCGAAGGGAGGGCGGTGTACAGCGATACCTCAGGCCGGTAATACGCCACATAGGGTCGCGTCGCCGTCGGCGTACCAGGCGCGGGCATCGTAATGCCCAGCGCATCGAGCACCTCGGCGGGAGGACTGGGATCTTCCGAGCGCAGATACCAGGATTCGGGCGACGACGCATCGCGTGCACCCTTGAACAAGGCATATTGATAAGGGCCAGCCTCCAGCGACGTGCCGAGCGCGAAAGCATCGGGCGTGGTGACCGCCAGCCCGGAGGCGGCCACCACCAGAATGCCGTTACCCGGCGTGGTGGCGCCCAGGCCGCCGACGTTGGTGATATTGAGCACCGTATGCCCGCTGGTGGTGCCTTTGCTGACGACCAGCAAATCCGAGTTGGATGTGTCGTCGCTCAGCACGGTATTCATCGCGATACGCGAATTGCCCTGACCCACCAGGTTGCCGACGAACAAGCTGTTGCCCACGCCTGCGCCCGCCAGCTGGATCAGGTTGTTGTTGGTCAACGTGCCGTTGATCGAAAAGTCGCCCTTGCTGCCGCCCTGGAACAACGGCAGCGCATCGGCCACGGCAATCGTGCCGTCGTTGGTCACCGGACCACCCGAACCGTCGAAATTGCCGATCATGCCGTAGCCGCCCAGCGTGGCGCCGCCGGCCACATGCACCGCGCCGCCGCCCGCAATCGCTGCGGTGCTGTTGGGCACGTTGCCCACCACCAGCGTGCCTGCATTCACCGACGTCGTGCCGCTGTAAGTATTGAGTGCGGTAAGCACGGTGGTGCCAGTGCCGTTCTGCTGCAAACTGCCAATCGGGTCGGGCGTGGTATTCGTCCAGTCGCTGATGACGCCGTTGAAGGTGACCGTGTCCGAGCGGTTGAAGACCAGCGTGCCGCCATCCTGCACATCGCCCACGATGCTGCCACTCGTTCCGCCGTTGCCCAGTTGCAAGGCTCCGTTGGCGATCACCGTGCCGCCGGTATAGGTGTTGTCGCCGGTGAAGATCGTGGTGCCGCTGCCGAGCTGCTTCACGCTGCCGGTGCCGGAAATGACGCCAGGGATGGTGGCCGTGTCTGAGCGATCGATGATCAGTCGCCCGTTGTTCGTGACATCACCGACGATGCTTCCGCTGGTGCCACCATTGCCTAGCTGAAGCATGCCTGCTTGTATCGTGGTGCCGCCGGTATAGCTGCTGTTGCCGGTGAGCACCGTAGTGCCCGTGCCTTGCTGAATCACCGCGCCGCTGCCGGAGATCGCACCGGCGAACGTTGACACATCGTTCCGATTGAAGACGAGCGCGCCGTTGTTGGTCACGTCGCCGACGATGCTGCCACTGGCGCCGCCATTGCCCAGCTGCAAGGTGCCGGCACTGATGGTAGTGCCGCCGGTATAGCTGTTGTTGGCGGTGAGCACCGTAGTGCCGGTGCCCTGCTGCGTCACCAAGCCGCTACCGGAAATAAGGCCGGAAAACGTCGTGTTGTCGCTGCGATTGAACACCAACGCGCCGTTGTCGATGACGTCGCCGACCAGGCTGCCGCTGCTGCCGCCATCGCCTAGTTGCAGCGTTCCTGCGCTGATCGTGGTGCCACCGGCGTAAGTGTTGCCAGCGGTGAGCACGGTGGTGCCAGTGCCTTGCTGCGTTACCGATCCGGCACCGGAAATCGCGCCTGCGAAGGTCGAGATATCGCTGCGGTTGAACACCAAGGCACCGTTGTCCACCACGTCGCCGACGATGCTGCCGCTGGTGCCGCCATCGCCCAGTTGCAGTGCACCCGCATTGATCGTGGTGCCGCCGCCATAGGTGCTGTTGCCAGTGAGCACGGTGGTTCCGGCGCCTTGCTGCGTCACCGAACCTGCGCCGGATATCACGCCCGCGTATGTCGACACGTCGCCGCGGTTGAATACGAGGGCGCCATTGTCCACCACGTCGCCAACGATGCTGCCACTGCTGCCGCCATCGCCCAGTTGCAGTGTTCCCGCATTGATCGTGGTGCCGCCGGTGTAGGTATGGTTGGCCGTGAGCACGGTAGTGCCGGTGCCTTGTTGCGTGACCGATCCAGCGCCGGAAATCGTGCCCGCGTAGGTCGAGACATCGCTGCGGTTGAACACCAGCGAGCCGTTGTCAGTCACGTCACCGACGATGCTGCCTGTGCTGCCGCCATCGCCCAACTGCAACGCGCCACTGCTGATGGTGGTACCGCCGGTGTAGCTGTTGGCGCCGGTGAGCGTCATGCTGCCGGCGCCGGTTTTTACCAGCCCGCCGCCCCCGGCGATCACGCCGCCAAAGGACGTGGATGTTCCCAGACCGCCCGTGGTGAGTGTCCCCACACCCAGGTTCACGGCGCCCGCGCCCGCGAGGCTGCCGATGGTCTGATTGGCGTTACCCAGATCCAGCGTGGCGCCACTGTTGACGTTGAACGCGCTGGCAGGCGAGAGCAGGTTGGCGCCGCCGGCTTGCAATATTCCACTGGCGACGGTGGTTGGCCCCGTGTATGTGCCGGCACCCGACAGCACCAGCGTGCCGTTGCCCGCCTGCGTCACCGCACCGCTGCCCTGGATAGGCGCGGTGATATTGAGATTGCTCGCGCTGGCGAACACGAGCGTGCCGTTGTCATTGATCTGCCCACCGATGGTCAACGCAGGTGCGGTGAAAGTCGCTGTCGTACCCGGGTCAAGCGATAGATTGGTCAGCGCATAACTGGCACCGGATAGCGTGACATTCGCGCTGTTGCGCAGCGCCACCAGTTGCCAGTTGGGAATGGCGTTGGCAAACGCGGTGGAGCTAAAGCCATCGAACACCAGCGTGTTATTGCTGCCGCCCACGCCTGCGTTGATCGAGCCCGTGGTGGTGGAACCCGCTTCCAGCATCACCGTGTTGTTGGACTGTCCCGCGCCGAACAGGATGGCACCGCGGCTGCCGCTGAGCGTGCCCGCATTGATCACCGTGATGCCGTTCGCATTGGGACCGTTGCCGTAGAAACCATAAGCGTTGTCGCTGGTCACGCTGGCGCCGGCTTCGTTGGTGAAGGTGCCGGGGCCCGCCATTTCCACGCCATTGCCGGCGATTGCCACGGTGTTGCCGCTGGCAATCGTTGCGTACGCGCCGTGGGCCGCCACGATGCCGTAGTTGAGGATGGTGCTGGCCACCACGCTGTCTGAGCGAATGCCGGCGGACGATGACCGTGGGCTGGTGCCGGAAATCGAGCCGAAGGTATCGATCCTGCCGCGATTGATCAGGACATTGCCGGCCGTACGATTGGCAGTGCGCGCAAAGATGCCGACCGAATTGCTGCCCGTGGTCCTGATCGTGCCGTCGTTCTCCAGTGTGTTGCCGAAGCCGACGGTGGTGCTCGATGCATTGTTGGGATCACCCGCCCATATGCCATAGGCATTGATGAAGGTCGTGCTGATGCTGCCGCCATTGGTGACCGAGCTGTTGTTGTTCACCTGCACGGCGGCGCCGGTGGTGGCGATGCCTGCACCGGTATTGACGATCACTTTGGCGCCATTGCCCGGAATGACGAGTGTGCCGCTGCCCACCGTGATCGCATTGATGCTGCTGGTATAGGGATTGGGCGCGTTGGTATTGCAGATGACGGTGACGCCATCGGGCTGCAGTGCGCAGTTCGCGAAGGCGGATGATGACAGCGCGGTCATCAAGCAGGCGAAGAGCAGCTTAGGGGGCGGGTATGTAGCGTGATGTCGATGGGCGCCGCTGTTGCAGGGCTTCGCCGGATGACACGGCCGTCGTTGCAAGCCTTCGCGCATAACCCCGTCCCTATCGATACAAGGGCAGACGGGGTGGTTGAGTAACATCGTGGCGGTGACTTGTTCGTGAAGTGCCACGCGCACGAACGCCTCGTTCCGCAGCGAATTTCAGCGGAATTTCTGTCAGTGGTGACCTAAGTGCTGTGCGGCGCGATGACGCGCGGCAGCGGTTGTCACACTCAGCGCGTATTCTTGAGAACGCAGTAATGCGTCACTTCACCGGCTCGGCCAGCGGCTTGCCCTTGTCGATGATCCACGTCGATAGCGCTGTGCCGCCGTCGCTGCCCGGTGCCGCCGCAAGACTGTGCACGGCGCCGCGCGGATTGAAGAAGTGATCGCCCGCCTTCAGCACCTGATCGGGTTTGCCGCGCGTCTTGAGCACGAGATTGCCTTTCAGCACATAACCCGATTCATCGCCGTTGTGCATATGCCAGCCCACCGCGCCGCCGGGAGGAATATCGGCCGTGCCAAGCACGATCTCGGTGCCCGGCACACCGCTTTGCTCGTGCTGGTCGAGGATGGTGCGCTTGGCCTGCGGCGCATTGGCGGCCGGCGCATCCTGCGCGACGACGTGGCTGCTCACACCAGCGGCCGCGAGCAGGGCGGCGATCAGCACGGGACGGAGTGACATGGCGGCATCCTCGGCACAAGCGGAATCGCTGCGGATGGTGCGCGCGAAAACGTTAGCGCGGCGCGAAGCCGTTTCCGACGGATCGTCGACGGCGGTGGCCTATCATGGGTCTCCCCCGTACCGCCCGAGTCACGATGAACGACCCCTCCACTCCCTTGCACGTGGCGCTGATCGGCTATGGATTTGCCGGCAAGACCTTCCATGCGCCCCTGATCCGCAGCGTGCCCGGCCTGGCGCTGCGCACGGTGGTATCGCGCGATGCCAACAAGGTGCGCGCGGACTTGCCTGAGGTGGACGTCATCGCCGACATCGCAAAAGTTCTTGCGGATCCCCAGGTGGACATCGTGGTGATCGCCTCGCCCAACGACACCCATGCGCCGCTGGCGCGCGCCGCGCTGGAAGCGGGCAAGCACGTGGTGGTGGACAAGCCCTTCGCGCTCGATCTGGCGCAGGCCCGCAACCTGGCCGCCATCGCCCAGCAGCAGGGGCGCGTGCTGTCGGTGTTCCAGAATCGTCGCTGGGATAGCGACTTCCTCGGCGTGCGGCAGCTGATCGCGCAGGGCACGCTGGGCGAGGTGACGCATTTCGAATCGCATATCGACCGCTTTCGTCCGCAGGTGCGTGCACGCTGGCGCGAGCAGGCGGGCGCGGGCAGCGGCCTGTGGTACGACCTGGGGCCGCATCTGGTGGATCAGGCCTTGTCGCTGTTCGGTTTGCCCGAGCGCGTATGGGCCAGTCTGGCCACCCAGCGCGATGGCGGTGAAGTCACCGACTGGGCGCATGTGGTGCTCGAGTACGGCGAGCGTCGCGTGATCCTGCACGCGGGCATGCTGGTGGCGGGCGGCAGTGCGCGCTTCACCGTGCACGGCACGCAGGGCAGCCTGGTCAAGCCGAAGATCGACGTGCAGGAAGCGCAACTGATCGCCGGCATGCGTCCCGGCAACGCTGAATGGGGCATCGATCCGGATGATCTGCTGCTGTACGACGGTGACGGCCAGGTCACGCATCTGACCACGCCCCGGGGCGACCAGAGTCGCTATTACGCGGCCTTCCGCGACGCAGTGCTCGGGCGAGGCCCCGCTCCCGTCACGGCGCGCCAGGCGATCACGGTGATGGCGGTGATCGAGGCTGCGATGCAATCGGCGGCGGAACATCGGGCGGTAGCCCTGGAGCTGGATGCCGATGAACGGGAGGCATGGCACGCCGCATCCAACTGAGCGTTGCCTATGGGCGTGAACAAGCCGATCCGCCCGGTGAGCGAAGCACGCAGTGGCCGTGAGTGGCCCATAAAAAAAGGCCCCCTTTCGGGGGCCTCACGGATCGGCTCTAGGGGGGCGACCGATCCGGGCTGCCGGGGTTCGTGGAAACCGCGACCTGGTTAGATTGCCCGAGGCTTCGAGATTTCGATGTAAGCGAAGTCTTACCCGTTTGGTCAGAAACTGGATGGCCGTTTGTCAGGCCAGCCAGGAGCCTGCGAAATCAGCGATTCACCGTCTGCATCATCGGCCCGGCGTAGCGCGCACCCGCGGCGACGTCCGGCGGGAACACGGCATCGATCGCCCGCAGTTCAGCCGCATCGAGCGTCACATCCATCGCACCCAGGTTTTCATCCAGCCGGTCGCGATAGCGGGTGCCGGGAATGGCGAACACATTCTCACCCTGTGCCAGCACCCAGGCCAGCGCCAGCTGAGCCGGCGTGCAGCCCTTCTCGGCGGCAATCGCGTTCACCTTGTCCACCAGTTCCAGGTTGCGGAAGAAATTTTCGCCCTGGAAACGCGGGCTCTGGCGGCGGTAGTCGTCAGCTTCGAAATCCTCCGGGCTGCGGAAAGCGCCGGTGAGAAAACCGCGACCCAGCGGCGAATACGCCACGATGCTGGTGCCGGTCTTGCGCGAGGATTCGAGCATGCCGTTCTCCTGCGGATCGCGCGTCCACAGCGAAAATTCCACCTGCAGCGCCGCGATCGGATGCACCTTGGCCGCCCGCTCCAGCGTGGCGCCGGAGGCTTCGGACAAACCCAGATGGCGCACCTTGCCGGCCTTCACCAGCTCGGCCATGGCGCCCACGGTTTCCTCGATCGGCACGTCGATGTCCACGCGGTGCTGGTAGTAGAGGTCGATGTATTCCACGCCCAGTCGCTTGAGGCTGGCTTCGCAGGAGGCACGTACATACTCGGGGCGGCCATTGATGCCGCGCTTGGCCGGGTCGTTGGGATCGCGCACGATGCCGAACTTGGTGGCGAGGAAGGCCTGCTCGCGGCGATCCTTGAGCGCTTTGCCCACCAGCACCTCATTGGTGTGCGGGCCGTAGACATCGGCGGTGTCGAGGAAGTTGAAGCCACGTTCCAGTGCGTGGTGGATGGTGGCGATCGATTCGGCGTCGTTGCGCTGGCTGCCGTAGAAATCGCTCATGCCCATGCAGCCGAGGCCGAGGGCGGAGACGGAGGGACCATTCTTGCCGAGCTGTCGCATATGCATGGGGCGTTCCTTGGGAGGGTGGGGAGGCTGGCCATGCATTGTTAGTCATGACAGTCTGGCGATAAATGCTCAATAATCGCCATGTCTGTTGTCGAAATGGTCAACAATCGCCATGGATCGTCTGCAAGCCATGCGGGTCTTCACCCGTATCGTCGAAATGGGCAGCTTTACCCGCGCGGCCGATGACCTCAGCCTGCCGCGCGCCACCCTGACCCACACCATCAAGCGGCTGGAAGAACACGTGGGCGCCCACCTGCTCCAGCGCACCACCCGGCAGGTGCGGCCCACCCGCGATGGCGAGGTTTATTACAACCATTGCGTACGCCTGCTTGCGGACCTCGATGCGGTGGAGGCGGATTTTCGCGAGGCGGCCGCGGTGCCCAAGGGTCGATTGCGCATCGACCTGGCCTCCTCGCTGGCGCGCCTGGTGTTGATTCCGGCGCTGCCGGAATTTCTTGCGCGCTATCCGAAGATCGAGCTGGATATCGGCACCAGCGACCGCTTTATCGATCTGGTGCGCGAAGGCGTGGACTGCGTGCTGCGTGCCGGCGATCTGCCCGATTCGACCATGGTCGGCCGGCGCGTGGCCAATCTCTCGCAGGCCACCGTGGCAAGCGTCGCCTACGTGCAGCGTCATGGCATGCCGCAGACGCTGGCGGATCTGCAAAACGGACACGTGGCGGTGGACTGGGCATCCCCCACCACGCGCCGCACCTCGCCACTGGAATTCATGGTGGGCAAGCGCATGCGCGAAGTGACGCTGCCCGCGCCGATTGTGGTGAGCGGTACCGAGGCTTACCTCGCCTGCTGCGAGGCAGGGCTCGGCATCGCGCAGTTTCCGCGCTATCGGGTGGACGAGGCACTGGCCAGCGGCACGCTGATCGAGCTGCTGCCGGCGATGCCGCCGCCATCGTTCCCGATCAGCGTGCTGTACCAGTCGCAGCGGCAGTTGCCGTTGCGCTTGCGCGTGTTCATCGACTGGATCGTCGAGGTGATGGGCGAGGTGCGTTGAGCGCTACCGATCCATCTGGCTGATCGCTTCGCGCATCGGCGCCACCGACACCCTGACTACGCCGGTCAGCGGCGTATCCATTTCCAGGATCACGTAGATCGCCCCGGAAGCCGACAGGGCACATATCAGAAAAAAGAACAGCACCGTGTGGTTATGCGGGGCGAACAGCCCGAACGTGCCAAAGATCACGCACAGCCATGCGGCCAGCACCAGCAACAGCGTCATCGGGATGGTGCCGTTCTTCTGCATCAGCGCCAGCCAGCGTGCAGCGAATACCTCGTCGGAAATATCGAGCGCGCGGTCCTTCAATTGCTGCTCGGCCGGCGTGGTGGGGGTCAGTGCGCCAACGCGGCGCTGGAATTCGCTGACGTGGCTGAGGATCTGCGGACTGTCGAGCTGCGCGATCCGCGCGCGGTCACCCGAGGCCAGCAAGTCCACCCCGTTGGTATAGCTGCGCTTGAGCGTCTCGCGCAGCGGTTGGGCCTCGGGTCCGTACTGCGCCAGCGCGCGATCGAGGCGCAGGATATTCACCGCGTTGCGCTGCAGATCGCCGTTGACCGCGTCATACGAGGTCTTGGCCGACGAGATCAGCAAGCCCAGCACCAGCGCGGCGATGGTGGCGATCAGGCCGGCGGCCAGCTTGATGGACGAGGCCGAATCCTCATCCAGGTGATGATTGGGCAAGCGCGTGCGCGCATACATGCCCAGCAGCGCGCAGCCAAACACACCGGCAAAAATCAGCAGGAAGATCAGCAGGTGCGTCATGGCGCTTGCTCCTCAGACGTGGTCGCCGGTAGGCCTTATTCCTCCCAGGCGGGTCGCTTGCTGATGCCGCCTTCAGTGCGCAGCGCGCTGGCGTCCATCAGCTTGCCGTCCATCATCACCACCTCGGTATGGCGCAGGTCGCCGATATTCTCCGCCGGGTTGCCGTCGACCAGGACCAGGTCTGCGTTCTTGCCCTTTTGGATGCTGCCGGTGTGCGCGTCGGCGCCCACCAGATGAGCTGTAACCGCGGTGGCGCTGGCGAGTGCTTCGGCATTGGTGAAGCCGGCCTGCACGTAGAGCTCCAGCTCGCGCACCAGCTCCAGCCCGGTGCCATCGGTACCGGCGACTATCGGCACGCCCGCCTTGTGCATCGCGCCCACCAGCGCCTGAAGTTTGGCGAAGCTGGCACGGTAGTCGGCCCGCGTGAGGTCCTTGGGCACCGTGAAACCACCCTGGCGGAAGCCGCGTTCTACGGCAGGCGGCAGCGTGCCGACGTAGGGTGCGTACGAAGGCGAGAGATCGCCGTTCTCTGGCACGTACAGGCTTTCGGCGATCACCAGGGTGGGATCGGAGGCGATGTGGCGCTGGGCCATGGTGGCGATCAGCGACTTCATCGGCTCCTTGTCCAGATCCACGTTGCGCGCATAGCGCCCCGGGCCTTCGAAACGTCCCATGCCATTGGACGCCTTGACCACCTCGTCGGGCATCGCCTGCATCATCACGAAGTAGATGTGGGTGATCTCGTCGTAGCCATCGTCGATGGCTTCCTTCGGACGCATGCCGGCAGGCAGGTGGCCATGCACGTGCAGGCCTTGCTTGTGCGCCTCGGCGGCGGTCGCCTTCACCCAGGCCGGGTTGAACGTGCCATAGATCTTGATCGCGCTGAAGCCATCGGCCTTGGCGCGGTCGGCCAGCTTGATCGCCTCCTCCTGCGAAGTCGCCACGGTGGCGACCTGCGCTGTGTTCGGGCCCTTGCCGTCGATCAGCATCGACGGATACACGTGCGGCCCCAGCAATTCACCCTTGGCGCGACGCTGGGCGCGCGAGAGCGTCTGCTCGTTGATGTTGCCCGGATCGCGCACCGAGGTGATGCCCAGCGACAGCAGCATCGGGCCGCTGGCGTCATCGGGCACATGCTGGTGTGAATCCCACAGGCCGGGCACCAGGGTCTTGCCCTTGCCGTCGATCACCTGCGCGTTCTTGGGCACGGTGATCGAGGCGGCATCGCCCACGGCGGTAATCACGCCCTTGTCCACCAGCACCGTTTGGCCGTCCACAAAACGCGTGCCGTCCACGAAGGCGCGCACGTTGGTGAATGCCACCGGGCCGGGCGGCGTCTTGAGCAGCTTGGGCACGATGGCCTTGGCGTGCTGGGCGAGCGCAGCAGTCTGGGCCTTCTCCAGCACTGGAAGCGCGGATTCATAGCCTTCCGGCAGCCACGTCAGGCCATTGACGAAGCCGAAGAAGTGCCCGGACTTATCCACCCACACCGGCACCGGCGTGTTGCTGAGGCCGGTCACCGCATAAGCGGTCACTTGCTGTTTGTTGGCGCCATCGCCCACGGTAGCGACGGTGAGTTTTTCCGCGTGCGCCTTGCCGCCGGGCAGGAGCGTGAGCGTCTTGTCTGGCGCGGCCAGCAATTTTTCGACCAGGTCGGCATTGAGGTCGAAGGGACCGCCAAAGGCGACGTATTCGGCCGGCGCGCTGTACGGCGCGGAACCCGCGTCCACCGGACTCTTCCAACTGGCCGTGCCCGACTGCACGGCAAACGTCTCGCCGGCATCGCCGTTGGGCGTGTGGCCGCGGATCACCACGCGCTCAATCATGCCGTCACGGCCCAGCGTCGTGCTGCTGTCCACTTCGGTCACCATGCCGCGCAGCAACAGGCTTTCGCGGCCCATATGCGTGCCGTCGGCAGTCACCCAGCGCGCCGAGCTGCCGTGCTTGCCGGCAGTGGACACGATGGAAAAGCGCTGCGCATTGGCTGGCGGCGTGGCCAGCGAGTCGGTGGGAGCGGGAGTGTCGGCGAAGCAGGGCAGCGCCACAAAAAGTACGAACGCGACGAACGGGGCACGCATAGGAAAGCCTCCGGTGGGTTCGCGGCGCAGTATGGCTGGCCGGCGCGTCAAGCCATAGTGCTGGGCGGGGTGCCAAATGGGCTAGGGCTGTCCTGATCGCTTCCGCATGCGCGCACGCAGGGCTCTCTTGACGCTGGGACCACGCACGTTGGCGGCAGACTCCCGGTGTCAGGGGCTCGGAGAGGCGAGCATGGCATCGACCCATCCCGACGTGCTTATCGTCGGCGCCGGTCCCACGGGGCTGGCCGCAGCATTGTTGCTCGCCCATCGGCGTGTATCCGTGCGCATCATCGATACGGCCCACGCGGCAGCCACGACATCCAAGGCATTGGCGGTGAACAGCCGGACGCTGGAGATGCTCCAGAGCACCGGTGTCGCCGACCAGATCGTCGCCGAAGGATGGCCCGTGCGCGGCGCCACCCTGCACGAGGACGGCCACGATGTGCTCGCGTTCGACCTGCCGCCCGCACAGGACGCGCGATCGGTCATGACCGTGCTGCCGCAGGCGCGTACCGAGGCGCTGCTGGCCAAGGCCCTGGCGGCGCAAGGCGTGACGGTGGAGCGCGGCGTCACCTTCCACGCGTTGTCGCAAGACCTCACCGAAGTCACGGCCACCCTGCAGCACGCCGATGGCGGCGCCGAGCAGGTCACCAGCCGTCTGCTGTTCGGCGCCGATGGCGCGCGCAGCGCCACGCGTGCCGCGCTGAAGCTCGATTTTCCCGGCAGCGGCCTGGCCGAACCCTGGTTGCTGTGGGACGTGGCGATGCAGACCTCGTTCGATCCCAATCGCGCGCACATCCTGTTCGAGCGCGACGGCTTCATCTTCCTGCTGCGGCTCGCCAACGACGTGTGGCGGGTGATCGGCAACACGCATGATCCGCTGGCGAGCATGCGCCGCTACGGCACGCTGGGCCAGGTGTCGTGGGAATCGCAATTCCACGTCAGCCATCGCGTGGCATCGCAGGCTGGCGTGGGGCGCGTGGCGCTGGGTGGCGACGCCGCGCACATCCATTCGCCGATCGGCGCGCGCGGCATGAACCTGGGGATCGAGGACGCCTATGTCTATGCCGATTGCGCCGCCGACGCACTGGCCGGCGACATGGGCCGGATGAACGACTATGCCTCGCTACGCCACGCCGTGCACAAGTCCGTCGTGCGCCGCATCGGCGCGCTGACGCGCGTGGTACATGGACGGCCGCCGTGGCTGCGCTGGATCCGCGACGGCGTGGTGCCCGTGGCGGGACATCTTTCGTTTGCGCGGCAACTGATGATGCGCACCGCCGGCGGCCTCGATCACCCGCTGAAGACGCGTCGCTAGGCAGGGCGGGCCAGCCTCAAGTTCGCCCCCGCACGGCCGATAACCGGGCATACGCGACATCCGACCACGACGATGGCGCGGTGTCCTGTTGTCGCCGTGCCAAACGCCGCGACGCTGTCGTATCGCCCGATGGGATGTAGCAAACGCATGAACGCACACAAGCCGCACGTGAAGGGTAATCGCGTGGATTGGGCCGATCCTCGCCTGCAGGCGTTATTGCGTCGATCAGAAAACTGGAAGCTCGACAACCGCGGCACCTATACCCCCAAGGATGTGCAGATCCACCTGGGCTGGGGCGCTTCCAGCGGCCGCCCCGCCGTGCTGGTGTGGGAACGCGACCAGGTGATGATGCTCGAAACCCGCTATGCCATTGCGCTGGGCGAGCAGGTGCGGGTGGATGAGCCGCAGGGCGAAAAACTGCGCAGCGTGTGGGGCATCGTGGTCGAGGGCCGCGAAGGTTTCCGCGCGGAAGACCGCGACAACGGCGTCCACCTGCACTGGCTGCATCTGCGCTGAGTGCAGGCCGCCGCGGGCGGCCAGCGTTTAGACGACCGGCAACGGCGGCACCGTCGCCGGCGTGCCGTTCGAGTCGAGCGCAACCATCACGAAACGGCCGGTGGTGCAGACGCGGCGATCGCCGGTGAGCGGGTCTTCGCCCGTCAGTTCCACTTCCACCGTCATCGAGCTGTGGCCCACGTGCACGATACGTGCAACCAGTTCGGCCAGCTGGCCCGTGCGCACGGGCACCTTGAAATTCACTTCTTCGGAGCGCGCGGTGACCACCGTGCGACGGGCGTGGCGCGAGGCGACGATGAAGGCCGCCTTGTCCATCCATGCCAAGGCCTGTCCGCCGAACAGCGTGCCCAGGTGGTTGGTGTGATCGGGAAACACCATCTCGAGCAGGCGTGCCTCAGGCAGCGTGGGAGTGGCGGACAGGGCGTTGATTGGGTTCATGGCGTGATCGGGGAGGGCGAGGGTAGGATGGGGTCGCGGTGCCCGACAAGGAGAACCACATGCGTCACTGGCTTTTCATGGCCGCGGCTATTGTCACCGAAGTCGCCGGCACGTTGGCGATGAAGCTCGGCGCCCATCACGGCTACCTGACCATCGGCCTGTCGACGATGTACGTGATGCTGGTGCTGTCCTATACCTGCCTGGCGATGGCGGTGAAGGTCATTCCGCTCGCAGTGGCCTATGGCGCATGGGAAAGCCTGGGCCTGGTACTCATCACCTTGTGCAGCGCCTGGCTGTTTGCCGAAGACCTCAAGCCGATCAAGCTGGCGGCGATCGCCCTGATCATCGCCGGCATCGTGCTGCTGGAGCGCGGCACCGACGAAGCGCCTGAAGGGAGCCGTCATGCTTCCTGAGTTCGAACCTGTCCATTTGCTTTACCTCGCCATCGCGATCGTGCTGGAGATCGCGGCCAACGTGCTGATGAAGCAGTCGCATGGGTTTGCCTACAAGCGGCCGGCTGTGGCCGCGATTGCGTGCGCGTTGGCGGCGTTTACGGCGTTGAGTTTTGCCATACGCGGGATTCAGTTGTCGGTGGCGTATGGCGTGTGGGGCGGGGTGGGGTTGATGGCGACGGCGGTATTGGGGATCGCGGTGTTTGGGGAGAGGTTGCGGGGGGAGGGGTGGGTGGGGTTGGGGTTGATCACGGTGGGGGTTTGTTTGTTGAAGTTTGCGTGAGGGGTGTTGTGGAGTGGTGCGCGTGCATAAGCCGTGCACTTTCCTGCTCGTCATCCCGGCGCAGGCCGGGACCCAGTAGCGGTGCGCTCCGATCGTCGCGTTACCGCCAGCGTGCCGCCTACGCGGCGGGCGTTTCGAACGGCTGCCGCCGCTCGAGTCACTTTTCTCTTGCTGGCCCAAGAGATCCCACGGGACTAGCTTCGCGTCGAAAGTAACCCAAAGAGAATGGCCTGATAACGCCCGCAGCATCGTGTTGGGATAAGCCCGAGCGCTCGAGGCGACTGGTTGTGGGACAACCTCCGAGGGTACAAAGCGGGTACCTCAAAGCGCTGCGCAACGCGCCCGAATCGCTGAGGACTTAAAGCGGGGCCTCGCTGCGCATCGGCTCCCTTTTCCTTGCCGCGCCTTCTTGTCTGTGGGAGCGCACCCTGTGCGCGACAGCCACGCTGAGGTGTACCGCTCCGTAGGATGGTCGCGCACAGGGTGCGCTCCCACAAATAGCCGAGAGTCCCCTTGTAGGAGCGCACCTTGTGCGCGACCGCAGCGCTTGGGTACACCACTCCTCAGGCTTGTCGCGCAGAGGCGGCATTCCCACCCTCGTGTTCGTGCGCGCTCCGCTCCCCTTGGAACAACTCAACCCAAACCAATGGCAGTCCAACGCCACCTGAGTAACACTACGGGCAATACCCAGGCCGCTCTTCCATGCGCGCCTGTATGTCGCGATTGATCGGGGGACTAAAACATGAGCTTGAACACACGTGGTGCGCGCCTGATGGGCGCGGCGGCGCTGATTGCGCTTTCGACTGGCGCCGTCGCACAGGGGCGTACGCTCACCCATGACGACTACGCGCGCGCCGAGCGCTATGTGGGTTACAACGCCACGCCCCTGGTGGACCACGCCGTGCAAACGGTGACCTGGATCGACGATACCCACTACTGGTACCGCGACCATGATGCCTCCGGCGATCGCTACCTGCGTGTCGATGCTGGCACCGGCAAGGTCGAGCCCGCGTTCGACCACGCGGCCCTCGCCGTCGCCCTTGGCAAGGTGCTTGGCAAGTCCGTCAGCGCGAACAAGCTGGGCATCACCACATTTGTCACCGCGCCGGATGGCCGCCTGGACGTCAACCTGCGCGGCAAACACTACCTGTGCGACATGAAGGGCAACATCGTCTGCGTTCTCGGCCGTGACGAAAGCATCGACGGCACGGGCAACGAACCGGGCGTGTTGTCGCCCGACAAGCACAGCGAAGCCTTCGTGCGCGACTGGAACCTATGGGTGCGCGATGTCCTCACCCACAAGGAAACCCAGCTCACCATCGACGGTGTGGAAAACTACGGTTACGCCACCGACAACGCGGGCTGGAAGCACAGCAGCAAGGCCATCCTCGTGTGGTCGCCGGACTCCAGGCGCATTGCCACCTTCCAGCAGGATCAGCGCAAGACCGGCGACATGGTGGTCGTGGGCACCAACGTGGGCCACCCGAAGGTCGAAAAGTGGAAGTATCCACTGGTCGGCGACAAGGACGTGACGATGATCGAACGCGTGATCGTCGACGTCGACACACGCAAGGTGCTGCGCCTGAAGATGGAGCCGGACCAGCATCGCTCCACCTTGTGCGATGACGTGAGCTGCGGCCGCAATGGCGGCTGGGACGATGTGCAATGGGCGGCCGATGCAAGCTCGCTGGCCTTCGTATCCTCCTCGCGCGATCACAAGCAGGCGTGGTTTCGCGTGGCCGATGTGCACACCGGCGACATACGCACCGTGTTCAACGAAAGCGTGCCTACTTACTACGAAAGCGGCATCGGCAAGGTCAATTGGCAGTACCTGCCGGCCAGCCATGAAGTGGTGTGGTTCAGCGAGCGCAACAACTGGGGCAACCTGTATCTGTACGACCTCGACAGCGGCAAGCTCAAGCACGCCATCACCACCGGCGAAGGCAATGTCACCGAGGTGCTCAAGCTCGATGCTGCCTCGCGCACGCTGTGGTTCCGCGGCGTGGGTCGCGAGCAGGGCGTGGATCCGTATTACCAGCAGTTCTACAAAGTCAGCCTGGACGGCGGCGCGCCGGTACTGCTGGCGCCGGAGCCGGCTGACCACACCATCACCCTGTCGCCGGATGGACGTCTATTCGCAGACGCCTACTCCACACCCACCACGCCGTCGGTCACCGTGCTGCGTAGCGCACAGGATGGCCATGTGGTGTCCACCATCGCCAAGGCCGATATCTCACGCCTGCTGGCCCGCGGGTGGAAGGCGCCCGAACCGTTCACCGTGAAAGCGCGCGACGGCAAGACCGACCTGTACGGCCTGATGTTCAAGCCCACCCAGTTCGACCCGTCGAAGAAATATCCGGTGGTCGACTACATCTACCCCGGCCCGCAGACCGGCTCGGTGGGCTCACGCAGCTTCAATCCCGCACGCGCGGATCACCAGGCGCTGGCCGAGCTGGGCTTCATCGTGGTTGCCATCGACGGCATGGGCACGCCCTGGCGCTCCAAGGCCTTCCACGATGCGTACTTCGGCAATATCGGCGACAACACCATGCCCGACCAGGTGGCCGGTTTGAAGGAACTCGGCAAACGTCATGCGTGGATCGACATGGATCGCGTGGGCATCTGGGGCCACTCCGGCGGCGGCAACGCCACGGTGACGGCGATGTTCCGCTACGCCGACCTGTTCAAGGTCGGCATCGCCGAGAGCGGCAACCACGACAACCGCAACTACGAAGACGATTGGGCCGAGAAGTGGCAGGGGCTGCTGGTCACCGACAAGGACGGCAAGAGCAACTACGACGACCAGGCCAACCAGAGCCACGCCGCCGGCCTCAAGGGCCACCTGCTGTTGGTCCACGGCACCATGGACGACAACGTACCGCCGTACGAAACGCTGCTGGTTGTCGATGCGCTGATCAAGGCGAACAAGGATTTCGATTTGTTGATGCTTCCCAACGAGCATCACACCTATGGCGCCGCGGCCAACTACATGATGCGCAAGCGTTGGGATTATTTTGTGCGGAATCTGGCGGGAGATGTGGCGCCGAAAGAGTTTGAGATGAAGCCGCCGAAGGATTGAGGGGGCGGCTGCGCTCATTCGATCGTCATCCCTGCACGGGCAGGGGGCGCGTTTCAACAGCCGAATGGCTGGTCATCCAGTGACCTTTCGTTCGGTCGCCGCCTTATCGCGATCTGGCTCGCCTGCCGCGGCCCGGCGTTTTCGGGCGCTTGTTTTTCTGATGTAGGAGCGCGCTCGCGCGCGACCAGCCTGCGAAGAGGTACACCCAGTCGCTGCGGTCGCGCACAAGTGCGCTCCTACAAGGGGGCGCAGGTCCGTGGATGGCGGATCAATCTTGCCGGTCGGCTCTTCTGTGGGAGCGCACCCTGTGCGCGACAAACCTACGGAGCGATACACCCCGGCGTGGCTGTCGCGCACAGGGTGCGCTCCCACAGACAAGCGCCAGGCGCGGCACCAGTGCGTCATGCATGGGATAAAGCCAATGCGCAGCGAGGCCCCGCTTTAAGTCCTCAGCGATTCGGGCGCGTTGCGCAGCGCTTTGAACTACCCGCTGTGTACCCTCGGAGGTTGTCCCACAACGACGCGCCTCAAGCGTTCGGGCTTATCCCAACACGATGCTGCGGGCGTTATCAGGCCATTCTCTTTGGGTTACTTTTCTCTTGGGCCAGCAAGAGAAAAGTGACTCGGTCGGCGGCAGCCGATCGAAACGCCCGCCGCGTAGGCGGCACCCTGGCCGTAACGCGACAACCAAACACCGAGGCTCTGGATGACCAGCCCATACGGCAGTTGAAAACCACCTCCGGACTGCGTCGGGATGACGGGCAGAGGCGCAGCCAGCGCCGCGACGACTAGCAAAAACCGCCTGCGCCGCAACGACGATCCAGAATCCGCCAGGCAAACATCCCCACCTACCCCCTGGTCGCCACCACCGGCGGCACCAAACTCGCCCGCATCGCTGGCCCTAGCACCGCCAACTGTCCCAGCAAACACAACGACACCGCCCCAACCGGCACGTACAACCATGGCAACCGCTGCAACGCGTAATGCTGCATCAAGAGCATATTGAGCGCGTAGGCAAGCACCACACCTAGAACGACACCCACACCAACGATCACCCCATTCTCCGTCTGGAAATACCGCAGGATGTCCCGTCGCGTAGCACCCACCGCACGGCGGATGCCGATGGAGCGCCGGCGTTGTTGCACCCAGAAGCTGGCGAGACCCGCGATGCCGGCAGCCGTCACCAGCAGCAAGCCAAGCGCCGCGGAGAGCAGCAAGGTGATCATGGTGCGATCACGGCGAAAGTAATCGTCACGCAGCTGCGTGAAAGTCTGCGGATGTCTCAGCACGCGGTTGTTGTCGAGGCGGGCGAGTACCTGTTGTGCCTGCTTGAGCACGCGCTCCCTGTCCTGCGGCGCAGTGCGCATCACATAGGTGATGTCGGCCGTGTCCGGCAACATGGGAAACAGCGTGGCGTAACCGCTCGCATCGGACTCGCCCAGGGAGGGACGCAGCAACTGATCCACGACACCGACGATGCGCACCGGTCCATCTCCCGGATAGATCACCTTGCCCAGCGGGTCCTGACCCGGAAACAGCTTGGCGGCGAGGGCGCGCGTGATGATGGTGGAGGGCACGCGGTTGATGCCCGCCCAGTCATGCGCCGCATCGAGCGCAATGTATTCCTCCGGCAGAAACCACCGTCCCGCCACCAGACGCATGCCGAGCACGCGTGCTTCTTCCTGTGTGCCGTTGAATGCCGTGGCGGTGGCCGGCGCGGGCCCGTTCGGCACCAGCGAAATGCCGTTGCTCCAGTTGTTGCCGTTGAAGGGCAGGGCATCGACCGCAGCCACCATGGTGACGCCGGGGATCGCGCGCAGCACCGCCATGTCCGCGTTGTGTTTGGCGAGGTGGTTGGCCGATTCGTCGACGCTGATGCTTTCGATCATGGCGAGCTCGTTCTCCACCACGCCACTGGGCAACTGCATCTGCGCCAGGCGATGGCCGATGATGGACGCGACGTTGCAGACGATGGCGCAGGTCAGCGCCACCTGCATCACCAGCAGGCAGACGGTGAGCTTGTGGCGCGACAGGCTGGCGATCAGGGGCGAATGTGACATGACAGGCCTCATTGCGTCTTCAGTTGCAGGGCGGGAGGTATGCGGCAGGCACGCCACGCGGGGAGCAGGCCTGCGATCACGCTGGCCACCAGGGCGAGCAGGAAGGTGCCAAGCAGCATGCCCGCGTCCATCTGCGCGAGTTGCGCGTAACCGTCGGGCCGTTGGCGCACGCTCCACAAGCCCAGGCAGGCGATGCCCAATCCGAGCAGGCCGCCGGCCAGGCCGATCACGCACGACTCCACGCCCAGTTGCAGAAAGATGTCCCAACGCCGCGCACCCAGCGCACGACGCACGCTGATCTCGCCGCCGCGACGCAGAAAAGTGGCAAGCAACAGACCGACCACGTTGAGCATGCACACGGCGAGGAAGCCAAGCGACAGCGATAGCTGCAGGCGCAGGTCGTCGGGGATGGCGTGCTGGCGCGTCAGCCAGTCCATCAGGCCGTAGAGCTGCGCGTCGACGGGGCGTGGCATGCGGCCGTGCGACTGCTGGTCGCGCCAGTAGCTGCCAATGAATTGCCGGTACGCCTGCGCCTTGGCGGTGCTGTCCAGCTGCACCAGCAACTGCAGCCACACGCAGTGGTTGCTGGTGCGGGCGTCGCCACCGCTGTCCCAACAGGACAAGCGGCCGTTGAAGTCGAGCCCCAGATCCTGCGCGGTCTGCAATGGCAGGAAGAACTGGTCGGTCTTGCCGAATCCGCGGCCGTCCACTTGTGCGTAGAACTGCGGCTGCGGGTGCCAGTCGTCGAGCACGCCGACCACGCGAAAGTCGGTGTTCTTCAAGCGAACGCTATGGCCGATCGCCGACGCGTTGCCGAACAGCTTGCGCGCCAGGTCGCGGTTGAGCACGACGATGCGCGCATGGTTCTCGTCATCGTCGCTGCGCCAGGCGGTGCCTGCGGCAAAGGGCACGTTGAACATGCTGAAGAAATCAGCCGTCACGTAGCGTCCCGTTTCGTAGAACGGCAGCTCGCCGCTCTGTGGCGGGCGCACCGGAACCGCGCCGCCCGCCATGACGGCCTGCCGATCTGCCCGCCGTGCGTGCAGCAGATTCATGGCGTCCGGCCAGCTGAAATTGCCGTCCGGCTCAGTGGACTCGCTGTGATCGCGGGCGAGCGGCCGGATGTCGATCACCGGTGCATAGATCTGCCCGCTGCGACCCGGCAGCGGATCACCGGAGAGCACATGGAAAATCGTGATCATGGTCATGCTGGCGCCGATGCCCAGGCCGATGACCAGCACCATCAGCGCGGCCAGTGCCTTGCTGCGGCGCAGACTGCTGATGGCGGTTGTCGCGTAGTAGCCAATCATGTCGCCTCCTTCCCTGCATGAATCGGCTGCGCGTGGGCAACGGTTACCCGTCGCCCCGGCAAACCGGGGCGTGTGTTGATCGATGGGGCTGTGATTCGTGGCGGCGCGCCGGGCACGCCACCACGTTGTGGCTAGCGGTTGCTTACCGGCTGTGCGACGCCCTTGGCCAGCGCTTCGTCCAGCAGACGGCTCATCTGCTGGGTCGCCTGTTCGGTGGCCTGTTCCTCGCGATGGGCGAGTGCTTCCTGCTGTTTGGCCAAGGCTTCCTGTTGCCTTTCGAGGTCTTGCTGTTCGCGTTCGAGACCGGCGCGCTCGCGATCGATCTCCGCGCGCTGAGACTCGAACGACGCGCGCTCGGCGTCGCCGCCATCGGACGACGGACGCTGCGCCTGTCGTGCCGCGATCTCTGCTTCACGCGTGGCCATGCGTGCCAACCGTTCGCCCAGCGCGCCCTGGCGCGCACCGATGCCGCTCTCCTGACCGCTCACGCGACCTTGTTCGCCACTGAGCCGGCCCTGTTCCTTGGACAGCTCGGTCACCGCCGCATAAGCCGCCTTGGCGCGGGTGAGATAGGTTTCATCGCGAATCACATAGGACTTGTTGCCGCGACGGAACATCAACAGCGGCTCTGACTGCCCGCGCATGCTGCGAGCCGTCGTAACATCCAGATCGCTGCCGTTGATGATCACCGAATCCTTGTCGAGCAAGGCGAAGCCGTATTGCGCATCGGTATGCGTGTCGATATCGATGTGATGCGCAGAGAAACCTTCGGAACGCGGCGCCGGCGGTGCGGGTGGGGCCGGCGGCGGGGGCGGCGGAGGCGGCGGTGTCGGAGCCTTGGGCGCGGGTGGTGCCGGCGGTACCGGAGGGACGGCCGGCGGTGTGATGCTGCCGCGCGGCGACGGCTTGGTCTTCGGCGTAGCAGGCGTCGTTGGCGTGGCCGGCGTAGGCGGCGTCAGCGGTGTGGCTGGTGTCGGGGGTGTCGCGGGAACCGACTGGACGCTCGAGGTACTCGCCGGCGCGGACGCCGTCTCGCCCTTGGCCTGGGTCACCCGATACGGCAGCACGCCGATGGCAGCGACCACGGCAACCAGCAACCAGCTGCGCACACGCGAGGTGGTGTCCTGATCGCTAAGCTGCAGCATGGTCAAGCGCCTCTTCAAGTTGTGGAAAGTCGGCGACGCGCCGGCAAGACCCGCATGCAGCGGATGCGCCACACCCAGGCGCAGCAGCAGACGGCCGTAATCCTGCGGTGCGGCATCGTGCTGATGCACCACTTGCGCGTCGCACGCGGCCTCGCGGTTCAAGGCGTACTCGCGCATTGCCCACGACACCATCGGATGAAAGAAGAACAGTCGCTGGGCGATCGCGGGTATCCATCCCATCCACAGATCACCGCGACGCAGATGGGTGAGTTCGTGGGCGAGCGCCAGGGCGCTTTCTTCGGAGGAGAGGTTCTGGTTCGCGGGCAGCAACACCACTGGCCGCCACACACCGCTCACCTGGGGGGAGCGGATCGCATCGGAGACACGCAGTGACGGACAGCGACGCAGCCCCATCGCATGTGCCTGCTCGGCGCACAGCGTCTGCAAGGCGGCATCGGCTAGCGGTCGCGATGCACGAACCACGATGCGTGCCTGGCGCCAGTGACGCAACGTGATGAGCAGCTGCACGACCACACCGGCAAGCCATAGCGCCAGGACTGCCGGTAACCAGCGCGTCCAGCCAGCTGCTGTCGACGTAGTGGAGCGCACGATCACGGTTTGGTCGTCGCTTTCCGGTTCTGCCGAGAAAGACGCAGAGCTCTGGCCAATGCTGGCGATGCGGTGTTCGCTCGGCGATACCGTGGTGATCACCGTGGTTTCGGCAGAAGTGGGCGACAACAGCGGCAGCGCCACCGGCGTGGGCAGCAACAAGCCCAGCAGGAGCTGCACGCCAAGCAGCCACCACAACAGCGAGCGCGTGGCCGCGGAAAGCCGCGGAAGCTGCCGGTTGAGCAGCCACACGGCGCCTACCAGCAGTGCTGCCTGCAGCGACGTCCAGGCCAGTCGGCCAACCACTTCCTGTGCGAGAGAGGCAATGGCGCTCATGTCAGGTCTCCTTGCGGCGCGTCTGCAGTTGATGCACCAGGGCTTCGAGTTCGGCGAGTTCGTTGTCGCTGACGTCCGTGCGTTCGGACATCCATGCCACGAACGGCGATACCGAACCGCTGAGCGTCTTCTCCACGAACTGTCCCACCGCGCTGCGCATGACTTCGCCAGGCCCGGTGGATGGGCTATAGCGATACATGCCCTGTACCTGCTTGCGGCGCAGGTAGGACTTGCCGCGCAGGCGTTCCATCATGGTCAGCACGGTCGATCGCGCGAGGCCGCGCGGTTCGCCGAATCCGGTCGCCACTTCGCCGACCGATGCGTTGTTGTTGTCGGCGAGATATTGCAGGAGCGCCAGCTCCTGATCGCCGATGGTTGGCTTGCCCATGTCCAAGGTTCCTGGTGACTACAGCTGTAGTCAACGTACGCCGTGACTACAGCTGTAGTCAATAGGCCGGTGGTGCTGGATTTGCGTCAGCGCTGACTTGTTGCAACGCACCAAAATCGGAGTAGAGTGCGCCCCGTCCTCATCCTGCAGCGCGCCTGGAGTGCGCTTATATGAAGGCTCGCACGCTACTTATCGCTGACCCATCCCGCCATACACGGCGAGTCATCGCACCCACGGGTTAGCAACGCACTTTGTCCTTCGCACACCGTCTCGACGCGCTGACGTGTCGATGCGGCGCTTGCGAACGGACATCCATACGGCACTCGCCAAACCATCATCACCACGGGGAAAACCATGAAGACGCTTGTCGACTGGCTGGCGCATCGGCTGTGGCCGTTCGTCGTCTGCCTGCTGTTGTACGTCGCTGTCATCGGGCCGGAGCTGATCTCGGCCGCAAGCACGCTGGCCGTGCTGATCGGCCTGGCGTTGCTGGCCTTGCTACTGGCGTGGGGCTATCTGCTGCTGCGCCGCGGTTTCACTCACAAGGAATGATCACCATGAAACGCGTATTGACGCTGTCGTTGTCGCTTTCGGCCCTGCTGCTGGCCGCCTGCTCGAAAGTGCCGGCGGGCAATGTGGGCGTGAAGTTCCAGATGTATGGCGATGACAAAGGCGCATTGCAGGAATTGCCGCCCGGACGCTACTGGGTGGGCTGGGGCTACGAGCTGTACACCTTCCCGACCTTCACCCAGACCTACACCTTCACGCGCTCCACCATGGAAGGCCGTGCAGTGGACGAATCGATCAGCTTCCAGACCGCCCAAGGCCTCACGGTGAACGCGGACGTGGGCATCACGTACCACATCGATCCGTCCAAGGTGACCTTGATCTTCCAGAAGTACCGCAAGGGCATTGACGAAATCACGGACGTCTATCTGCGCAACATGATCCGCGACGCGCTGGTCAAGGAGGCCTCGAACCTGGACATCGAATCGGTCTACGGCAAGGGCAAGGCCAGCCTGATCGAGTCGGTGCAGAAGGATGTGAGCGACGAAGTTTCCGCCGTCGGCATCAATGTGGAGAAGATCTACTGGATCGGTGAGCTACGCCTGCCCGAAAACGTCGTGCAGTCGATCAACGCCAAGATCCAGGCCACGCAGATGGCCGAGCAGCGCCAGAACGAGGTGGCGCAGGCCAGGGCCGAAGCGGAGAAGGTGGAGGCTGAAGCACAGGGACGTGCGCAGGCGCAGATCACGATTGCCACGGCGGAGGCCAAGGCGATTGAGTTGAAGGGTAATGCGCTGCGCGAAAATCCCAACATCGTGCAGATGTCGGCGATTGAGAAGTGGGATGGGCATTTGCCCACTTATACGGGGAGTAGTGCGTTGCCGTTTGTGAGTTTGGGGAGTGTGCAGACTAAGTGAGGTGGTTGGTTGGAGTTAGTTGGAAGGCACCTGGCTTTTCTCCCTCTCCCCGCCGGGGAGAGGGTTAGGGTGAGGGGAGGGTGCTCGCGGGGGCATTTCTGATCCTCATCCCAGTGCTGGCTGGCATTTGATCGTCATTCCGGCGCCGGCCGGAGGCGCTTCTAAACAGCGAAGCTGGTCATCCAGAGCCTCGGTGTTCGGTTGTCGCGATACCGCGATCTGGCTCGCCTGCCGCGGGCTTCCGTGCCGCTGCCGCGGCCCGGGTTACTTTCTCTTGCTTGCCCAAGAGAAAGTAACCAAAGAGAAGGGCCCCCCGGATGACGCGCCTTCCGGGCCGTTGGCCCTCCAGGTGCGCGTGCGGGTTACGGGGTTTTTCGACAGGACATCCCTGTCCTGTCGAAAAACTGGCCGCATCCATGCGGCCACCCTGCGGGCTTTCCTCCACCCGCCCGCCGCGTCATACGGGGACCCCGAGAGCGGAGAGCCACATCAAGAGCCACGCGACGTCCGACGCTGTTGGGCGGCTCTTTTTGTAGGAGCGCACTTGTGCGCGACCAGCCTACGGAGCGGTACATCCCAGCTCTGCGGTCGCGCACAAGTGCGCTCCTACAAGGGTTATGCAGGTTCGTGGGTTGCGGATCAATCTTGCCGATCGGCTCTTCTGTGGGAGCGCACCCTGTGCGCGACAAACCTACGGAGCGGTACACCCAGG
>NZ_JBFTQX010000011.1:0-121081 GCF_056399225.1 Dyella sp. 01N448 | reverse complement strand
ACGCCACGGTGTACCGCTCCGTAGGTTTGTCGCGCACAGGGTGCGCTCCCACAAAGAGCCGATCGGTACCGGCCTGCGCGATCCCTTGCAGGAGCGCACTTGTGCGCGACCGCAGCGCCGGGATGTACCGCTCCGTAGGTTTGTCGCGCACAGGGTGCGCTCCCACAAAGAGCCGATCGGTACCGGCCTGCGCGATCCCTTGTAGGAGCGCACTTGTGCGCGACCGCAGCGCCGGGATGTACCGCTCCGTAGGTTTGTCGCGCACAGGGTGCGCTCCCACAGTCGCGATGCGGCCGCCTGCATAGAAACGCGGTGCGCGGCGTCTGCCTCCGTTCCTGTGGGGGGGGGGCAGAACCGCCCTCAATCAGAGGTCATCGCCCCCAGCCGCAACGATCCTCTCCAACTGATCACCCAGCTCCCCCAGCTCCTCAATCAGACGCCTCAATTCCACCGCATCCAGCAATTCATACGGCCGGTTTTCGCACAGGTGCAGATAGGGCGAACCATCCAGGTCGGCGACAGCCAGGAAGCCTTTGCGTTGCTCCCAGTTGAAACGCAGGCATCGGCGCGGGTCAGCGCCGGCGAGCGGGCCCACCGGCGTGGAGATGCGCAGATAGCGGCGGCCGGACTCGTCTTCGAGTTCGGCGAGATAGATGCCCTGATGCCGGTCGTGCGGCAAAGTCAGATCAAAACTGATCAGATAAGGGTCGTTGTGGCGCAGCGCGTGCAAGCTGCCGATGTGGGAACGCACGGCTTCGAAATGGCGCATGGTGCGATCTCCTTGGCAGGCCGATCCAGGCTCGCTACTGTGCCACGACCCGGTGTAAAGAGCCTGTTGAAGATCATGGACAAGCCCAAATCCGACGCGCACGCCCGCATCTTTGCTGCCATCGCAGCTATTCCTGCCGGCCGCGTCGCCAGCTACGGCGCCATCGCAGCGCGAGCGGGACTGCCGGGGCGCACGTCTGGTCGGCAGGGCGCTCGGCGAAGTTCCGGACGGCATGGAGCTTCCCTGGTTTCGCGTGCTGCGCTCCAGCGGTCATATCGCGTTTCCCCCGGGCAGTCGGGCCTTTCGCGAGCAGAGCAAGCGCCTGAAAGCGGAGGGCGTGGAAGTGAAGAATGGCCGTGTGCCGTTGGCAAGCTTTGGCCTGGATGCCAATCTCGATCGGGCCTTGTGGGGCATGCCGGGTTAGATCTGCCCGCGTGGCGAACATCGGATGTCATCGATTGCCTGCCGCCATGCCTGCGCGCGCTTGAACGGCTGCGCTTAGTCGGTTTTCTCCCGAGCAGTGCGTCGGCTGCGTGGCCGATCTGCGTACGTCTTGACAAAGGACAGCGGCGCGAGACGCAAAGCCGCATTCGACATTTGCTAGCATTCGCCGATGCTTCCTGCCCCTCTCGATATTCTTCAAAGCGTTTTTGGCTACGCGCAATTTCGCGGTCAGCAACAAGCCGTCGTCGAGCAATTGATCGACGGCGGCGACGCCTTGGTGCTGATGCCCACGGGTGGCGGCAAGTCGCTGTGCTATCAGATTCCTGCGTTGGTGAGGCAGGGCACAGGCATCGTGGTGTCGCCGTTGATCGCCTTGATGCAGGACCAGGTGGACGCGCTGCGCGAGGCCGGCGTTTCCGCGGCTTATCTCAATTCCAGCCTGGGCGCGGAAGACCAGCGCGAGGTGGAGCGACGCCTGCTGGCCGGTGAGTTGAACCTGCTTTATGTCGCGCCAGAGCGACTGCTGACGTCGCGATTTCTCGGTTTGCTCGAAAGCACCGAGGTGGCGTTGTTCGCCATCGACGAAGCGCATTGCGTGTCGCAATGGGGGCACGATTTCCGCCCTGAGTATCGCGAGCTGGCGGTGCTGCATCAACGTTTCCCGCAGATTCCACGCATCGCGCTCACCGCAACAGCCGATCAGCGCACGCGCGATGAAATCGTCGAACGGCTGGCGCTGCAAGAGGCGCGTCAGTTCGTTTCGAGTTTTGATCGACCGAACATCCGCTATCAGGTCGGCCTGCGTCACAACGCGCGACGCCAGTTGATGGAATTTCTGGAGCGGCATCGCGGAGAGACGGGCATCGTCTATGCGCTGAGCCGACGGAAGGTGGATGAAACGGCGACGTGGCTGACGGAAGCGGGCATCGAGGCGTTGCCCTATCACGCCGGTCTGGACGCCGCGACGCGCAACGCGAACCAGCGACGTTTCCTGCGCGAAGACGGCGTGGTGATGGTGGCCACGGTGGCGTTCGGCATGGGCATCGACAAACCCGATGTGCGCTTTGTCGCGCACCTTGATCTGCCGCGCAGCATGGAAGGTTATTACCAGGAAACCGGCCGTGCGGGGCGCGACGGCCTGCCGTCCGAGGCATGGATGATTTACGGCCTGTCGGACGTGGTCACGATGAGCCAGATGATTGCGCAATCGGAATCGGCGGATGAGCGCAAACGCGTCGAACGCCAGAAACTGGAATCGCAGCTGGCGTATGCGGAAGCCACGCAATGCCGCCGTGAGCTGTTGCTCGCCGCATTCGGCGAATCGTTCCAGGGGCCCTGCGGCCATTGCGACAACTGCATCGAGCCGCCCAAGACGTGGGATGCCACGGTGCCTGCGCAGAAAGCGCTATCCGCGGTTTATCGGAGCGGCCAGCGCTTCGGTTCCGGTCATGTCATCAGCATCTTGCGCGGGGAAGACAGCACGCGCATGACGGACTTGGGCCACGATCGCCTTTCCACCTTCGGCATCGGCGCCGATATGGACGAGAAGCAATGGCGCTCGGTGTTTCGCCAGTTGCTCGCGATGGGCTTGCTGGAAGCCGATGCGGAAGGCTTCGGCACGCTGCGCCTGAGCAAGGCCAGTCGCGAGGTGCTTGTGGGCAATCGTTCGGTGCGATTGCGCGAGGACGCCACGCCGGCACGTGCCACGCGCAAGCGTCGCCGCGACAGCCAGCTGGTGACGGGCGGCAGCCTTGGCGTGGAGGCTTACGAGCAGCCGCTATGGGATGAATTGCGCAAGCTGCGTACGCAGCTTGCGAAGCAGCATGGCGTGCCGCCCTATGTGATCTTCCACGACGCGACCTTGCTGGCGATGTTGCGCGCCTTGCCTTCGAACGAATCGGAGCTGTCGGCGATCAGTGGCGTGGGTGGGGCGAAGCTAAAGCGCTATGGGCGGGATTTTTTGGCGGTGATTAACGCCCACGAGTAGCGATGGTGCCGGAAGAGCAGCCACGCTTTCTCGAACACCGCCCCTCACCGCCGTAAAGGTGGCAAAGTCCCGGCCCTCTCTCCCACAGGGACTTCCTTCGGGTCGCCCGGAGGGAAAAAGAGAAGTGAGATGGCCTAGCCAGCCAGCCGCCAGCGCGTGCCTTCGCTCGATACGCGCGAATGCGCCAGGGCAAGTTCGGGGATATAGCGCCACTCGGTCAGTTCGCCAGGGAGGCGCGCCTGCGGGCAGTCGATGCGAGTGGCGATGAGCGCGGCTTCGGCCGTTTCGTGGCGACCCATTTCCAGTTCATCGCACAGTACGCGCCATTGGCGGCCGTGGCGGACGATGCGGAACAGGCCGGTTTTGGAGGGGTGAACGTATTGCGCCAGCATAGGATTCAACTTTTTTGAAGTCCGTTGTGGGCAGCTTGCCGTCGAAGCATGACCTTCTTGTGATTCCTGTCTGGCTCGACGGTGACTGCCATATTTCCGTTGTGTTTTGCCGTCATCTGAATCAGCTTCGCGTGAAAATCGTGTTCCCACGGGTTGGAACGGTTAAAGAAAAAGGCCCGCATTGCTGCGGGCCTCTTCATGTACTGCAACGTAACCGCGCTTATTTGCGCTGTGCCGCCGTCGCGTCGCGGGCCGCGCGGAATTCCGAATCCTTGCTCCAGTTGGGCCAGGTGTCGGAGTTGGCGAGGTCGCTACCGAGCTTGTAGAGGATCTGCAGATCGCGGGCCATGCCCGTGAACGGCCAATCCGCCTGCCACTCATCGGACGGCTGGTGATAGTGCTTGGCCACGTATTCGTCCTCGGCCGCCTTGCCGGCAGCCAGGCCGCCGTCAACCCAGTCGTTGCCCGAACCAAAGGAAACCGCCGGCACGCCACGCTTGGCGAAGGAGAAGTGATCGGAGCGGAAGAAGTGGCCGGCTTCGGGCTTGGGATCGGCCGAGTACACCAGGTTCCACTGCTTGGCCGTGGTGGTCAGCTCATCGAGCAGGTCGAGCTTGGCGCTGCCGGAGATGGTGAAGTTGCGCGACGGGCCGTGCGGATCGAGCGCATCCATGTTGATGTCGGCCACGGTGCTGGCGAGCGGGTAGAGCGGCTTGGAGGCGTAGTACTCCGAACCCAGCAAGCCCTTCTCTTCGGCGGTGACGTTGAGGAACACCACCGAGCGTTCCGGCTTGGGCTGGCTGGCGAAGGCGCGGGCCAGTTCGATCAGCGCAGCAGTGCCGGTGGCGTTGTCCACCGCGCCGTTGTAGATCTTGTCGCCCTTGGCATCGGGGGCGCCCACGCCCAGGTGGTCCCAGTGCGCGCTGTAGATCACCGTCTCGTTCGGGCGCTTGCTGCCCTCGACGCGGCCCACGATGTTGTGGGAGGTGATCACCTTGGAGTTGATCTTGTAGTTGGCCGAGAAGGTCTCGCCCTTGAGCACCACCGGCTTGAAGTCGCGCGTCTGCGCCTGCTTCTTCAGCGCTTCGAAATCAAGGCCGGCAGACTTGAACAGGTCAACTGCCACATCGCGCTGGATCCATGCTTCCACCGGCGTATGTGCGCTGGCGGGATGGTCGCGCACGACGTCGAACTGGGTGTTGGTGTTGGAGTTGGCCACCGTCGCCCAGCCGTAGGAGGCCGGTGCGGTTTCGTGCACGATCAGCATGCCGGCTGCGCCCTGGCGAGCGGCTTCTTCGTACTTGTAGGTCCAGCGGCCGTAATAGGTCATGGCCTTGCCGCCGAAATCGCCCACGCCGGTTTCAAAATCCGGGTCGTTGATCAGCACGACGGCGATCTTGCCCTTCAGGTCCACGCCCTTGAAGTCATCCCAGTTGCGCTCCGGCGCCTTGACGCCATAGCCCACGAACACCAGCGGCGCGTCCTTGATCGACACGGCCTTGGAGCCGTCGAGCGCGGAACGCACGGCGATTTGCTGGCCCTGGGTCAGCGCCTGGGTCTTGCCATTGACGGTGAACGACAGCGACGGCGTGCCGGCGATATCGGACTGCAGCAGCGGTACCGCCTGCGTCCACTCGCGCTTGCCGTTCTTGAGGTCGCCACCGGGCTGCACGCCGGCTGCCTTGAACTGGGCAACCACGTAATCGATGGTCTTGGTTTCGGCCGCCGTAGCGGGGCCGCGGCCTTCGAAGGCATCGGACGAAAGCGTTTTGACGTCGTCCGACAAACGGTGCGGGTCGAACGTCGGGGTGGTCGGTGCATCGGCGGCGAACAGCGCCGACGTCACAGACAGGGCGAGCAGGGATAAGGCCAATCGCTTCATGGGCAGCACCTAGCGTGGAGACGAAGCTCGATAGTAGAGATGGCTGGCGCCGCCGGTCCATAGCCGCCTGAGGCGAATCCGCTGGCAAGCGGCGGGGAGGGGTTAGGAAAAGCCCTAAAAAACAGCCTTTCCGAGTGCCCGATCGTGACTTTCTTCACCCCTTCCGGGCCAATATCGAAAAAAAACCGCAATTTTTCCGTCTTGCAGCTTGGCGTGATGGGCTGGCATGCCATACATTCCGCATGCCGAGAGGCATCAAACACCATCTCTATTGATCACCACGGGGAAATGTATGGCGAAGGCGCAAAAAGCAGCAGCAAAGAAGAAGGCCGCTCCGAAGGCAGCTCCGAAGGCCGCCAAGGCGGTTGTTCACAAGCCGATCAAGGACGCACTGGGCAAGTCGGGCCTCGTGGCTCACATCGTTGAAGCCAGCGGCGTGGCTGCCAAGGACGTGCGCGCGGTGTTGGCCTCGCTCGAAGGCGCGGTGACGGGCTCGGTGCACAAGAAGGGTGCCGGTCATTTCACCATGCCGGGCCTGCTGAAGATCACGGCCGTCAACGTGCCGGCCAAGCCCAAGCGCAAGGGCATCAACCCGTTCACCAAGGAAGAGCAGTGGTTCGCTGCCAAGCCCGCCACGGTGAAGCTGAAGATCCGCGCGCTGAAGAAGCTCAAGGACGCCGCTCTCTGAGCGTAGCGTTTCACTAGAGCATTCTCGCCAGGTGCGGCCCTTGCGCCGCACCTGGTGTCTTCGAGAAGTGGCTTATCGCTGCGCAGCCAGCGGCCACTGGCACCGACCGCATCGACGCCTGTCGGTACCGATCATCCGACCCACCTGAAGATCCAGCGGCAGTTCGGCGTCCTTGCCGGCCGCGTGGTCCGCCTTCACCCTCGACACGCGCCCTTGAACGCCACGGCATGCACGCGGGCAGATAGCTGTGCGCGGATAGACGCCTCGCGCCGGCGTGGCACCTGCCTGTCGGGAGCACTCCTCCAGCACGCGGATCGACGCGAACTTCTACGTTGTTGTCCTTGGCGCAGCGTGTCTTGGCCGTCCGCACGGCATCGTCGAGCTACAGGTTTATGCAGGTTTTCGCGACTGGTCCCCCTAAAAACAACGACGAGCGAACCCATCCGCACCGCGCGCTGAATTGCTGCCACCGACGTCATGTGGACGATCAAGGCCGTACCGATCACACATTTCGTTGAGGCCGGAAGGTTCATGCTCCCGTCGCGCAGCTGGTCCATAGTGGCCGGAGGTGTCATGGCGACACCTGTGCAAAGCCGTCGCCGGAGGGCGATGGCGCAACCGCAAAAGATCTCCCACTGAGGGCATGACATGGCTAACCCGAGCGATCTCCCGTTGAGCCTCTACAAAGCCAACACCGAGCTTCAGTTGCGCGTGAACAAGCTGGTGATGGAAAACTGGAAGAAATGGCTGGAGCTGTCCACCCGGGCGATGGACGACGGCATCGCAGAACAACAGGCGCGAGTGGAACACCTGATCAAGGCGCAGGATTGGGCGGCCCTGGCATCCATGCCCGCCGATACCTTCTGGCGACAGCTGCAGCAGCGCATGGGCGATGCCAGCGTCACCAACCAGATCGCCGCCAACGTGCAGGCGCATTTCGCCAAGGGCCTGCAGGATGCCGTGCAGACCTGGCAGAAGGACACCGCCAGCGCGCTGGGCGGCGTGGGCGACATGAGCCTGTCCGAACCTTGGAAGGACATACTTTCGCCGTGGGGCAAGTTCCACCCGATCAGCTGAAGGCGATCGCCGTGACACCTGGCCTTGGCGCCGGGTGTCGCGCCGGGCTGGTCCAGCGCCCGTCGTCCATCGGCTCGCGTCCGGCCGACGCGCGCCTTCGTTCTGCCGACTCCATCGCGTTACCCCGGCGGCGCTCATGGTCAACTCTGCCGCTGCCGTGCTGGTCCGTCGCGCGGCAAGGGGATGGGCGACGCGCACGACGCGCAGTCGACTGCTGAGGAGCAGGAGGGCGCGCGGCCACAGTTCGCGCCGATTCCCCGTCTTGTCACATAGGTTTAGTTAGCTAGGGGGCGCAGCGCCATCAGGCGCGGCCTGTCGATGGTGCCGGTACGGGACTGTCGACAGCGGATTTTGAACTGGCAGGGGGACGGGTGAAGCGAGGACAGGGCAGGGCGCTTCAGGGCAATGACGCTGCGGGGATGGCTCGCACGCGCGCACCTGATGCATGGCGTGGCGGGCCCCGTCGACTCGGGCGCATACCGCTGCTGCGGGTATCGCTGGTCGGCAGCTGATGCGTTACGCCATTTATTTCTGCCCCGCGCCGGCGAGCGCGCTGGCTGCCCTGGGGCGCGACTGGGTGAGCACCGAGCTGGCTGCCAATGGCATTCCGGGGATCGGGCTGACGCGCTGGAATGCCCTGTTGGCCGATGTGCGCCGCTACGGCTGGCATGCGACGTTGCGATCTCCGTTCACGTTGTCGCCGGATGTCGACCTGGCTGAATTACGCCAGGCATTGCATGTCGTCGCCCGGTCACACGCGCCGATCAACCTGACGCTGCGTTGTGCGCGGCTCGCCGGCTTTCCGGCGCTGCGCCCACTGGGCGACAGCAAAGCGGTGAATGCCCTGGCAGCGGCCTGCATCGAGGCGATCGAGCCCTTGCGACTGCCGCTGGCGGAACACGATTTTCAGCGTCGCGCCTCCGGGCTCGATGCCATCGAAACTCACTACCTTGGACGTTACGGGTATCCCTACGTGTTTGAACGCTACCGTTTCCACATGACGCTATCGGCACCTGCTTCCGTCGACGAAGAGCGCGCACTGCAACGCTGGTTGTCGCTGCGCGCATCGATGCTGCCGACGGCGCGCATCGATGCGCTGACCTTGTGCGTGGAGTCCTCGCCCGGCGCCGCTTTTGAGCCCTTCGAACGCATCGCGCTGCACAAGGCATCGGCGGCATGACCAGGGGGCGCCGACTCCCATCGAGAGTCGCGCGCGGGTCTTCTCGGGGCCGTCGTGATTCGGACGCAAGGCGAGCGAGCCGGCGCGTCACGCTTGATTGGCGCAGCGACCTGCGGCTCAGCGTCAGGCTCACGTTGGCTTGACGCGTTGAAGGGGATTCTCAAACTTCCCCGACGGTGTCGACAGCGCCCGGTGCCATCGCCTGGTGCGCGGATGTCAGTCGCCCGGCATTCCTGGTGAAACTCCCTGGGAGCGCGTAATGAACAAGACGGTTTGGATCGTGGTTGCCAATCGAGGCGTTGCCCGGCTGTTTCAGGCCAGGCAGCCGACCGGTCCACTGGAGGAGCTGGATGCCTTCATCCATCCGGAAGCCCGCCTGCACGAGCAAGATCTTGTATCGGATCGGCCTGGTCGGGGCTTTGACCGGTCCGGTCCCGGCAGTCACGCAGAAGAGCCCGACACCACCATGGTGGAGCAGGAAACCAGCAATTTTGCCCTGGAACTCTCCCGCTTCCTGCTCAAAGGCCGCACCGATGGGCGCTTCGACGGCTTGATGCTGATCGCCGCGCCGGCCTTCCTGGGCTCGCTGCGGGATCGCCTGGATGGCCCCACCAAGGGGCGGGTCATGCTCGAAGTGGCCAAGAACCTGGTCCACCTGGATGCGGCTTCGGTGCGCAGCTATCTGCCGGACCGCCTCTATTCGGCTGTCGGCGGTTGATCTCCCGCCGGACCTTGCGGTAGCAGCGCAATATTTCACGTCGAAGACCTGTCGCGACTTTCACGACTCGATGCTGAAATGTTTGACGTGGTGCACATTTGCAACAACTGGCTGCGCTACGATAACGGGGCTAGAACGCCGGGGCGTTTCACAGCGCTTTCACGCCTCAACCGATGTGATCGGCCGCTTGCGCAGAAGCCCGGCGCAGGCGAGGGAAAGACTGACAGGGGGATGCAATGCTGGACGCTCCGTGGGCCAATCCGTGGTTCCGCCGCATTGGCATCGCTGCGTCCTATGGGCTGTTGATCGCCCTTACTCGCCAGGTCACCATCACTCACTTCGTGCTGGGTGCCGGCATCCATCTGGCCGTGCTTCTGCTGGTGCGCTATCGCGACTGGCCGGCCCTGATCGTCGGTGAAACCCTGGCCTTGCTGCCCACGAGCATTGCGTGCGTGGGCGACTACGGTGTGCTGTGGGCCGTGCTGTTTACCATTCCCGGCCTGGTTTTCATGGCGCCGTTCGTCTACGTCCTGCGCGAACGCTGGCCCGTCCTGGCCGCCAGGGGCTCGCTCAACATGGGGTCACTGCTCGGGGCTGCGCTGGTGTTGTCCTTCGTGATGACCGCATGCAACCTGGCGACCATTTACTCGATCACGCTGCCGCCGGACTATCACCTGCAGGTGGATAAGCTGGCGACCAAGTGGGTGCTGGGCAACTACCTCGGCATCCTGGCGGTTACCCCGACCGTGTTGCTCGCATACCAGCTGTTGAGTGGTGCTGGCTGGCGCCAGCTGGGCACCCGACTGCTCGACAGTCGCGCGGTGCTCGACAGCATTTTCCTGGTAGTGCCCGCGCTGTTGTTGCTGGTGTGGATAGGCCTTGAGGCACCGCGCGTCCGACAGATTGCCCAGGTCGCCATGTTCCTGCCCATCGTGTGGCTGGCCATGCGCCATGGCTGGCAGGGTGCGGCCATCGGCGGCACGGCATCGAGCCTGGCCGTGATGGCCTTGATGCCAGCCGCCGACGATCAGCAGACCATGCAGGCAGAGGCGATCGTTGCCTTGGCGATCTCCTCGATGCTGCTGCTGGGCGCGCGCATCGGCGCATTGCACCAGCACGCTGAGCAAGAGCGCATGGATGTGCGCATGGCCTTGGCGCTGGCCCAGCGCAACGTGCATATCGGCGAGATGCAGCTACGCACGACGTCACTCGCGCTGGAGCAGATTCGCGAGACGGTGCAGGCCAGCTTCTCGATGATGATGGGGCGCCTGCGCCACCTGCAGCCGACCATCGAAGACCGCAGCTATCACCGCCAGGCGCTGGTGGCACAGGATCAGTTGTTCCGCCTCGCCGACAGCCTTTATCCGGTGTCGTGGCGCGAGCGTGGCTTGCCGGCCGCCCTGCGCGAAGGCGCCATACCGCGTGCGCTGGATGAAACGGGCGTGGGTTACTGGTGTGACCTGCGTGGCCCGCTGAGTCGGCTATCGCAGACCCTGCATTTGGCCATCTATCGCCTCGTGGTCGAGGTCGTGGCCGATGCCTGCGCCAAGCGCAACCTCAGCGAAGTGGTCGTTCGCGTGCGCTGCGGTGAAAAGCTGGGGCGTCGCTGGGTGCTGATCAGCATCATTTTTCGCGATACCGCCGAAACGTCTTCGCAGGTGCGTTGGGACGAACTGCTGCCCCGCGTGATGCGTTCGACCAGCGGCATGGGCTGGGCGGGAATTCGTGATCGCGCCATGACCTTTGAAGGTGATGCCCGCGAACATCAGATCGCCAATGGCCGCCGGGTCAGCCTGCTGATGCTCGACCCGATCACGATCAGCGGCATTTGACACGCCGCTGATCGCTGGGTTTTCCCGCACTTTACTGAATGTGCGTGCTGCAGACTTCCGGGTTGCAGGTGCTGGCTGCGGCCTTCAGCTGCAGGGTGCCGTCGCTCAGCGGCGTGGCAGTCACCGTCGTGGCGGTGTCCTGGTAGACCGTGGCCGGAGCCGTGGTCGGGGTGGCCGTGGTGGCTACAGCCGGGCCCTGCTGCGGTGTGGTGACCAACTGCGAGAAGCGACCCATCGGCAGCGTGATGAACTGGCCGCCCGCCGAGCCGACGGCGCCGAGCACGTTGCCGTTCGCATCATTGATCTGCACGAACTGGATGCCGCCAATGGTGAATACATAGGCGTGGAAGTTCGGATTGCTGCTGACGTCGGACGCATTGGGCCACGACTGGCCGAGGCCGGTGGCGGGCGGCTGGTCGGCGAAGGCAGCTCCAGACGTAGCCAGAGCGAGCACGCCAAAGAGGCATGCGCGACGCGAGAGGGCTTTCAACATAACGGACCCCTTTGTTGGTGATGTGCTCAGACATTGAGCAACGGTGGCGAATGTAGCACCAAGTTTGTCGCATCCCCCGTGACTAGTGGCCGATTCGGCACAACACTTGCCGGTAGCGCGAAAACGGAACAATGCCAGGCATGCGCTTGAGTGGACGACCGCAGATGCGGTCGGCACGCTTCTTCGTTCTGTCGAGGCTGATGGCATAAAAGATCGCGGTTAAAATGTGAACTTAGTCACATTTTGTCGCCCGACGGGCACGCTGGGCAAATGACTGCGAAGACATCTTTTAACCGGACGACTGAAGCGCCGATGCAATCCCTAATGGATGCTTCCGTCAGAACAGTTCGACAAAGCGCTCCCAACTGATGACCGCGCCAAACTCACGGACGAACTTGTCGTGACTGGTTTCGATCTGGGCTGAGCCACATTCCGGGCGTACTCCCCTAAGGGGCGGGCGCTCCGTGGAAGTTCAGCATGCTCTCGAGCCTATCCGCGACCCACTCCTGCTCGTGAGCAGGCGCGCCATCGAGAATGGTGTCCGCCTCGCCGGCAAAGGCAGGCCAGAAGTCCGCAGGATCGGGATGGGTATCGAGAAGCCCAGGAAGATAGGCCTCAATGCGGTTCAGAGCTTTCTGGAGCTGGGCGCGAGTGTCCATGGGCGAAACGTATTCCGCGTCCTTCTCACAACTTGAGACCGGAAACTCTCACCGATGGTGCCGACGCGTTGGCCGTGCTTTCACTGAGGCACATCAGAATTCGAGAGCAAATGAGAGCAAACGTGGCGGAGGTAGTTAATTCGAACAATGGCGGCGGGACTTAACCACCTCCGCTCCATTTGTCGTGCGTCTGTCGTTAATCAACAAGAGGACGATAAGCGCGCACGACAGGCTTCGCCCTTTCCAAATCGTACCGCGCCTGAAGTGCCAGCCAGTAGAAGGCAGTGGTGTCGAAAGCGAGGGAAAGGCGGATGGCGATCTTTGGAGTGATCGGGTGAGTGTCGGCGATGAAGGCTTTGATGTGGTGGGCAGGTATGCCGGCGCGACGCGCGAGTTGGGCGGGGTTGAGTGCGTTGGGGATCAGGTAGGCGTGCAGCAGGATGTCGCCGGGGGCTCGCAGCGGTTGCGAGGGGTCGACTTCCGAGTGCGGGGTGAGCTGGATCAGTTCCATGGTGGTTCCTCCCTGTCGGACACGGCCGCGCAGCGGATAGGCGCTTACAGCGCTCCGTGTCAGTGAATGCTTGGCAGCTTCGTCGGTGATCGTCCGAATGCGGCGCATCGCCATGCCGGCCGATGCGCCCTAACGGCGATCATCGGAGGCGTGTGGTGTTCACTCGAGGCTCGTCACCGAGCAGGCGGGCGTATTGCTGCAGGCAGTAGACGGCTGTGCCCAGGCTGGCGGCGACGGCCGCGGGAAGCGGCCACTGCAGTGGTCTTCCGGGGAATTCCCGCGCCTGTGCTTGGCGGCACTGCTCGCTGTCGACACGCAGGCGCGTGAGGGCAAGCACCGCCAGAGCGACATCGCCCCAAGTGCCGCGATGCGGGTGTCGGGCCATGCCACCGCCGTGGATGACGGGACGTGAGGCGGAGGAGTGAGGGTGTCGTCAGGGGGAACGGACGAGCGAATGCGTACCGTATGATCGCGGGTAGCCATGATCAACTCCGATAAGTTGTTGATGGTTAGCGGGTCGTGGGTGTTGATAGCACTCGCGGCCCGCGCTTCATGACTTGGTAGTCATGGTCATTCGCGAGGCCGTGCAACACGGCAGCGCGAATGACTGACCCTAACAAGCAAGGCTGGCATCGTCTGTCAGGGTTGGGCGCGATGATGTCCGCGTGGCCGCAGGCGAGCGTGAGGGCTTGAGTCTGACAAAATGTCAGCGCCCTTCCGTTGAAAGCAGAAGAGGGAATGCAACCTTCAGAGCAAACGCGACGGATGCAGTAGCTTCGAACAAGGGCGGCGGGACTTTTATCTCCTCCCGTTTGTCGGGCGCTAAAACGGGACCAGGGGATCGCGCACATGAAGGGCGGTCAATTAACTAGGTTGGAGATGGGCTTGGCGCGGTTGGGCCTTTCCCCTTCCGACGCGCCTCGGGTCCAAGCTCAGAGGGCGCCGGAGCCCAATGAGTTCGATGACTTTGCCTGACCATCTACCTTTGGTAATAGGGCGCCAAGGCACGCGGATGATGGGCAGCGAGTCAGTAGCCCTGTACGCTTCCCATCGCTACGCGATGGCGTTGCGAGGGATGCAAAGGACCCTGACTAAGCGTGCGACTTGATTTCCCCACCTGCAACGGCACTTATGTCTCGTACGATCAGCTCGCTCATGTGTGGGCGAGGGCGATGCGAGCCCCCTACGGTGAGCAGATCATCTTCGACTTCTCCAGGTGTTTGAAGCTGGGTCCCATCGGAATGGTCCTTCTTGCCGGGCTCTATCGAATCCTGCGGGGTAGAGGCGTACCGGTATGGGTCGACATCTCCACAATGGATGACTCAATCTACCTGCGGTTTGTGGCAAGTGGCTGCGCTCAGCACATGCTCTCCGGCATGCCCGCCCCGTCAGGTGCACTGTTTCGGCATGACCTAGTTGATAACCATGATTCGATCATTGAGTTTTTGAAAGATGAATGGCTGGCACCTGCTAGTCTGACCATGAGCCCAGCGCTGCGGAATGCGTTCATCAGCCGTCTATGGGAAATCTATGCCAATGCTTTCGAGCATGGCGACTCCCAGTACGGCGTGTACACCTGCGGCGAGCTTGCGTCCGATAAAACGCTTTTGCTAACCGTGGCAGACTTCGGGAGAGGCATTCCGGCGAACGCCGCGTCGAAGCTCGCCCGCCAATGGGTCAATGGCAGCGACGCAATGGCCTGGGCCTTTACGCGAGGAACCACGACGGCAGTTCATGAACGGTACGCTCGGGGCCTTGGCCTTGATCTGATAAAAGATTTTGTCAAAATCAACGACGGGGCCGTCGAGGTTTATAGCCATCATGGTCACGGAAGTGTCACCCGTTCTATGGAAGAGTTTCGGCACCTGATGTTTTCCATTTCCGCGACGATTGTCCACTTGAAGATTCGCTGCGACAACATGCACTACATGTTCGTGGAAGAGCTTTCGCAAGAACTGCCGGTTAGCGGAGCTCCGATATTTTGAGAGGTGGCTTATGAAGATTTCAGTGATCAACATTGCGGGCCGAAACGCGGTGTCATCGAAAGATGGTGAGGCGCTATACAACCTGATCATGCACAACATTGCCGACGGTCACATCGAACTGGATTTTTCCGGTGTCGAAGTGTTTTCCACGCCGTTTTTCAATCTTGGGATTGGCCGTTTGCTCGCTCGTCTATCGACCGATGAGCTCAACAAGAAATTAGAGTTTCAGCACCTTTCGCCGCTCGGCTTTCAGACCCTTCGTCGCGTCATCGATAACGCCAAAAAGCACTACGCAGCGCCTGCACCTAATTAACGGAATCATCTTCGGTGAATGCACGGATCGCGAACCGCCCGGTTAGAGCTAGGGTGTACGACATCAGGGACGCGAATATCACGCTCCCGCCGGAAGTCCTGGTCGACACCAACGCATGGCTTTGCACCCAGTACAGCCGGTTCTCGCTGCCTAGCGTTCGACCAGAAACGCCTGACTATTCAGACTTCATAGCGCGCTGCCTAAACGAAAACTGTGTCTTGCGGCGTAGCTCTTTTACGCTGCCCGAGATGAGCCACATCATAGAGAAGGAGGAGGTTGGCTTTTCAAACGCCAACTCTGGACGAAGGATCTCGGTGAAGGACTCGCGGTACGACATCAGGCTACGGCGCAAAGTGCTCGTCGAGATAGTGACGACTTGGCGAGGTGTTGAGTCCGCCAGTCAGGCGTCGCCCGGACTAAACATTACTGCGGGAACGCCGACTGTCATGTTGCGGGATATTGGTCAGTACAAGCTTGATGGCTATGACCTTTTTCTTTTGCAGGAAGCGCGGGCCACCGGCACCCTGGCTGTCCTGACGCATGACTTTGACTATTTGTCCGTACCCGACCTCTGCGTGTTCACTGCGAATGCCGCAGGCATCGATGCTGCTCGACAGGCAGGCCGCTTGCGTACGATCTGGTAGTAATCATTACCCTGATCCGTCGCCCCAAGTAGTAGCAACCTCGGCGGCAACGCTCGGCAACTGCCTACAAACGGCAACCGAGCGGCTATAAGCGCACGCTCGCGCAAAAGAAAAAGGGCCTGCATCGCTGCAAGCCCTTGAAATTCAATGGTGGCCGGGGACGGAATCGAACCGCCGACACGGGGATTTTCAATCCCCTGCTCTACCAACTGAGCTACCCGGCCATGCCAGCGTGCGTCGAAGACGCCGCGTGGAGCCGTGCATTAAATCCGAAGCAGGGCGGCTCGTCAAGACTCTGTGGGCGGGGCGACGTAGCCTTCAGGCTGCTTCACGTCGCCGCCGAACAGGAATTTTTCCATTTCGGCGCTCAGGAACTGGCGTGACTTGGGATCGAGCGGATTGAGGCGGTATTCGTTGAGCAGCATGGTCTGGTGGGCCAGCCATTGTTGCCAGGCCTCTTTGGAAATCTCCGCATAAATGCGCTGGCCCAGCGGGCCGGGCCAGGGTGCGAAATCCAGGCCTTCGGCCTCGTGGCCCAGCTTGGCGCAGTGAACGATACGACTCATGCGTTGTGACTCATCGGTAGTGATTCAGAGGTTCTGCAGCAGGGTGCGCACCGGGGCGGGCAGGCCTAGGGCCGCTCGCTCGCCGGGATCGCACCAGCGCAGGCTGGCATTATCGGCGATGCGCTGAAGCGCCGTCGCCTCGTCGAACAATAACGGCTCGACCTTGAGCCGATAGTGGCTGAAAACGTGCACGAATGGTGGCAGCGCATGCGCATCATCGATCCGCGCCAGGGACTCGGCGGTGCGCCACGCGTGATCGTGATCGCTTGCTTCGGGAAGACTCCACAAGCCGGACCACACACCTTGCGCGCCGCGGCGTTCGAGCAATACGCGTCCAGCGGCGTCGCGCAGGATCAGCATGACCGTGTCGCGCGTGGGTATCGCTTTGGTGGGTTTGGCGCTGGGCAGTTGCGCGGTGAGATGGTCACGCTTGGCGACGCAGTCCGCTGCAAGCGGGCACTGATCGCACAGCGCCTTGGAGCGCACGCACACGGTGGCTCCAAGATCCATGATCGCTTGTGTGTAGTCGGCGGTGCGCAGGGCTGGGGTCAATGCATCGGCGTGTTGCCAGAGCGTCTTTTCGATGGCGCTTTGGCCTGGATGCCCGTGGATGCCCAGATACCGCGTGAGCACGCGTTTGACGTTGCCATCGAGGATGGCAAAACGCAGTCCATGAGCCTGCGCGAGGATCGCGCCCGCGGTGGAGCGGCCGATGCCCGGTAGATCAGCCAGTGCATCGAAATCGCGCGGCAATTCGCCCTGGTGCTTCTCCACGCAGATCTGCGCGGCGCGTTGCAGGAAGCGTGCTCGACGGTAGTAGCCAAGGCCGGACCATAGCGCGAGCACGGTATCTTCTTCGGCGGAGGCAAGATCGCGCAGCGTCGGCAGCGCGGCAACAAAACGCTGGAAGTACGGAATGACCGTGACCACCTGTGTCTGCTGCAACATCACCTCCGACAACCACACGCGATAAGCGTCGCGTGGGTGCTGCCAGGGCAGATCCTTGCGGCCGTGTTCGTCGAACCAGGCCAGCAATGCAGCAGCAAATGGATTCATGGCGACTTGCGCGTGGGCTTGGGCGGCGCGGGTTTCGCTGCTGCCGGTTTGGGCGGTGTCGCTGTGCTTGCCGCAGGAGCAGGCACATCGGTGCCTGCCTGGATGGTGAGGCCTTCCACGCTGATGTCGCCGGCCTCGATGCTGGCCACTTCCGCATGTCCGTTGCCGGGCGGAACGGTGAGTCGCGGACCGTCGTCGTGATCGAGCTGCGACCACCAGCTGGCCAGAGCCAAAGGCGGGATATGCAGGTCGGCGTGATTGTCTGGACCATCCAGCTTCAGCGCTAGCATCAGTGGATCGCTCTGGTCGGCGGGCGTCAGTTGGATCACTGCGTCGTATTCACCCGCATTGGCGTGGTCTAGCTTGCCGGTCAGTTGCGCGGATGCATCGGCGGCACCGCGCCAACGTGCGTCACCCGTGAGGTGCAGGGTGAGCGTGGTGCTGTGCGCTACGTACAGCGCGATGTTCTGCAGCAGCAGCGAACCATTCTTGATGCTGGGCGTCACCGATAGCCGCAACTGGGTGGGAATGCCCTGCGCATCCTTCGCCGTGATGGTGAGCGGAAACGCATGATTGGCGGCGAGGCGGCCCGCATCGAGCTCCACATCGCCGAGCAACAGCTGGTTGCCGCGCACCAGGCTGCCGCGCGTGATATGCACGCCGGCATCGATGCTCGGTATCGCCGCAGGCACCGCGGACGGTCCGGAGGGCAGGTCGTCCAGCCATGATTGCAAGGCATCGAGGTCGACGCGCGGTGAGTCGATCTGCATCTGCGAAATCACGGTTTCGCCGTGCAGCAGCGTGCGCCACGGCAGCGCGAGCGTGCCGCGCGCCGCCAGCAGGATGGGCATGTTGGCGTTGCGCGCGGTGAGCGTGATGCCTTCGAGCTCGAGCGCGGGACGTGGGAACAGCGCTGGCGTGGCGGGGCTGGCGAGACTCAGCTCAAGGCCGGCGTCCTGCGCCTGTTGCTGCAGCATCGCGGTGATGCGTTCGGGTTGCAGCAGCACGTGTACCGCGATTAGCGCGACAGCCACGAGCAGCAGCGTGGCGCTGCTGAGCACGATAAGGGCGAGGCGGAGCCAGCGCGGCACCCGTCAGCGCTCCTCAGCCTTGACCCAGGCTGGCGGGAAGCAGGCCGTCGACATAAGCCTCGGCATCGAACACGCGCAGATCGGTGGCGGTTTCGCCCAGGCCCACGTAGCGGATGGGCAGGCCGAATTCACGCGCCAGTGCAAACACCACGCCGCCCTTGGCGGTGCCGTCGAGCTTGGTCACCACCAAGCCGCTGACGCCGACGATCTGGCGGAACTGGCGCACCTGGCTCACGGCGTTCTGGCCGGTGGTGCCGTCGATCACCATCAGCACCTCGTGCGGCGCAGCGGTGTCGATTTTCTTGAGCACGCGGGCAATCTTGCCCAGTTCGTCCATCAGGCCGCCCTGCGTGTGCAGGCGGCCGGCGGTGTCGGCGATCAGCACATCGGCGTTGCGCGAACGCGCGGCCTGCAGTGCATCGAAGATCACACTGGCGGCGTCGGCGTCCTGGCCCTGCGAAATCACCGGCACCTTGTTGCGCTCGCCCCAGGTCTTGAGCTGTTCCACGGCAGCAGCGCGGAAGGTGTCGCCGGCGGCGAGCATCACCTGGCGACCCTCATCGCGATAACGACGCGCGAGCTTGCCGATGGTGGTGGTCTTGCCGACGCCGTTGATGCCTACGGTGAGGATCACGTACGGCTTGAGGCCGCCGACTTCCAGCGGCGTTTCGACCGGACGCAGCATCGCAATCAGCGACTGGCGCAGCGCGGCAAGCAGCGCACTGGCATCGGCGAACTCGCGCTTATGCATGCGCTTGCGCAGATCCTCCACCAGGGTCGTGCTCGCTTCGACGCCGACGTCGGCGGTGATAAGCGTGGTTTCCAGCTCGTCCAGCAGGTCGTCGTCCAGCTTGGGATGACGGATGAAGAGGGAAGTGAGGCTGCGTGCGAACCCGCTGCCGGAAAGGCGTTCGCGCCAGCTGCGCTTGGCCGGAGCGGCAGCGGCTTCGACGACGGCGGCAAGTTCGCTGGCGACGTCTTCGGCGGGCGCATCGGGTGCGGGCGGCGTTTCGGCCAGCGCTTCGTCCAGGGTGGGACTGGCGTGGTCGAGCGAGACGGCATCCGTGTCGTGCGCAAAGCCGGCTGCCGGAGCGATCTCGTCCGCAGGCGCGGTCGACTGGCCCGGTGCGGCGTCAGCGGGTTTCTTCTTCCAGAACTTGAGCATTGCGGCAGGGATTCAAAGACAATGGCCCGCATGCTACCACCCCCTTCCAAACTCACCGCTGAGCCATGGCGCCCATGAAGGGCGCGAGCGGGCGCATCCGCATCATTGGCGGACAGTTGCGCAATTCTCGCCTCGATGTGCCCGATCTGCCCGGCCTGCGCCCCACGCCGGAGCGCGTGCGCGAGACCCTGTTCAACTGGCTGGCGCCGGTGATCGATGGGGCACGCTGCCTGGATTTGTGTGCTGGGACCGGGGCGCTGGGCGTGGAGGCGCTGTCGCGTGGCGCGGCTGGCGTGCAGTTTGTCGAGCGTGATGCACGGGCCGCCCAGGCGTTGCGGGACAATCTGGCGCGCCTGAAGGCCAGCGGTGGGCAGGTCGCCGCGATCGACGCGCAGGTCTATCTCCAGGGCGCTGCGCAGCCGTTTGGGGTGGTGTTTCTTGACCCGCCGTTTGCGCTCGATTTGTGGGCTCCCCTGACCCGGCAGTTGGAGCAGGGTGGGTGGCTGACGGCGTCGGCGTGGGTCTATGTGGAGTCGCCTCGGCAGGCGGCGCCGGTGGTTCCCGCCAACTGGACCGTGCATCGGCAGGGGACGGCGGGCGACGTGCTCTACACGCTTTATCGACGCGGGGCTTGATGCATGCTCTGCGCGACCATCCGGCGGAAACGGTACACCGCGGCGTGGCGGTCGCGCACAAGGTGCGCTCCCACAAGGGTGAGGCGGGCCTGTGGTGCCTTGGGCCCATGGATTTCCGGGTTTAGGAAACAGGCTAGGCGGATGCCTCGAACGGGCCTAAGCTAGCCGCCCCTCTGCTGACGGTGACTCGTCACGTGAACAAGCTGCCGGTCAACCAGCGCCTCGCCGTTTACCCGGGTACCTTCGATCCCATCACCAACGGCCATGCCGATCTGGTGGCGCGTGCTGCGCCGCTGTTCGAGCGCATCATCGTGGCGGTGGCCGACAGCCCCAACAAGGGCCGGGGGCCGGGCTTCAGCCTCAACGAGCGCATCGCCCTGGCGCGACTGGCGCTGGCCGACCTGAGGAATGTGGAAGTGCGGGGCTTCGATGGCTTGCTGGCGCATTTCGTCGAGGAAGTGGGCGCCGGCGTGATCATCCGCGGCCTGCGCGCCGTCTCGGATTTCGAATACGAATTCCAGCTCGCCAGCATGAACCGCCACCTCATTCCCCAGGCCGAGACGCTGTTTCTTACGCCGGCCGAGCAGTACAGCTTCATCTCCTCGACCCTGGTGCGCGAGATCGGCCGTCTGGGCGGCGATATTTCCGGTTTCGTGCACCCCGCCGTGCAGCAGGCGATGCGCCAGCGCTGGCACCGCGACCGTGCGGCCTCGGACGACTGAGCACCCCGTAAACCCGCAGTGCAACACGTCTGACGGTGTCCGGAGCGGGCATCGTCGTGTATCCTCGCCCGCATCCTGCGGACAGGACAGTCGCTCGCCGCGGATCAGGGGTAGGCAAGGTTTTGCTGGTGGCACGGCTGCCAAGAAACCGGTTGATTCCCCCGGTCCAACAAGGCTCTGTCGCATGACGGCCGAAAGGTCGGTTATCCAACGGATCCCATGACCAGATTTCATCATTCCAGGGTGACCACCATGTACAAGTACGCTCTTCTCGCCGCCATCGCGATCACCGGCATCACCGCCTGCAGCCAGCAGGACGAGTCCGCCCAGCAGCCGACCGAGCAGGTCGCCGCCGTAACCAAGCCGACCGATCCGAACGATTCCAAGGCGTGGAACGCCTACCTCGGCCAGATCGTCCAGAAGAACATGCAGGGCATGACGGCCGACCGTCCGTTCCCGTACCTGGTGCCGGGCGGCGATACCGAAGACGCCAACGCGCTGCGCCAGCGCCAGCTCGAGCAGGTGCAGGACACCGTGGCCCGCGGCGTGCTGCCGGGCAATATGCTGGTGTTCGCCGGTCCCGATTCGTCCAAGACCTCGCAGTTCGTGACCGATGCCTTCAAGGACGCCAAGGCCGGCTCCTTCAAGGACGTGATCGTGCTGGTGATCGGCGACGCCGGTGACAAGGACAAGGTGACCTCGGCGCTGCAGCCGACCGGCGCCACCATCCGTTACGTGAACATGTAAGTTCCGGATTCCGGAGCGGTTTCGAAGCCCGCGGTGCGAAAGTGCCGCGGGCTTTTGTTTTTCCAGTGCGCATCCATCTTGATGGTTCCAACCGCCGGATCTTGCGGCGCACCATCCGCGCCCACCATGTAAACTCAGCGAATGTCCCTGAAAATCCTCGATACCTGCGTCAATTGCGACGTCTGCGAACCGGTTTGTCCGAACAAGGCGATCTCGCTGGGCGAGGAGTACTACGTGATCGATCCGTCGCTGTGCACGGAGTGCATCGGTCACTACGACGAACCGCAATGCGTGGATGTGTGCCCGGTCGAGTGCATCATCGTCGACCCCGAGCACACCGAAACCCACGATCAGCTCGACCTCAAGTACCGTTTCCTGATGGCGCAAGGCGATAGCGCGGCACCATCGGGCCATGTATCCCCAAAGGACGACGCATGAAGCACCCGTTGAACTGGCGCGTGACGCTGCTGGCCCTGCTTGTTTCCTCCAGCGTTGCATACGCCGACAGCCGCCCCGCCGTTGCTCCCGCCACCACCGCTCCCGCGCACGTCATCACGCAGCGTCCCGGCCACGCCGGCATCGCCAGCGCGAATTTCCACGCCACTGACGCCGGCCTCGAAGTGCTGGCCAAGGGGGGCAATGCGTTCGACGCGGCCATCGCGGTGGCTTCCACGCTGTCCATCGTGGAGCCGGAAAGCTCAGGCATCGGCGGCGGATTCATGGCGGTGCTGCATCGCGCCTCCGACGGCAAGGACATCTTCATCGATGCGCGCGAAACCGCGCCGGCAGCGGTGAACACCAAGGACTACCTCAACAAGGACGGCTCGCCCAATCGCGACACCGCCTTGAACGGGCCGCTTTCCGCCGGCATTCCCGGCGAGCCCGCCGGCCTCGCGTGGCTGGCCAAGCACTACGGCAAGCTGCCGCTGAAGGATTCGCTGACGCCGGCCATCCGCCTGGCGCGCGACGGCTTCCAGCCCGATGCCCGCCTGATCAACGCGATCAGCGAACGCCAGCAGGACATCCAGCGCTGGCCTGCGTCAGTGGCCAAGTACCTGCCGAACGGCAAGCCGCCCGTCGCCGGTCAGGCATGGCGCGATCCGGACCAGGCCCGCACGCTGGAAGTGCTGGGCGAGCAGGGTGCCGATGGTTTCTATCGCGGCGAGATCGGCAAGAAGATGGTCGACGCCGTGCGCGCGGCCGGTGGCAACTGGACGGCTAAAGACCTGGAGAGCTACCAGGTGAAGGAACGCACGCCGATCACGGTGGACTATCGCGGCTATCGCGTGGTCACCGCGCCGCCGTCCTCGTCGGGTGGCGTGGCGGTGGCGGAGATCCTCAACATCCTCTCTGGCTACGACCTGAGCAAGCTCGATGAGGCCCATCGCACGCATCTGGTGATCGAAGCCATGCGTCGCGCGTTCCGGGACCATAACGACTATCTGGGCGACCCGGACTTCGTGAAGATGCCGCTGGACATGCTGTTGTCGCCTTATTACGCGGCCGGTCTGCGCATGACCATCCTGCCCGACAAGGCCACGCCCTCGTCGATGCTGCCGGGCAGCACCGGTGTGGATCCGGGCATGCACACCACGCATTTCTCGGTGATCGACAAGGACGGCAATATCGCCTCGATCACCTCGACGGTGAACTACACCATGGGCTCCACCTTCGTTGCCGCTGGCACCGGCGTGCTGCTCAACGACGAGATGGACGACTTCGCGCTGGTGCCCAACAAGCCCAACGTCTACGGCCTGCTGGGCAGCGAGGCGAATGCGCCGGCTCCGGGCAAGCGCATGCTGTCGTCGATGACGCCGAGCATCGTGTTCGGCGCCGATCGCGTCGGCGTGATCGGTTCGCCGGGCGGTTCGACCATCATCACCCAGGTGCTGGAAGGCATCCTGGCCTTCATGGATGGCAAGAATGCCGAGGGCATTGCCGCGCAGAAGCGCTACCACCACCAGTACATGCCTGATCGCGTGGATGTGGAGCCGGGCACCTTCGATCCGGCCACCGCCGACGCGCTCAGGCAGATGGGCCACGAGCTGAAGGAACGCAGCCCCTGGGGCTACATGAACGTGGTCACGTGGGATCTGAAGACCAACAAGCTCGATGCGGCCAGCGATCCGCGCCGCGAGTCGGGTCTGGGCAAGGTGCAGTAACGATGGAACTGTGGTCTCTCACCGGCAATTCGCAGCAGCTTGATGGCGGCGCCATGTTTGTTCGGCCCATCCATGGGCCTCACCCCGCGCTTTGCGCGGGGCCGCCTGCGGCGTCCGGATTCGCTCCCGGCGAATCCGTGGCAACGCGAGGTATTTGATATGGAACTCTGGTCGCTTACTGGCAACTCCCAGCAGCTTGATGGTGGCGCCATGTTTGGCAACGCTCCGCGGGCGCTGTGGTCACGCTGGATCAAGCCCGATGCGGAAAACCGCATTCCGCTTGCATGCCGCTGCCTGCTGGTGAAAGACCTCGACGGCAAGAACGTGCTGTTCGAAACCGGCATCGGTGCGTTCTTCGAGCCTGCGTTGCGCGAGCGCTACGGTGTGGTGGAAGAGCGTCATGTGCTGCTCGATTCATTGGCGGAAGCCGGGCTCACGCACGAAGACATCGACGCCGTGGTGTTGTCGCATCTGCACTTCGACCACGCTGGCGGCTTGCTTGCTGCGTGGGAAGAGGGGCAGTCGCCGCGCCTGCTGTTTCCGAAGGCTGCCTATATCGTCGGCGCCGAACATTGGCGTCGCGCGCTGCAACCGCATGCGCGCGATCGTGCCTCGTTCGTGCCGGAGTTGCAGCCGCTGCTAGAGGCAAGCGGTCGTCTGGAGCTGGTCGAAGGCGAGCATTCCAAGGCACTGGGTGAGGCCGTTCGCTTCAGCTATTCGGACGGCCACACGCCCGGACTGATGTTGGCGGAAGTGGCCGGCGTGGTGTTCTGCGCCGATCTCATCCCGGGGCGCTTTTGGGTGCACCTGCCTATTACGATGGGCTACGACCGCTATCCGGAAAAATTGATCGAGGAGAAGCGCGCGTTTCTGGACGACAAGTTGGCCCGCGACGTGCGCCTGTTTTTCACCCACGACCACGACTGTGCCGTGGCGCGTGTGGTGCGGGACGAGCGGGGCCGTTACGGTACGGCTGACGAACAAGTAGCGATGCGGGGACAGGCGGCCTGACCAGTCGTCCACAGGGGGAGGGGATCACCATGCAGCCTTGGTTGCGACGCGTTTTGGGTGTGCTGCTTTTGTTGGCGGGTGCGGGTCTGGTCGCGATGACCGAGCAGGGGCTGCTCGACAATCGCCATGCCTCCGATCGCCACGGCGGACAGATTTTCGACCTTGGCGGCGGCGATTCGTCGACCGCAGGTCATCACGGCAACCTGGTGCGCGTCAGCGGCGCCGTGCGCGTGATCGAGGAGCCCTCTGATCCCGAGTTCGGACAACGCGCGCATGCGCCGGTGCTGATTCGGCACGTCGAGATGTTCCAGTGGCGCGAGCTGCGCATGGGCGGCGACGTGCACTACGAACAGGACTGGGTCGATCGTCCGGTCGATTCGCGGCGTTTTGCGCAGACCTCGGGCCATGTGAATCCCGAACGCTTTCCGATCGAAGGCAGGCAGTTCGATGCCGGCCAGGCCCGCGTGGGCAACTATGTGCTGTCCGCACCGCTGCTGCATGCGCTGCTTGGCGGCGAGCTGATCGAGCCGAACATCAAGACGTTGCCGACGAATCTGGCGGCGAGCTTTGCGCCTAACGGCAACTACTTCACCACCAGCGAGCATCCCGATCATCCGCAGCTGGGCGATTTGCGCGTCAGCTGGGAGGCGGTGCCGGCGCAGGTGGTCACGGTGTTCGCCCAGATCGATGGCGATCAGCTGGTTCCCTCGGCCAGCGCCACTGACGGCAAGGGTTTCGACGTGCAGATCGGCGAGCGATCGCTGGTCGACGTGGTTCCCGATGTTCCTGCGCCACCGTCGTTCGTATGGGCACGCCGGATCGGCGGATTGCTGCTGGCGATGCTGGGCGCGCTGCTGTTGCTCCCCGAGCGTCCCCGCACGCATCACGATGCCTTGCTCGCGGTCGGCAGCGGTGCGCTGCTGATTTCCGCGGTGGCTTGTGTGATGTGGCTGGGGACGGATATGGCGGTGGGGGCGATGTGGTTTGGGGTGGCGTTGGTGGGGATGGGGGTGGCGGTTTGGAGGTTGCGGGTGACGGCTGCCTGAGCGTTGCTCCCTCTCCCCCGCGGGGAGAGGGTTGGGGTGAGGGGCCAACCTTGCCTCGCGGTGCGGAATCGCCCCTGTCTTCTTTTTGCTCGCCATTACTGCGATGGCGCGAGGCGCTTCTCGATAACCGAACGGCTGGTCACTCACTGACTACGCGCTGGGTCGTCACGACCTCGCCATCTGGCTCGCCTGCCGCGGGCTTCCGTCCTCCTGCCGGAGGCCGGGTCACTTTTCTTTGCTTGCCCAAAGAAAAGTAACCAAAAGAAAGGGCCCCCCGGATGACGCGCCTTCCGGGCTACGCCCTCCAGGTGCGCGGTCGGGTTACGGGGTTTTTCGACAGGACATCCCTGTCCTGTCGAAAAACTGGCCGCATCCATGCGGCCACCCTGCGGGCTTTCCTCCACCCGCCCGCCGCGTCATACGGGGACCCCGGGAGCCAAGAGCCAAGAGCCAAGAGCCAGATTAAGAGCCAGACAACGCCCGGTCTTGCCGGGTATCTTTCTGTAGGAGCGCACTTGTGCGCGACCAGCCGACGGAGCGGTACATCCCGGCGCTGCGGTCGCGCACAAGTGCGCTCCTACAAGAGGGCGCTTACGCCGTGGGGCGCGAATTGAAGGTTGCTGCTGGGCTATTTGTGGGAGCGCACCCTGTGCGCGACAAGCCTACGGAGCGGTATACCCATGCGTGGCAGTCGCGCACAGGGTGCGCTCCCACAGACGAGCGGGCGTCAACCTTGGCGCAGCGAGAAAACCAGGATTAGCAAGCTCAATTGGGTCGCTGGTCCGCGAACGCGTAAACGTGATCGGCCCACTGTGTGGCTTCGAGATAGATCGCTGCCATGCGGCGAATGACTTGTGGCTGCACTTCGCCACCGCGAAGGTTGCCTGCTTCCCACGCGCGGATCTGATCGAGCAGCGTCGCGAACGGTCCCTTGTTCTCCAGCAGTGCGCTGCTGATTTCGCGGGCGAGCGGCAGGTGCCACAGGACGAAATCCATCGGGGCTTCCATCATCGCGTCGAGCAGCGAGAAGAGGCCGGCGGTGAAGGCCATTTCGCGTTGTTCGGCGGGCATGTGCTGGGCGAGCTTTTCGCACATGTGGGCGCGGATGAGCGCGGCGCGCAGCAGTTCCGGCGGACGGTCGCCGGTGCCGCTCAGCGCCATCGTGTAGATCCAGTTACGCAAGCGCGCGGCGCCGAAGAAGATGGCCGCCTGCTGCACGGATTTGAGCTGGCGCGGCAATGCGAAGTACGCGGAGTTCACGCAGCCCAGCAGCTTGTAGCTGAGGATGGCGTCGTCGCGCACGATCTGGCCTAGTTCGACCGGGCCCGGATTGCCTTCCTGCAAGGCCTTCATCAGGCGCAGCAGACTCAGGCGGCTGGCGGAGAGCACCGGCACGGCGACGGGTTCGGGCTTGAGCAGGAACTGGCCCTGGATCGCCTGCAACGGCAGCGATTCGCAGCGGTGATAGGTGTCGTGATCGTCGACGTGGCCGGCGACCACATGGGTGCCGCGCGCGTGCAGGTATTCGCTGCGCGAGCGCAGCGTGGCCGGGTCGAGCTTGCTGGCGTCCAGGCGCACGAACTGCACGATCTTGAGCAGGGGTTCCACGGCGGGATTGAATTCCAGCGTGGTGTCGCCGGCATCGAGCATCAGCGGGCAACCGCGCTGCGCCATGCGTGCCAGGCGTTCGACCAGGGCGGCATCGGCGGCGGCCTCGGGCTGCAGCAGCACGCCGAAGCGTGGCTGGTGCTGCAGCACGTCGGTTTCTTCCATCAGCAATTCGTGCGTGAGCCTGAGGAACGTGCGGTTGCCGCGCACCAGGCGCGCGAGCGCGCCATCGGTGATGGTGGCGAGCGCGCGACGCATCAGCGTGGCTTCGTCCTCCGCATCGTCCTGGAAGACGATCTCGTAGGCGAACAGTTCGCGCTTGCTGTCCAGCATGGGCAGACGGATCACCGGCAGCGCTTGTTCGCTGGCGGTGGAGGCGTCCGAGGCGGAGGGGATGGCCGCAGCTTCGCTCATGATCAGTCGATGTGGTGACGATGGTGGAGAGGAGCGGCAACTGCCGCCTGCAAACAACCGCGCGTGCTGGAAGGCTGGACGCGCGTCATAACGTCTTAAGCCTCGGCCAAAGACTGTGAGCGCAGGCTCGTGCGCAGATCACCGGTGCGGCCGTACACGCTCGCTTCGGCTTCGTTACCGGTCAGTACGGCCAACGCCTTGCGCACTTGCTGCAGGCGCAGGCCGACGAGATAACCGTTGCGCTGGTTGAGCTGCTGGCAGGCACGCAGCGACTGCAGAATCTCTTGCCAGCGGGGAGCCAGTGTGCGGCTGGCTTCCGGCGCGCCCTGGCTGAGCTGCACGCGTTCGCTGTCGAGCTGCTCCAGTCGCACCATCAATTCGTGCTTGCTGGCGCCGGCCTGATTGAGCGTATCGACGTCGGCTGTTTCCAGGGCGGTGCGCTCGGTGGTGAGCGCATCCATCAATTGGCCCACTGCCAGCCGCATCTCGTCCACCGCGGCGGTCAGCGCATGGTCCAGTTCGGCTTGCAGTGACGGGCTCATGACTTGCCGTTGAGCTGGTTTTCGAGGGACATCATGCGATCGGCAATCTTGCCCGCATCGACCTTGTAGGTGCCGCTGGCCAGCTGCTGGCGGATGTGCTCGACTTTCTTCGTGTCCATGGTGGCACCGCTGTTCGTGCGGGATGCTTCCTGCAAGGCACGCGCGGAGTCGGTCAGCTGGACGCGGTCGTTTGCGCCCGTGCTGCTGCCGGTGGCCTCGCTGGCCGTGGTGCTGGTCGCGCCCTGCGTGGAGCCGCTGGCCTGGCCCGTGGCGGGCTGGGGAAGCTTGGGCAAGCCGTTGTTGGAGATCGTGGTATTCATGGGTCCGTTCTCTTGGATATCTGGCCCTGTTGCTTACAGGATCGGCCAGGGGGCCGCAAACTTTAATCGCTCGTGCACTGCAGTCAGGGTAGCGCCAGGACTTCCCCCGGGGCCGTCACCATGGCGTCGATCACCTTGCCGGAACTGCCGTTGCGCACCTTCAGGCGCGAACCGCTGTCCCCGCCACCCAGCGCGACGCCGCTGGCGCGGACTTCGATCCCATCCAGCCGGGACACCAGTTGCACCTGGTCGCCCGCCTTCACCGCGCTGCGCCCGCCCAGTGCCGCCGGCGTGACCACCGAGCCGGCGCCCAGGGCGCGCGAGAGCGTACGCCCCTGCAGCTCTGCCATGTCGTTGACATAGCCATAGCCCAGGCGGGTGATGTCGCGCTCCTCGCTGCGCACGTCGTCGGCGCGAACGCCGTCACCGCGCTGCAGTGGATGAGTCAGCACCAGCACCTGGCGAAACACCTGCAATTGCACGGGCACGTGCAGAGTCCAGCCATCCGGGCCCGGGCACCTTACCAGCACGTTCATGCGTGGCATCAGACGAGCGCCTGCCTGCAGGCCCGCCGTCAGCGAGGCCGGGCAGGGCGCGAGCTGCAGCGCGTGCGTATCAAGTTCAGCGGCTTGCGCCACGACGCGGCTGCCGGGCGTCTCGTACTGGCCACGCAGCCATTGCTCGGCCGCCGTACGCGCCGCCTGTGCCGGCTCCGTCGCATGGACGGGCAGCACGAGGGCGCCGAGCAGCAGGGCGGCCAGAGGATGCTTCATAAATCGGCGAGCAGTGCGTTCAGTTGGGTCAGCAGCGTTTCGCGCTCGCCTTCGAGCTGTCGCATCAGCTGGCCCGCCTGATCGAGCTGGCCATCGCATAGCAGGGTGGCAAACGTGCTGCCTTGCTCGCGCATGCGCGCGCCAGCGGCCGAGAGTGCGCCGGCGGCGGCGTTGCTGGAGCGGCCTGCAGTGAGGCGGTCGAGCGTGCGGCTGAGGGCCTGGGTGTCGAACCAGCGGCGATCGAGCGCGGCCGGCTCCTGCAGCGCCAGCTCCATCGCCTGGCGCAGGCCTTGGGCGGCTTCGCGCACGGTGAGGCTGAGGCTGGCCGGATCTTCGCCACTTTCGCTCTCCAGCCAGTCCAGCGCGAGGCGATGGCCGAGCAGGGCGCCGCGGCTCAATGCTTCGGACTGGCGGGTGGCTTCCGCCGAACGACGATGCCACGCGCCCAGCGCGGCTTGCGCCGCGACGGCGCGGGCGTGGTGGACGTCCTGATTCTTCTGCATGTTGCCGATGCGCTCGCCGATCTGGCGCAGCGCCTCGCCGCTGTCGCGCAGCGAGGTTTCGGTCTGGCTGAGGCCGCCCTGCGCGCGGTCGAGGCGCTGCAGGCCTTGCTGCACATCGCCATCCAGCTGCAGCGAGAAATCACCGATGGAGCCGGTGACCGTTTCGATCTCGTTGGTGGCCAGGCTGGTTTTCTCGGCCAGCTGTTTCACTTCGTCGGCCACGACGGCAAAGCCGCGACCAGCTTCGCCAGCGCGGGCGGCTTCGATGGCGGCATTCAATGCCACCAGGTTGGTCTGGTGGGCGATTTCCTGCACCACGCTGGTGAGCTTGCGGATCTGCGCCACTTGTTCGGCGAGCTTGCTCTGGTTGCGGTTCATGGCCGACAGCGCCGTGCGCAGCAGGCGCAGCTGGCCGTCGAGCTCGCTCACGCTGCGCTCGCTGGTCTCGCCGGTCTGGCGTGCATAGTCCAGGCCGGTGCCAATCTGTTGGAGGGATGTCGAGATTCCGGCACTGCCGTCCGTCAAACGGCCGACGTCGTCGCGGCTCTCCTGCGCCGACTGGTGCATGGACGCCTGCTCGCGCGCCAGCTGCTGCGATGCACCCAGCACCAGGCCCAGCTGCTCCATCGTCTGCATGGCCACGGCCACGGGCGGCCTGGCAGTGAGAACGGCCGCCAGCAGCGGCGCCAATGCCTGCGCTGCGCGCGGATGGCGGGCCGTCAGCTGTGCGACCTGGGCGCGATCACCCGCCGCGGCAGCGCGGGCAAGTTCGGCGAGGTGCTGGCTCCAGATCAGACTCATGGGTGGATCTTTCCTTACTTTAGGGTCGCCTCCGGCATCGGCGGCGAACGTCGGAACTTGAGAAGCAAGCGACGTGCCATGGCGATGTTGCTGCTCAAGCCGATGCGCCGGCGGCCGATACGCGGGAGATAAAGCGGCTGGGCCGCGGCGAGGAATCCGCATGAGCGCGTGGATGGACAAGGTGGAGCAGCAGACCCGGCTGGCGGGTCACAACCGCGTGGCCATGCTGTTGTTCCGGATGGGCGATGAGCAGCTGTTCGGCATCAATGTGTTCAAGGTGAGGGAGGTCATGCGCCGTCCGCCGATGGAACGCATGCCTGATGCGCATCCGCTGATTGCCGGCAGTTGCGATTACCGTGGCACCACCATTCCCGTCATCGACCTGGCGGTGGCGCTGGGTTACCCGTCTTTGCGTGATGTGAGCTCGGCACACCTTATGGTTACGGAGTTCAGTCGCAGCGTGCAGGGCTTTCTGGTGGCCGAGCCGCAGCGGCTGGTTCACTGCGATGGCGAATCACTGGCTGCGCCGTCGGCAGCGCTGGGCTTTGGCAGTCGCGTCAATGCCGTGACTCGCGTGGACGGCTCCTTGGTCGCCGTGGTCGACGTGGAGCATGTGCTGGCCACGCTCAATGCCAACACCACCGAATTGTCCGCGCCGATGCAGCGCATCGCGCGCGTACATGATCTGCAGCCGCGGCGGGTGATGGTGGTGGACGATTCGCTGGTGGCGCGCAACCAGCTGGTGAATCTGTTCCGCCAGATGGATGTGGAATGCGTGGTCGCCCAGGACGGACGTGAGGCGCTGGAGCGGCTGGAGGCGCTGGCGGAAACGCCTGGCGAGGAAAGCGTGACCCTGGTGGTGTCGGATATCGAGATGCCGCGGATGGATGGTTACGCGTTGACGCGGGCGATTCGCGAAACGGCGTCGCTGCGGTCGCTGAAGGTGGTGTTGCACAGTTCGATCAGCGGGATCTTCAATGAGGCGATGGTGCGCGAGGTGAATGCGGATCGCTTTGTGGCGAAGTTTCAGCCGGATTTGTTGGCGCAGACGGTGTTGGAGTTGATGCCGGAGAGGTTTGAGGGGTTTTGAGGGTTTGTTGGGGTGTCGCCAACGCTCCGATCTGCGCGTCTTGCTCCCTCTCCCCTCTGGGGAGAGGGTTGGGGTGAGGGGCCAATCTAGCCTCACCCTCCGCAGCTACCCCGGTCCTCTCTTGCTCGTCATCCCGGCGTAGGCTGGGATTCACTAGCGAAAGTCCCCGGTTGTTGCCCTATCGCCAGCGTGCCGCCTACGCGGCGGGCGTTTCGTCTGCCTGCCGGCAGCCGAGTTACTTTCTCTTGCTTGCCCAAGAGAAAGTAACCAAAGAGAAGGGCCCCCCCGGACGACGCGCCTTCCGGGCCTTTGGCCCTCCAGGTGCGCGTGCGGGTTACGGGGTTTTTCGACAGGACATCCCTGTCCTGTCGAAAAACTGGCCGCATCCATGCGGCCACCCTTCGGGCTGTTCCTCCACCCGCCCGCCGCGTCATACGGGGACCCCGGTGGCAGAGCCAGATCAAGAGCCCAATACCCGGCGTTGCGGGGCCGAGCAGGTCTTTTGTAGGAGCGCACTTGTGCGCGACCAACCGGAGCGATGCACCGCGGCGCCGCGGTCGCGCACAAGTGCGCTCCTACAGAGGGGTTCGTACGTTGTAGGCCGCGTGTTAGATGCCACGATCCGCTCTTTGTAGGAGCGCACCCTGTGCGCGACAAACCTACGGAGCGGTGCACTGCAGCGTGGCTGTCGCGCACAGGGTGCGCTCCCACAGACAGGCAGGGTGCGGCGATGGCTGGAGGGCTGGGTCGCTCGAAAGTGCTCCGCTGAGACCCTCCCGAGCCCCCGCGTCAGGAAGCCGCTACCGCCCGCGTCGAAATTCCGACTCCCACCCGAAAACCCACTCCAAGGCCTTGCGCAAAATCCGCGTAAACCCAGCAACGGTGCGGCCTCCCAGCCGTCTCCTGAACCGTGGCACGCAAATTGCTCAAACCGTCCCGCGGCCTCCGCCGCAGGAGTGAGTGATGAGTTCGATCAACGACAACCTGTTCGGATTGCACACGCAGGCGCTTGATACGTGGCAGCGGCGCAGTGAAGTGTTGGCGAGCAATCTGGCCAATGCGGACACGCCGGGATACCTCGCGCGCGATGTCGACTTCAAGAAGGCCATGGCCAATGCGAGCGGCAACAGCAACACGCTGGCCATGACGATTACGCAGCCGGGGCAGATCAATCCGCAGGCGCAGTCGGCGCAACAACTTGCGTATCGCACGCCCACGCAGCCCTCGATGGACGGCAATACGGTGGACACGCAGGTGGAGCAGGCGAACTTCGCCGCTAACGGCGTGCATTACCAGGCAAGCCTGTCCTTTATCACGGCGCAGATCCACATGCTGCGCACGGCCATCACCGGAGGCCAGAGCTGATGTCCTTGTTCAAGATCTTTGATGTCTCCGGTTCGGGCATGGCGGCGCAGTCGCTGCGGCTCAACACGGTGGCGTCCAACCTTGCCAATGCCGACAGCGTGTCGAGCACGCCCGAGGGCGCGTATCGCGCGAAGGAGCCGTTGTTCTCGGCGGTGCAGCGCGCGATGGGCGGCGCCAAGAACGCCGATGCGGACAGTTCCGTGGGCGTGCAGGTGAAGGGCGTGACCGAGAGCCAGGCCGATGTGCAGGCTCGTTACGAGCCGGGCAACCCGATGGCGGACGACACGGGTTACGTCTATGGCAGCAACGTCAATCCCATCGATGAGCTGGTGAACATGATCACGGCGTCGCGCTCGTACCAGAACAACGTCGAGGCGATGAATACCACCAAGCAGCTGATGCTCAAGACACTCGACCTCGGCAAGTAAGCCGGCAGGAAACCCCATGTCCACGATTCCAAGCAGCACCAGCAATACCAATACGAACAACTCGAGCAGTTCCAGTTCGAGCAGCTCGTCGAACGTGAACTCGGCGCTGTCGAGCACGATGACGCAGGCTGATTTCCTCAAGTTGATGACGGCCCAGCTGCAGGCGCAGGACCCGACCAACCCGGTCGACAACTCGCAGTTCGTTTCGCAGATGGCGCAGTTCAGCCAGTTGTCGGCCACGCAGCAGCTCGATACCGACCTGCAGACGATGAGCAGCAATGTCACGTCGAACATGCAGACCTCGCAGGTGCTCAGCTCGGCGAACCTGGTGAACCGTGATGTGCTGGTACCGGCCGGCTCGGCCGCCTTTGACGGCACCGACGCGATAAAGGGCGCCATCAATGTGACCGCCGCGAGCAGCCCGACGGTGCAGGTGCTCGATGGCAGCGGCAACGTGATACGCACGATTGCCCTGGGTGCACAAAGCGCGGGCCTGGCGCAGTTCAGCTGGGACGGCAAGGACGACAGCGGCAATACGGTGGCCAAGGGCACTTATACGCTGCAGGCGAGCAGTGGCTCGGGCAGCGCCAGCACCTCGTTGGACACCTATGTCTCCGGCACGGTGACGGGCGTGGGTTATGGCGGCAGCACGCTGGGCACGTACTTGCAGGTATCGGGCGTGGGCGGCGTGCCGCTCAGTCAGGTGGCACAGATTCTCTGACGCTACACGCGTCCACTCACACGAGGAATAGAACATGGCACTCAACACGGCGCTCAGCGGCATCAACGCTGCCCAGTCCGATCTCAACGTCATCGCCAACAACATCGCCAATGCGAACACCACCGGCTTCAAAGGTTCGCGTGCGGAGTTCGCGGACATCTTCGCGGTGACCGGCCTCAATCTCAATTCCACTGCGGTGGGCAGCGGCGTCACGCTGCAGGACGTGGCGCAGCAGTTCAATCAGGGCGACCTGCAGACCACCGGCAACAGCCTGGACCTGGCCATCAATGGCAATGGCTTTTTCGCGGTGAACAACGGCAGCGGCGTGCAGTACACGCGCGCCGGCGATTTCATCAAGAACTCCAACGGCTTCATCACTTCGCCGGATGGTTCGCGCCTGCAGATCTACCCGCCCAACGGCAATGGCGGCTTCGACATGAGCACGCTGTCCGACTTCAGCTGGCAGACCGCGCAGAGCAGCGCCACGGCGACCTCGTCGATCACCTTGTCGTCGAACCTGCCGGCCAGCGCCACCGTGCCGACGAATCCGTTCAGCACCACCGATTCGACCAGCTACAACAACGCGGCGCCGGTCACCGTGTACGACTCGCAGGGCGGTTCGCATCAGGCCACGATCTACTACGTGAAGACCGGCACCAACACCTGGAACGCCAATCTCTATGTGGACGGCCAGAGCGCCGGCACGCAGCCGATGACGTTCGACAGCACCGGCAAGCTCACCACGCCGACCACCGGCACGCTGGCCTTCAACCCGGTCAATCTGGGCAACGGTTCCTCGCCGCTGACGCTGTCGCTCAACGTGACCAATATCACCCAGTTCGGTACAGACTACTCGGCCGCCCCGATCATCCAGAACGGCTTCGAAGCAGGCACCTTGTCGGGTCTGGACATCGACGAAAAGGGTGTGGTCACGGCGACCTATTCGAACAACCAGAGCACGCAGATCGGCCAGGTGGCCATCGCCAACTTCGCCAACGTGCAGGGCCTGCGCCAGCTGGGCAATACCACCTGGGTGGCGAGCACCGATTCGGGCCCGGCCACGATGGGTACGGCGAACTCGGGTGAGTTCGGCACCATCGAGTCCGGCGAGCTGGAAAGCTCCAATACGGCTGACACCACCGCGCAGCTGGTCGACATGATCCAGGCCCAGCGCAACTACCAGGCCAATGCGCAGGTGTTGTCGACCGACAACACGCTGGCGTCGTCCTTGTTCAACGCCGTCTCGCGCTGATAAGCCATGGACCGTTCCGTCTACGTAGCGATGACCGGGGCGACGCAGATCATGCGCGCCCAGGACGCGGTGAGCCACAACCTGGCCAACGCGTCCACGGTCGGCTTCAAGAGCCAGATGTCCGCGTTCCAGAGCGTGCCGGTACTTGGCGATGGCACGCCGGCGCGCATCAACGCGGTAACGCATGGCATTGGGCAGAGCAGCGCGCAGGGTTCGCCGGTCAACACCGGGCGTTCGCTGGATATTTCGGTGCGCGGTCCGGGTTTCATCGCGGTGCAGGCGCCAGACGGTTCGGAAGGCTATACGCGTGCGGGCGATCTTCAGCTCACCGCGGACGGCGGGTTGACCGATTCGCGCGGCAATCCGGTGATGGGCAGTTCCGGGCCCATCACCATTCCGCCTTCCACGGATATCAGCGTGGGCTCGGACGGCACCATCTCTACCGTGCCGCAAGGGCAGGGCCCGAATTCTGTATCGCAGATCGATCGCATCAAGCTGGTCAACCCGGACGTTGCGCAGATGACGCAGGCCGGCGACGGCCTGATGCATATGAGCGACGGCAGCACGGCCGCCGCCGACGAGAACATCACCATCGCCTCGGGCGAGCTGGAAGGCAGCAACGTCAATGCATCGGCGGAGCTGGTGAAGATGATCGCGCTTTCGCGCCAGTACGACATGCAGGTGAAGTCCATCAAGACCTCCGAGGACAACGCCGATTCCAGCCTCAAGCTGCTGCAGTCCAACTAAGCCTGACTTACACGGAGTAACCGATGTTTTCTTCCCTGTGGATTGCCAAGACCGGCCTGGACGCGCAGCAGACGCGCATGGACGTGATCTCCAACAACCTGGCCAACGCCAACACCACCGCGTTCAAGAGTTCGCGTGCGGCGTTCCAGGACCTGATGTACCAGAACAAGGGCCAACCCGGATCGCAGACCACCGAGCAGACGCTCAACCCGTCGGGCCTGATGCTGGGCACCGGCGTGAAAGTGGTGGGCAACGAAAAGCTGTTCACCGAAGGCAACCTGACCCAGACCGGCGGCTCGATGGATGTGGCCATCCAGGGGCGCGGCTTCCTGCAGGTGAGCATGCCCGATGGCAGCGTGGCGTATACGCGCGACGGTGCGCTGCATACCGATCCCAATGGCCAGCTGGTGACGGCGGACGGCTATCCGCTGGAGCCGGCCATCACCATGCCGCCGGGCGTGCAGAACATCACCATCGGCACGGACGGCACGGTCTCGGCAACCACCACCTCGTCCGCGACGCCGCAGACGCTGGGCACGCTGCAACTGGCCGACTTCATCAACCCCGCCGGCCTGCAGCCGCTGGGCCAGAACCTTTATGTGGAAACCGCCTCGAGCGGCGCGCCGCAGACCGGCCAGCCTGCCCTCAACGGCATGGGCTCGCTGCTGCAGGGTTCGCTGGAGTCGTCCAACGTCAACGTGGTGGCCGAGATGGTCAACATGATTGAAACCCAGCGCACCTACGAAATGAATTCCAAGGCGATCAGCAGCACCGACCAGATGCTGCAAGACCTGACCGACAAGATGTGAGAACTCCCATGCTGTCCTTCCGCTTCCTCAACCGACTCAGTGTCGTGGTGGCCGTCGCCGTGCTCGCCGGCTGCGTCATGCCGCAGCCGCGCGACGCCAACCAGTGGGCGGCAACCATGCCGGCGGAACAACCCGTGGCGCCGCCGACCGATGGCTCGATCTACCACGCCGAGCAAGGCATGGAGTTGTTCAACGATGCGCGCGCGCATCGCGTGGGCGACATCCTTACCATCTCGCTGGTGGAGAGCACGCAGGCGTCGAAGAAGGCCAGCACCAGCACCAGCAAGAAAGACACCGCCAGCATCGATGCGCCGACCATTCTCGGTCAGGGCCTGAGCATCGGCGGCAAGGTGGCCAATACCACCACCAATGGCGACCGCAGCTTCGACGGCAGCGGCGACAGCAGCCAGAGCAACCAGCTGACCGGCTCGATCACGGTGACCGTCGCGCAGCGCCTATCCAACGGCAACCTGCTGGTGCGTGGCGAGAAGATGCTCACCATCAACCAGGGCCAGGAGCTGATCCGCATCTCCGGCATCGTGCGCCCGCAGGACATCCTGCAGGACAACAGCGTGCCGTCCACGCGCGTGGCAGCCGCACAGATCGCCTATACCGGCAAGGGTTCGCTGGCCGATGCGAATACGCAGGGCTGGTTGTCGCGCTTCTTCAGCTCCAAGTGGATGCCGTACTGATGAACATCCGTCGCCTGCTCCCGCGCGTCTCGCTCGTTCGTATCCGCGAACGTGTCGCATCGGCGCTAAGCAGCACGGCCATCGTGCTGTGCGCCTGCCTCTCGGTGAACCAACCGCTACATGCGGACAAGATCCGCGACCTCACCCAGGTCGCCGGCGTGCGCAGCAATCAGTTGATCGGTTATGGCCTGGTGGTAGGCCTGGATGGCAGTGGCGACCAGACCACGCAGGCGCCGTTCACCACGCAGAGTCTGGAAAACATGCTGGTGCAGTTCGGCATCACGGTGCCGGCCAATGTGCGTCCGCAGTTGAAGAACGCAGCAGCCGTCACGGTCACCGCACAGCTGCCGCCGTTCGCCAAGCCGGGGCAGGCGATCGATGTCACGGTGGCGTCGATCGGCAATGCCAAGAGCATTCGCGGCGGCGAATTGTTGATGACGCCGCTGCGCGGTGCCGACGGCAATGTCTATGCGATGGCGCAGGGCAGTGTGGTGGTGGGTGGCATCAGCGCGCAGGGCAAGAGTGGTTCCAGTGTGCAGGTGAATATTTCCGCCAGCGGTCGCGTGCCTAATGGCGCGACGGTCGAGCGTGCTGTGGCTTCCGCGTTTTCCAACGGCGGCGACCTCGTGCTCAATCTCAACACGGCCGACTTCACCACGGCGACGCGCGTGGCAGAAGCGGTCAATCGGACCTACGGCGCCGGCACCGCGAGTGCGCTCGATGGTGGCTCGGTGAGCGTGCGTGGTCCGCTCGACCCGGCCCAGCGCGTGGCATGGCTGGGCGCGATCCAGGGCATCGAAGTGACGCCGGGCGATGCGCCCGCGCGCGTGGTAGTCAACTCTCGCACCGGCACCGTGGTGATCGGACAGGAAGTGCGCGTGACGCCTGCCGCCGTGGCGCACGGCTCGATCCAGGTGACGATTTCCGAGAATCCGCAGGTATCGCAGCCGGCGCCCTTCAGCAAGGGTGGGCAGACGGTGGTGGTGCCGCAAAGCGACGTGCAGGTCAGCGAGGACGGCGGCCACATGTTCAAGTTCGGCCCAGGTACGAATCTCGACACCATCGTGCGTGCGGTAAATCAGGTGGGCGCCTCGCCCAGCGATCTGATCTCCATCCTGCAGGCGCTCAAGCAGGCGGGTGCGCTGCATGCGGAGCTGGTGGTGATCTGATGGAGATGATCTGATGGCGATCTCCGGCGACGCTGCCAGCAGTCTCAATACCTGGACCGATCTGTCCGGGTTCGCCGCGCTGCGCCAGAGCGCGCAGAGCGACGCCAAGGCGGCACTGCCGGCGGTAGCCAAGCAGTTCGAGTCGATCTTCACCCAGATGATGCTCAAGTCGATGCGCGACGCGAGCAGCGGCGACGGCTTGTTCGACAGCGATGCCGGCAACCAGTGGCGCGACATGTTCGACCAGCAGTTGTCGGTGCAGCTGTCGCAGGGCGGCAATGGCATCGGCATCGCGCAGATGCTGGTGCGCCAGTTGGGCGGCGCACTCGGCGGCAAGTCGGATGGCACGACCGGCGACGCCAGTGGCAGCAAGACAGCCGGTGCGGCAGGCCTGGACGACAGCTGGCAGAAGCGCCTCAGCGACATCGCAGGTTCGGCGCGGCAGGTCGGCGAGAAGGTGCTCAAGCTGATGCCGGCCGATGCGGAAGATTTCGTGCGCCAACTGGCACCTTATGCGCAAAAAGCTGCGGAGAAACTCGGTGTATCGGTACGCGCGGTGTTGGCGCAGGCCGCGCTGGAAACGCAGTGGGGCCAGCACATGCCGGCGCATTCCAACGGCAATACCAGCAACAACCTGTTCGGCATGAAGGCCGGGCAGAGCTGGGGCGGCGAAAAGGTCAGCGTGCCCACGCTGGAATTCGAAGACGGCGTAGCGGTGCATCGCCGCGCGCAGTTCCGCTCCTACGACAACCCGGGCCAGTCGTTCGACGACTACGCCCAACTGATTGCCGACAACCCGCGTTATGCCAAGGCGCTCAACCATGGCGAAGACGTGGTGGGCTTCGCCCGCGGACTGGCCAGCGGTGGTTATGCGACCGATCCGTCCTATGCGCAAAAAATCGTGGCCATCGCCAATAGTCCCCAGATGCGTGACGCACTCGACGCCATCGGGCAAGCCGCCCTCAAGAAAGTCGGCGTCGCGCCGAACCCCTCCCAGTGATTGCCCCGGAATGACATATGTCTAACCTTCTCAGCATTGGTACCTCAGGGCTGAACGCCGCACAGGTGGCGTTGACCACCGTGGGCAACAACATCAGCAACGTCAACACGGCGGGCTATAGCCGTCAGACGGTGCTGCAGACCGAGGCCATCTCGCAGGCCGGCGGCAACTACACCATCGGCAGCGGCGTCAATGTGCAGGCGGTGCAGCGCGCCTACAGCGACTTCCTCACCACCGCGTTGTGGACGTCCAATTCCAGCCTGCAGCGCGCCACCACGTACAACAGCCTGGCCACCACGCTCAACAGTTCGCTCTCGGCCAGCGGCAACCTGCAGACTGCGCTGGATAACTTCTATGGCGCGTTCAGCACGGTCGCCAATACGCCGGGCGTTGCCTCGAGCCGTCAGTCGCTGCTGGGCAGCGCCGGCCAGGCCGTCACGGTGTTCAATACGCTGGGCCAGCAGCTCGCGGCGCAGCAGAGCCAGGTGAATGCGCAGATTTCGACCACGGTCGACAGCATCAACAACGTCTCGGCCAATATCGCCAGCGTGAACGCGCAGATCCATGCGGCGGGCAACAATGTTCCCAACGACCTGCTCGACCAGCGCGACAACCTGGTGCAGACGCTGTCGGGTTACCTGGGCGTGTCTGCCTATACGCAGAGTGACGGCACCGTCAGCGTGTATACCTCGAGCGGCGCGGCACTGGTCACCGGCGACAAATCGTTTGCGCTCAAGACCGGCAACAATCAGTACGACGCCTCGCGCACCGAAGTGCTCGACAACACCGGCACCGTGGTCAGCAGCAAATTGAGCGGCGGCTCGCTGGGTGCGTTGCTCGATTACCGCGGCAACGTGCTCGACAGCGTGCAGAACCAGCTCGGCCAGGCGGCCGTGGCGCTGTCCACCAGCGTCAACACGCAGCAGTCCAAGGGTCTGGATCAATACGGCAAGCGGGGCGGGCCGATGTTCAGCGTACCGTCGCCGGCCGTGCTGCCCAGCAATCTCAACAAGGGCACCGCCAGCGTGTCGGCGAGCATCAGCGACGTGTCGCAGCTCACCGGCTCGGACTATGTGCTGAGCTACGACGGCAGCAACTGGAGCATGGCGACTACCGCCGGCCAGAGCGTGCCAATGACGGCCAACCCGGATGGCACGTATTCCGCCGACGGCATGACGCTGACGCTGTCCGGCACGGCGCAGGCGGGCGACACGTTCCAGCTGCAGCCGACGCGCCAGGCATCCACCGGCCTCGCGCTCACCATGACTGATCCCAACGGCATTGCTGCCGCAGCCGCGTTGAATGCGACGGCGGCCAAGGCCAATACCGGCAACGGCGCGATCGGCTCGGTGACGGTGACCGATCCCACCAATGCTGCCCTGCTCAGCGGCGCCACTGTCAGTTTTCCGACGTCCGGCAGCTATCAGGTGACCGACGGCTCGGGCAACGTGCTTGCCAGCGGCAGCTATGCGCCGGGGCAGACCATCAGCGCCAATGGCTGGAGCGTGACACCGTCGGGCACACCGGCAGCAAGCGACAGCTTCAGCATCGGCGCCAACACCAACGGCCTCAACGACACCAGCAATGCGCTTGCGCTGGCCGGCCTGGCGGACAAGGGTGTGCTGGCCGGCGGCACGCAGTCGGTGATCGATGCGTACGGCACGCTGACCACCAACATCGGCACGGTGGGCAGCCAGGCAGGAAGCAACCTCACCACGCAGACCAGCCTGTTCAACCAGGCCATGTCCGCGCAGCAAAGCGTTTCGGGCGTGAACCTCGATGAAGAGGCGTCCAACATGGTCAAGTACCAGCAGGCCTACCAGGCCTCCGCGCAGGTGATCTCCACCGCGCAAACCATCTTCAGCAGCTTGCTCACCGCGATCCAGGGATAACCGTCCATGCGCCTTTCAACGAGCTGGATGTATCAGCAGTCGCTCAGCACCATGCTCAGCCAGCAGAGCGCGCTGGCCGCGACGCAGAACGAAGTCAGCACCGGCAATCGCATCAACCTGGCCTCCGACGATCCGGCCGGTGCCGGTCAGGTGGTGAGCCTCAATCATGTGATCGCGGCGAACGAGCAGTATTCGAACTCCATCGATACGGCGAACACCCGACTGAACACCGAGGCGAGCACGCTCAGCTCAGTCAACAGCGTGCTCGACAATGCACGCACGCTGGCCTTGCAGGCGGTCAACGGCACCTTGTCGGCGAGCGACCGCAACAGCATCGCCAGCCAGCTCAGCCAGATGCGCGACCAGCTCCTTCAACTGGCCAACACCACCGACAGCAACGGCAACGCACTGTTTGCCGGCACCAGCACGACCAAGACGCCGTTCCAGTCGGACGCCAATGGCGTGGTGACTTACGGCGGCAACGATGCACAGCAACGCTCGGCAGTGGGCGCAGGCCTGCAGGTCGCCAGCAGCGATCCGGGCTCGGGCCTGTTCATGACTATTCCCATGGGCAATGGCACGTTCGAAGCCAGTGCAGGCAGCGCCAACACCGGCACCCTGGTGGTGGGCAGCAACAGCGTTACTGATCTCAATGCGTGGAATAGCGCCGCGTCCAGCAGCGGCGGCGGCTACACCATCACCTTCGGCACCGGCGGCACGTGGTCGGCGACCGATGCCAACGGCAACGCCGTGCTCGACAGCAGCGGCAACCCGGTCACTGGCACGTATACCGATGGCGGCTCGATCAGCTTCAACGGCATGACCATGGCGATGAGCGGCACGCCTGCCGCCGGCGACACAGTGTCGGTTACATCCGGTGGCCAGCAGGACATCTTCAGCACGCTCACCAACATGATCAATGCGCTGCAGAGCGGCAGCGCCACCGATACGCAGCTCACCAATGTGATGAGTCGCCAGATCGAGTCGATCGACCAGACGCAGTCGGCGATCAGCTCGGTGCAGGTCTCCATCGGTGGACGCCTGGACACGCTGCAACAGCAGCAGGGCGCCTATCAGGATCTCAGCGTCACCTACAAGAGCGCACTGTCGGATGTGCAGGGCGCCGATGCGTATACCGCCATCAGCAATCTGTCGCTGCAGCAGACGGCGTTGCAGGCATCGCAGCAGATGTTTGCGCAGGTGAAGTCGATGAGCCTGTTCAACTATCTGAAGTAATCGCAGCAAGCTGCGCGCAAGGCAAACATCGCAAGAACGAGAGGAGGGCTACGCAACGTTGAATGGTTGATGGGACGGCAGAAAGGCGGGCAAGGCCCGATCCAGTGCGCTCCATCACGAATTGGCATCGAACACGGCTCAAGTAATCGCAGGACGGGCCGAAAAGTTCACTGAGGCGGATGGCATCCCACGCGGAACCTGATCGCCGGCACGCATACAGCCAATTCAACCGGTCACCGGTTACGTAGGAGAAATCCATGTCTCTCGTTATCAATACCAATATCTCGTCGCTGAACGCGCAGAACAACCTGACCAAGTCGCAGAGCGCGCTGTCCACCGCCACGCAGCGTCTGTCCTCGGGTCTGAAGATCAACAGCGCCGCCGACAACGCCGCCGGCTTCGCCATCTCGCAGCGCTACACCACGCAGATCGGCGGCCTCGGCCAGGCCAGCGCCAACGCGTCGGACGCCATCAACCTGGCGCAGACCGCAGGTTCGGCTCTGGACCAGGTCACCGCCAACCTGCAGGCGATCCGCGACCTCGCGGTGCAGTCGGCCAACGGTACCTACACCGATTCGGACCGCGCCTCGATCGACCAGGAAGTGCAGCAGCGCCTGGCTGAAATCACCCGTATCGCCAACCAGACCACGTTCAACGGTTCGAACGTGCTGGACGGCTCGATGAAGACGAAGAGCTTCCAGATCGGCGCCGACGTCGGCCAGACCATCTCGGTGAGCCTGGGCACCAGCGTGAAGTCGAGCGCCATGGGCCAGGTTGCCGAAGTGGCCTCGGGCGACATCAGCAATGCGTTCAAGGGCTATACGCTCGCCGCTGGCGCGCTGAACGTGTCCGTCGACGGCGGCACCACCAACGTTGCCGTTGCTGCTGGCACCTACCACAGCGCCGGTGACCTGGCTGCCGCCATCAACACGGCTGCGGGCAGCTCGGTGGCGTCGGTTGACAGCACGACGGGCGAACTGAAGATCAACAACGGCGGCGCCGCTGCCCTGACCTTCACCGGCGCAGCTGCCACCACGCTCGGCCTGCCGGCCTCGACCGCCGCTGCCGGCACCGGTGCCTCCACGGGCGTCGTGGCCGCCACGGGCGATCTGTCGAAGGAAGGCCTGACCATCAATGGCACGGCCATCGACCTGAGCAGCGCCAAGAGCCTGCAGGACGTGTCCGACGCCATCAACGCGGCCGGTATCACGGGCGTCAGCGCGGCAGTGAATGGTGCCGGCAACGGCATCAACTTCTACTCCGCCGGTGCGCTGACGGTTGGCGACACCAAGGGTCAGATCGTCGGCGCGTCCGCTACGGACGTGAACGCCGGTGCGACCTACACCCAGGGCACCTCGGCCGCGACCGGTGGCTCGCTCGCCACGGGTAGCGTGGGCACGGTGGATTCGGCCAACGACCTGATCTCCCGCGTCGACGTCGCCCTGAAGACGGTCAGCGATTTCGCTGCCCAGCTGGGTGCGGTGCAGAACCGCTTCCAGTCGACCATCTCCACGGTGGCCGCTCAGACCACCAACCTGCAGGCTTCGCAGTCGACCATCCAGGACGCGGATTTCGCGGCCGAGACGGCCAACCTCAGCAAGGCGCAGGTGCTTCAGCAGGCGGGTATCTCGGTGCTGGCCCAGGCCAACTCCAACCCGCAGCAGGTTCTCAAGCTGTTGCAGTAACGGACGCAGGCCCGGATGCGACTCCTCCCGAGTCGCATCCACCGCGGCCGGATCTACCACCAGGCGGGTTGCCCCTCGCAGCCCGCCCGGTGTTTCGGGAGCTTCCGGCAAAGTCTTCATGCGTGAAGATTTTGCCGGGGGCTCGAAAACTTCCGCCACGGCGGAATCACTTCGGGAAACGGACAAGGTAGTGCGATGACCACGACTAGCAGCACCAGCGGTAGCAGCCTCAGCGCGTTGCTCAATTCGCTCACGTCGGCCACCAGCGGCTCCGGCAGTTCATCCTCGTCGAGCGGTTCATCGTCCGCCGGCAGCGGCACGCTCAGCGCCGCAGGCATCGGCTCGGGCCTGAACGTCGATTCGATCGTCACGGCGCTGGTGAATGCACGCAAGGCCGCATCGCAACAGCAGATCACCACGCGCACCAACCAGACGAACAGCCTGCTGGGCGGCCTGTCGTCGTTGAATTCGGCGCTGGGCGGCATCCAGACCGCGCTGGCGACGCTCAGCGCCGCCAGCACGTTCAGCAGCTACAACGCGACGCTGACCGCGCAGGGCAGCAGTAGCAGCATCGGCACCGCGACGACGATGTCGAGCGCGCATCCGGGCACCTACACCATCGCCGTAAGCCAGCTGGCCACGGCGCAGAAGCGTGCCAGCAGCCCGGTGACTTCGGGTACGGCAGTCGGCGCAGGCACGTTGAACATCACGGTCGGTTCGACCACCATGAACCTGGCCGTGTCGGCCACCGATTCGCTGTCGAGCATCGCCACGGCGATCAATAATTCCTCGTCCAATCCGGGTGTGACGGCCACCATCGTCAACGGCACGAATGGCCAGCAGCTGATGCTGAGCTCGACCAAGACGGGCGTGGCCAACGGCTTCACCGTCAGCGCCAACGCCACCAGCAGCAGCGGCCTCACCAGTCTCGCCAATACGCTCAACACACCGGGCGGTAACGAGGCGCAGGACGCCAAGCTCACGCTGGACGGCATCGCCGTCACCAGTCCCACCAATTCCGTCAGCGGCATGATGGACGGTGTGACGCTCAACCTCACCGGCACCGGCACCAACACGCTGACCGTGGCGCAGGACAATACCGCCGCCACCAACGCGATCCAGGGCTTGGTGGACGCGTACAACAGCTATGCGTCCACCGTAACGTCGCTGTCGAGCTTCGACACCACCGGCGCCAATCCTCCCGGCGTGCTGCTGGGCGACAACACGCTCACCTCGGTGCAGCGCCAGATCGCCTCCGTGTTGAGCAATTCGGTCAAGGGCAACGGCATCGGCACGCTGGCCAATGTCGGCATCACGCGCAATGCCGACGGCACCATGAGCCTGGATAAAGACAAGCTTGCCGCGGCCTTCCAGAGCAATCCCTCGGCAGTGAAGGACTTGTTCACCGGTCCCAACGGCTATGGCACCACGCTCAACACGGCGATCAATTCGTACACGCAGAGTGGCGGCATCATCGGCACGCGGATGGACAGCCTCAACAATACGTTGACGCAGCTGGGCCAGCAGCAGACCTCGCTGGACAACCGCATGGCCACGTACCAGACGCAGTTGCAGCAGCAGTACACCGCGCTCGATACGCTGATGTCCTCGCTCAACAACACCAGCACGTATCTCACCACGGCGCTTGCGCAGCTGACCAACTCCAGCTCCAAGAACTGACCTCCGGGGATCGACCATGACCTACGGCTACATGCGCAACGCCAGTGCGCTCTATCAGGAAACCAGCGCGCGCGGCAGCGTGGAAGGTGCCGACCGTCACCAGCTGACCAATATGCTGTTCGATGGCGTGATCGACCGTATCAACCAGGCGCGTGGCGCGATCCGTCGCGGCGATGTGCCGGCCAAGGGCATGCACTTCAGCCGCGCACACGCGATCGTCACCGAACTGCGCGGCAGCCTCGATCATGCGCAGGGCGGGGCGCTGGCGGGCCGGCTCGATGCGCTTTACGACTACGTGAGTCGTCGCCTGCTGCACGCGCAGCTCAATAACGACGAGCGTGCGATCGACGAAGTAGTGGATCTGCTCACCCCGGTGCGCGATGCCTGGCGCCAGATCCGCCATGATTTCCTGGCAAAACAGGGCAGCCAGCCCAGCGCGGCGGCATGAACATGGACGACGCGACGCGCGCGGTGGCGCTTGAGCTCAGCGAACGCATGCTGGCAGCCGCCCGTGAAGGCGACTGGAACGCCGTGGCGACGCTGGAGACCGAGCGCAGCGAGCAGATCGCCCGCTTGCCCATGACCGAAGCCCAGTCGCTGCCCGTGCTCAAGACCTTGCTGGCGCATACCGAAGAAGTGCGCGAATTGGCTCGACAGCAGCGCGATCGCCTGGGCGAGGATCTGGGCCAGCATCAGCATCGCCATCGCGCGCTCAGCGCCTATCTGCGCGCCGGCGTCGAATAAGCCCGGCGCCACCCGGCAGCAAGCGCGCATAATCGGGCACGGCCGCGACGTTCACCGGCCCAGCGCAACGAGGGAATCATGCAAGACGCATCCTGGCAGCAGTTTTCCGAGCGGGTGGCCTATGACGACGGCCTGCACGTGAGCTGTGCGGCCTTGACCGAGCCACTGGGCGAGCTGCAGCGCATGGCCATGCGCGATCGCAATCTCAGCGTGCTTGGCACCTTGGCCGTGTTCAACGAGCGCCGCAGCGAGGCACTGGACGAAGAGAGCCAGCTTGGCCAGGACATGCAGCGCCTGGACAGCAAGCTCAACGTGCTGATGGCCATGCTGGACCAGTTGCTTCAGCGCGACGCGCAGCTGCCGCCCCGTGTGCGTGTCAGCTTCAACGCGATTGGCGCGTTATTGCCCAAGTCCTTGTGGCCGGCTGCGCAAGAGCATGCTTTGGTGCGTCTGCACTTCGACGGATGCCTGGCCTTGCCGCTGGAACTTGCCGCGCAAGTCGTGCAAGAGCGTGATGCATATCACATTTTTGTTGCCTTCGAATCGATGGATGAGGCGACATGTGACGCGATTGAGCGACTCGTGTTCCGCCATCACCGACGTAAAGTGGCAGAGCGCCGAGCGACCGCGACGTAGACTGCGAACCCGGTTCACAATCGTAATGTGATCGCTATCACGCTACGGAAACCCGACACGAACGTTCTTTGACGCACATCTCGAAAGGGTGTCGCACAGGGTCACCATCCCGAGCATTGCGCCTCGGGATTTTTTTTTAGCGATTTCAGTGGTCTGTGGCGTACCGCTGCGTAGTTTCCTGGCAACGTTTACATCAGGTGACGCTCACCGGCAGGCGTGAAGTCCCACGCCGCGTCGAAAAAACGTGATTGGCTGGCCTTCTTCTTGCTCATTCCTACTCGCGGACGGCGACGGATTGTCGTCAGCGAGCAGGTGCAATCCAGGGGGACACCAATGAAGCAGCACGCACGAGAACATCACATGGGCAAGTTCGACGTACTGGTGATCGAGTCCGATCACCGCAGGGCGGAGTCGGTCGTTTCGGCGCTGGAATTTCTCGGCTATCGCCCGCAGCGCGGCGAAGAGTGCGAGATGGTGGACGAAGCGACGCACGCATGGCGCGCCGTGTATGTGGGCAATGTATGGGATGAAGCCGAAGCCGAACGTCAGTTCGCGCGGCTGGGCACTGCGTCCAATCAGGCAATGGTGTTGATGGCCGCCGATTCCGAATGGCTGCCGCGCCTGGGCAATGACGCCGCCGCCGACAACAGCCGTGTCGGCATCATCGAATTCCCGCTGCGCTACGACCAACTCTCGCAGACGCTTCGTGGCCCGCAGGCGCAGACGCCGCGTCGTCCGGAGTTGAAGCTGGTGGGCAGCTCCGGTCCGATGGCCCGTGTCAACGCATTGGTTCGCCAGGTAGCTCCGTTCGATTCCAGCGTCCTGGTGCTGGGCGAATCGGGTACCGGCAAGGAAATGGTCGCGCGCAGCATCCACGAGTGTTCCTCGCGTCGCGACAAGCCGTTCGTGGCGATCAACTGCGGCGCCATTCCCGCCGAATTGCTGGAAAGCGAACTGTTCGGTCACGAGAAGGGCGCATTCACCGGCGCCATCAGTACCCGCAAGGGTCGCTTCGAGCTGGCCGAGGGCGGCACGCTGTTCCTGGATGAAATCGGCGACATGAGCTTGCCGATGCAGGTGAAACTTCTGCGCGTGCTGCAGGAGCGTGTGTTCGAGCGCGTGGGCAGCAATCGCACCCAGCGTTGCGACGTGCGCATCATCGCCGCGACGCATCGCAACCTGGAAGCCGCCATCGCCGATGGCCAGTTCCGCGAAGACCTTTACTACCGCCTGAGCGTGTTCCCGCTGGAAATGCCCGCGCTGCGCGAGCACCTGGACGACCTCTCGGAGCTGGTGGGCGAATTCAACCAGCGCCTGTCGCGTCGTGGCCTGGGCAGCGTGCGCTTCAGCGCCGGCGCCATGCATGCGCTGCATAACTATGCGTGGCCGGGCAACGTGCGCGAGCTTTACAACCTGGTCGAGCGTCTTTCCATTCTTTATCCGCACAGCGAAGTGCGCGTCAGCGACCTGCCGGAAAAATATCGCGGCCAGCAGATCGTGGAGGAAGTGCGAGGCGCGGCGTTGCTGTCGCTGATGACCGGTCACTCCACCGTGCTGCCCGAGCCGATGGCCGTGGTGGCCAGCGATTCGCTGGTGATGCTGCCCGAGGGGGGCCTGGATCTTAAGGATCACCTTGCCGACATCGAGGTGGGTCTGATCCGTCAAGCGCTTGACGTTACCGGCGGCGTGGTGGCCCACGCGGCAAAACTGCTGCGCATGCAGCGCACGACCCTGGTGGAAAAGCTGCGCAAGTACGGTCTGCAGCCGAGTTTGCAGGCCTAAGTGCGGGAGTGAGTCGGGAGGAGTGAGAGGCGGAAGAGGGCAGGCTTTGCCCTGCTCACGCCACGCACTCCGCTTCACTCACTTCCGGAAAGCGGAACTGCGTCACGCTTTCTCTCACTGCTCACCACGCGCCACTCACTTCCGGCTTCGTGGCACACGTCGTGCAGTAACACCCTCGATAACTCTTTACGCGTTGGAATTCCGTCATGAGTCAGATCGACGTCAACAACCTGCTGTCGCAGATGCGCCAGCTCTCCTTGCAGACCAAGCCGGCGGAGCAGTCCTTTACCGCGGCAGCGCCAGGGCAGACCGATTTTGCCAGCCTGCTCAAGAAATCGATTTCGTCGGTGGCCGATGCGCAGACCGACGCCGGCATGCAGGCAGCGAGTTTCGAACGCGGCGATGACGGCGCCGACCTCGGTCGCACCATGGTCGCCATCAACAAGGCCGATCTGTCGTTGAACACGTTGACCCAGGTGAGAAACAAGCTGGTCGACGCTTACAACAACATCATGAACATGCCGGTCTGACCGGTCCATTGACGACGTTTCTGCGTCCCCCAAGCAAGAGCAGTCTTCATGGCCGATAACGCCCTCGCGACCACCGACGAAAGCCCCGGTTCTCGCCTGGACCTCAAGCAGCTTGCGCGCACCCCGGCAACACGACAGTTGTTGCTGCTGGTGGGTGTGGCCGGCGCCGTTGCCCTTGGCGTTGCCGTGGTGCTGTGGTCGCGCGGCCCCAACTACGGCCTGCTATACGCCGGTCTGGAACAAAAGGATGCCGCCGCCGTCACGCAGGCGCTGCAGGCCTCCAATACGCCGTACACCTTGGGCGCTGATGGCAACTCCATCATGGTGCCCGCTTCCGATCTGGCGGCCATTCGCCTCAAGCTCGCCGCGCAGGGCCTGCCGCAGGGCAGCTCCGCCACTGCTGCCGCACCCGGTGCCGATTCGCCGTTTGGCATGAGCGATCTGGCCGAGCGCACGCGTTACCAGCAAATGCTGGAAACCGATCTGGGCAGCACCATCGCGGGTCTGCAATCGGTGCGCGCAGCGCGCGTGCATCTGGCGCTGCCCAAGCCGTCGGCCTTCATCCGCGACAACAAGGAAGCGAGCGCCTCGGTGCTGGTGACGCTGTATGCCGGTCGCCAGCTCGATGCGAGCCAGGTGGCGGCGATCGTCCACCTGGTGGCGTCGAGTGTCCCCAATCTCGATCCCAAGCAGGTGTCGGTGGTCGATCAGGCGGGCCAGCTGCTCACCACCACCGATGCGGGCAGCGCCAGCGCCATCGGCGATACGCGTCTGCGTCTGGCCACGCGCATCGAGAACACCTATGCGCAGCGCATCGAAGAACTGCTGACGCCGCTGGTGGGCCCGGGCAAAGTGCGCGCGCAAGTCTATGCGGATCTGGATTTCAGCGAGACCGAGAAGGCGACGGAGACGTTCGACCACGAACATCCCGCGCTGCGCAGCGAGCAGACCAATAGCGAACAGCACACCGGCGAAGCGAACGACGCTTCGATTCCTGGCGCGTTGAGCAACCAGCCGCCAAATACCGTGGCGCAGCCGACCGCAGCAAAGCCTGCCGCGGGCAAGAATGGGGCAGGCAAGACAGCCGCGACCGCGCAGAGCAACGGCCCCAGTCAAAACTCCAGCAGCGCCACGCGCAATTACGAACTGGATCGCACCATCAGCCACGTCAGCGATCCGGCGGGTCGCCTCGCGCGTCTCACCGTGGCCGTGGTGGTCGACAACAAACTGGTGCCCGGCGACAAGGGCGGCAACAAGAGCGTGCCGTTCACCCCGCAGGAACTGGAACACCTCACCACGCTTGCGCGCAACGCCGTGGGTTACAACGAGGCGCGCGGCGACAGCGTCAGCGTGATCAATCAGGCCTTCCACCAGGACCCGAGCAACGATGTGGCCACGCCGGCACAGCCGTTCTGGGAACGTCCGGGCATGCTCGACCTGATCAAGCAGGCGGCCGGCATCCTGGTGGCACTGCTGGTGGCGTTCGGCCTGCTGCGGCCGTTGCTGCGCGGCTTGTCGCGCGCGCCGTCCACCAGTCGCGAGCTTGCCCTGGCCGGTGCCATGCCCATGGACACGCCGACCATTTCGGTGCGCGTGGACGACAAGGACGAGGGCGACGACGTGCTCAAGCTCGGCGTGCCGCCGCAACTGGCGTACGAGCAACGCATTGGCCTGGCCCGCCGCATGGTCGGCGAAAATCCCAAGCAGGTGGCGCAGGTGGTCAAGAGCTGGGTGGGCGAAGATGGCGGCTAAGCGCGAATTCGCACGACGTCCGCATGGCCAGCGTCGACATCGCATGTCGTCGCTGGCTCCTCAGCGGCAGGCGACGGTGAAACAAGTCAGCGGGCAGAACGCATCATGAAAGCAGAAACGCCAATCGGCGGCGCGCAGCGTGCCGCCATCCTGCTGCTCACCCTGGGCGAACAGGACGCGGCCGAGGTGCTCAGGCATCTGAGCGCACGCGACGTGCAGGCGGTGGGTTCGGCCATGGCCAGCCTCACCAATGTCACCCGTGAGCAGGTGGAAATGGTGCTCGCACGCCTCAATGAAGACATGGGGCGGCACACCTCGCTGGGCGTCGGCACTGAGGAATACATCCGCAAGATCCTGGTCAATGCACTGGGCGAGAACAAGGCGGGCGGCCTGATCGATCGCATCCTGCTTGGTCGCTCCAGCAAGGGCCTGGAGTCGCTCAAGTGGATGGAGAGCCGCGCCATCGCCGAGATGATCGGCCAGGAACATCCGCAGATCATCGCGCTGGTGCTGGCTCATCTGGAACCGGATCAGGCGGCCGAAGTGATCGGTTACCTGGCGCCGCGCGTGCGCAGCGATGCAGTGATGCGTATCGCCACGCTCGACGGCGTGCAGCCGCATGCGTTGAACGAGCTGGACGAAATCATGGAGCGCCAGTTCGCCGGCGGCAACACCAAGAAGCTCAAATCCGCGAGCGTCGGTGGCCTCAAGGCTGCGGCCAATATTCTCAACGCGATGGAAACCAGCCGCGAAAACGAGTTGATGGCGGCCATCCGTACCCACGACTCGGGCCTGAGCGGCCGCATCGAAGAATTGATGTTCGTGTTCGAAGACCTCGGTGACCTCGACGACCGCAGCATGCAGACCCTGTTGCGTGAAGTGCCGACCGCCCGCCTGGTCACTGCGCTCAAGGGCGCCGAGCCCGGCGTGCGCGAAAAGATCTTCGCCAATATGTCCAAGCGCGCGGCCGACATGCTGCGCGACGACCTGGAAGTATCCGGTCCGGTTCGCCTCAGCGAAGTGGATTCGGCGCAGAAGGAAGTGCTCGCCATCGCGCGCAAGCTGGCCGATTCGGGTGCCATCAATCTCTCCGGCACCGGTGACGAGCTGGTCGCATGAATGCCGTGATGAACCGCGACAAGTTGCTGCCCTTTGAACGCTGGCTCCCGCCCGAAGTGGGCGAGCCGGTGGCAGTCGAGCCGACGCCAGAGCCGGTGCAGCAGCCAACCGTGCGCGAGCTGGAATCGATCGAGCAGCAAGCGCGCGAAGAGGGCTATGCCGCGGGCCTCGCCCAGGGCATGGCCGAGGCGCAGCAGGTCTTGCACGAACGCATGCAGCGACTGGACGCCTTGCTGGAATCGGCCGCCCGTCCCCTGCGCAGCATGGACGAACTGGTGGAACTGGAACTGACCCGCCTGGCCATGACGGTGGCGCGCCAGGTGTTGGCGCACGAGTTGCGCACCACCCCCGACCTGGTGGTGGAAGCCGTGCGCCAGGCGGCGCTGGCGCTGCCTTCGGCCAGCGGCAACCTGCGCGTGCGCCTGCATCCGGATGATCTGGCCTTGCTGCGTTCGCTCGAGATGGTGGAGTCGCACTGGCAACTGCTGCCCGACAACAGCCTGCAGCGCGGCGATTGCCTGTTGGAAAGCGAGCGCTCGCGTCTCGACGCCCGCGTTGAAACACGGCTCGCCGCGGTCGTGGATGCCGTGCTCGGCGCCGAAGCCGAAGGCATCGACGAAGATGCCGACGAGGTGCGTGGATGAACGCGCCCAGCCCGTCGCGTGCCGCCTTGTGGCAGGAGCGACTGGCCCGTCGTCGGCAACGCGCCATCGGCGCGCGCACGCTGACCGTGGAAGGGCGTCTGCGCCGCGTCGTCGGCCTTACGCTGGAAGCGGAAGGCTGCGAGGCGCCCCTGGGTGCGCGCTGCCTGGTCACCACGGCTGATGGCAGCGAACTGGAAACCGAAGTGGTCGGCTTCGCCGATGAACGCCTCTTGCTGATGCCTGTCACCGAAATGCATGGCGTGCTGCCCAACGCCCGCGTGCGTCCATGCGCGCATACCAGCGGCCTGCCGGTGGGCATGGCTTTGCTGGGCCGGGTGGTGGGTGCCGACGGCGTGCCGCTCGATGGCCTTGGCCCGCTCGATGTGGACGAGCACGCCCTGCTCAAGAACGAACCGATCAACCCGATGGCGCGCAAGCCCATCGATACGCCGCTCGATACTGGCGTGCGCGCGATCAACTCGCTGCTCACGGTTGGCCGCGGCCAGCGCCTTGGCCTGTTCGCCGGTTCGGGCGTCGGCAAGTCGACCCTGCTTGGCATGATGACGCGCTACACCGACGCCGACGTGGTGGTGGTGGGCCTGATCGGCGAGCGCGGCCGCGAAGTGAAGGAATTCGTCGAACACACGCTGGGCGCCGAAGGGCGCGCGCGTGCCGTGATCGTCGCCGCGCCGGCGGATGCGCCGCCGCTCAAGCGACTGCGCGGGGCGCAGTACGCCACCGCGATCGCCGAGTGGTTCCGCGATCGCGGCCAGCGCGTGCTGCTGCTGATGGATTCGATCACGCGCTATGCGCAGGCGCAGCGCGAGATCGCGCTGGCGATCGGCGAGCCGCCGGCCACCAAGGGTTATCCGCCGTCGGTGTTTGCGATGCTGCCGGCCTTGGTCGAGCGTGCAGGCAACGATGCCGAAGGGCGTGGTTCCATCACCGCGTTCTACACCGTGCTCACCGAAGGCGACGACTATCGCCACGATCCGATTGCGGATGCCTCGCGCGCGATTCTCGACGGTCATATCGTGCTGTCGCGCGACCTGGCCGAAGCCGGCCACTATCCCGCCATCGATATCGAAGCATCGATCAGCCGCGTGATGCCGGCGGTCGTGAAGCGCGAACACCTGCGTTCCGCCCAGCGTTTTCGCCAGGTCTATTCGGCGTATCGCCAGCAGCGCGATCTGATCACGGTGGGTGCTTACCAGAAAGGGTCCGACCCGCAGGTGGATCACGCCATCGCCATGTGGCCGCGCTTGCGCGACTTCCTGCAGCAAGAGGTGGACGCGCCGACCACGCTCAACGACGCCATTGGCGCACTTGAAATGCTGACCGCCGGAGGCACGCCGTGACATCCCGCGCAAACCGCCTGCAACCTGCCGCCGACCTCGCGCACGACCGTCAGGAAACGGCCATGCAGCGCCTGGCCGAGCAGCAGCAAAAGCTCGCCAAGGCCGAGCAGCAGCTGGAAGAGCTGCAGAAATACCGCGCCGAGTACGCCGAGGCGCAGGGCGGGGTGAGCGTGAGCGCCTTGCTCAACCGGCGTCAGTTCGTGGAGCGCATCGACCAGGTCATCGCGCAACAGATCAACGAAGTGGCGCGCCAACGCCGCGTCCTTGATGGCGCGCGCAACCAGTGGCGCGAAGCCCACGCCCGCGAGCAGGCGCTGGGCAGTGTGATCGATCGCTACCGCGAACAGGAACGCAAGAGCGAGGACCGCCGCGAACAGGCCGAGGTCGACGAACGCAATCAGTACCGCCGGCCGGCGAGGGGGCTCTCGTGAGCACCGCCATCAACGCATTCCAGGAGATCATCGTATGACCTCGTCCATTGCCGCGGTGGTGAATCTGCCGCCGACGAACGCGCCTGTCAGCGATACGACGAGCGCATCGTCCAGCGATCCGAACAAGGATTTCAGCAAGCCCTTGCAGCATGCCCGTCAGCAGTTGGCGCAGCAGAGCGACCCGTCACGGCCCGTGCACGGCCGGCACGCATCGGCAAAGGCCAGCTCCTCGACTCCATCGCAGTCACCCGCCAAGAGCAAGCAGGACGACAAGGACGACGACAAGTCGGCCTCTGACGCGCCCGCCGCTGCCGCCGCGATGCTCGCCTTGCTGGGCCAGAGCGTGCCGGCTTCGGCGGCTGCCAGTGCGGTCCCGGCGGCGGCTGACGGTGAAGATGCGACGGACGCTCTCACTGCCGCGGCTGCATCCGTTGTGACGCCGGCCACCGTCGCACTGCTCGGTGCTGCGCAAGCAGCGGGGCAGGCAAAGGCAGGCGGCGCGGCTGACCTGGACAAGGGCTTGGGTGGGATTGAGGACAAAAGCCTTTCCATGGCGACGCAGGACGTGGGCGACGGCAATGACGCCGTGGCCGCGCCGGCGACCGATACCACGCCGACCACGCAGGGCGACGCATTCAGCACGGCCTTGCAGGCATTGACGGCGTCTTCGAGCCAAGGCAATCACAGCGATGACTCGGTCGATGCACTGAAGAATCTCACTGCCCAGGCGATGTCGCAGCAACCGCAGACTTCGTCGAACGTGGCGACCGCGCCCGCTCCGCATGCGCTCACGATGCAATCGAGCGTGGGGTCGCCTTCGTTCGGGCAGGAACTGAGCCAGCAAGTGACCTGGCTGGGCGGCCAGGACGTCAAGGAGGCACGCATCCGCCTGCATCCTGAGGACCTTGGCGAGCTTGATGTGAAGGTGAGCGTGAAGCAGGACCATGTGGACGTGGCCTTCATCGCGCAACACCCGCAGGCCGTGCACGCCGTGCAGCAGACGCTGAGCCAGCTTGATTCGATGCTGGCGCACCATGGTTTGACCTTGGGGCAGGCGCAGGTGGGGCAGGGCAATACAGGGCAGGGCTCTTCTCAGGCCGGGACGTCGGGTGGTTCCTCTTCCGGGTCTGAGAGTGGGGTGGCTGAGGGTGTGGGTGAGTTGGCTTGGATGGCGGCGCCGGTGATGAAGGTGGTGGGGTTGGTGGATATGTTTGCGTAGTCGCTTTTTTCTCCCTCTCCCTTTTGGGGAGAGGGTTGGGGTGAGGGGCCAACCTAGCCTCGTAGTTTGGAAGTGCCGCAGTCCTCTTTTGATCGTCATCCCGGCGGAGGCGGGAGGGGCTCGTCGGCTGCCGAATGGCTGGTCATCCAGTTTCGTCGGTCTCCGGTTGTCGCCTTACCGCCAGCGTGCCGCCTACGCGGCGGGCGTTTCGTCTGCCTGCCGGCAGCCGAGTTACTTTTCTTTGCTTGCCCAAAGAAAAGTAACCAAAAGAAAGGGCCCCCCGGATGACGCGCCTTCCGGGCTGCGCCCTCCAGGTGCGCGGTCGGGTTACGGGGTTTTTCGACAGAACATCCCTGTCCTGTCGAAAAACTGGCCGCATCCATGCGGCCACCCTTCGGGCTTTCCTCCACCCGCCCGCCGCGTCATACGGAGACCCCTAGGGCAAGAGCCACATCAAGAGCCGAACAACGCCCTGGCGTCGCGGGCCGGCAGCTTTTTTGTAGGAGCGCACTTGTGCGCGACCAGCCTACGGAGCGGAGCACCCAGCGCCGCGGTCGCGCACAAGTGCGCTCCTACAAGGGTGCGCTTGCCGTGGATCTTGGATTAAAGGTTGCGGGTCGCCCTTTGTGGGAGCGCACCCTGTGCGCGACAAACCTACGGAGCGGTACACCCCAACGTGGCTGTCGCGCACAGGGTGCGCTCCCACAGGTGAGCGGGCACGGTCAAACGCAGACGGGTCGCCCACGCGACAAGCTTCCGACCACCGCCACCACCCCGTCACGCCCAATCCCCGACACGCGTCAAGAAAGCGCCGCGATTCCGTCGCGATCCCTCGCAAACCCAGTCGCAGCAACGTCTCCCGCCGATGGCATGCCGTTTGCAGATAACGGACATGTGCCGCCCGTGGCGGGTGGCCGATGACTGAACTTTGATAGGGATTGATTTCGCATGGCTCAGAACGAGCAAGCAGAAGCGGCGGCCGCAGCGCCCAAGAAGGGATCGAACAAGCTCGTGCTGATGATGGGCGTGGCGTTGCTCGCCATGGCCGGTGTGACTGGTTACCTGGTGATGAACTCTCGCAGCAGTGCGCATGGTGCGGAGGGCGATGAGCCGAAGGTAGCGCTGTCCAAGCAGGAGCAGTACCTCATGCTGGATCCGCCGTTTGTCGTCAATTTCAAGGACGACCAGTCCATGCGCTTCCTGCAGGTGGGTGTGAGCCTGATGTCGCATGATGCGGCGGCGCTGGCGGCGGCCAAGGATGCCGATCCGGTGATCCGCAATGCGCTGGTGATGCTGTTCAGCAGCCAGGACTACTCGATTCTCAGCGACGCCGCGGGCAAGCAGAAACTGCAGGCGCAGGCGCTGGACGCGGTGCGCAAGATCATCGAGAAGCGCCTGGGGCGTCCGGGCGTGGAAGCGCTGTACTTCACCAGCTTCGTGATGCAGTGACGGGACAGCGGCGATGAGCGACCTGCTTTCACAGGAAGAAATCGATGCCCTGCTCGACGGCGTGGAAGGTGGCGCCGTCGAAACGGGCAATGACGAGCCCTTGCCGCCCGATGCGGTGATCTCGTACGACTTCACCCAGCAGGACCGCATCGTGCGCGGTCGCCTGCCCACGCTGGAAATGGTCAACGATCGCTTTGCGCGCTTCTTCCGCACGGCCGTGTTCGGCGTGCTGCGCAAGACCTGCGAAGTGTCGGTGCTCGGCGTGAAGATGATGAAGTTCGCCGAGTACGTGCATGCGCTGGCCGTGCCCAGCAACCTCAACCTGGTGCGCATCAAGCCACTGCGCGGGACCGCGCTGGTGGTGATGGAGCCGCGCCTGGTGTTCACCGTGATCGACAACTTCTTCGGTGGCGACGGCCGTTTCCATGCGCGCATCGAGGGCCGCGATTTCACGCCAACCGAAAACCGCGTCATCCAGATCATGCTGACCGAGCTGTTTGCCTCGATGGTGGAAGCGTGGGCGCCGGTGCTGCCGCTCAACTTCGAATACCTCAATTCCGAAATCAACCCGCAGTTCGCCAATATCGTCAGCCCCACCGAAACGGTGGTGGTGTCCAAATTCCATATCGAACTCGACGGCGGTGGCGGCGAAGTGCATCTGACCCTGCCGTACGCCATGGTCGAGCCGATCCGCACCTTGCTCGACGCCGGCGTGCAGAGCGACCGCGTCGATCGCGATCACCGCTGGGCCGAAACGCTGCAGGACGAAGTGCTGGATGCGGAAGTGGAGCTCAGCTCGCTGCTGCTCGAAACGCGCCTGAGCATCGGCGAATTCCTGCGCCTCCGTCCGGGCGACGTGCTGCCGATCCAGCTGCCGGAATTCAGCACGGTATTCGCCGAAGACGTGCCCGTGTTCCGTGGCCGCTACGGCCAGCACAACGGCCGTACTGCCGTCCGCTTCCATGCCCAGACGGGGCGCCGCGAAGTGCGCCTGTCGACCGAAACCACCCTGGAGATTGACCTCGCATGACCCCCAATGACGCCGCCAGCGCTACCCAGCGCGTCGAATTCGATCAGCTGAGCGCCCCGCTGGGCGAAGGCTCCGAAGTCAACCTCGACATGATTCTCGATGTACCGGTCACGCTCGCCATGGAAGTGGGCCGCACCCGCATCAGCATCCGCAACCTGTTGCAGCTCAACCAGGGCTCTGTGGTGGAACTGGATCGCTCCGCCGGCGAACCGCTGGACGTGTTCGTCAACGGCACGCTGGTGGCGCACGGTGAAGTGGTGGTGATCAACGACCGCTTCGGTATCCGTCTCACCGACGTGATCAGTCCGGCCGAGCGCGTGCGCAAGTTGCGGTGAGCACGATGATGGCCCTGGTCCTTCCCGTTGCCGCTGCGCCCGAGATCAATGTCGGTGGCGAGCTGGTGCGCGTGGTGTTGAGTCTCGCGGCGATCATTGCGCTGATCTTCGTGGCCGGCTGGTTCAGCCGTCGGCTGCAGGCACGCACGACGCCGGGCGGGCGCCGCATGCGCTGCGTGGAAACCATGGCGGTGGGTGCGCGCGATCGCCTGATGCTGGTGGAGGCAGACGGCAAGCGTCTGCTGATCGGCATGGGGCAGGGCGGCATGCGCACGCTGCACGTTTATGAAGGCGTGGCGCCCGCGCCGGAAGCCAGTCCGCAACCGCCGATCGCGCCGTTCGGCGACGTGCTGGCCCGCTGGAAGCGCAAGTGATGAAGCACGCTCGTTGGATTCTCCTGGTCTTGCTGATGCTGTGTCCGATGCTGCTGTGGGCGGCGCCGGCCATGCCCGCGATGCCTTCCATGCTGCAGATGCCGTCGTCGCCGGCCGGTATTCCGGTGCTGACCGTGCAGAACGCGCCGGGCGGCGCCCAGAACTGGACGCTCTCGTTGCAGCTGCTGGCGCTGATGACGGTGCTGACGTTGCTGCCGGCCGTGCTGCTGATGATGACGTCATTCACGCGCATCATGATCGTGTTGAGTTTCCTGCGTCAGGCGCTTGGCACGAGTTCCACGCCGTCCAACCAGATCCTGCTGGGCCTGTCGCTGTTCCTCACGCTGTTCGTGATGTCGCCGGTACTCAATCGCGCCTATGCCGATGGCGTGAAGCCGTATATGGACGGCCAGATGACGGCCGAGCAGGCGGTGCCTGCCGCCGCCGCACCGTTCAAGCATTTCATGCTCGACCAGACACGCGATGCGGATCTGCAGTTGTTTACGCACCTGGCCAATGAGCAGCCGTACGCCAGCAAGGAAGACGTGCCGTTTCGCGTCGCCATGCCGGCCTTTGTCACCAGTGAGCTGAAGACCTCGTTCCAGATGGGCTTCCTGCTGTTCATTCCGTTCCTGATCATCGACCTGGTGGTGGCCAGCGTGCTGATGTCGATGGGCATGATGATGGTGTCGCCCACCATCATCTCGCTGCCGTTCAAGATCATGCTGTTTGTGCTGGTGGATGGGTGGACCTTGCTGCTGGGTACGCTGGCGGGAAGTTTTTACTCATGACGCCTGAGTCAGTCATCGAATTCGGCCAGCACGCGCTCTACGTCGCCATGATGGTGGCCGCACCCCTGCTGCTCACCGCACTGCTGGTAGGCCTGATCATCGGTGTGGTGCAAGCCGCCACGCAGATCAACGAAATGACCTTGAGCTTCATCCCCAAGGTCGTCGCCATGGCCGCGGTCGCGCTGATCGCCGGCCCCTGGATGCTGCGCACGCTGGTGCAGTTCACGCGCCAGTTGATCGAGAGTCTGCCCGGGGCAGTGAAGTGACCACGGTGCAGCTCGCCCAGTTGCAGGGGCTGATTGGCTCGCTGTTGTGGGCGATGGCGCGCGTGGGTGGGCTGTGCCTGGTCGCGCCGGTGTTCGGCGACTCGGTGCTGCCGCAGCGCTTTCGCCTTGCCATCATGTTGATGCTGACCGTGGTGCTGGCGCCGCTCGCGCCGACCACGATCGATCCGATGACGGCCGACGGCATCACCACCATGGTGGCGCAGTTGTTGATGGGCGCATCGATCGGCTTCGTGTTGAAACTGGCTTTCGAAGCGGTGTCGCTCGGCGGCCAGTTGGTCGGACAGAGCATGAGCCTGGGCTTTGCCGAAACCGTGGACCCGCGTGGCGGTGGCAGTTCGCCGGTGCTCAGCCAGTTTTATCTGTTGATGGTGATGCTGCTGTTCCTCGCCATGAACGGGCATCTGCGTTTGATTTCGCTGCTGGCCGACAGTTTTCACAGTTTGCCGCCGGGGCAGGCAGTGATCGATCCCAAGGGCTTGTATGCCGTGGTCGCATTCGCCACCCATTTGTTTGGTGGCGCCGTGCGCGTGGCGCTGCCGGCGATGACTTCGTTGTTGATGGTCAATATCGGTTTTGCCGCGATCAGTCGCGCGGCGCCGTCCATGAATCTGTTCGCGGTAGGTTTCCCGATCACGGTGACCCTGGGTTTCGTCGCGCTATGGCTGTCGCTGCACACCTTGCCGGGTGCCTTCCAGTCCCTGCAGAACACCGCATGGACGTTGATGCACGAGCTGGCGGGCGGTTGAGGGATACGCCATGGCAGAGAACGACGATCAGGAACGCACTGAACAACCATCCGAAAAGCGCCTGCGCGAATCGCGCGAAAAGGGCGATGTCCCCCGATCGCGCGATTTGTCAGGTGCCGTGGTGGTGCTTGCCGGCGTGTCCGCGCTGATGAATGGCGGCGCAGCGGCCATGGAACACGTCAGGCGCATCTATGGACTGGGGCTGACCTACGATCGCGCTGCGCTGTTTTCCGAGCAACTGCCCGGACGCGCGCTCTCGATGGCGATGCACGAGGCGATGTCGCTGTTTGCCCCGGTGGCGCTGGCCACCATGCTGGCCGCGCTCGCGGCGCCGCTGTTGCTGGGCGGACTCAATTTCAGTGCCGAAGCGCTTGAGCCCAAGTTCGAGCGGCTTGATCCGATCAAGGGTCTCGGCCGCATCTTCGCCATGCGCGGCCTGGTGGAGCTGGCCAAGTCGCTGCTCAAGCTGCTGCTGATCGGCGGCATCCTGGTGATGGTGCTGAAAAACTGGCAGGACGACCTGATGGCGACCGGCGTCGGTGAAGTGCGCGCCGGCACCTTCAAGGCCATGAGTCTGCTGGGGCATGGCGCGCTGTTGTTCGGCTCCATCCTCGCATTGATTGGTGGCGCGGACGCGCTGTACCAGAAGTTCGACCACAACAAGCGCCTGCGCATGACGCGCCAGGAACTGAAGGACGAATCGAAGGAAAGCGACGGCAACCCCGAGCTCAAGGGCCGCATCCGCCAACTGCAGTTCCAGATGGCGCGCAAGCGCATGATGCAGGAGCTGCCCAAGGCAGACGTGCTGGTCACCAACCCTTCGCACTTTGCCGTGGCCCTGCGCTACGACGAAGGCCGCATGGGCGCGCCACGCGTGATCGCCAAGGGCATGGACGAACTGGCGCTGCAGATCCGCCTGGTCGCTTCCAGCCATCGCATCCCCACCGTGGAAGCGCCGCCGCTGGCCCGCGCGCTGTATGCCACGACCCAGATCGATCGCGAGATTCCCTCGGCGCTGTACGTCGCCGTGGCGCAGGTGCTCGCCTATGTCTTCCAGCTCAAGCAGGCGGTGTCGCGCGGTGATGCGCCGCCGTCGGCGCCGCAACCCGATGTTGATCCGGACCTGATGGGTCCCTACAAGTTCTGACGGAACAGTGATGGCAAACACGACTGCCCTAGGCAATCTCAAGATGCTCGGACGCCGCGGCCTCGGTGCGCCGGTGATCATGCTCGCCGCGCTGGCGATGCTGATGCTGCCGCTGCCGCCGTTCCTGCTGGACATGCTCTTCAGCTTCAACATCGCGTTGTCGCTGGTGATCCTGCTGGCGGTGATCTACGTGATGCGCCCGCTGGAATTCGCCGCGTTTCCCACCGTGGTGCTGATGGCGACCTTGCTGCGCCTCGCGCTCAACATCGCCTCCACGCGCGTGGTGCTGCTCAATGGCCACGACGGCCCTGGCGCCGCGGGCAAGGTGATCGAAGCTTTCGGCGAGTTCGTCATCGGCGGCAATTTCGCGGTGGGCCTGGTGGTGTTCGCCATCCTCACCATCATCAACTTCGTGGTGGTGACCAAGGGTGCCACCCGCGTGTCCGAAGTGACCGCGCGCTTCACCCTCGATGCGATGCCCGGCAAGCAGATGGCGATCGACGCCGATCTCAATGCCGGCCTGCTCAACCAGGAACAGGCGCGCGACCGTCGCCAGGAAGTGCGCGAGGAAGCGGACTTCTACGGCTCGATGGACGGCGCCTCCAAGTTCGTGCGCGGCGACGCCACCGCCGGCATTTTGATTCTGATCATCAACATCGTCGGCGGCTTCTTCGTCGGCATCTTCCAGCACGGGCTTTCCGCCGGTGAAGCCGCCAAGACTTATACGCTGCTCACCATCGGCGACGGCCTGGTGGCGCAGGTACCGTCGCTGATGCTGTCCATCGCCACCGCGGTGATCGTGACGCGCGTGTCCAAGTCCACCGACATGGGCAAGCAGCTCGTCGGCCAACTGTTCGGCCAGCCGCGTGCGCTCGCCGTGGCGGGCGTGGTGCTGGGCGTGATGGGACTGATCCCGGGCATGCCCAATATCGCCTTCCTGCTGCTGGGCGGCACGTGTGGCGGTGCGGCGTGGCTGATGATCAAGCGCGATCGCGAAGCGGTTGAGCGCGTGGCGAAAGCTGCCGCCGAGGTGCCGCCGCCGGCCGCGCCGACGGAACGTCTCGAACTGGGTTGGGAAGATGTCGCCAGCGTCGATCCGCTGGGCCTGGAAGTAGGTTATCGGCTGATTCCGCTGGTGGACACGCACCAGGGCGGCGAGCTGATGGGCCGCATCAAGTCGGTGCGCCGCAAGCTCTCGCAGGAGCTGGGCTTCCTGGTGCCGCCGGTGCATATCCGCGACAACCTCGATCTTGGTCCCAACACCTATCGCATCAGCCTGATGGGCGTGCCCATGGGCGAGTCCGAGGTGCACAACGATCGGCTGCTCGCGATCAACCCCGGTCGCGTGCAGGAGGGGCTGCAAGGCATCGCCACGCGCGATCCGGCGTTTGGCCTGGAAGCGCTGTGGATCGAACCGGGCCAGCGCGAAACGGCGCAGAGTCTGGGCTACACCGTGGTCGATCCGGCCACCGTGGTCGCCACGCATCTGTCGCACATCCTGCAGAGCCACGCGCACGAACTGCTCGGCCATCAGGACGTGCAGCAGCTGCTCGATCGCCTCGCGCAGACCACGCCCAAGCTGGTGGAAGACCTGGTGCCCAAGCGCCTGTCGCTGGGCGTGGTGGTCAAGGTCATGCAAAACCTGCTGGCCGAGCGGGTGCCGATCCGCAATATGCGTTCCATCGTCGAATCCTTGGCGGAGCACGCCAACCAGAGTCAGGATCCCGGCGCCCTCAGCGCTGCCGTACGCGTGGCGCTCGGTCGCCAGATCGTCCAGGAGATCTCCGGGCTCGGTACCGAGATCCCGGTCATCACGCTGGCGCCGGAGCTGGAGCAGATCCTGCTGGGATCGCTCGCAAATGGCGGCGTAGCGGGCGCCGCGGTGGAGCCAGGCCTCGCCGACCGCCTGCAACAAGGCGTTGCCGACGCTGCGCGCAAGCAGGAAATGAGCGGCGAACCGGCCGTTTTGCTGGTCGCGCCGCAGCTGCGTCCGTGGCTCGCACGCTTCACTCGCCATGTGGCACAGAACCTGCACGTACTGGCTTACAACGAGGTGCCGGACAACCGCCGAGTGCGTTTGGTGCAGGCATTGGGTCGCTGAATCAAGCAGACGAGAGAGGGAATAGGGATGAGTAGCGAGGGCGCAAACATCGAGTCGTTGGCGAATGGGCAGTACGTGCCACGAGGCACGGCCGCGCAGGTTCGCCGCTCGTCCCTCGTCCCTGTTTCGCGGAGCAGCAAGGCATGAAGATCAAGCGTTTCGTGGCCCCGGATATGCGCCAGGCCATGCGTGAAGTGCGCGAAGACCAGGGACCGGATGCGGTGATCCTGTCCACGCGCCGGATGGACGACGGCATCGAGATCATCGCTGCCGTGGATTTCGACGAAGCCCTGGTGCGCGAAGCCGCGCGCCACGGTGCGCCGCTGGAAGTGGAAAACCGCGCACCGGCTGCCGCCGCGTCGCACCGCGATGTGGAAGCCTCCGTTGCACGCCGTGCCGACGTCATGCCGCCGCCGCTGCCGACGGCGAACCGTCACGAGGACGATGGCGTGACCGTGTCGCTCTCGCGTCGCGCCACCGCCGCGCCGCGCATGGAGCCGACGATCGAAACGCTGGGGGCCCGCAAGCCGGCCGCATCGCAGGCCAAGGCGCTGGAAGAAAAATCCGCATCGGTGGAATCTGCGCAGGCCAATGTGGCTGGCGAGGTCACCGCCTCGATTCACCCCTTGCTCGAACGCGCCATGCAGGACACCGCACGCGTACGCGCCGAACTGGGCAGCCTGCGCGACCTGCTGGAAACGCAGCTGTCCAGCCTGATCTGGAACGACCTGGAACGCCGTCAGCCGATGCGCGCCCGCGTGCTGCGCGAAATGACGCGGCTCGGCATCGAACCGGATGTGGCCCGTCAGCTGGTCGGCGAGTTGCCGGTCGAGATCAACGCCGAGCAGGCGCGCTATCTGCCGCTGGGCGTGCTCAGCCGCAGCCTGTCGATCAGCCCGCGCGACCATTCGGAGCGTCGTGGCGTGACTGCGCTGGTCGGTCCCACCGGCGTGGGCAAGACCACCACCATCGCGAAACTCGCCGCGCGTGCGGTGATGCGCAACGGCGCATCGCAGGTCGCGCTGGTCAGCACCGATCACTACCGCATTGGCGCCGCGGCGCAGCTGGAACATTACGGCCGCCTGCTCGGCGTGCGCGTGTATCCCGCCTACGACGCCGACAGCCTGCGCCATGTACTGGAATTGCTGCGCGGCCACCACACCGTGCTGGTGGATACCGCCGGCCTGGCCGGCGGCGATCCGCGCCTGGCCGAACAGCTGGAAGTGCTGGGCAACGGCGGCGATCTGCGCGCCTGCCTGGTGATGGCGGCGAATGCACATGCCTCGTCGCTGGACGAAGCGGTGCGCGCCTACCTGCCGGTCAAGCCGCACGCCTGCATTCTCACCAAACTCGACGAGGCTCCCAGCCTCGGCGGCGCGCTGTCGGTGCTGATCCGTCACCGACTCGCGCTCGACTACGTCACCGATGGACAGCGCGTGCCCGAAGACATCGCCACAGCCGATGCGCGGGTGCTGGTGTGCCGTGCCGCGCAAGTGCTCAAGGGCACGGCGCCGGCCGATGACGTGGTGATGGCGGATCGCTTCGGACTAGCGGTGGCAAGTGCATGAGCGGTGTCTTTGCAATGAACCAGGCGATGGGGTTGGAAAGCATGCTGCGTGCGCTGACCGAACGACATAGCCGACAGGCGCCGGTCCAGGACCAGGCGTATGGATTGAGCGGCTCTGCGCCGCGCAAGCGTTGCCGCGCCATCGCGGTGGCCGGCGGCAAGGGCGGCGTGGGCAAGACCACGGTATCGGTGAACCTGGGCATGGCGCTCGCCGTGCAGGGTCACCAGGTGATCCTGCTCGATGCGGACATGAGCCTGGCCAATATCGACGTGCTGCTCGGCCTCACGCCCACGCGTCATATCGGCCACCTGCTCGACGGCGTCTGCTCGATCGAGGATCTGCTGATGACCGCGCCGCACGGCCTCAAGGTGGTACCGGCCGGTTCGGGCACGCGTCGACTGGCGCAGCTGGGGGCGGGCGAGCACGCGGCGGTGATCCGCGCGTTTGACGATCTGGTGACACCGCCGGACTACCTGGTGGTGGATACCGCCGCAGGACTTTCCGACAACGTGGCGATGTTCGCCGCCGCTGCCGATGACGTGGTGGTGGTGGTGTGCGACGAACCAGCTTCGCTCACCGATGCGTATGCCTTGCTCAAGGTACTCAGCCGCGATTTTGGCGTGCGCCGCTTCCGCATGGTGGCGAACATGGTGCGCAACCTGGGCGAAGCCAGGCAGCTGCATCAGAAACTCGCACGAGTTTGCGATCGCTTCCTCGATGTGGCGCTGGAATTCATGGGCCATGTCCCGCATGACGAACGACTCAAGCAGGCCATCCGTCGCCAGAGCGCGGTGGTGGACCTGTGGCCGTCGAGCCGGTCGGGATTGGCATTCAAGCAATTGGCGGGTGCGGTCGATACATGGGGTGAACCCGAGCGACTGGGCCTGGATCGCATCGCCTTTTTCAGCAGGCAGGCCGCAGTAGCAACGGGGTGGTGACATGAGTGTGGCTTCCGAATATCTGCAGCTGACGCGGCAGAGTGCCGACGAACTGGTTCGCCAGCACGCTCCCTTGGTGCGAAGGATCGCCTATCACCTGATGGGTCGATTGCCGCCCAGCGTGGACGTGAGCGACCTGATTCAGGCCGGCATGATCGGTTTGCTGGAGGCCGCGCGCAATTTCACCACCGGCAAGAATGCGAGCTTCGAGACGTTTGCGGGTATCCGCATCCGTGGCGCGATGCTCGACGAATTGCGGCGCACCGACTGGACCCCACGGTCGGTGCATCGAAAAGTGCGCGAAATGGCGGAGGTTGTTCGTCAGATTGAAATCGAAACCGGTTCTGATGCCGATGACGCCGAAGTGATGCGGCGACTGGGCATGGGCGCCGAGGAATATCACCAGGTGCTGGCCGACGCGGCGAGTGCACGCCTGCTCAGCCTTTCCGCACCGGACGATGCGGATGGTGGCGCAGCGTTCGACGTGGCCGACGGCGACAGCCTGAGCCCGGCGGACAGTGTCGAGCACGAAGGCATGCGCGAGGCCCTGGTGGAAGCCATCGGCGGCCTGCCCGAACGCGAGCAGCTGGTGATGTCCCTGTACTACGAGGAAGAACTGAACCTCAAGGAGATTGGTGCGGTGCTCGGCGTGACTGAATCGCGCGTGTGCCAGATCCACGGCCAGGCCATCGTGCGCTTGCGAGCGCGGATGAGCGGTTGGCATGAGGGGCAGGAGAGGAAGGCTGGAAAACGTAAAGGGGCGAGGGGCGAGTAACAAGGGCGCGAGCCCGGACGGTCGCTGCGCCGATCAGGGTCGAACCGACGTTCGGTCGTTGCGTCCGCGCAATTCGTCCCTCGTCCCTGTTCAACACAAGTCATATCTACGCGCAGCGGAGAAAGCGTTTGGACAAGAATATGAAGATCCTCGTGGTGGACGACTTCTCCACCATGCGGCGCATCGTTCGCAACCTGCTGGTCGAGCTGGGTTTCAGCAACGGCCTGATCCAGGAGGCCGACGATGGCGAGAACGCCCTGACCATGTTGCGCAACAACGCCTTCGACATGGTCGTGACCGACTGGAACATGCCCAACATGACGGGCATCGACCTGTTGCGCGCGATCCGCGCCGAGCCCTCGCTGAAGGGCATGCCGGTACTCATGGTGACCGCCGAGAACAACCGCGACCAGATCATTGCCGCCGCCCAGGCCGGCGTGAACGGCTACATCGTCAAGCCGTTCACCGCCGCGACCCTGCAGGAAAAGCTGAGCAAGATCTTCGAACGTCTGGCCGCCAGCGGAGCCACCGCATGAACGCACAAGTTTCCCTGATGGCCGGCGAAGCGATGCCGCCTGAACTGCATGACCTGCTCAACAGCGCTGATGGTGCTGCCTTTGAAAAGGCCCTCGACGCGCTGGTGCGCGAGCGCGAACAGCGCGTGTTCCGCGCACTCGGCCTGCTTGCGCGCGATCTGCACGATGCGGTGCGCCGCCTCGGCGGCGACCTCGCCCAGGAAGGCGTGCCGGGCAGCGTCGCCGATGCACGCAAGCACCTGGAAGACGTGCTGGAAATGAGCTCGCAGGCCGCGCATCGCTCGCTCGATTTCGTCGAGCGCATGCGTCCGCAGGCCGACGCGCTGGCCGAGAACGCCGGTGCCGTGATCGATGGCACCACTGAAGGCGAAGTTGCGCATGTGCTGGCGACGCAGTCGCAGGCGTTCGCCCATGCTTGCCGCGATGGCCTCGCCGATTTCGTGGTCGCGCAGTCGTGGCAGGACCTTTCGGGTCAGCGCATCAAGAAGGTGGTGAATTTCATCGGCAGCGTGGAGAACTCGCTGCTGGAACTGGTGAGCCTCACCGGCGCGCTGGCGTCGGGCGAAGCCGCCGCCGGCCCGGTCAAAGTCACCAGCCAGGATGAGGCGGATCGTCTGTTGAGCGAATTCGGTTTCTGATCGATGGATCCCTCGTTCGACAACGAGTTGCGCGACGATTTCCTGGTGGAAGCCGGGGAACTGGTGCAGCGCCTGGGCGATCAGCTGATCGGGCTGGAGGCCTCGCCGCGCGACGCCGAACTGTTGAACGCGGTGTTCCGCGCGTTCCACACGGTGAAGGGCGGCGCGGGCTTTCTTGCGATCGAGCCGATGGTGCAGCTGTGCCATCACGCCGAGGATCTGCTCAACGTGGCGCGCAACGGGCAGTTGCTGCTCGATGCCAGCCGCATGGATGCGCTGCTGGAAGCGTTGGATCTGCTCAACGACATGATGGCGGCGCTGGCCGGCGGCACGGCGATGGCGATGCCGCCCGCTGGCCTGCTGCAACGCCTGACGCCGGGCAAGGCCGCTGCACCGGCGCCCAAGCCGGTGGCCGCGCCGGTAGCGCCGCCGCCGAGCGACGGCACGATCGACGATTCCGAATTCGAGGCCCTGCTCGACAGCCTCTACGGGAACAGCGGCGCACCGGGTGCGCCCGCGGCGGTGGCCGAATCGGGCAGCATTTCCGACGACGAATTCGAAGCCTTGCTGGACAACCTGCATGGCAAGGGCGGCCAGCCTGGCGCGACGACGAACGCGGCCGTCGCATCGTCAACCGCAGGCACGATCTCGGACGACGAGTTCGAATCGCTGCTCGACAATCTTCACGGCAAGGGCGGACTACCGGGCGCGAGCGCGCCGGCATCCGCTCCTGCCCCCGCACCTGCTCCCGCCGCCGCACCGGCTAAGCAGGCGGCGCCGGCGCCCGAAAACACCGTGCGCGTGGACACCGCCCGCCTCGACGCCCTGGTGCACCGCGCCGGTGAGCTGGTGCTGGTGCGCAACCGACTGCTGAGCCTGGCGGCCAAGACCGGCGATGAAACGCTCGAGCTGGCCGCCACCGAACTCGATCGCGTGGCCGATGCCTTGCAGAACGCCGTGCTCGGCATGCGCATGCAGCCGGTGGGCCGCTTGTTCCAGCGCTTTCCGCGCATCGTGCGCGATCTTTCGCGCCAGCTCGGCAAGGAAGTGGAACTGATCCAGGAAGGCGAGGGCACCGATCTCGATCGCAGCCTGGTCGAAGCGCTCGCCGATCCGATGGTGCACCTGATCCGCAACGCGCTCGATCACGGCGTGGAAATGCCGGACGAACGCGAACGCGCCGGCAAGCCGCGCAAGGGCAAGGTCACGCTGGGCGCGAGCCAGCGCGGTGAGCGCATCGTGATCACCGTGTCCGACGACGGGCGCGGCATGAATCCCGAGATCCTGCGCCGCAAGGCGGTGGAGAAGGGGGTGATGGATGAGGCGCAGGCTTCGCGCCTCACCGAGAACGAATGCTACGAAATTATTTTCCGCCCTGGCTTCAGCACGGCCGCCACCGTCTCCGACATCTCCGGTCGCGGCGTGGGCATGGACGTGGTGAAGACGCGCGTGGTGGAGCTGGGCGGCACCTTGTCGGTGCGCTCGCAGCTGGGCAAAGGCAGCACGCTGGAGCTGGCCGTGCCGCTGACGCTGGCGATCCAGCGCGTACTGATGGTGCGCGTGGGCTCGCGTCTGCTTGCGCTGCCGCTGAGCAATGTCGATGAAGTGTTCGAACTGGCCTCGGGGCAGCAACAGCAACTGGACGGGCGTGCGGTGGCTTCGCATCGCGGCCGCGCGCTCGCGCTGGCCAACCTTGGCGGCTGGATCGGTGTGGACGCTGCGCCGGGTCGCCACGTAGTGGTGCTGCACATCGGCCATATGCGCCTGGGCTGCCTGGTGCATGAAGTGCTTGGCCGCGAAGACGTGATGGTGAAACCGCTCGGCCCCCTGTTCGAAGGCGTGCCCGCCGTGGCGGGCGCCACCGTTACCGGCGACGGCCGTCTTGCGCTGGTGATGGATCTTGCCGGCTTGTCCGGCAGCGACGGTCAACTCCTCCCATCCCTCCGAGTGAATACCTGACATGGATCTGGTAAGTCTCATCGGGACGATCCTGGCCTTCGTGGTCGTGATCGTCGGCACCATCCTCAAGGGTTCCAGCGTGGAAGCGCTGTGGAATCCGGCGGCGTTCGTGATCGTGTTCATGGGCACCATCGCGGCACTGCTCGTGCAGAACTCCGGCAAGGTGCTCAAGCACGCGATGTCGATGTTCCCGCTGGTGTACAAGCCGCCGCAGCACCAGCCATCGGATCTGATCAGCCGCATCGTGGGCTGGAGCGAAATTTCGCGTCGCCAGGGCCTGCTGGGCCTGGAGCCGCAGATCGACGCGGAAAACGACACCTTCGTGCGCAAAGGCCTGCAGCTGCTGGTCGACGGCAGCGAGCCCGAGGCCATCCGCGGCGTGCTCGAAGTCGAAGTGGGCGCGCGCGAACACCATGATCTGGCCGGCGCGAAAGTGTTCGAGCAGGCAGGCATCTTCTCGCCGACCATGGGCATCATCGGCGCGGTGATGGGCCTGATGGCGGTGATGCAGAATCTGGCCGATCCGAGCAAGCTGGGCCACGGCATTGCCGCCGCGTTCGTGGCGACGATCTACGGCGTGGCGCTGGCCAACTTGTGGATGCTGCCGATGTCGGCGCGCCTGAAGGCGCTGATCCACAAGCAGACGCAGATGCGCGAAATCCTCATCGAAGGCCTCGTCTCCATCGCCGAGGGCGCCAACCCTCGCCAGATCGAAGCGAAGCTCCAGGGTTACCTGGCGTAACGGAGGCGCAGCGTTGTGGCCAGGAAGAAGAAACACCACGAAGACCACGTCAATCACGAGGCCTGGGCCATTCCCTACGCCGACCTGATGACGCTGCTGCTCGCCTTCTTCGTGGTGATGTACGCGGTCTCGGTGGTGAACGAAGGCAAGTACCGCGTGATGTCCAACTCCATCATCGAGGCGTTCAATGGCTCCAGCCACGTGATCGCGCCGATGCCGCAGACGCGTGCGCAGCCGCACAATGTCGATCCGGCGATTGCCTCGCCGGGGAGCCAGCCGGGCGCGGCGACCATCCCGGTAAGCGTGCCCATTCCGGGACGTCCGCAGATGGTGCGCGCCGTGGATACCCGTGCCGCCTCGCCGGTGGAGGAGAAGCGCAATCTCGAAGTGATCCGCGACCAGGTGGTGCGCGCGCTGCAGCCCTTGATCGACAAGCAGATGGTGATCGTGCGCAAGACCACCTCGTGGCTGGAAGTGGAGCTGCGTACCGACATCCTGTTCCCCAGCGGCGTGGCGAAACTGTCGCCGGAAGCCAACGAAGTGCTCAACAGCATGGCCTCGATCCTCAAGCCATTCCCCAATACGGTGCGCATCGAGGGCTATACCGACGACAGGCCGATCAACACCGCGATGTATCCGTCCAACTGGGAGCTGTCCGCCGCCCGCGCGGCGAGCGTGGCGCGCCTGTTCACGGAGCAGGGCGTGGATCCGACCCGCCTGGGCATCATGGGCTGGGGCGAATACCACCCCAATGCCGACAACGCGACGGAAGACGGTCGCAATCGCAATCGCCGCGTGCTGATCGTGGTGCTCAGCGAAGAAGGCGAGCCCAAGCGATTGGAAAACAATGCACCAGGCGCAGGCCAGCTCACCGCCGACAGGCAGGGCGCCCCGGCTCCCGCAGCCTCTGTCGCGTCCCCGGCCAGCGCCGCCGTGGTCGCCAACACCAAGCCCGCCACAGCCGTGCCCACGGTGGAAGTGGTGGCGCCACGGTTGATCGACGAAGTTCCGGTGAACCAGGTAATCCTCGCCAAGCCCCAGCGCAGCGTGCCGGAGGACGTCGACTCCGGTCCGGAAGTGACGCCACGCGCCAGTCTGCCCAACGTCGCGGCGGGCGCGATCACCGTGGGATCGGCCCACGTGGCCGCGCCGGAGCATGGCCCGTGATTTGCAAGCCGGTAGTACCCAACACCCATTCCACCGTCGGGGAGCCATCGCCATGAAACATGTACAGAACGCCCAGCACTGGCTGTCCTTCCGCATCGGCGGGCAGTTGTATGCCGCGCCGCTGACGCAGGTGAGCGAAGTGTTGCGCGATGGCGAGCTGACCCCGGTGCCGGGTTCGGCGCACGACGTGCTGGGCATCCGTCACCTGCGCGGCCGCATTGTGCCCGTGCTCGATGGACGCCGGCGCCTGGGGCTGCCCGACGAAATGCGTGTCGACCCATTCCAGGTGCGTCAGGTGATGCTCTCGCACGGTCCGCATCTGGTCGGCATTCGCGTGGACGCGGTTGGCGACCTGCTGGACGCCGCAGCCGCCGATATCGCACCGCCGCTGCCGGGCGCCATGGCGCGTGAAGACGATCCCGTGCACGGCGTATTGCCATCACAGGGCGGCTTCGTAGCCTTGCTGGATGTGCGCCGCCTGTGCCGCTTGCCGCTGGAACAAGAAGCGGCCTGACCCAACCGACATCGGGCAAGGCTATCCTTGCGCTATCCGGGACGACGTCGTCGTCCCGGACACGCCGCGGTGTAGAGGAGATGCCCATGTCGTCGCAAGACCCCACTTTGCCCGCCGTGACGGCGAGCCAGCGCGCCGTGGTCATCATCGCCGCGGCATCGGTGCTGGCGTTGCTGTACTTCGGGCGTGAGGTGCTGGTGCCGATCATCCTGGCGCTCTTTCTCAGCCTGCTGATGGCGCCATGGGTGCGCTTGTATCGCCGCATCGGCCTGGGCCACGGCATGTCGGTGATGATTGCGGTGCTGGCGCTGGTGGTCATCGTCACCGGCACGACGGCGATGATGGGCACGCAGGTGGTGCATGTGGCGCGCAGCCTGCCGCAATACGAGGCGACCATTCACACCAAGGTGCAGTCGCTGCGCGAACAAACGGTGGGACGCCTGGATCTCCTCAGTGGCGAACTGGGCAAGGTGATCGACGAATCCGGCCAAGGGTCGGCACCTGTCACGGGTGCGGCCGCGCCCCCTTATCTGACCAACGCGCCTGCCGTGCCCAAGCCGGCATCAACCGCGACCAAGCTGCCTAGTGCGCCGGTGTCGGTGATCACCCGGGTGCTGTCCACCGCGTGGGTCCCGGTGGAAACGGCGGGCATCGTGCTGGTGGTCCTGATTTTTGTGCTGCTGGAACACGAAGCCCTGCGCGACCGCTTCATCCGTCTCGCCGGCGGTGCGGACCTGCGCGCCACCACGGCCGCGATCAACGATGCAGGCGAGCGGCTCTCGCGCTTTTTCATCTCCACTTTCTCGGTCAACTTTGGCGTAGGCGTGGCGATCTGGCTGGGCCTGGCCGTCATCGGCGTGCCCAGCGCCCTGCTGTGGGGCCTGCTCACGGCGGTGATGCGCTTCGTGCCTTACATCGGTGTGTGGCTGGTGGCTGCCGTGGTGAGCTTGTTCGCGGCCGCCGTGGCGCCGGGCTGGTCGCTGCTGCTGATGACAGTGATGTTGTACCTGGTGGTCGAGATCATCGTGTCGCAGCTGATCGAGCCGTTTCTGTACGGGCACACCACGGGCCTGTCGCCACTCGCCGTCGTAGTGGCCGCGATTTTCTGGAGCTGGTTGTGGGGTCCGGTGGGCCTGCTGATGTCCACGCCGCTGACGCTTTGCCTGGTGGTGGCGGGCCGTCACGTGCAGGCGTTGAACCTGCTCAATATCCTGCTCGGGGACACGCCGGCGCTGACCATGCCGCAACGCGTGTATCAGCGCGCCTTGTCGGGCGATGCGAGCGAGATCTTGAGCGAGGCGCGCGAATTCCTGAAACGCAAAAGCTTCGCCGCATATTGCGACGCGGTGCTGCTGCCCGCGTTGCAGCTGGCGCGCATCGACCTTGCGGCTGGCGCGATCAGCACCGAACAGCAGACCGCGGTCAAGCGCGCCATCGTGACCGTGGTGGAGACGCTCGACAGCCATGAAAGCAAATGGGCGCGCTGGCGCCGCCGCAGCTCGGTGCTCGAGAGCGTGAGCATCGGCCGCAGCCTGCGCCAGCATCGCGAAGATGCGTTCGGCCGCTGGCAGGGGCCGCTCGCCGTAGCGCCGCGCTCGGTGGTGCTTTGCCTGGGCCTGGGTTCGGTGGCCAGCGACTTTGCCACTGAACTGCTCACCCGCATCCTGCGCGACCTGAATATCGATGCGCGCCATCTTTCCGTCGAGGATTTCGCGGCCTTCGACGCCGAGCCGCATCCGGAAGCCACCCCCAATGCCGTGTCGATGGTCTACATCGTCAGCACCCACCCGACCAAGGAGCGCGAGAGCTTCGATGAGGCGGTTGCGTTGACTCACCGCGGGATTCCGGATGCCTGCCTGGTCGGTGTGTTCTTTCCCGAGCCCCTGGCGGCGACGGAAGTGGAGCCGCCGGTCAATGCCGAGCTCAACGAAGTCGTCACGTCGCTGGAACAGGCGGCGCAGCAGGCGATTGCGCGCTTTCCGGAAGGTGGCGTGGAGCGCGAGCAGCGCAGTGCTGCGATCTGAAACGGCGCTGACGCCGCACAATGGACCCGCCGCGACGCAGCTTTTTTGACACGCGGCCCGGGTGCCGTTCTGCGTATTTCTACGTAGATCCAGTAGGTGGATTTTCGCTTGTCCGGCTCCTTTGATCCGTAGAGGCTGAGGCCGTGCGGGCAGTGCTGCTGCCGCACGAAACGCGCATGCCGTCGCGCCACGCCCGGAGCTGTCATGAAACGAATCGCGCTGTATTGCGCCCTGTTGGCTGCGCTATTGGCCCTGCCACTGCATGCCACGGAAACCGGCGTCGGGCGCTCCATCACGGGTATGCAGGCAACGTCGTATTCGGGCCTGATTCCCCCGGCCCCCGGGCTGACCTGGCAATACGGCTACGCGTATTACGACGGATCGATCAGCGCATCCAAGCAGGTGCCTATCGCCGGCGGCGGCTCAGCGCTTGGCCTCAAGGCGGAATTCCAGCTGGCCACGATCACCGGCCTGTACATCTGGAAGACGGCGCCTTCGTCGTGGAATTTCGCCTCGATGATGACCATGCCGTTTGCCTACGTCGACGCCAACGTCAACGCACGGCTCGGCGGCTTCAGCGCGAGCAAGTCGTCCCACGTGCTGGGGCCGTACGACTTGTTCTTCGCGCCGGTCATCGCCAGCCATCATTTCAGCCAGACGCAGCACATGTCGTTCTCGCTGTACTTCTATGCGCCCACCGGCGACTACAAGGATGGCCGCCTGGCCAATGCCAGCCTCAACACCTGGACTTTCTCGCCCACCATTGGCTATACCGGGTTGTTCGACCAGGGCTCGCTGGAATGGAGCGCCACCACGGCGGTGGATTTCTACACCAAGGACAAGGCGACCAATTACCAGAACGGGTCGGTGTATCGCCTCGATACGCTGCTGGTAAAGCGCTTTCCGACGGGTTGGGGCATCGGCGCCGTCGGCGGCTGGATTTATCAGCTGGAAAACGACACGGGACCGACGGCCGATCTCCTTGGCGGCTTCAAGGGACACGCACTGGCGGTCGGTCCGATGGTCAACTACCTCAAGAAGTGGCAGGGCGGCCAGGTCGAATTCTCGCTGCGCTGGCTGCACGAATTCGATGTCACCAATCGACTGCAGGGCAACCCGGCGATGTTGTCGGCCACGGTCACGCTCTGACTGTTCTGTGCGAACGATTCAGGCCTGGCCGCCCACGTAACGGCGGCAGTGGTCCAGATAATCGCGCTCATGCATCGACAGCAGGCCGGTCACGGCCTGCCATAGCCACGACGGTGCATCGAGGGTGCGCGAATGATTGCGTTGCAGTTCCTGGCACCACGACTTGCGCGTCGCCGCATCCATCTGGCGCGAATGGGCATGTCCCACCACGTGGGCCAGAAACGCCGCCACGCGGCGCGCCTGTTTGCGATGCAGGCGGGCGATGTCGATCTTCAGATCCTGCGGCAGCAGTTCGCGCACAAACACCGGCTTGTCCAGCAGATGCGCGGGACGCATGCGATTGCCCAGCGCCGGCGACAGATGTTGTGCGGCGAGCACGACGCGCTCGGCGTGATCGCGCGGCATGCGCACGTGTTTGGCGCGCGGCGCGATGGATGCGGCCGCTTCCTTGATGTCGATCAGGCACAGATCATCGCCCTCCACGGCATTGCCATCCACATCGAGCAAGGCGGCATAGCGCAACTTGCCCAGTGAGCTGCAGCCCTTGCGCCAGTACGCGGCATCGAGCACGTTCACCTCGCCAGTGGGATCGCGCTGCCGCCACTGCTTGGCGAGCGCATCCAGCTCAGGCTGCTGGAAGATGGCCTGGATGGCTTTGCGCTCTTTGGCGACGATCGGCCAGAACTCGCTGCCAAGCGGCAACTCAAGTCCGGCCCCGTTGGTGCGTTCGTTGGCGAGCGACTTCCAGCTGCGCTTTGCCGCTTGCTTCATCACCAGCTTGATGGTGCCGGGCATGCCCGGTTCGGAATCGTCGGTTTCCGGAAACGCCGCTTCGTAGCCGTCGAGCATCGCCTCCATCATGTTGGCGGTGGTGATGCCGGGCAGGTCCGAGCCTCGTGCCGCCATGGCGAGCGAGAGCGCGAGCCGCACTAGGTCATGCGCGGGATTGCCGATCACGCTCTGGTCGAAATCGCGTATCTGGATGTGCAGTTTGCCCTGGTCGTCCGCCACCGGGCCGATGTTGCCGATATGGCAATCGCCACAGATCCAGATCGCCGGCCCCACCGGCAGGCGCGGTGCCGCGCGCGAGTCCAGCCATGCGTAGAACTGTGCCGTGTTGCCGCGCACATAGGCATGCGCCGAGCGGGCCATCTTGGTGTTGCGTCGTTTGGTCAGTGCGTCCTGGCGCTGCGCCGGCGGCACGTTGGAGTTGCGGGTACGGGACATGGGCGATCCTGTGAGTACAGAATCACTGTTGCGGACCAAACATGAAGGACGTGTCGTGTTTTTACGCGTCGCGCATCGTTCGCAAAAACGTGCGTTCAGTGCGGCGCGTCGGCCGCGTCGTAGATGCACGACAACACCGCTGCCGCTGCGGCATACAGCGTGGCAGGCACTTCCTTGCGCAAGCGCAGCGAGGCGAGCAGCGCCGCCATCTGCGGATCCTGATGCAGCGGAATGCCCAGTGCGCGCGCACGCGCCAGCAAGGTCTCCAGCGATTCCGGCGGAAGGCTCACCGGGCTGGCATGCGCGTCGTTGGGACCGCCGGAAAGACGCAGGGTGACGCGGCGACGTGCGGGCGGCAGTGCGTTGCTCATGCCATCGTCCTCAGCAGAATCGCACTGTGTTGATGCGTGGATTGCGGCAGCCCCTGCTGGCAGGAGAGCTGGTCGAGGATCAGGCCGGTCGCCGACAAGGCCTGGCGCAACGGGCCGAACTGTTGCTCGAGTCGATGCACCGCGTCCGCGCGCTCAGCCCACAGGCGCACCGATAGGCGCACGTCGCGCAATTGCAGTTCGCCCTGCAGCGGACCCAGCCCGGGCAGATCGATGGCGAAACCGAACGTCCACGACGAACCCGTGCCGCCCTCGGCGTTCTGCTGCAATTGAACCTGCAGGATGTCGCGACCGTCTTCGCCCTGCAGCGGGATTTCAATCATCCACGCGGAGGCGGTGGTGGCTTCGAGCTGGGCCACTTCCACGCGCGCCAGCGCCGCGTGCACTTCGCCATGCAGGCGGCTGAGCAAGGCGTCGACATCGTCGTCCAGCAGCGACAACGGCAGCATCGCGCGCGGTTGCGCCTGCAGGCCGCGCTGTTGCAGCGGAGGTGGAGTTTCGCTGGACGTGCTGCTCGCGCGTCGTGCCGGCAGGTAGTCGTCGAGCAGGCTGGCCAGGCGCAGCAGCGCACCCTTCCAGTCTTCCTGGCTAAGCCCGGCCATATCCAGGTTGGGCTCGGCCAGCTGCGATTCCAGGAACAGGCCGCTACGCTTGATCGCTTCTTCCAGCCCTTCGCCGCGGGTGATTTCGGTGGGCGTGCGCACCACGTGTTCCAGCGCCGCGAGTGCCGGCCGCAGGTAGGCGGGCAGCTGGCGCAGCGCCGGGCGCTGGGCCAGCGCGTCGAGCGTGGCGAGCAAAGGCGCGTAGCCATTCTGCTGGGGCAGGCGTTCGCGCATCGCCAGCTGCGCTGCCGGTGGAGCGCTCTGCGGCAGCATCAGCTCAAGCTGCGGCTGCGCGCCCAGGGTGAGCACGCGGACCTGGAACTGGGCCGGCAGCTGTTGGCCGCTTGGCGCTTCGGTTTCCACGGCCACGGCGCCGATCTGCAGCACCATCATGCCGTCCGGATTGATCCCCAGCGGACGCGCGGACAGCACCGTGCCGATGCGCCAGCTCTCGGCGGCACTGCCGGAGGCAGCGCCGGCCCAGGCGAGGGCTGCGAGACTGGTGGGTTGGATGATCAAGCGTAGCTCCTTGCGAACGAAGCGGCATGCGCGCCCGTCCGTGCCCTAGGCATCGGCGGCCTTCGAGAAAACTTGAGGGCCCATTTTGAGCGCATCGGCGGTGCCCGACCGGGACAAAGATCGCTAAAGCGAACAACGGCATGGCCGATAAACCACCCGTAGACGCCCAACAGGGCAGGCACAGGATCACACCATGGGCAAGACGACGGGTGAGGCAAAGGCGAAGGCGCGCGTGATCGCGCTGCCCGCCGATTTCCGCCTCGGCAGCGTGGCGCAGGTAAAGGCCGAACTGATCGAAGCGTTCGATGCCGCCGCGCAGCTGGACGGCGCGGGCGTGGAGCGCGTGGATACCGCGGCGCTGCAGCTGCTGGTGGCGTTTCGCCGCGAGGCGACGGCGCGGGGCCAGTCGCCCACGTGGCTGGGTGTGAGCGAAGTGATGCGTGACGCGGCCGGCGTGCTCGGCCTCGCACAGGCTTTGGAACTGCCGGCACCGATGCCGGCCTGAAACTGAGGTGGAAGATGGCGAAGATTCTTGCGGTTGACGATTCGGCTTCGATGCGCGGCATGGTGGCCTTCACCCTGCGCAATGCCGGCCATGATGTGAGCGAGGCGGAAAACGGCCAGCTCGCGCTCGATGCGGCCAAGGGCAGCAGCTTCGACCTGGTGCTGGCGGACGTGAACATGCCGGTGATGGATGGCCTGAGCATGGTGCGCGAGCTGCGCACGATGCCGGCCTACAAGGGCGTGCCGATCCTGATGCTGACCACCGAGTCGCACACGGACAAGAAGATGGAAGGCAAGGCCGCCGGCGCGACCGGTTGGCTGGTCAAGCCGTTCGATCCCGAGCAGCTGCTGGCCACCGTCAAGCGCGTGCTTGGTTGAAAACAGCTGCGTTGTGCCGGCGAACGCCGGCATGACGGCAGTGAACGTGCGTCCGCAATCCCTTAGAGAAGTGTCCCCATGAGCAAGGCCGGTCTGGCGCAGTTCCAACAGGTGTTCATCGAAGAGAGTCTGGAAGGACTCGACACGATGGAGTCGTCGCTGCTTGCGCTGGACGAGGGCGGTGACGGCGAGCTGGTGCACACCATCTTCCGCGCCGCACATTCGATCAAGGGCGGCGCGGCCACCTTCGGTTTTCCGGAGATGTCCTCGTTCACCCACGAGGCCGAGTCGTTGCTGGACGAAGTGCGCAGCGGCAAGCGCGCCATCGACGGTTCCATCATCGAACTGCTGTTGCGCACGGTGGATTGCCTGCGCGGCATGTTTGCCCGCGCCCAGGCCGGCGAGCCGCTCAATGACGCGGTGGCCGAAGGGCTGCGCAATGAATTGGCCGCTGCGATGGGGCGCGGCGTGCCGGCTGCTGCGCTGCAGGCGCGGCGTGATGTGGACCAGGCCGATGCCTGGACCATCCGCTTCCGCCCGCACGCCGGCATGCTCGCCAGCGGCAACGAGCCGCTGCGCCTGATCCGCGAACTGGCCGGACTCGGCAAGCTGCAGGTCACGCCCGAGTTCGACAAGTTGCCGGCATTCGCTGCACTGGAACCGACCGAGTGTCATATCGGCTGGACCATCGAGCTCACCGGCCCGGTGAAGCGCGCCGATATCACCGGCGTGTTCGATTGGGTCGAGGACGAATGCGACCTCGCCATCGAGGCCAAACACGTAGTGGCCGAGGTCGTCGCCGCACCGTCGGCGCCCGCTGCTGCACCGGCGGCACCGGTGGCCGATGCCGGGGCCGCGCGTGCGCAACGTGAAACCAGCGCCGAATCCAGCTCGGTGCGCGTCTCGATCGACAAGATCGATGGACTGATCAACCTGGTGGGCGAGCTGGTGATTACCCAGTCCATGCTCGACACCTTCCGCGAAGGCGACATCGACGCCGCGCGACTGGCCGTGCTCGAACAAGGCCTGGCCCAGCTGGCGCGCCACACGCGCGAGCTGCAGGAAAGCGTGATGGGCATCCGCATGCTGCCCATCGCCTCCGTGTTCAACCGCTTCCCGCGCATGGTGCGCGACATCAGCCAGAAGCTTGGCAAACAGGTGAAGCTGGAGCTGATCGGCGAACAGACCGAGCTGGACAAGACGGTGCTGGAGAAGATCGGCGACCCGATGGTGCACCTGGTGCGCAACGCCATCGACCACGGCCTGGAAACGCCGGACAAGCGTCGCGCGGCAGGCAAGGGCGACACCGGCACGCTCACGCTGAAAGCCTCGCATCGCGGCGGCAATATCGTGGTGGAAGTGTCCGACGACGGCGCCGGCCTCAATCGCGACGCCATCGTGGCCAAGGCGATCCAGCGCGGCATCATCAGCAGCAGCGAGGGCATGAGCGACGACGCCGTGGCCGAGCTGATCTTCCAGCCGGGTTTCTCCACCGCCGCCGTCACCACCGATCTTTCCGGACGTGGCGTGGGCATGGACGTGGTCCGCCGCAACGTGTCCGACCTTGGCGGCACCGTGGCCATCCGCAGCACGCCGGGCAACGGCAGCGTGTTCACCATCACCTTGCCGCTGACCCTGGCGATCATCGACGGCCTCACCGCCGCGGTGGGCGAGGAGCGCTACATCGTGCCGCTGGTCTCCATCGTGGAGTCGGTGCAGCTGAAGGCCGAAGCGGTGCGCAGCGTGGTGGGCGGCGGCGAATTGTTCCGCTTCCGCGGCGAATACCTGCCGGTGATCCGCCTGCACGACGCCTTCGCTTGCGAGGGCGCGATTCACACCATCGACGACGGCCTGATGGTGGTGGTGGAAGGCGATGGCTCGCGCGTGGGCTTGTTCGTCGACGGCCTGATCGGCCAGCAACAGGCGGTGGTGAAGTCGCTGGAAGCCAACTATCGGCGTGTCCAGGGCGTATCCGGCGCGACCATTCTGGCCGACGGCTCGGTGGCGCTGATTGTCGACATCGCCGGACTGGTTCGCATGCAGGGTCGCCGGAAAGCGGCCTGACCACATAGCGCAGCGTTCAGCGCTGATCACGCCGTCCTTCGCAAGAACGACGGCGGCAACACCCAACCTCATTCAAGCCGCGACAGGAAGCCGCGGCGCGCTGGCCTGCGGCCCGCGTCAGAGCAATGCAGGGCATCACTTCGGGCCATCGCCATCGGCCCATCCGTTCTGAAGGTCGCCTCCATGAAGTCACCACTGAAAGCTATCGATCGACTGAGCCTGGCCGCCAAGGTGTGGCTGGTGATCGCCTTCGTGGTGGCGGGTCTGGCCACCTTGACCCTGGTGTCCGCGCTGGACAGTCGCCGCCTGCAGATGGCCTCGCGCGTGAGTGCGCTCGGCGATGAAGTCAATACCGCCATCTCGCTGATCGACAGCTATCACGCGCGTGCGGTGGCCGGCCAGCTCAGCGACGAAGAGGCGAAGAAACAGGCGCTCGCCGCGGTGTCCGCGCTGCGCTGGAACAAGGGCGCGGGTTATGTGTTCGCGTTCGACTCCCACTTCGTGATGCGGATGCATCCGATCATGCCCAAGCGCGTGGGCATGAGCATCAAGGACGAAGCGGACAGCCAGGGCACCTTCATGTATCGCCACATGATGGAATCCGATCAGCGCGATGGTTTCGGCGCCACCGAATACATGTGGCCGATGCCCGGCGGCAAGCAGGACGAACACAAGATCACCTACACCAGCTGGTACAAGCCGTGGGACCTGCACGTGGCGTCGGGTGCCTATTTCGTGGATATCAACGAACAGTTCCGCCACGCCTTGATGGTGAGCCTGCTGGAAGCCGCTCTGGTCGGCCTGCTGGTGATCGGCGTGGTCTGGCAGTCGATGCGCAGCATCCGCCGGAGCATCGGCGGCGAGCCCGCGTTTGCGCTGGCCATGGCGGCGCGCATCGCCGACGGCGATCTGGCCGGTCACGGTGAACTTCGCTTCTCCCCCGATAGCATGCTCGAAGCACTGGAGCGCATGCGTACCAAGCTGGTGGGCATCGTGCGCGAGGTGCAGCAAGGCTCGCAGGTCGTGTCGACCGCTGCGCAGCAGATCTCGCGTGGCAACGACGACCTGTCGCATCGCACGCAGGAACAGGCGTCGAGCCTGGAAGAAACCGCCGCCTCGATGGAGGAGATGACCTCCATCGTGCGCCAGAGCGCGGACAACGCCGGCCATGCCGACCAGCTGGCGCGCAGCGCCCGCATGCAGGCAGAGCGTGGTGGCGAAGTGGCGACGCGCACCAGCCATGCCATGCGCGAAATCGAAGGTGCCAGCCGCCAGATCACCGACATCGTGCAGTTGATCGACGAGATCGCCTTCCAGACCAATCTGCTTGCACTCAATGCTGCCGTTGAAGCCGCGCGTGCGGGCGAGCAAGGCCGTGGTTTCGCGGTCGTGGCCGGCGAGGTACGCAACCTCGCACAGCGCAGTGCGTCGGCAGCTAAGCAGATCAAGCTGTTGATCGGCGACACGGTGGAGAAGGTGCAGGCCGGCTCCAGCCTGGTGGCCGAATCCGGCCAGGTGCTCTCGGGCATCGTGGACAGCGTCAAGCGCGTCACCGACATCGTGGCCGAGATCGCCGCCGCATCGCAGGAGCAGTCCTCGGGCATCGATCAGGTAAACCGGGCCGTGATGCAGATGGACGAAGTCACCCAGCAAAACGCGGCCTTGGTGGAAGAAGCAGCGGCCGCCGCGCGCGCCATGCAAGAGCAGGCCGATGAGCTGGAGCGCCAGATTCGCTACTTCCGTCTGCAGGGCGAAACACGTGTCGTGACGCGCCCCGCAGTACCTGCGCGACAGGCTGCACCGGCCATGCCCAAGCCGCAGCTTGCGGCGGCCAGCGCGGGCTGGACCGAGTTCTGACGAAACCATACATACCCGGCGATGAAGTCCGTCGCCGGCACGGAGTTCTTGCGGCGAGGGAATCCAGGGGCGCCGTTCGCAACATCAAAGACAGCTGCGACAGGAAGCCGCGGCGCGCGGGCCGCTGGCCTGCGTAAGAGCAGTGCAGGGAATGAATCTAGGCAATCGCAGAACCGTCCTTTTCATTCTGAAGGTTTTTGAAGTCATGAAGTCTCCTTTGAAGTTCATCGATCGCCTGAGCCTGGCGGCCAAGGTGTGGTTGGTCATCGCCTTTGTGGTGGCCGGCCTGATGACGCTCACCGTGGTATCCGCCATCGACAGCCGCCGCCTGCAGATGGCGGCGCGCGTGCATGCGTTGAAGGACCACGTCGCCAGCGCCACCGCTGTCGCGCAGAGCTTCCACGATCGCGCCAAGGCGGGCCAGTTCAGCGAGGAAGAGGCTCAGCGCCGGGCGTTCGAGGTCATCCGCACGATGCGCTGGGGCCAGGGCTCCGGCTACGTCTTCGCGTTCGATTCCAACTTTGTCATGCACCTGCATCCCATCTTCCCGGAGAAGGAGGGCAAGAATGTGCGCGAGGACAAGGACCCGGATGGCAAGCCGTTGTGGCAGATGATCGCGGCCGTGGATCGCGCTCAGGGCTCGGGCATCACGGAATATACGTGGCCCATGCCGCCGGACAAGAAGGTCGAGCCCAAGATCACCTATAGCGCGTGGTTCCAGCCGTGGGACATGCATTTTGGTACGGGCGCTTACTTCGTCGACATCAACGAGCAGTTCCGCCATGCGCTGCTGGTGAGTCTGCTCGAAGCGGGTCTGGTCGGCCTGCTGGTCATCGGCGTGGTCTGGCAGTCGATGCGCAGCATCCGCCAGAGCATCGGCGGCGAACCGGCCTTTGCGCTGGCCATGGCGGCACGCATCGCCGACGGCGACCTGGCCGCAGGCGACGGCGCCCAGGCATTTCCCCCGGGCAGCCTGCTCGCTGCCTTGCAGCGCATGCGCTGCAAGCTGGTGGAGATCGTGCGCGACGTGCAGCAGGGCTCGCAGGTGGTGTCGACCGCGGCGCAGCAGATCTCGCGCGGCAACGATGACTTGTCGCATCGCACGCAGGAACAGGCCTCGAGCCTTGAGGAAACCGCCGCATCGATGGAAGAAATGACTTCCATTGTGCGCCAGAGCGCCGACAACGCCGGCCATGCCGATCAGCTTGCCCGCAGCGCACGCGCCCAGGCCGAACGCGGCGGCCAGGTCGCCACGCGCACCCGTCACGCCATGGGCGAGATCGAAGGCGCCAGCCGCCAGATCACCGACATCGTGCAGTTGATCGACGAGATCGCCTTCCAGACCAACCTGCTTGCGCTCAATGCCGCCGTGGAAGCGGCGCGTGCGGGCGAACAGGGCCGTGGCTTCGCCGTCGTCGCGGGCGAGGTGCGCAACCTCGCCCAACGCAGCGCCTTGGCCGCCCGCGAGATCAAGGCGCTGATTGGCGGCACGGTCGAGAAGGTGCAGGCCGGTTCGGCCCTGGTCAGCGAATCGGGCGAGGTGCTCGCCGGCATCGTGGACAGCGTGAAGCAGGTGACCGACCTCGTGGCCGAGATCGCCGCTGCCGCGCAGGAGCAATCCTCGGGCATCGACCAGGTGAACCGCGCCGTGATGCAGATGGACGAAGTCACCCAGCAGAACGCGGCCCTGGTCGAGGAGGCCGCCGCCGCGGCGCGCGCGATGCAGGAGCAGGCCGATGAGCTGGAGGTGCGGGTGCGGTACTTCCGGTTGCAGTCGGAGGCGTCGGTGCCGATGCGTGACGCGCGGCCTGCCATGTGCCGACCGGTGGCCGTCGCGACCTGACCTGTAGGAACCCTGTGGGAGCGCACCCTGTGCGCGACGTCCTGGCTATGCCTCGCGGCAAACGGATGCCGTCGCGCACAGGGTGCGCTCCCACAGGACACGGCCAGCCCGGCCCCAAAACCCGCTTCCCGCTCAAGTTTCCCCCATCACCGCCGATCCAGAACCCGATAGGGGGCCTCGCACGCGGCCCCGACCACGAGGCGAACATGTCCGACAACACCCGGAGCGAGGCGCTCCAGTCACAGTACCTCACCGTCAACCTCGCCCACGAGGAATACGGCATCGACATCCTGGCCGTGCGGGAAATCCGCGGCTGGACGCCGGTCACGCGCATTCCGCAGGCGCCGCACTACGTGCTGGGCGTGCTCAACCTGCGCGGCGCGATCGTGCCGGTGATCGACATGCGCCTGCGTTTTGGACTCGAACGCGAAGCTTATGGGACCACCACCGTCACCGTGATCATCACCGTGGCCGGCCGCAATTTCGGCGTGGTGGTCGACGCCGTGTCCGACGTGCTGGATGTCACGCCGGACGCCATCCGCCCGGTGCCCGACATGGGCACCACGGTGGATACGCAATACCTCAAGGGGTTGACCGCCGCCGGCGAGCGCATGGTGCTGCTGCTGGATGTGGACAAGCTGTTGCAGCCCCAGGACGCACAGATGCTTGAGGCGGCGCTGCCAGCTGTCTCCGATGTCAAAGCCGTGGCCTGACCGACTTACGCAGGATTGGAACCAACATGAAGAAGTTCGCACTGAAAGCCCCGGAACTCAACGTCAGGAACCGCATGCGCGCGGTGCTTGGCCTGCTTGGCCTGATGCTGATCGCCGGCGCCGTGATCGGCATCGGTTCGATGCAGCAGCAGAACGACGGCATGGGCAAGATCTATGAAGAAGAGATCGTGCCTGCCCAGTTGATCTCGCAGATCTCCACCCGCTCGCTGATGTCGTTCATTCTGATGGGCGAAGCAAGCTCGCTGGTCAGCAAGCCCGAGCAGGTCAAGGCCAAGCTCGCCGAGTACGAGAAGATGCAGGCGGAAATGGAGGCGCTGAAGAAGCAGTTCGACGCGATCCCCATGAGCGACGCGGTGAAGAAGCAGTTCAACGACTGGCGCTCCACCGACGCCGACTACAAGGACGCCAAGGATTCGCTGGTCGATGCCCTCAAGCAGGGTGACACCGGCGCGTCCGAACTGCTGGAAATGCAGGTGCGCCCGCTGATGATGCAGCGCCAGGATGCCTTGACCAAGCTGGTCGACGCACAACGCGCCGATGCCAAGCAGATCTACGACGCGCAGGTGACCCGTTACCACCTCGTGCGCACGGTCAGCATCGTCGCCCTGATCGTCGGCTTGCTGGTGGCCGGTCTGATGGCCGTGCTGCTGATGCGCTCCATCCTCAACACCCTGGGTCAGGCCGTGAAGGTCGCCCATGCCATCGCCGGCGGCAAGCTCGGTCACAAGATCGCCGTCACCCGCAAGGACGAACTGGGCGAACTGCTCGACGCCCTGCGCACGATGGACGAGCGCCTCTCCACCATCGTCGGCGAAGTGCGTCACGGCGCAGGCTCGGTGAGCTCGGCCGCGCAGCAGATCGCCCGCGGCAACGACGACCTCAGCCAGCGCACGCAGGAACAGGCTTCCAGCCTCGAGGAAACCGCCTCGTCGATGGAGGAAATGACCTCCACCGTGAAGCAGAACGCCGAGAACGCCAGCCACGCCAACCAGCTTGCCAGCGCCACGCGCCGTCAGGCCGAGCACGGCGGTGAAGTGGCGGCGCAGGCCAGCTCCGCGATGCGCGAGATCAACGATTCCAGCCGCAAGATCTCCGACATCGTCAGCCTGATCGACGAAATCGCCTTCCAGACCAACCTGCTCGCACTCAACGCCGCGGTGGAAGCCGCACGTGCCGGCGAACAGGGCCGCGGCTTCGCCGTGGTGGCCACTGAAGTGCGCAACCTGGCGCAGCGCAGCGCGGGTGCGGCAAAGGAAATCAAGGGTCTCATCAACGACAGCGCGGAGAAGGTGCGCGTGGGTTCGTCGCTGGTGGACCAGTCCGGCAAGGCGCTGGCCGATATCGTCGACAGCGTGAAAAAGGTCACCGACATCGTGGCCGAAATCGCCGCCGCATCGCAGGAACAGTCGGCCGGCATCGACCAGGTCAACCACGCCGTGCTGCAGATGGACGAGATGACCCAGCAGAACGCCGCGCTGGTGGAAGAAGCCGCTGCCGCTGCTCGTGCGATGCAGGAGCAGGCCGGTGAGCTGGCTCGCCAGGTCGGCTTCTTCCAGCTGGGCGAGGGCGGCACCGAAGTGGCGACCGAGAAAGCGCGCTCGCAGTCGGTGATGGCCGAAGCCGAGGCCGTGTTCGCCGCGGTGCGCAGCTCGAACGTCCCCGCGCCGCGCGCAGCCGTCCGCGCTGAGGCTTCCGACGCTGGTTCCTGGAAGGAGTTCTGAGCATGAACACGGCTGCCGCGATGGACAATCAAGCCGGCGTGGCGGCCGTGGGCGGCCCGTCGCTGGGCAATGCCGAGTTCGAATTCCTGCGCACGTTCGTCTACGAGCAATGCGGCATCTCGCTGGGTGAACACAAGCGCCAGCTGGTGCAGGGTCGTTTGCTGCGTCGCCTGCGTGCCCTGAAGCTGCGTGATTTCCAGGCCTACTGCGAGCTGCTGCGGCGCGATCCGCAGCAGGAGCTCGGCGAGCTGGCGAGCGCGATCAGCACCAATGTGACGGCGTTCTTCCGCGAGTCGCATCACTTCGATCTGCTTACCGACGAACTGCTGCCGCGCTGGATCAGCGAGAAGAAAAACGGTGGCCGCCTGCGTATCTGGTCGGCCGGCTGCGCCACCGGCGAGGAGCCGTACACGCTCGCCATGGTGCTGGCCGAGGCGCTGGAGAAACACGGCGCGCAGCAGATGGACGCGAAGATTCTCGCTACCGATCTGTCGCCGCAGGCGCTGGAAACGGCGCGCAAGGGCGTGTATGCGCTTGAACGCCTCGAAGGCGTGAGCGTGGAGCGTCGTCGCCGCTGGTTCCTGCGCGGCGAAGGCGAGTACGCCGATTACGTCTGCGTGAATCCGCGCCTGCGCGAACTGGTCAGCATCCTGCCGCTGAACCTGCTGCACGACTGGCCGATGCAAGGGCCGTTCGACGCGATTTTCTGCCGCAACGTGGTGATCTATTTCGACAAGCCCACCAAGCAGCGTTTGTTCCAGCGCTATGCCGGCCTCTTGCCGGACGGCGGCTACCTGTTCCTCGGACACTCTGAGTCCATGTACGGACTCAATGACAGCTTCGACCTGATTGGACGGACGGTCTACCGGAAACGCAGTACATGAATGTCGTAGCTGCCCAGCTCCCCGCGGGCACAGGGTATGACCCGGCCCGCGTGCTGCCGGGCTTTGAACACTTGCGCCGCTTCTGGGACCCGACGCAGTCGTGCATGACGGTCAAGGTGTTGCCGGGCGAGTTCTATGTGAGCGCCCAGCAGGAAATGATCTCCACCGTGCTCGGTTCCTGCGTGTCCGCCTGCATTTACGACCGCGTGCGCGGCCTGGGCGGCATGAATCACTTCATGTTGCCCGAGCCGATCGGCGGCGAGCGCGGCGGCTGGGCCGACACGATCGGCCGCGCGGCGCGCTACGGCAACGACGCGATGGAACAGCTGATCAACGCCATCCTCAAGGCGGGCGGTCAGCGCGCGAACCTGGTGGTGAAGGTGTTCGGTGGCGGCCGCGTGCTGGCCACCATGACTGACATCGGCCAGCGCAACATCGCCTTCGTGCGGCGCTACCTCGAAGCGGAGCGGCTTGAAGTGGCCGCGGAAGACCTGGGCGACGTGCATCCGCGCCATGTGCAGTTTTTCCCGACCAGCGGCAAGGCGCGCGTGCGCCAGCTGCGTGGCCGCACCGACGCCGTGCTGGTGGATGGCGAGCGCCAGTATCTCAAGCGTTTGGCAAACGATCCGATAAAGGGAGAGGTGGAACTGTTCTGACGCCATGCGCGTCAGCACGGTGGGCCTCTGCAAGCATCTGGCGCCGACACGGGCCGGCGGACGCGGGTGATGCACCCGCGCCGCACCACGAAGGCGAGACGAATACGCGATGGAAAGAGTACGTGTCCTGGTGGTCGATGATTCCGCACTCGTGCGGAAGCTGCTGTCGACCATGCTTTCGTGCGATCCGGGCATCGAGGTGGTGGGTACCGCCGCCGATCCGTTGATTGCGCGCGAGAAGATCAAGCAGCTCAATCCCGACGTACTCACGCTGGATGTGGAAATGCCGCGGATGGACGGCATCACCTTCCTCGAGAATCTGATGCGCCTGCGTCCGATGCCGGTGGTGATGGTGTCTTCGCTCACCCAGGAAGGCGCGGAAGTGACGCTGCGCGCGCTGGAGCTGGGCGCGGTCGACTTCTTCACCAAGCCGGGCAACGACCTGGCCAGCACGTTTGCCGAAGGCGCACAGGAAATCTGCGCCAAGGTGAAACTCGCCGCGCTGGCTCGTCCGCGTCAGCGCACCGCCGTGCGCAAACTCGATGTGCCGCCGCGCCTCAGTGCCGATGCCGTGTTGCCGCGCGCCCAGAGCGCCGGTACGCGCGGTGGCATGCCGATCATCGCCATCGGTGCCTCCACCGGCGGCACCGAAGCGATTCGCGTAGTGCTTGAAGCAATGCCGCCGGATGCGCCGCCGATCGTCATAACGCAGCACATTCCCGCCGCCTTCAGTGGCCCGTTTGCCGCACGCATGGACACGTGTTCCGCGATGCGCGTATGCGAAGCGCGCGACGGCCAGCCGATCCAGGCCGGCCATGCGTATATCGCACCGGGCAGCCAGCATCTGCTGGTGATGTGGGATGGCGCCAAGTATGTGTGCCGCCTGCACAACGGCCCGCCGGTGAATCGTCATAAGCCGAGCGTGGACGTGTTGTTCCGCTCCATGGCCGCCAGCGTGGGCCAGTCGGCGATCGCCGCACTGCTCACCGGTATGGGCGACGACGGCGCGCGCGGCCTGCTCGAACTTCAACAGGGCGGTGCACGCACCCTGGTGCAGGACGAAGAAACATCGGTGGTGTGGGGCATGCCCGGCGCCGCCTGGAAGCTGGGCGCCAGCAGCGAAAAGCTTCCGCTCGAACACATTGCCGCGCGCTTGCTCGCGATGGCGCATCAACCCGTTTCCCGCGCCGCTGTGTCGGCCACCTGATCGGCAGATACCTTATGGATACTTTCTACTCCTTTGTGCACAAGCGCCCGGTGGCCGGCCTCGCCGCAAGCGCGGTCGCGCTGGCGCTGACCATGCTGTGGCCGTCGGCCTGGCTGGGCCCGTTGGTGATCGTGCTGCTGACTGCCGCCTGGATCATCGAGACGCGTCGCGCCGCACCGGCGCTGGAGCCCGTCATCGACGTTTCGCTGGCCCACCACGAACCCGTGCGCGAAGCGCTGGAAGAAGTGCGCAGCTCGCTGGTCGACGAACTGGGCCACGCCACGCGCGAACTGCACCAGGCGCTGGACCTGCTGCGCGACGCGGTGTCGGAACTGGGTGGCGGCTTCGACGGCCTGTCGCGCAAGACCGGCATGCAGCAGTCGCTGCTGCGCCAGATCATCGACGGCCAGAGCGAAGGCGTCTCCGTGCAGGATTTCGCCGCGCGCACCAGCGACCTGCTCGCGCACTTCGTCGACATGATCGTGCAGATGTCGCGCGAAAGTCTGCGCATCGTCTACCGCATCGACGGCATGGCCAAGGAAATGGACGCGGTGTTCGGCCTGCTGAAGAACGTCAACACCATCGCCGAAGAAACCAACCTGCTCGCGCTCAACGCGGCCATTGAAGCGGCGCGTGCCGGCGAGTCCGGCCGCGGCTTCGCGGTGGTGGCCGGCGAGATCCGCAACCTGGCCAGCCATTCCAACCAGTTCAACGAGCAGATCGGCAGCCACGTGGAGCGCGCCCGTACCGCGATGGAGCAGTTGCGCGGCCTGGTCGGCACCATGGCCTCGCAGGATCTGAACGTGGCGCTGTCGGCCAAGGGCGGCATCGACGCCATGATGGCGCACGTCACCGAAAGCGACGCGCGCACCAGCAAGGTCGCCGACCAGGTGGTCGAGATCAACCGCGGCCTGGGCACCGACGTGGCCACCACGGTGCGCTCGCTGCAGTTCGAAGACATCCTGAGCCAGCTGATCAACCAGACCCGCCAGCGCCTGGTCGAGCTGCAGGACATCACCACCGAATGCACCCGCGATATCCAGGAGCTCGCCTGCAGCCCGATCGATGCCGAATCGCTGGCGCAGCGCGCCGAGCGCGTGCGCAACCGCCTGGCCATCCAGCGCGAGAAGGCACGCCTGCGTTCGCGCGGCCCGGCGCTGCAGAACTCGATGGATGCCGGCGAGATCGAATTGTTTTGAGGACCTGAGCCATGAGCCTGACCGTTCACCACGACCCCGACCTGGACTGCGTGACCCTGCAGCTGGGCGAGCGCTTCGACTTCACCGTGCATCGCGCCTTCCACGACGCCTGCCTCGGCGGCCGCGCCGCCCGCAGCTACGTTATCGACCTGGGCGAGGTGTCCAGCATGGACAGCTCCGCGCTCGGCATGCTGCTCCTGCTGCGCGAGCACGCCGGCGCCGATCGCGCGGAGATCCGCATCGTCAACGCGGATACCGGCCTGCGCGGCACCTTGCGCGTCGCCGGCTTCGACAAGCTGTTCGTACTGCACTGACGTTCGCTCAGTGCACGCCTTTCGCCTGCGATGCCGGTCGACGCGCCTGAAACGCGCGTGACGCCGCATCGGCATGGGCGATGCGTTCGGCCGTCATCGGATGGCTGGCGGCATAGCGCATGCTCTTGTCCTCGCCCTTGATCTCCGGATGCGCGCGTTCCAGCGCTTGCATGGCGTGTACGAAAGCGACCGGATCGATGTCCTGCTGTGCGAGTGCGTCGAAGGCGTAGCTATCGGCATCCGCCTCGAATCCGCGCGAATAGTGCGCATTGATGAGGAACATGGGCACGCCCGCCGTCACGCCGCCGAGCGAGGTGACATCACCCATCAGCATGCCGGCGACGATGAACACGCCTGAGCTGCGCAACACCTCGCGCAACAGGTGGTGGTGCGCCTGATGGCCCAGCTCATGCGCAAGGACGGCCGTGAAGGCCTGATCATCCGGCAGCTCCTTGATCAGCGCATCGGTGAACACCACGCTGCCATCGGGCATGGCAAATGCGTTCGCGCCGATGGCCGGCGCCGTGTAAAAACGCAGGCGCACCTCGGGCAGGCCGTGAATACCCTGCACAAAGTGCTGGAACACGGCCTGATAGTGCGCTTGCTGCTCGGGCTTGAGCGTGGTGGGCATCAACAGACGGCCCTCCAGCGCGGCCAACGACTGCTTGCCCATGCTGTGTTCAAGCGTGGCCGGGAGATGTGAGGCAATGCGATCAGCCGCCCACGGCACGCCGAACTCGAACAAGCCGGCCAAAGCCGCCACGATGATCACGATACCGGCCATCGCCGCGGGCCACTTGCGCTCCAGCCAGTCGACCACGCGCTCAAGCCGGTGGTGACGGGGAAACCAGTCGTCGGGCAGCACGTCGTGATCGACCTGCAAGTACGCACCATCGGCCAGGCGCAACGCGTAGGGCAGGCCGATCACCCGTGCGCTGGGTTCGAAGGCATCCAGCGACGCCTGCCAGCTCTGCGTGCGACCCCGGGTGTGCCAATGCAACAGCGAGTCTTCGCGCCATACCGTCACCGGTATGGCGCGTGTGGATCGTCCATCGAAATAGACTGCCGGGATCATCGCGCTTACAGGCCGATGTCGATGCCCAGCAGGCTATCCATTTCGGTCGCCGCAGCGCCGATCTCGCCGTGGGCAAACGCATCGCGCACGAAATCATCGAGCTCGCCCGCGCCGACGATGTCCAGGTGGTCTGCACGGTAGCGCGCCAGGCGTATGCGCGCCCACGGCATCGCCAGGCCGATCGTGCAAAGCACGGCCAGGCCATTGGTGAGGTAGATACCCAACATCTCCCAGTAGCCCAGCGTTGAGCGGAAGCGGTACGAACCCAGATGCGCGTTGTTGTAGAGCAGATTGGTCATCTGCGTGTGGATGAAGGTCCAGGCACCGAGATAGAACGGCGCCATGCAGGCGTAGACCATGGCGCCAACAAGCAGCGGCGGTGCCTTGGGGTGGAGCGCAAGCTGGCTCTTGAAGGCGAAGAACATGCCCGTCATCAGCGCCATCGTGGGCAGCAGCCATGCGAGCGCCACGCCGGCGGTCTTGACGTAAACGCGGTAGTAGTCGCTGACCTCGGCCGAGAACTTGAACGACTTGCCGCCGAAGTGATGGTTCTCGACCATCCATTCCTGCTGGTGGCCCTTGATCCAGGGCGCGATCACCGCCACGCCGCCAAACGCCAGCGCGATGCCAAAGCCGGAGTGACCGGCCAGCGACGCGAGGAAAAAGCCCAGGAACGGGATGCCCATCAGAAAGTACACGCCCAGGTACCACTTGTAGGCGCCACCGTAATCGTCGGTGAAGTAGAAACGCAGGCCGCGCCACGAGGAGTAGCGCGCGCGGAACATCAGGCTCTTGACGATCATCCACGGCATGAAGACGGCGATGACCAGCGCGGCGGCGACCTGCGCGGGTTTGTAGAACTGGCCGCCCAGCACATAGGCCGCGAAGATCAACGCGGTGAGCAGGCGTCCCTTGAGGATCGGGATGGGCCGCGCCAGGTATTCGAACGGCGTGCCGGCAAGCACGGTGTTGGCATACATGTACCGGCGGGTGCGCACGGTGGCCCAGGCCGAATAAATGCCTAACGTGACCAGGCTCAGGGCCACGTTGACGATCCAGATGCGGAAATAGTCCCTGGCGTTGCCGCGGAACTCCAGGCGGCGGGTCTTGCCTACGGGTAAGGCCGGTGGTGCGACGTCAATCTCGGGCAAGTACACGCCCGAGGCCATGGTCTCGTCATGCATAGCTTGGATTCCCCTGCTTTGCCTCCCCCCCGGGAAGCGAGAGGAGCATAGCCGAGAAACTTGCCCATCGATGCCAGGAATGCGTGTAAGGGTTGCCTGAACCTTACGTCGGCTACGCGGCAGTCCGGTGCCGGGCGGAGGCTGGTTGGCGCATTGCTCGCTCGGCCGTCCGCTCAATTGACGCTGCCACGGACGGGGCGTAGGTTTCTGCGGACATCGGGAGCATCCTTCCCGAGCTTGTCGTTTCCGGCATTTTCAAGGCACACGTCGTCGCTTCCGCCCCCTCGACTTGCGCATGCACACGATCGTGACGCGTTGCGACAGCGCGCGTCGCCTTGCCAGTATTCGGATCCATGCAGGGGCATGAGGTGGGCGTTCCGCCCACCACGGAAAAGGACGTCCAAACGCAGGTTTCCGCGCATTCGCGGAAGCCTTACCGACGTCGTCGAACTGCTGGAGGACGTGTGATGAAGACTTCCGTTTCGTGCAGCATGAAGTGTGCGTTGCTGGCGCTGGCCTGCGTTTTTGCAGGATCGGTATGCGCCCAGGACATGGTCAAGGTGGCACCCAAAAACACCAAAGTGCTGATCGACAACGATCAGGTACGGGTCATTGAAGTCTGGTTGAAACCAGGGGAATCGTTGCCGATGCATTCGCACCCGGCCAACGTCGTCTATTTCGAGACGGGCGGCAAGGCGAAGAGCACCAGCGCCGACGGCAAGGTGACCGAGATGGAACGCAAGGCCGGCGAGGCGATCTATAGCGAGCCGATCACGCACAGCAATCAGAACACCGGCACTACGCCGACCAAGGCCTTGGTGGTCGAGCTCAAGACCGCGAAGTAAGTTCGACTGGCGATACGGTGAGGGCGGTCGGCTTCGCTTGCAGCAGGAAGCCGGCCGATCCGTTTTCACCGATCGCGCGACGGCCGGTCAGCAGCGCGAATCGCCCGCTTCGGCCAGCCGCGCATCGTGGTCGCCCGCGAAACTGACGCCGTTGCGGCCATCGAACTTGGTGCGATACATCGCCTGGTCGGCCTGGCGCACCAGATGCTCGAAACGCGTGCCCTGCCGCGCCACCGCGACGCCGATGCTGGCGGTGACCGGGATGGTCTGCTCGCCCATGTGCGCATGCGAATGCGTCAGTGCGAGCCGCAGGCGCTCGGCCGTCTCCAGTCCCTGCACCAGGGTGGCCCCGGGCAGCGCCACCACGAACTCCTCGCCGCCGTAGCGACTGGCCAGGTAATCGGGCCGCTGCACCGCCTTGCGCAGCATCTGTGCCACGTGGCGCAGCACCGCATCGCCGGCGTCATGGCCCCAGCGGTCGTTGATCTGCTTGAAGTGATCCAGATCGAAAATGAGCAGTGCAAACGGCTGCCCGCGTTCCAGGCAGCGCTCGAGCGACGCACGGCCCTCCGCCACGATGGCGCTGCGATTGAGCAGGCCGGTGAGGCCGTCGGTGCGCGCCGCGCGGCGCAGGTCCACCACCAGCCGTTCGGTGATGAGCTGCAGCAAGGCGAAGTACGAAGCCAGCGTGGTGAGGATGCCGACCACGTAGGTCGCTGCCACGGGCATGCCGGCGGTCATCAGGTTCTGGCTGGCGCCAGGGTCCAGCGGAGCGAATACGCGGGCCAGGTAGAACAGGCCATTGGTCACCAGCACGGCGCCGGCAATGCGGCAGCTCTTGCGGATGTCCGGCTCGCTGTAACGGAGCAACAGGTACGCATAGGCGAAATTGAACGCCATCGCCTGCAGGCTGCCGGCCAGCAAACGTGCGCCCAGGTTGGGCGTGACAAAGGCGAACCAAGCGATGGCGCCGGTATAGACCACGGCGAAACTGCCCGGCCAGCGCCAGCGCATCGGCAAGCCCAGGTGCTGGGCAATGCCCTTGAGCGTGAGGATGTTGCCGGTGACCAGCAGGCCGTTGCCGACGACGATCGAAATGACGTCGGGGATGTGGTTGCGCAATCCGATCAGCGTGACGCCGAGGGTATTGATCCAGATGCTGGCCACCCAGATGCGCAGCACCTTCTGTGTGTTCAAGACCGCCATCAACGACGTAAAGCCAACCGCCGCACCGATACCCATCAGCAGGCAGGCGAGAGTCAGGGTTGGGATGTCGAGATGCATGGCTCTCCCTGGTGCCAGGTCCCTCCCGGCCGAGAGGGCGCCCTGGGCCTCCGATGAGGCGGTGTCTGGGTCTTCCCAGCATATCGGACAAACGCTCGAAAACTTGAACTGCGTCACACTTGTTCAAGCCCGGCGCAAAAAAAGAGGCCCCGGGAGGAGCCTCGAAGAAAAGCAAATAAAGCGTAGGGGCTTACACCAACGCGAGGTTTACCAGGTGCGCACGTCGGCCACGCCGACGGTGTACTGCTGCATCTCGGGGTCGAAGCGGAACAGACGGCCCAGATCGAACTCCACCGACTGGCCCGGGCCGATGTTGGTGGTGCCGGCCGGCCAGCCCTTCTTGCTCTGGATGACCTTGCCCGAGGTGTCCTTGGCGTCGATGCTGATCTGCGCGGCGGCAGCTTCGGCGCAGTGGTTCACCAGCGAGCCGCTCAGGCTCAGGCGGGCGGCGGCGCCGGCGCCGACGAGCTTCATCTTGAAGTCCTGCACGGCGAAATCGGTCGGGGCGCAAGCGGCGTGGGCGGCCAGCGGAGCGGCCAGGAACAGAGCGGCGGCGATCAGGGTCTTCTTCATAAGGGGATCCATGATGTGGTCAGGTTGGGATGGGTCGACATGACTCACATCGGCGTCCCCGCCGAAATCTTTAGCCCCCGCTGGTGCTTGCGTTCAGCTTCACGCCCTCGGCTGGGTGTGCTCGATAAACCACAGGCCGGCGAACAGCTTCGGGTCGATCGAGTAGCCCTCGGCGGCACGCGCAAACAGCCACTGGCCGGCCTGCGCCCGCGGCACCTCGTGGACGATGATGTTCTCGCTCTCGTCGCCGCCGCCGTGGCCGACCTTCTCAAGATCCCAGGCCCGCACGAAGGCGATCATCTCGGTGCTCATGCCCGAGGACGACGGCCCCTCGTGGATGAACTCCAGGCGTGCGCAGCGATAGCCGGTTTCTTCTTCCAGTTCGCGGCCCGCCGCCAGCAGCACATCTTCATCGCCATGCTCATGCAGGTCGCCGACCAGGCCGGCGGGCATCTCGATGGTGTGCTTGCGGATGGCCACGCGGTACTGCTCCACGAACAGCAGCTTGTCTTCCGGCGTCACCGCCAGAATGATCACCGCGCCGCCGGGGTTGTTGCGCTCGGCAAACTCCCAGCGCCCGCGCTTGCGCAGGCTGAGCCACTTGCCGACGTACAGGGTTTCCACCGGTGCGTCGGCATCGGCGGGAATGCGGGAGTCTGGCTGATTCATCGGCTTGGCCGCGTGGCAGGAGGGGAGTCATGCATGTTGCCGCGCGCTCCGGTTGGCCACAACCACGCGATCACTCCACCGCCAGTTCGACCGGCAACGGTTTGATGCGCACGGCCCACATCACGCCGGCAATGAGAAGGGCCACGCCTGCCAGAGTGAGCGCGCCGGGCGGATGGCCACGCAGGATGAAAGCGTAGGCAAGCGCGGCGAGCGTCTCGAACACGATCAACTGCCCGGCGATCGCCCTGGGCAGACGTTGGCTCGCGGCGTTCCAGCACAGCGCGCCCAGCCACGAGGCGAACAAGCCTATCGCCACCATCAGGCCGATGAAGCGCCAGGGATGCGGACCGAACGGCATGGCGAAGGGTTGGTCGGCGATCTTCATCCCAGCCCACAGCAAGGCATAGCCGCACACCGCCAGCGGCAAGGTAGCCAGGCCCAGCGCCGTGGCCCACGCGCGCGGGCTGCGATCCGGATGCCGGCGCAACCAGGCGGCATTGCGCAGCGGATACCAGGTCCAGCACACCACCGCGCCCACCGCGAGCAAACCGCCGCGCGCATAGCGCCACAGGTCCGCACCGGACGGTTGGCCAAGCATGGCGATCTCCGCCCGGTTCACGCAGGCGATGCCGATGGCGATCAGCCCCAGCGATGGCGCCAGCGAAAGCCATGGCAGGTGCCCATCGCGATGGCCATAGCGCAGATTGGCGGTGATCGCGATGACCACCGGCAGGCAGCCAATGATCATGCTCGGCAGCGGCGCGCCGGCCAGCTGGATCGCGCTGGCCAGGCACAGGTAATAGAGCAGGTTGCCGATGGCCGCGAGCTTGAGCGCTTCGATCCAGTCGGCACGGCTGAGCACGCGCAGCGCGCGCCGATCCATCCAGCCCAGCGGCAAGGCGATCAGCCCGAAGGCGAGGTAGCGGCCAACCGATTGCAATGCCGCCGGATACTCCGGCAGCAGCAGGGGGCTAACGAAGACCAGCCCCCACATCAGGCCGGCGGCGAGCGCGTAGAGAGTGCCTTTCAACATGCGGGCAGCGTGGCACTAAGAGCGGCCGCCGTCTTGTACGAGATTGCGCCCGCCGAGCGTTCCCGCTTTTCTGTGGGAGCGCACCCTGTGCGCGACTGGGCCTCGCGAAAGCCGACACTCGTGGCGAGATTCGTCGCGCACAGAGTGCGCTCCCACAAAAAAGCGGCGGATTGCTGGTTACGCGCGCACAGCCCGCTGGTACCGCGCCGGCGTCACCCCATAACGACGCGCAAACGCCCGCGTCAGATGCGCCTGGTCGGTCAACCCGACGGCCGCAGCTATCTGCGCAGGCGATTCACCACGCGACAACAACCGCTTCGCTTCGGCAAGCCGAAAGGCCATCAGCATCTGCTGCGGCGTGGCGTGATGCTGAGCCTGGAATTGCCTCAAAAAATGGAACGGACTCAGGCCTGCCACGCCAGCGAGTTCATCAAGCGTGAGCCGGTGCGCAAGATGCTCATGCAGATAATCCACCACCGGTGCAAAACGCGCCGCACGTCCATCCGTCGCCTTGAGTGGCACCCGCGCATGCCGGCGAAACTGACTCAGCAGTTGGTACAACAGACTGTCGAATGCCAAGGGTTCACGAGCCCGCCACAACGCATCAAGCAACTCGGTCACACGTCGTGCGCTCGGCAAATCCTCGCGCACCACATCGCTGAACCACCATGCGGACTCTCCCATCACCTCGGCCACCACGGATGGCTCGATATACGCCATGCGGTAATGCCAACCGCCGTGCGTTTCCGCGCGGCCGGTGTGCAACTCATCCGGGTTCATCATCACCACCGAATCGGCGGGAGCGAGATGATCGGCGCCGCGATAGCGAAACCGTTCCACCCCCGATTCGATCGCACCCAGGCCGAAGCCATCGTGGGTATGCGGATCGAATGCGTGACGCACGATGTGCGCGCGATAAAGCTCCACGCCCGGTCGATGCGCCACCAGCCGAAACTCGGCTTCGTCGCGCTGCGATGAAAAAGTGGAAGGCACGCCTTGCATGCCCTCATGCTACTGCGATTCGATCCCCTTGTAGGAGCGCACTTGTGCGCGACCGCGGACCGAAGGGCCGCCCTTCGCAGGTCGGTCGCGCACAAGTGCGCTCCTACAGCGATAGGCCAGGCCGCCTCTAGCTCAACAACGCCCTCAACCGCGTCCGCGTCAGCGGCCCAAAACGCAGCCGCTCACATAACGCATCCATCGCCTCCATTTCCCCACGCAAGCGCCGCAGGGCATCCGCTTCCGTCGGCACCGGCGCATCCAGCGCAATCCGCGTGAGACGCCGATACAGCCGAGCCGCCTCCGCATGCTCACGCAGCTTCGCCGCGCAACTGGCGGCGCCACGTATGCGCAAAAACTGCACCTCGTCCACGCGATCGAGCAGCGCATCGAGACTGCCGAAATGGGCGAGCAAGGCCGCCGCCGTCTTGGCGCCCACGCCGGGCACGCCGGGGATGTTGTCGACCGCATCGCCGCACAGCGCCAGATAGTCGGCCACCTGGTGCGGATGCACGCCCATGCGCTCGTGCACGCCGGCAGGGCCCCAGCGCAGGTTGCGCGCGTAATCCCATTGCTCGTCGAACTCGCCCAGCAGCTGGCCGAAATCCTTGTCGGCCGACACGATCACGCTGCGCATGCCGTGCGCCCGCAACGTCCACAAGGCGCTGCCGATCAGATCGTCCGCTTCGAAGGTATGGTCGATCAGCACCGGTATGCCCAAGGCCTGGGTCACTTCGCGGCACAGCACGAACTGGCGCTCCAGATCCGGCGGCGGCAGCTCGCGATTGGCCTTGTAGGCCGGATAAATCGCGTTGCGAAACGAGGTGGTCAGCGAGGCATCGAAAGCCACCGCCAGGTGCTCGGGTTTGACCTTTTCCAGCAGTTCGCAAAGAAAGCGGGTGAAGCCGTGCACCGCGTTGACCGGATGTCCATCGGCGTCGTGGAACTCATCCGGCATGGAATGCCAGGCGCGGAACACATAGAGACTGCCATCCACCAGATGGACGGCTGGACGGCTCATGGCGTCCATGTGCTGACCACCTCGGCGAGTACCGGCCGCTCGCGATCGGGCACGTCGATCTGCGGCGTGCCGATATGCACGAAGCCGATGACGCTTTCGTTGTCCTTCAGGCCAAGCACGGCCGCCGCATCGCGATGATAAGCGGCCCAGCCGGTGAGCCACTGCGCACCAAAGCCCAGCGCTTGTGCAGCCAACAACAGGTTGTAAGCCACGCAGCCGGCGGACAGTTGTTGCTCGATCACCGGCACCTTGCTCTGCGCATCCAGCCGCGCGACCACCACCGCCACCAGCGGCGCAAAGTCGTAGCGCGTGCGGTCTTTCTCGCGCTTGGAATCGGCCATGTCGGGATTGACCTGCAGCGACAGCGTGGCCATCCGCTCACCGAAGGCGAGCTTGGCGTCGCCTTGCAGCAGGATGATGCGAAACGGCTCGAGCTTGCCATGGTCGGGCACGCGGATGGCCGCTTCGAGCAGCGTCTGCAGCGTGGCCGCATCGGGGCCCGGTTCGCCCAGCTGACGGGACGGAACCGAATGGCGCTGCTGCAGCAGGGAAAGATCGTGGGACATGGGGAGGTCCGGGGAGGCCAAACCCTGATGCTAAAGCCCCGAGGGGAGCGAGAGAAGCGGCGTGGACCGCTCACGTCTCGCTCACCGTCCTTTGCAACGCCTCAGCTGGCCAATCGGAACGACCCCGGCAGCAGCGCCTGCACCGTGGTTTCCTGCACGGCGCCGGCCAGATTGCCCAGCCACACCGGCGTGGCCTCGTCGCACAGCTCGGACATCACCTGGCGGCAGGCACCGCAGGGGCTGATCGGCGTCGGCGTATCGCCAATCACGGCCATGGCGGCGAAATCGCCCGGTCGGCAGCCGGCGGCCACGGCGGAGAACAATGCCGTGCGCTCGGCGCAATTGCACAGGCCGTACGAGGCGTTTTCCACATTGCAGCCGCTGAAATAACGGCCGTCGTGGGTCACCAGCGCAGCACCAACAAGGAAGCGGGAGTAGGGCGCGTATGCGTTTTCACGCGCCTGGCGCGCCAGGTTCAGCAGGATATCGGGAACAACGACAGCAGTCATCGGGATCTCCATAGCACGATCCCCACCGGAACTGCTTGCCTACGCGGTTTGCGTACCGGTGGCGGGCCAGTTAACTCCCTTGGCCGAATGACTGCAAGAGGGCGGTGGTCGGTCTGACGGGCCTTCAGATAGGATGCCTGCAGGTTCACCACTCTCGCAGAGGATGCACGATGCCGATCACCGTGGCTGCATTGCGCGAAACCGCCGCTGGCGAACGCCGCGTCGCGATCACACCGGAAGTGGCCAGGAAGCTGCGTGGCAAGGACGTGCGCGTGCTGCTGGAACGCGGTGCCGGCGCAGCCGCCGGTTTCCCGGACAGCACCTATGCCGATGTCGAATTCGCCGATGCCGACAGCGTGCTGGCGCAGGCCGACGTGTTCACCTGCGTGCTCCCTCCCGACGACAGCGTGTGGGCGCGTTTGCGCGAAGGCGCGGTGGTGGTGGGCCAGTTGCGTCCCTACGGCGCGGCGGCACGTATCGTGGCCATGGGCAAGCAGCGCCTGACGGCTTTCGCGCTGGAATTGCTGCCGCGCACGACGCGTGCGCAAGCGATGGACGTGCTCAGCTCACAGGCGGCGGTGGCTGGTTATCGCGCCATGCTGATCGCGGCGGAAGCCTCGCCCAAATTCTTTCCCATGCTCACCACTGCCGCCGGCACCATCCGCCCCTCGCGCGTGCTGGTGATCGGCGCCGGCGTGGCCGGCCTGCAAGCCATCGCCACCGCACGCCGGCTCGGCGCGCAGACGGAAGGCTATGACGTGCGGCCCGAAACGCGCGAGCAAGTGGAATCGCTCGGCGCGAAATTCATCGAGCTGGGCGTGAGCGCCGCCGGCAGCGGCGGCTATGCGCGCGAACTCACCGCCGAAGAACGCGCGGCGCAGCAGCAAGCCCTGGCCGAACATCTGAAGAGCGTCGATGTGATCGTGACGACCGCGGCCGTGCCCGGTCGTCCGTCGCCCAAGATCGTCACCCGTGCGATGGTCGATGGCATGAAGCCCGGCGCGTTGATCGTGGATCTGGCGGCGGAGGGCGGCGGCAATTGCGAGCTGACCCAGCCGGGCGAGCGGGTGGAGCACAACGGCGTGGTGATCCTGGGCCCGCTCAACCTGCCGGCCGGCGCACCGCTGCATGCCTCGGAGATGATCGCGCGCAACGTGTACAACTTCGTCGAACTGATGTTGCAAGGCGGCGCGCTGACGCCCGACTTCAACGATGAGCTGATCGCCAAGAGTTGCGTCACGCGCAACGGCGAGCCCCACTTTCAGGGTTGACGCAACGCAGGTAAAAAAGCCCCGCATCGCGGGGCTTTTCGATTCAGTGCCTGGGACCGCCGCCAGGGGGTCCCTTGGGCGGCGGACCCATCGGGCGATCGCGCATTTCGCTATGCCACTGGCGCAGCAATTGCTCGCGCTGATCGGGCGACAGCTGCTGGAAGCGCTGGAAGGCGGCGTGCAGTTGCTCACGCTCCTGCGGCGGCAATTGCTGGAAGCGCTTGCTGTTCTCGCGGGCCTGTTCGCGCTGCTCCGGCGTCATCTTCTGCCACTGGTCGATGCGCTGGCGGATCGCCTCGCGCTGGTCGGGCGGCAACGACCGCCACTGCTGGGCACGCTGCAGCATGTGCGCCTGGCGCTCCGGCGGGAACGTATTCCACTTGTCAGCCAACGGAGCCAGGATCGTGCGCTCGTCCGGCGACAGGCTCTGCCACGGGCGCGGTTGCGGCGGCGGCCCCGGCGGTGTGCCAGGCGGTGGGCCGGGAGGCATATCGCCCCGCGGCAAGTCGGGCGGAAAAGCCCCGCCACCTGGCGGCCCATGCGGAAAACTATCCTGCGCGCCCGGCGGCGGCGGATTCTGCTGGGCCATCGTGGTAGTGGCGATGCCGCTGAGTCCAAGGACTAACAACAGCGACATGAAAACACGGCATCGACGCATGGTTACCTGCTCGCCTCGCTATCGCTGTTCTTGGCCAACCAGCCGTAGAAATCCAGGTTCTGGTACAGCGTCGGATCGGCAGCAGCGGCATCGGGCGGCAGTTCGCCGTCGACATCCACGACCTGGCTGGCGCCGGCGGGCTTGACGGTGGTGGGGCGCTGCACCGGCGAAGACATGAACAAAGCGACGAACGCGATGGCGGCAAACGCCCCTGCCGGCAGCAGCAGCTGCAGCAGTCGGTGCGCCAGCGAGGACTTGTCGGCTTTGGCTAGCGCGTCGCGTCGGGCTGCACGCAGGCGGGCGGCCACGGCCGGGTCGAGCTGGCGCGAAGCCTCGCGATACAGCTCACGGGCGCGACGTTCGAAGTGGTTGTCAGGCGCATTCATCGCCATGCCTCCAGTTGGTCGCGCAGACGTTGCAGCGCGCGCGACAGGTGTGTTTTAACGCTCCCTTCCGAACATCCCATGGCCTGGGCGGTTTCCGCCACATCCAGGCCTTCCAGCACGCGCAGCATGAAAGCTTCGCGTTGACGCTGGGGCAGCAGTTTCACGGCTGCCGCCATATCCGCGTACGACTGTGCATCGTTCAGGCGCTCCAGCGGGCCGGGGCCGGTGTCAGCCGGTTCCCAGGCGGGCAGATCTTCGCCGTCATCATCCTTCCCGCCCAGCCAGCCCACCATGATCGAGCGCACTTTGCGGCGACGCTGTAGATCCACGATGCGCCGGCGCAGGATGCCCCAGAACAGGGGGGTCCATTCCTGCGCGGGTTTTTCGCTGTAATGCTTGACCAGCCTCAACATGGCGTCCTGGACGGCGTCCATGGCATCTTCGCGGTGCCCCAGGTTCAGCTCGGCCATGCGAAAGGCGCGGCGTTCCACCTGGGCCAGGAAGGCGTTCATCGACGCGGGGGCCGCCCGAACGTCCTCCGCCAACAACTCGGTATCGAGCGTGGAGACGGCGCTGTTCATGCCGTCCTCATCCGGTTCGTCGGCTCGGCCATCGTGAGACTCCATCGGTACGTCCTCTGCTATCAACGTCCGACGCTCGCACGCGTTGACCCGCAACCGTATAGTGCGGCTACACCGATGTCCTGGCGGGGAGGGGTCATGCTCGACGGTTTCCTGGCGCTTTATGTCTTTATGCTGGCCGCTTTCACGGGATACGAGATCATCGCCCGGGTACCGGTCATTCTGCACACGCCGTTGATGTCCGGCTCCAACTTCATCCACGGCATTGTGCTGGTGGGCGCCATGATAGCGCTAGGCCACGCCCAGACCCCGTTCGAGATGACGATCGGATTTATCGGGGTACTACTGGGTGCCGGCAATGCCGCCGGCGGTTATGTGGTGACCGAACGCATGCTGGAGATGTTCAAGTCCAGCAAGCCCAGCGCCGGCAAGGAGGCGAAGTAATGGCCTGGCTGCCGGTTCTGATCAAGGCCTGTTACTTCCTCGCTGCCCTGCTGTTCATCCTCGGTCTCAAGCGCATGAGCTCCCCGCGTTCGGCGCGGGGCGGCATCGTGTGGGCCGGGGTGGGCATGCTGGTGGCGGTGCTGGCCACCTTCGCCCTGCCGGACCTGCACAACCGGGGGCTGATCCTGGCTGCCGTGCTGATCGGCGTCTCCGCGGCCTGGTGGTCGGGACGGCGCGTGGCCATGACGGACATGCCGCAGATGGTCGCCCTCTACAACGGCATGGGCGGCGGCGCGGCGGCAGCGATCGGCGCCGCCGAGCTGTTCAGTTATGCCGGCAACGCCGTGACCCTGCTGGATGGCGGGCAGTTCACGGCCAGCGGGGCCGATACCCCCGGCACGGCGCAACTGGTGCTGGCCGTACTCGGTGCGCTGATCGGTTCGGTCAGCTTTTCCGGCTCCCTGATCGCGTTTGCCAAGCTGCAGGGCTGGCTGGACCGCCGCTTCGTCTTCCCGGGACAGCGGGTGGTGAACCTGCTGGTGCTGGGTGCCGCCGTGGTGTTGGGCGGGATGATCGCCAGCGGCCACTTGAGCATGCCGCTGATCGTCACCTTCTTCGGGCTGGCCCTGCTGTTCGGCCTGATGATGACCCTGCCGATCGGCGGCGCGGACATGCCGGTGGTGATTTCGCTCTACAACGCCTTTACCGGCCTGGCCGTGGCGTTCGAGGGTTTTGTGCTGCAGAACGAGGCGATGATCATCGCCGGCACCGTGGTGGGCGCCGCCGGTACCTTGCTCACCCAGCTGATGGCCAAGGCGATGAATCGCTCGATCGGCAACGTGCTGTTCGGCAGCTTTGGCGCAGCCGGCGGTGCGGCTCAGGAGATTGCCGGCAGCCAGAAACCCATCGAGGCCAGCGATGCGGCGGTGATGATGGCCTACGCCGAGCGCGTGGTGATCGTGCCCGGTTACGGCATGGCCGTGGCCCAGGCGCAGCACAAGGTGTGGGAATTCGCCAAGCTGCTGATCGAGCGCGGCGTGAAGGTGAAATTCGCCATCCATCCGGTGGCCGGCCGCATGCCTGGTCACATGAATGTGCTGCTGGCGGAAGCGGGTGTGCCCTATGACCTGATCGCCGACATGGACGACATCAATCCCGAATTCCCGCAGACCGACGTGGCCCTGGTGATCGGCGCCAACGACGTGGTCAATCCGCTGGCCAAGACCGATCCGTCCTCGCCGATCTACGGCATGCCCATCCTCGATGTGGCCGACGCCAGGCAGGTGATCGTGGTCAAGCGCGGCAAGGGCACCGGCTTTGCCGGCATCGAGAATGCGCTGTTCTACGCGGACAACGCACGCATGCTCTACGGCGATGGCCAGGCGGCTGCCAGTGAACTGGTCGCCGCGCTGAAGACGCTGGAGAGTTGAGGCCCGATCAGCCGCCGGTCTTCGGGGGCTGGTCGTGGCGGAATGCGACGAAGGCAGCGATGCCCATGCCGGCAAGGAACCAGACGTCGTCGACGGGCGTGCAACCCAGTTCGGCGAGCTGGAGCAGCAGGCCCAGACCGGCCGTGCGCATCGAATCGATCAGGCCCAGGCCCATGAGTCCGGAAATGCGGGCCGCGGCCGTCAGCACGTTGACGTAGAGCACCGCGACGAAGGTCGCCGTGGCGGCCAGAAGGGCGGCATGACCGCCGGCCGGGCGAACCCAATGGCGCACGGCCTTGCCCAGCAGCCAGCCCGCCGGCAGCGCCAGCCAGGGCAGGGGGTGGCGCGAGTAGAGCGTCGGAACCATCCAGACCGCCCCGGCAGCCAGCCCCAGCATCAGGGCGCTCACCAGCGCGAACAACAGGGAAAAGGTGGCCCGCACCTTCATGAGCGGCAAGCGACAAACTGGACGGCGGACACGGTATTTCCCGGGCGTAAAACTCTCATGATAGCGCGCGGCGGCACGTCGCTGTCCCCGGCCTGAAGTCCCGTGACGCCGCGTCCCCCTTGAGATTGAGGCGGCGCGACCTGATTTCGTCGGCATGACCGGTCGTCAACCGGCATAATAGACAGCTTGGCGTGGCGAAGGCCGCGCCCAACGATGAGAGTTGGCAGGATCGGCATGAGCGGTTTCAGTCTAAGCAGCGAACCTTTCACCCTGGAGCGCGACTGCCAGGCAGTCATGGTGCCCCAGGGCGAAACGGTCAGCCTGCCGGCCGGCCAGATCGGTTACATCACCCAGGCGCTGGGCGGCAGCTTCACCGTCTATGTGGAAGGCAACCTGTTCCGCATCGCCGGCAACGATGCCGACGCGCTGGGCAAGGAACCGCCGCCGCCGATCGAACTGGCCAGCGATGCCAGCGACTCGGACGTCGAAGCGCTCGTGTGGCAGCAGCTGCGCACCGTGTTCGATCCGGAAATCCCGATCAACGTGGTCGAGCTCGGCCTGGTCTATGACGTGAGCGTGGAGCATCCGGCTCCCGACCAGCGCAAGGTCTACGTGAAAATGACCTTGACCGCACCGGGCTGCGGCATGGGCGACATCCTTGTCGACGACGTGCGCACCAAGCTCGAACTCATCCCCACCGTCGCCGAAGCCGACGTGGACCTGGTGTTCGATCCGCCGTGGAATCATTCCATGATGTCGGATGCGGCCAAGCTCGAAACGGGCATGCTCTGACGCCGCAACGCCGGCGTGTTTCCTGTTGAATCGATGATGTGCACGGCATCGCGCCGTGCGCCGATCGTTTGCGTTCGATACGTTTGATACAGATCGCTGCGCCCACTCGCGGCGACGACAGGCTGCACTCCGCAGTCTGTTTTGTCGTGTTCGGCAAGCTCGTCGGCAGGGTCCGGATTTAGCCGGGAGTTAGCTTCGTCAGCATGGCGTGTAGAGCTTGCTGCGGCGCTTGCGCAATAACTTTCGCGCCTTCGCTTTCGAGCTGAAAGACGCCGGGTTGAAGGCCAAAATTTTCGAATCGATATAACTCGCGCCAGAGCGCCAATGTGATGTTCATCCTGATATTGAGAACGGCATCACCACTTTTTATAAGTGTTTAATCAGTCGGGAAATTAATTGCGTTCCTGTGGCTGTCCGCTTGGTGCAAGAAAACGCATGAAAAAACGAATCAACGCAATCGATCGCAGCTAATTGCTGTTTATCGCGGATTTTCAGGCATGCGTTGCTGTCATTGACGCATCGAATTTTCTTGATTAGCGTCAATTAATCCGTCAGCGGGAGGGTTGACGGATGGTCCTTTGGCGACGAGGGCACCGGCATTCGCGCGGTGGGCGTCGTTTAGCGAGTCTTCGTTCGGGCGTGCCGTTCCATGGAATGGCAGGGGGAAAGCAGGCCCGGACGTCTATCGGATCGCAGCACAGTCACGAGACCCGAGGCCGCGCACAGCGGCGCCTTCATGCATGTGGTGCATCGCACCGCATCGGGTCGGTTCGTCCTCAAAAACGTCAAGGAGACAAGAATGACTGTTCGTATCGATTTGCGGGGAAAGGCGATTCGCAAGGCACTGCTGCCGATGGCGATGTCGATGGCCATGGCAGGGTCGCTGCATGCGGCGACCAACGATGCCTGGGTAGGCGTCCGCACCCAGGCGGCCATCAGCCGCTCGTCTGGGCTAAGCACCGCAGCCACCACGGCGGCGGCAGGCAATAGCACCTGGACACTGAGCATGCACGGCTCGCCCACCGTCGACGCGGCCACGGTGTCGCCGCTGGAAGCGAGCAAGCCGGTGCATGTGGCGCTCAGCCTCAACCTGCGCAACGTGGATGAACTGGAGAGGTTCCTGCACGCAGTGAACGATCCCGCCAGCGCGCAGTTCCATCAGTTCCTCACGCCTGCGCAGTTCAAGGCACGCTATGCGCCCACCGACGATCAGGTGGCGCAAGTGCTGGCGCATCTGCGCCAATCAGGCTTCAACCATGTGCAGGTGTCGCCCAACAACATGTTGATCGAGGCCGATGGCAACGCCACCTCGGTCAACGCGGCCTTCCGCACCACCATGCGCACCTTCGCCTTTGGCGGCAAGCAGCGCATCGCCAACGACTCGGCCGTGCAGGTGCCGGCTGCGCTCGGTGGCATCGTCAACGCCGTGCTCGGCCTGCAGAACCTCAACGTGCCGCACACCATGCATCACATCGTGGGGCCGGTGCATGCGAACGCGAACAACGTCGGCATCCAGGCCGCGGCGGTGCAGACCTCGCACAGCCCCAAGGATTTCCCCGCGATCTACGACGCAGGCAGCACGCCGACGGCATCGTCCACCAAGGTCGGCATCATCACCTGGGGTGACATGACCCAGACCATTGCCGATCTGAAAACTTTCACTACCGGCGCCGGCATGAGCACGGTGAACACGCAAGTGGTGAAGACCGGCAGCCAGGCCTATGCGGACGATCCCGATGGCGACGGCGAATGGAACCTGGATAGCCAGACCATCACCGGTACCTCTGGCGGCGTGAACACGCTGATCTTCTACTCCGCGCCCAACTGCGCCAACGACAGCTGCCTCACCGATGCGGCCATCACCGCGGCGTACAACCGCGCGGTGACCGACAACACGGCGAAGGTGATCAACGTGTCGCTGGGCGAGGACGAATCGGCGGCCAATAGCTCAGGCACGCAGTCGGCCGACGATGCGATCTTCGCGCAGGCGGTGGCGCAGGGTCAGACCTTCTCCATCGCTTCGGGCGATGCCGGTGTGTACCAGTGGTCCAGCGATCCGACCGAAGGTGCCCCGGGCTACGTCGCGAACTCCGCGGGCACGGTGAAAATCTCGCTCACCCATTACTCCGTGAGCGAGCCCGCCAGTTCGCCGAACGTGGTGGCGGTCGGCGGCACCACGCTCAGCACCACGGGCACCACGTGGTCGGGCGAGACGGTGTGGAACGAAGGCCTGGCTGCCGTCGATCCGAACAATGGCGACAACAACAAGCGCCTGTGGGCCACCGGTGGCGGCGTGAGTCTGTTCGAAGCCGCACCCAGCTGGCAGACCTCTGCGCTGGGTTCGTCAGTGACCAAGCGTCAGGTGCCCGACGTGGCGTTCGATGCAGCGCAATCCACTGGCGCCAACATCGTGATCCAGGGCCAGACCTACCAGATCGGCGGCACCAGCCTTGCCTCGCCGATTTTCGTCGGCATCTGGGCGCGCATTCTCTCGGCCAACAACAACACACTGGGCTTGCCGACCCAGAACATGTACGCGCATTTCCCCACCGACGCCACGCCGCTGCATGACGTCACCTCGGGCAACAATGGCTACAGCGGCAACGGCTACACGGCCAAGGCCGGCTACGACAACGCCACCGGCTGGGGCTCGCTCGACATCGCCAAGTTCAACAGCTACGTCACTCAGTACTGGGGCGGTGGCGGCGGCGGCACGGGCGGCACGCCGACGGCGAACTTCAGCTTTGTCACCAATGGCCTCACCGCCAACTTCACCGACAGCTCGACCGATACGGGCGGCAGCATCTCCTCGTACTCGTGGACCTTCGGCGATGGCGGCAGCGCTACAACCGCGAGCCCGAGCCACACCTATGCCGCGGCCGGCACGTATAGCGTCACCGAGACGGTGACCGATGGCGTCAGCGCCAAGACCTCGAGCAAGACCTCGTCGGTGACGGTGACGGGCGGCGGTACGCCGTCGCAGCTGATCGTGAACCCGGGCTTTGAAACCGGCGCGGCCACCCCGTGGACGATCAGCTCCGGCGCGCTCTGCAGCAACAGCACCTGCAGCGGCGAGACGGCGCATGCCGGCACCTGGTTCGTGTGGCTGGACGGTTACGGCAGCGCGCACACCGACACGGCGTCGCAGAAGGTGACCATTCCCAGCGGCAAGAGCTCGGCTACGTTGACCTACTACCTGCACATCGATACCGCCGAGACCACCAGGACCACGGCGTACGACAAACTCACCGTGCAAGTGCTCAACAGCAGCGGCACCTTGCTGAAGACGCTGGTCACGTACTCGAATCTCAACGCAGCGGCGGGTTACTCGCTCGCGACTTTCGATCTCAGCGCGTACATCGGACAGACGGTGACGATCAAGTTCACCGGCACGGAGGATTCGTCCGAGCAGACCTCGTTCGTCCTCGATGATGTAAATCTCAACGTGCAGTAATCACGGTGTTGTAAAAGCAAAAGGCCCGGTCAGTGATGGCCGGGCCTTTCTCTTTGCAGCGATAGCGTGGCAATCAGCCGTTGTTCTCTTCAAAGCGATTGGCGTCGCGGTTCTTGCGCACCTTGGACGGGTCCCACACGCGGCCGTTCATGGTGATGTACACGCCATCGGGCAGGGTCTGCACGGCGGCCACGGCGCAGCCGATATTGAACACCGCATCGGAACCCTGGAAGCGCGCCGGATTGAGCGCACCGGTGAGCACGATCACCTTGCCCTTGATGCTGGCCAGTTCGCGTGCGGTTTCGACCATGGTGTCGGTGCCGTGCGTGACCAGCACGTGGCGATGCGGCTGCGCTTCGATGGTGGAACGCACCAGGGCGCGATCCTCGTCGCCCATGTGCAGGCTGTCCTTGCGCAGGATCGGGATCACGTCGAACTGGAACGCCACGCCCAGCTGGCTGAGGATGTCGCCGATCTGGGGCGAGCCGATCTTGTAGTCCGACTTGTCGTCGAAATAGATCTTGTCGATGGTGCCGCCTGTGGTGACGATGGTCAGATGCTGCATGGTCGGGAGTCGCCAGGGTGGGGGAGGCCGGTATTTTAGGGCCAACGACCGATCTCCGCATGCCCAGGCTCAGCCTGAGGCCCCTCACGCCCTTGTGGGAGCGCACCCTGTGCGCGAACGGCCCGCCTCAGTCCAGGCACGGCCAGTCGCGCACAGGGTGCGCTCCCACAAGGGCAGCGATTCAGTGCGGGCCGAGTAACAAAGCGGTATCGGTAGCGTCGGCGGTGGAGAAACGTGCCAATCCATGCGCCACGAAACGCCGCAGCGTAGCCCCCATACGCGCATGCCCATGCGGGGCCGACCACGTGTCATGACGCGCCAGCAGGGCCGCCGCGGTGCAGCGGGCGAGGGAGATCGCCAGTCCACGGGCGCCGGCTTCCAGCGACGCCCGCTCGTCGGCCCGCGAGTGCAGGTAGGCACCGGCACCATCCAGTGCCCGATGGATTTCCTGCCGCGCGTGCGCATCGATGCTGTCGGCCAGCCAGCCTTCGATCGCCGTGCGCAAGGCGCCGAGATTCTCCCCAGCCAGCGCGCGCAGACTGTCCAGCGACAATACGTTGGTGGTGCCTTCCCAGATCGCATAGACCTGCGCATCGCGCAGCAGCTGGGGCAGGCCGGTGTCTTCGATATAGCCGGCGCCGCCGAAACACTCGAGTGCTTCGGAGCACAGTTTCACTGCCAGCTTGCCGGTCCACAGCTTGGCCAAGGGCGTGAGCAGTCGCAGCAGGGCGATTTCATGCGGCTGCGCCACGCCGTGTTCCACTCGTCCGAGCAGATGCGCCACTTCGAAGGTGAGCGCAAACGCGCCTTCGAATTCGGCCTGCATGTCCGCGAGAGTCTGCGCATGCAGCGGCTGATCGATCAGTCGCTTGCCGAACGCCTGGCGGCGCGTGGCGTAATCGCGAGCCAGCGAAAGCGCCCGTGCCATGCTGGCGGTGGCGCCCACTGCATTCCACGTGCGCGTGATGTTAAGCATCGGCGCCACCTGGCGCACGCCGTTCGCCAGCTCGCCCAGCGGCCACGCCGGCAGACCGTCGAGATGGATCTCCGCCGTCGGCAACTCATGCGTGCCGAGCTTGTCTTTCAGGCGATCGATGATGAGTTCCGGCTTGCGGCGCTCGCCATCCATCGTTTCGACGTAGAACAGGGCAAGTGCGCCGGGGCCATTGCCTGCGTCCTCGGGGCGTGCGAGTCCCAGCGCCATTTCGCCGACCACCGCTGAACTGAACCACTTGCGTCCGTAGAGACGCCACTGTCCAGAGGCGTCCTGGCGGGCCATGGTCTCCGTATTGCCGACGTCCGAGCCGCCCGCGTTCTCGGTCATCCACTGTCCGCTCAACCAGAACGTGGACGGATCGCGACTGAGCAAGCGCGGCAGTGCGCGTTCGATGAGCGCCTTATTGCCTGAGGCCTTGAGCGCGGTGGCGGCGCCGTCGGTCATCGCCAACGGGCAGCTATAGAACTCGCTGGCCACGTGATACAGGTAGACGCGCGCGAATTCTTCCAGCCGTGCGTGCTCATGCGCCTCATGGCCCGATGCGAGCACCGCATATTTGGTGGTGATGTGCGGGCCTTCTTGCCAGGCTTGGGTGAGCTCGATGCGATCGACGCGGTTGCCCCAGGCGTCCCATTGCGTAAGCACGGGCTTGTGGCGCGTGCTGCGGCAGGCGCGCTCCCATTCCATCACGGCGTAATCGCCCAGCGCCTGCAGGTCGGGCTCGATGGCGGCGAGTCGTGCCGGTGGCAGCGCGCGCCGCAGCGTGGCGTGCAGCAGGGGATCGGCGCGATAGGGGTGAGCGAGCTGCGGTGGGGCTTGCAGGAATCCCATGGGCGGGGTCTCGGCGGAGCGGTGTGGTCGAGTATAGGTCTGGGGCGTGGCGGTGATGCAGGGCATCCGCCCGCCGCGTTATACCGGGGGCCCGAGGGTCAAGAGCCCGACCATGCCAGGCGTTGCCGGGAAGCTGTTTGTTTGTTGTAGGAGCGCACTTGTGCGCGACCGCAGCGCGTGGGTGTATCGCTCCGTCAGGTGGTCGCGCACAAGTGCGCTCCTACAAGGGAGCCGAGGCCTTGTTGGCGGATCAAGTCTGCGGCTGGCTATTTGTGGGAGCGCACCCTGTGCGCGACGAACCTACGGAGCGGTACACCCAGCGTGGCTGTCGCGCACAGGGTGCGCTCCCACAGACAAGCAGTTCCACTACCCACAAGGAGAGGAAGCTAACTCAATGCGCCCGCTCACTATCCAAATGCGCCATCTGCGCCGCGGCGTAACGCTCTCCGGCCGCCGAATTCTTCGGCACTGCAGCCTCAATGGTGGCCAAATCCTGCGCGCTCAGTGAAACCTCCAGCGATCCCAGCGCCTCCTGCAGTCGATCGCGGCGACGCGCGCCGACCAGCGGCACGATGTCCTTGCCTTGAGCTGCCACCCACGCAATGGCCAGTTGGGCGACGGAGATGTTTTTCTCTTCTGCGATGCTGCGTAGCGCGTCCACGAGCGCAAGATTGTGGTCGACATTGCCCGCCTGGAAGCGCGGGCTGATCGCACGAAAATCGCCCTTGCCGGCGTTGTTCTTATCCCAATGCCCGCTGATCAGGCCGCGCGACAGCACGCCGTACGCAGTGATGCCGATACCCAGCTCGCGACAGGTCTGCAGAATGCCGTCCTCGATGCCGCGCGAGATCAGCGAGTACTCGATCTGCAGATCGGCGATCGGATGCACGGCAGCTGCACGACGAATGGTTTCCGGGCCCACTTCGGACAGGCCGATGTGGCGCACGTAGCCTGCCTTGACCATATCGGCGATGGCGCCAATGGTCTCTTCGATCGGTACGTTAGGGTCCAGACGCGCGGGGCGATAGACGTCGATGTAATCCACGCCCAGGCGCTGCAGGGTGTAGGCGAGGAAATTTTTCATTGCGGCGGGGCGCGTGTCATTGCCGCCCCAGCCATTGGCCGGATCGCGCAACGCGCCGAACTTCACGCTGATCAGGGCTTTTTCTCGCGGCACGTTCTTCAGCGCCTCACCGATCAGCATTTCGTTGTGGCCCATGCCGTAGAAGTCGCCGGTGTCGAGCAGGTCGATGCCGGCGTCCAGCGCCGCGTGGATGGTGGCGATGCTTTCGGCGCGGTCGGACGGTCCGTACATGCCCGACATGCCCATGCAGCCCAGGCCAAGGGCGGAAACGCGGGGACCGGTGGCGCCAAGTTGACGATGTTGCATCGTGGGTTCTCCTGAAGGTGGCCGCGTAGGCGGTGAGGATGGCTCGGAGGGAAGTATGGCGGCGCGCTCGGTGTACGATAATCCGGTCCTATCCGTACGACCTGTGCCGGAATCCGCACAATGGAAGAGCTTGGCCTAGCCGATATCGAAGCCTTCATCGCGGTGGCGCGTGCCCGTGGTTTTCGCGGCGCGGCCCTGCAGGGCAATGTTTCCGCCTCGGCGTTGAGCGCGGCCTTGCGGCGGTTGGAAGCACGTCTTGGCGTGCGCCTGCTCAACCGCACCACACGCAGCGTCACGCCCACAGAAGCCGGGCAGCGCCTGCTTGATCGCCTGGCGCCACTGGTGGGAGAGATTGGCGGCGCGCTCGACAGCATCAATGCCTATCGCGACAGCCCTGCCGGCACGTTGCGCCTCAACGTGCCGTCCATCGTGGCGCGCCATGTGCTGCCGCCGATTGCGACGCGGTTCCTCAAGGCGCAGCCCGGCATCACGCTCGATGTGATCACCGACGATGCCTTCGTCGACATGCTGGCGGCGGGTTGCGACGCAGGCATCCGCTACGAAGAGCGCGTCGAGCGCGACATGATCGCGATGCCCATCGGTCCGCGCACGCAGCGCTTCGTCGCTGCAGCGTCGCCGGCCTATCTCGCCGAGCATGGACGTCCCGCCAAGCCGCAGGACCTGGTGAATCACGCCTGCATCCGCCATCGCTTTCCCAGCGGCGTGATCGCGGCCTGGGAGTTCGAGCGGCGCGGCAAGGTCGTGCGCATACGACCGGATGGCCGCCTGCTCGCCTCCACCATCGAGATGGAAGTGGAGGCTGCCGTCGCAGGCCTCGGCATCATCCACACCTTCGAGGAGTTCCTGCAGCCTGCGCTCGCCGACGGCGCCTTGCTGCCCGTGCTGGAAGAGTGGTGCCAGCCCTTCACCGGGCCGTTGCTGTATTACCCCAGCCGTGCACATATGCCGGCGCCACTGCGTGCCTTCGTCGATTTCATCAAGGGCGAAGGCACGCAGCAGGGGGACGGTGAAGTGCGCCGGACAAAGTGATCAGGGTTTGCGGAATTTGTAGATGAAGCGATCCGTGTTGCCTTTGACCGACGGGTCACGGATGCCCTTGGTGTGATCGTCGGCAGGATTGCGCAGCGCGTCGCTTTCGCTATCGAACTGGAAACCCACCGCCGTCAGTTCGCTCTTCACCGCGGCGGGATCGATGCGGTGCAGATCGTTGGTCTTGGTGATGCCCGTGCCGTCGGCCGCCGCATGATCGAGCACGATCAGGATGCCGCCGGGTTTCAGGGCGTCGAACAGGCTCTTGTCGAGTTTGGCCATGTCCGGCGTACCCATGAAGGGATCGTGCAGGTCGTGGTAGTTCTGCGAGGTCCAGATCACATCCACCGGTTCGGGCAACTTCAGTTCATTGACCGGTTCCACCAGCACGGTGACGTTGGCGTAACCCTCCTTGCCGGCAAAGCTGCGCACGCTTTCCAGGCCCTTGGGCGCGATCTTGTCCATCTCGGCGGGCTGCAGCGCGTAGACCTTGCCCTTGCTGCCGACCATGCGACTGAACAGGCGCGTGTAATAGCCCTTGCCCGGCATCAGATCCACGACGATGTCGCCGGGCTTGATGCCGGTATAGCCAAGTACGACGGCAGGCTTGCGCTGTGCATCCAGCGCGCGGTCTTGCTCAGGGCGGTTCTTGTCGGCGATGGCGAGCCCGACGAAGCTGGGCAGTGGATGCGTAGGCGCAGCCGCCATGGCCGCAGAAACAGTGAGCAACGCAGACACTACGATCAGGCAAACACGTTTCATGTCGTCAATCCTCAGTGCACGTAGTTGAGAGCGATCGCAGGCGTGACGGACGACGATGTGCGGTTGCCCGAAGGGATGACGCGCACGCCCAGCAAGAGGCCGATGTTCGGCGACCAATTGTATTCGACGGCCGGAGCGAAACCGATGTAACGGTTTGAACGCGCACCCAGTGGCGTGTCGGGTGGAAAGGGATCGTTGCTGGCGAACTCCTGACCGCCTACATGCGTGTTGCTGTTGTGGTTGTAGATCACATCGAGCGCCAGCACCCAGCGTCGCGTGAGGCTGTACTCGAACGAGGCATTGGCGAAGGCATTGTTGCCGGGGCGCGCATGGCCACGAAAACTTGCGTCGGTGCCGTAGACGCTTACGCCTTCCACATCCGCGCTGGAGGAAAACGAGAAAGAGATGTTGAAGCGCACGCGCAGGATGCGGCCATTGGGCATCCATAAATACGTTTGCGTATTCAGGCCGATGGTCGTGGTGTACGCGCCGGTGCCGAGGCCGTCGGCGGGGCGATCGCCAAGACGATCGTATTTCCCGGACGGAAACGTCTCCTGCAACTGGATCGCCACGGTAGGCAGCCAACTGCCTTCGTGGAACTGCCGCAACCGATATTGCGCCTGCAAGGTGATGTCGCCCACCTGGATGCCGCTGCTGTTCGGCGCGCCGCTGACGCGGTTGTAGCCGAACACCGGAATGATGCCCATGGTGAATTTGTTGGCCACGCCATAGTTGATGTACGTGCGTGAGCCAAAACTGTCCACACCACGACTGGTGACGTCGTAGAGGTAGGGCTCCAGAAGCATGTGCCCAGGCGGCAGGGTCTCGGCCGAGTTGGCCATCATCGGACCGGTCCACCAGGCGTTCTCGCGGGTTTGCGGCACTTCGGTTGCCGAGGACTCATCCTGCGCATACGCACGCTGGCACGTGCCCGGCAGGCACAGCAGCAGTGCCAGGCACAACACCAAAAAGCGTGTGTCGATCAGCGATGAGGGCAATGGGCTCTTCATGGTTGATGGCCAGGGCGGACGGGTGCAAGCTATGCCCGCAAGTGGTTGGCTTAAATAGCCACTTTGTGCCGGATCGACATGACCACTATGGAGTCGGCCCCATGCAGCGCATCCCCGCCGGATTTTTGCCCCCCGTTGCCATGGACGTCGGCAGCGATACGCCCATGTACCAGCAGTTGTCGGACTGGTTCCGCCGGGCCATCAGCAGTGGACAGTTGCGGCCGGGGCAGCGCGTGCCATCGACCCGCAGCCTCGCCAATGAACTGGGCATTTCGCGCATTCCCGTGCTGGGCGCCTACGAACAGCTGCAAGCGGAAGGCTTCCTCGAAACCTTTACCGGCGCCGGTACCTGCGTGGCGCGCGCCATTCCTTCGGACCTGACGGTGCAGCGGGTGAAGGCGGCGCGCCCGGAGCCGGCGGCGACGGGCGGAGGCTCGCGGCGCACCTCTCTGCGCGCCGCCCAGATGCGTACGCCGGATGCCACCTGGCTGGCCAATATGGGCGCATTCCGCGTTGGCCTGCCGGCGCTGGATGCGTTTCCTTCGGCGCTATGGTCGAAGCTGGTGAGCCGCCACGCGCGTCATCTGTCGGCGGAGGCGATGGGTTACGGCGACCCGATGGGCCATCTGCCATTGCGCGAGGCCATCGCCGAATATCTGGGCGTGGCGCGCGCCGTGCGCTGCGATGCCTCGCAGATCCTGATCACCACCGGCTCGCAGCAAGCGCTGCAGATCTGCGCCCACGTGCTGCTGGACCCCGGTGAGCGCGTGTGGATGGAGGATCCCGGTTATCCCGGTGCGCACCAGGCGCTGCGCACCGCTGGCGCGGAACTGGTGCCCGTGCCGGTGGATGCAGAGGGCATCGATGTGGCGCACGGCGCGCGTGCCGGTGCGGGCGCCCGCGCGATCTACATCTCGCCGTCGCACCAGTTCCCGCTGGGCATGGCGATGAGCGCATCGCGACGCATGCAGCTGTTGCATTGGGCGGCGAGCAACGACGCCTGGATCATCGAAGACGATTACGACAGCGAATACCGCTTCGGCAGCCGACCGCTGTCTTCGCTGCAGGGCGCTGACACGCATGCACGGGTGATTTATCTGGGCACCTTCAGCAAGGTGATGTTTCCCGCATTGCGGCTGGGCTACATCGTGGTGCCGGATGATCTCGTCGCCGATTTCCATGCCGGGCGCGATGCGATCGATACCTTCTCCTCCATGCTCTATCAGTCCGCCATGACCGAATTCATCCGCGAAGGCCACTTCGCACGGCATATCCGCAGCATGCGCACGCTCTACATGCAGCGTCGCGAAGCCGTGCACGACGCGATCGGCAAGTATCTTGGCGAGCGACTGGAAGTGATCGGCACGGAAGCGGGCATGCAGCTTGCGGGGCTCTTGCCGCATGGGGTGGATGACGTGGCGGTGTCGCGCAAGGCAGCGAGCAAGGGCGTCTCGGTGCGGCCGCTGACGCCGTGCTATCTGGAGCCGCCATCTCGGGGCGGGCTGTTGCTGGGGTATGGCGGGGCGAATCTGGCGCAGATTGATGAGGGGGTGCGGAGGTTGGCGGAGTGTTTTTAGCTGGGGTTGGGGTGTTTGCGTCTTTTGAGATGGTGGTGAGCTTTATCGTTGCTCGTTGTTCCTGCGAATGTGGCGCAGGCATTTATCGGGAGGAGTGCCGCTGGTTGCGCGCCATTGGTTTGGCTTCCGGATGCAGCCTGCCTTCTAGCTGGTCATCAAGGCGGAGGCCGCCTCTTTGCGCGTCATCCCGGTGCAGGCCAGAGGCGCTTCTCAACAGCGAAACTGGTCATCCAGATTCGTCAGTCTTCGGTTGTCGCCTCGAGGCAAGGGTGCCGCCTACGCGGCGGGCGTTTCGAACGGCTGCCGCCGCTCGAGTCACTTTTCTCTTGCTGGCCCAAGAGAAAAGTAACCCAAAGAGAATGGCCTAAAACGCCCGCAGCATCGTGCTTGGATAAGCCCGAACGCTTGAGGCGCGCTGTTGTGGGACAACCTCCGAGGGTACACAGCGGGTACCTCAATGCGCTGCGCAACGCGCCCGAATCGCTGAGGACTTAAAGCGGGGCCTCGCTTCGCATCGGCTTTGGGCATCGCTCATTTTCTCTCCAACGCCCGCTTGTCTGTGGGAGCGCACCCTGTGCGCGACAGCCACGCT
>NZ_JBFTQX010000010.1:0-122321 GCF_056399225.1 Dyella sp. 01N448 | reverse complement strand
CGCACCCTGTGCGCGACAAACCTACGGAGCGGTACACCGCATCGTGGCTGTCGCGCACAGGGTGCGCTCCCACAGACAAGCGGGCGTTGGAGAGAAAATGAGCGATGCCCAAAGCCGATGCGAAGCGAGGCCCCGCTTTAAGTCCTCAGCGATTCGGGCGCGTTGCGCAGCGCTTGGAAGTATCCCCTGTGTACCCTCGGAGGTTGTCCCGCAACAGCGCGTCTCGAGCGCTCGGGCTTATCCCAACACGATGCTGCGGGCGTTATCAGGCCATTCTCTTTGGGTTACTTTCGACGCGAAGCTAGTCCCGAGGGATCTCTTGGGCCAGCAAGAGAAAAGTGACTCGGTCGGCGGCAGCCGATCGAAACGCCCGCCGCGCAGGCGGCACGCTGGCCTCGAGGCGACGACCGGAGACTGACGAGACTGGATGACCAGCCCTTTGGCCGTTGAAAAGCGCCTCCGGCCTACGCCGGAATGACGAGCAAAGGGCGGCCTGCGCCGAGAGGACGAGCAAAAAACAGGAGCCCCTGTGCCGGGATGACGATCAAAAAAAAGGTCACCGCCGGGACGACGAACTAACCCGCACCGCGGCCATCGGCCGAATCAACCTCACCCTACATCGGCTTCCCACTGATATCCGGCAACCCCGTCTCCAGATACCAGTGCTTGCTCTCAGCGTCATAACGCCACGTCTGGTGATCCGTCACCGTGCGCTCAGCCTGAGTATTCACGTTGACCAGGTTGATCTTCACCGTCTGCTTCACTTCAAGCTGGCCATTGGGTACGACGCCGTTGCCGTCGTCATAGCCGCTGACCTTGTATTGCTGGTAGCGGGACATCTCCAGGGGCGAGATCGGATGGGCCTCGCGCACCTTCGGGTCCACGAACACCAGGGCGGCGTTGAAGTCGCCCCAGCGCACCGCGCTGGCGTACGCATTGAGCGTGGTGGTGAGGTCGTCGTTGCGTTTGTTGGTGGCACAGCCACCGAGTGCAAGCACGGACAGCGTGACGAGCGGGATCAGGACGCGGCGCATCTGGCATTCCCCTTGGACTAGGCCTGCATTGTGCCCAAGCAGAAAGACTTTTTCATACGGCGTCGGGGGAGCGTCGCTTGGCCACGAAACGGGCTTCCAGTGTCGCGGCGGGCTTGGTACCGGTGCCGGGTACCAGGCAGGTCACCTCGATACGGGCGCGGCCACGCGAGTCGAGCGTGTCGAAAAAGGTGACCCAGTTCGCACCTTCGGCCAGGCGTGCTTCGCTGACGAAGCCCTCCCAGACCGGTTCCAGGTAACGCACGGTGGATTCGCCGACGAACAGGTCGCATTCGAGGCCGCGCATGCGCAGTTCCAGTTCGACCAGGCCCCAGCCGTTGAGCGTCATCACGCTGACCAGGCTGCCGCCGAAGGCGCAACCCTTGTCGTTGATGTTCGGGCCCAAGGGGGCGGCGAGGGAGAATTGCTGCTCGTCGCAGCCGTGCAAGTTGACGTCCATGGTCTGCGCCAGGGGAATTTCATCGCGCATGAAGTTGACCAGCTTGCGTGCAAGAGTGTGTCGTTCGGTGCTGCTCATCGTCGCGGGGTAGGCATGGGGGGAAGGCGTAGTTTACGCACCCAGGCGGGACAGCACCGCTACGGCCCGGGCCGCTACACTCCCCGGCACCCCCGGAGAGGCCCATGAGCACGCGATCCCCGACCCTTGCCGAGCCCGCGCTGGACGGACGCACCGTGGTCATCACGCGCCCGGCCGGTACGGGTTCGCCGTTGGCGCGGCGGGTGCGGCGGATGGGCGGCGTGCCGCTGTTGTTGCCGGGTTTGTCGCTGCGTGCGGTCGATGATGCGGAGGCGGCGGCTATCGAGCTGCGTGCCGCATTGAGCGACCAATTGCTGATCTACACGAGCCCCGCCGCCGTACGTTTTGCCGCCCGGCTGGCGCCGTTGCGAACCACCGCCACCGTGCTTGCGGTAGGCCAGGGCACGGCGCGGGCATTGGCGCGCCATGGTGTCGATGCGCTTGCCCCGCTGGCGCGCCAGGACAGCGAAGGTCTGCTGGAACAACCCGGGCTTTCTCAGGTGCGGGACCGCCGGGTGGCGCTGATCGGTGCGCCGGGTGGTCGCGGCGTGCTGCGTGCGGAACTGCTTGCGCGTGGTGCACAGCTGCGCGAGGTGCATGTCTATCGCCGCGGCACGCCGCGCTGGCAGCGTCGTCAGCTCGATGCCATCCGCCAATTGCCGGTTGACGCGCGAGTGCTGCTGTCCAGCGCCGAAGCGCTGGATAACCTCAAGCAGGGCTTGCCTGCCGATGCGTATGCGCAGCTGATCCGGGCGGTGGCCATCGCCAGCAGCGAGCGGCTCGCCGAGGCCGCGCATGCTGCCGGCTTCAGGCGCGTCGCGGTGGCAGCCTCGGCGCTATCGGACAACTTGCTGGCAGCCGCAGCCCGTTCTTAGGCGTTTTCCTGCGGGAACCCCACGCCTTCACGCGCGTTTGATGCGAGCCCCCCGGCGTGGGCTGTTAGCATGTCGCGCATGAGCCAAGACGACTCCTTCCTCGATCGTGGTGCGCCTGCGGGCGCGCGTTCAGACACCCATCCCCGCGCCCAGCGCGTGACGCCGCCAGCCCGGCGCGGCAGCGGCACCCTGGCGGTGGCCCTGCTGATCTCCTTGCTTGCCCTTGGCGGCGCCGGCTATGTGGGCTGGCGCCAATGGCGGCAGGAACAGGGCAATGCCGCCGGCAATGCGGCGCTCAGCGGACTCAAGCAGCGCGTCGATACCCTGGAGAGTGCGTTCGGCGCCAGCGACAGTGAGCGCAATCTGTTGCGCCAGCGCCTGGGCGATGCCGATCAGGTGAATCGCTCCTTGCGCGAGGAGCTGCTGAGCCAGTCCGAGCGCACGCGCAATCTCGAAGACGCAGTGACCAAGCTGTCCGAAAAGACGCTGTCCGGCCACGACGCCATGTTGCTGGACGAAACCGAATCGCTGCTGCGCATGGCCAAGGAACGCTACGACCTGTTCCACGACGCCCAGGGCGCACTCGCTGCCTATGCGCTCGCCGACCAGGCACTCGCCGCGGTCAACGACGGCGCCTTCTCCGGTCTGCGCCAGAGCGTCGGCGCGGAACGCGAAGCGCTGAGCAAGACGCAGACGATGAATGTGGACACCGCGCTGAACACGTTGAGCAATCTGCGCGCTGCGACCATGGAACTGCCGCTCAAGCCGTTGGATGCCGCGGCATCGGACAGCGCCCCCGGCGGCTGGTCGCGCATCATGGGCGCCCTCGATCAAGTGGTGAAGGTGCAGCGCACGAATGGCGCACCGCTGTCGGTGGCCGATGCACGCTTCGCGCGCGAGCTCGCTTCGATCGATCTGGCACAAGCGCAGGCGGCGCTGCTGGCCTCCGATCGCGACGCCTACATCGCGGCGCTCAAGCGCGCCGATGCCGGCATCGCGGCGCAGTTCGACATCAACGCCGCGCCGGTACAGCAGGCGCGCACGCAGTTGGCGAGCCTGCTTGCCCAGCCGCCCGGTGCGGCGGTGCAGCTGGGTGCGGCCCTGGGCGAGCTGCGCAATCTGCGCGCCGTGCATGCACTCAAGCCCGCGGCCAGCAGCTCGGCCGGAGCCAAGTCATGACGTTGTGGCGCTGGATACTGCTGCTGGTGATCGTGGCGGCACTGACCGCGTTCGGCTGGCATTGGGTAGCGGAAGATCCAGGCTACGTGCTGGTGCAGCTGCGCGGCTGGCAGGCGGAAACCACGGCGGTTGCCGCGATTGTGATCCTGCTGCTGGCCTGGGCCCTGCTGAGCGCGCTCTGGTTTGCCGTGCGTTGGCCGTTCGGCGCGTTCACCCGTCGCCATCGCCGGCTGAGCCGCCGGAAAATGAGTGATGGCCTGCTCGCGTTGATGGAAGGTCGCCACGGCGATGCCGAGCGCGATCTGCATCGTGCCTCGCGTCTGGATGTGCTGCGTGGTCCTGCCTTGCTCGCGGCGGCCGAGGCCGCATCGCGTCGCGGCGAAAACAGTCGCGCGCTCGCTACGCTGGACGACGCGGCCCAGGTCGCACCGCGTGGCGCCCGCGTGCTGCGCGCCCGGGTACTGCGTCGCGAGGGTCGTCCTGCTGAAGCCGTGAATCTGCTGGCGGCCGATGCCGACGCCGGCAGCCTCACGCCCGGTGGTTGGCGCGAACTCGCGCTTGCTGCCCTCGCCAGCGGCGATACGCGGCGGGCGCGACAGGCCTTGGAGCCACTGCAAAAGAGTGGCTCGCTCAGCACGAAGACCTTTGCCGTATTGGAAGGCCAGGTGCTGGCCGCTTCACTGCGCGGAGCCTCCGACGCGGCTGCGCTCAACACCCTGTGGTCGCAACTCCCGAAGACCCAGCGTCGCGTGCCTGCGGCGGTGGACGCCTATGCGCGCCAGGCGGCATCGTTCGGCATGGTGTTGCCGGCGATGGACGAAGTGGAATCGGCACTGCGTCGCGAGTGGTCGCCGCTGTTGATCGAAACCTACGGTGCGCTCGGCGGTGAAGATATCGAAGCGCGCCTGCGTCGCGCCGAGTCGTGGCTCGACGCCCATCCCAACGATGCCGCGCTGCTGCTCACGCTGGGCCGCATGTGCGTACGCCAGGGCCTGTGGGGCAAGGCGGCGCAGTATCTGGAACGTTCGCTGGCCCTCACGCCCAGCAGCGGCGCGTGGGAATCGCTGGGCGACGTCTACGCCGGCCAGGACGATGCCGCGCTGGCCCAGCGTTGTTACCGCAATGCCCTGGCGCTGGCGCGTGGCGAAGCGGTTGCCCCGTTGCCGCAGGGTGCGCGCTCGGCGCGCCTGGACACCCGCCCCATCGCGGTGGAAGAGCGCAGCGAACACGGTGTGCCGCGCTTGCCCGAATAAGCGGGCGGCAGGCCATCCATCGTCTTCAGGTCTGAATTCCCAGCTGTGCCAGTTGGGGATCGGCCATGCGCCAATGAGGCCACCGGCCGCCTCGCAGGCAGGACAAGGTGGCATCGCGCAGGCGATGCAACTGAGTTGGATCCAGTGGTGGTGACCAGTCCGGCTCGTGCACAGCATGCTCGATGCGCTCGCAATTGCCTTGGGTGATGGCGACATGCTCGGGCAGCGTGAAGGAAGGACGAGACACCAGTGGCGCGGTGACCGCTGGCACCGATGTAGCGGTTGTTGGCGCGTGCGGCTCGCTATTGAACGCATGGCTGAACACGTTGATCAACCCGATGACGCCGACGACAGCGCCCAACCTGCCGCCATAGTTTGTGCGCGTGCGTGGCGGAGCTGCCTGTCGATACGCCGCAGGCGAAGGCAGGTTGGAGAACGACTCCGCCATCGCCTTGTCTCGCGGCGGTAGTGCCGCGAATGCCTGTTCCCAGGCCGCCAGCGCTGAGCGCTCGACGCGCAGCGCGAGGTAATGCGGATAGCTCTGCAATAACTGCTGCATGTCCGGCCAGCGAAGGGTAGCGTCACGCGTGAAGTGCGAGGGTACGAGGTCGGGGCGATCGAGCGGTGGTGCGCCGCCAAGGCGATCGAAAAGGTCGTTGCAACCGGTGGCTGTCGCAGTCCGCCTCCATGCGATCTCTTCTTCCTGTACTGCACGAATCCACCCTCCACGCGCGCCCATTTGCTTCACATGGATGACGTCGTTCCAACCGAACTGGTTGCAGGCAGCATCGAACAGCGCAAGCCGTTGCGGCAGGCGCATCGCGGCAAGCCCGTCGATCAGCATGGCTTCGAAGATGGCCGTGACCTGGAGGTGTTCGCCTCGCAGGCCGATCAGCTGTTCGCTGAACACCACGTCTAACGGTTCGCCGCAGCCCAGCCGTTGCGCCAGTTGCTGCAAGGCGCGATTCGCCACGTTCACCGGCGCATGCGGATCGGGCAGCGGCATCTCGGTCGTGGCAGCAACCGTCGCCGAGGACGGAGGCAGCTGGGCCGGTGCCGGCGCGGCTGCCAGCGGAGCAGTTTCCGCGGCTGCGCCGTCGCTGGCGCGGCGACACCATGCAGTGGCGGCGGCGTACGCCTCGCGCAGCCGCGTGAAACCCCCGATGTCGGTCGACTGGTCGACCTGTTTCAGCCTCGCGGCGTATGCACGCTTGATATCAGCGGCGTCGGCCGCGGTGGTGAGGCCGAGGTGATCCAGGAACCACGGTGTCTGCATATGCGTTCGAATGTCCGGCCGAATGTCGGGTGCCACGTCGCAGGACCCTGCGGCCCTGCAACGTACCTATGGCTTCTCCGTCACTCCCCCTGACGGCGGGCAAGATCATGGCGCGCCGGCCATGGTCTGTCACGTCGGCTAACTGGCCGAGATCGCCCAGGTGATGAAGCCGGCGTTGATTGCGGTGAACACCAGGGCTACCAGGAAAATGGTGTCGGCCATGCGTTCCAGCCGATGGTTGCGGCCCAGGCTGCGCGTGCGCAGCGCCCAGTACGAGAGCAGGCACGAGGCGAGATAAAGCATCGAGTTGAAGGCCAGCAGGTCGTCGCCGAGCAGGTCCTCTTTGCGCAGCGAAATCACCACGCGAAGAATGCCGATCACGGTGAGGCATACGCCGACCATCGCGGCCGATGCGGTGAAGATATGCACGCAGATATCGTGGTCCAGGCGCGCGCGCTGGCTTTCGGGGCTGCTATCGGAGATGTCGGTCATGGCATGGCCTGGGTCGAATGCATCGAAAGATGGGAGCCCGCCATCGGCCGGCGGTTCCCGTCGAACCTTCCTGCGTTCATCGGCCAGATCATAAGGCGACTCAGTCGCCTGGGCGTACCCACCAGCGCTGTACGCGCTCGGCCAGCATCACCACGGCCAGCGAGCAGACGATGCCCAGCGCCACTTCGCCCACGCGCGTGAGGGCGATCAACCAGAACGATCCGGTATGCGGCACCAGCATGATGATGGTGGTGGTTGTGCCGCTGAGCCTTCCCGCGCTGCCAACGCCCAGCAGCCAGCAGGCGGTGATGGAGACCACGATGGCCACGGCGTAGGCGCTGTATTGCTCGCCCAGCAACAACGTGGCGCTGAAACCTACGACGCCGCCCACCAGCGCGCCGATCAGTTGGTCGCGCGAGGACGAGCGCGTATCCAGATAGGTCTGCTGCGTCACCGCGATGGCCGTGATGGCTGCCCAGAAGGCCTGCTGGGTATGCAGCAGCAGGCCCAGCCCATAGGCGCTGCTTGCCGCCAGCAGCGCCTGCAAGGCGAACCACAAGCCCTGCACCAGGCGATGCGTCCATGGCTGGTGGCGGTATACATAAGCCAAGCCCTGCTGGACGTCGACGAGGCGTCGCAGGTTGTCGCGCAGGGAGGGCTGGTCGCTCATGGGCGTGGCTACAGAGGTGTCAGATTGGCATAGGCATAGACCAGCCACTTGCTGCCGCTGTTGGCGAAGTTGACCTGGATACGCATATGCGCGCCGCTGCCCTCGGCCGTCACCACGATGCCTTCGCCGAAACTGGGGTGGCTCACGCGCTGGCCAAGCGTCAGCGGCATGCTCTCTTCCAGCGACTTCGATCCGCTGTTCGGACGTGCCCCGTAAAGCGGGCGGCTCACCTGCACGCGCGGGCGGACCTCGTCGATCAGTTCGGGCGGAATTTCCGCCAGGAAGCGTGATGGGCGCGCGAGCATTTCCACGCCATGCATGCGGCGCGATTCGGCATAGGTGATGAACAGGCGTTCGCGTGCACGCGTGATGCCCACGTAGGCGAGGCGGCGTTCTTCTTCCAGGCGGCCTTCGTCTTCCACCGAGCGCTGGCTGGGGAACAGGCCTTCTTCCATGCCGACCAGGAACACCACCGGGAATTCCAGGCCCTTGGCCGAATGCAGCGTCATCAGCTGCACGCAGTCATCCCAGGCTTCGCCCTGGCCTTCGCCGGCTTCCAGCGCGGCGTGCGAAAGGAAGGCCGACAATTCGCTCAGGCCTGCTTCCTCGTCATCGGGCGTCAGCTCGAAACGGCTGGCGACGTTGACCAGTTCGTCCAGGTTTTCCACGCGCGATTCGGCGTTGCCGCGGCTGTCCTTTTCGTAGAAGTCGCGCAGGCCGGTGTGGGTGATGGCGTGGTCGATCTGTTCGGCCAGGGCGAGCGCGTCGCCAACGCCTGCGCCCGCGAAGGCACGCGCCATGTCCTCGATCATGGTGAGGAAGGCCTTCACCGCGTTCTTTGCGCGGCCGGCCAGCTCGCTGCCGCCGCTGAGTTCGCTGAGCGCGGCCTCCCACATGGAGCTGCGTTCGGTGCGGGCACGACGGCGCAACACATCCAGCGTGCGATCACCAATGCCGCGCGGCGGTGTGTTCACCGCGCGCTCGAACGCGGCGTCGTCCTGCCGGTTGGAGGAGAGGCGTAGATAGGCCAGCGCGTCCTTGATTTCCGCGCGATCGAAGAAGCGCTGACCACCATAGACGCGGAAGCGGATATCCCGCTGCATCAGCTGTTCTTCGAAGTTGCGCGACTGCGCATTGGAGCGATAGAGAATCGCGCAATCGCGCGCCTGGCCATGCTCGGCGACGTACTCGCGGATGCGCTCGATGACGAAGCGTGCCTCGTCCTGTTCGTTGTAGGCCGCGTACAGCGCGATACGCTCGCCTTCGCCGCCATCCGTCCACAGCTGCTTGCCGAGGCGGCCGCCGTTGCGGGCGATCACGCTGTTGGCGGCTTTGAGAATGGTCGAGGTGGAGCGGTAGTTCTGTTCGAGCTTGATGGTCTTGGCGCCGGGGAAATCGCGCAGGAACTGCTGCACGTTTTCCACTTTCGCGCCGCGCCAGCCATAGATGGCCTGGTCGTCGTCGCCCACCACGAACACCTGGCCGGTGTGGCCGGCGAGCACGCGGATCCACGCGTACTGCAGCGTGTTGGTGTCCTGAAATTCGTCGATCAGCAGGTGGCGCCAGCGATCGCGGTAGTGATCGAGGATGGACGGGTTGTGCAACCACAGTTCGTGCGCGCGCAGCAGCAGCTCGGCGAAGTCCACCAGGCCGGCTCGGCGGCAGGATTCTTCATAGGCCTGGTAGATCTGCACCAGGGTGCGCGTCATCGGGTGGTCGCGATGCTCGATGGTGTCCGCGCGCTTGCCTTCGTCCTTCCATTGGTTGATCTGCCACGTCGCCTGGCGCGGCGGAAAGCGTGCCTCGTCGAGGCCAAGCCCGGCGATCACGCGCTTGATGATGCGCTGCTGGTCATCCGCGTCGAGGATCTGGAAACCTTCCGGCAGGCCCGCCTCGCGCCAGTGACGGCGCAACAGGCGATGCGCGATGCCGTGGAAGGTGCCCACGGTCAGGCCCTGGGTACCGCCCGGGATCAGCTGGTCCAGGCGGGCGCGCATTTCGCCGGCGGCCTTGTTGGTAAAGGTGACGGCGAGCACCGACCACGGCGACACGCCCACCACCTGGGTGAGCCAGCCGATGCGGTGCGTGAGCACGCGCGTCTTGCCGGAGCCGGCGCCCGCAAGCACGAGATAGTGGCCAGGAGGCGCGCATACGGCTTCGCGCTGCGCGTCGTTGAGCTTGTCGATCAGGTGGGAGACATCCATCCTGCCTATTGTACCGGGGGAGGCAAGGCCGTTCCCGCCAGGGTGCCCGAGTCGGGCCTCAGTAGTTGAGACCCGGGCTCAGCAGGTGCCAGCAGGCGATGAACGCGATGGCGGCGAGACACGTCAACAGCAGGATTGTGGCGCTGATCCGGCGCCACCAGCTGCCGCCACGGCGCCAGGCGCGCCAGCATTCCATGGCGACTCCCAGCGTACCCAGCACCGCCAGGATGCCGACCATGTGGAGCAGTCGCAGCCGCGTGTCCAGCTGGGCCACGCCCAGCCGCGGCAGCAGCAGGCACCAGCCACCCGCAAACAGCAGGTAGAGAATGGCGGTGAGCCGGCTGAGGCGATACCAACGCAGGTCCTGGTCCGTGAGCGTCGATATCTCGCGCCGACGAAGCAGCGCCACGACGGGCCACGACAAGGCGATCAGGGCGAACGCGCCGAGCATCGCGATGACCATGCCAAGGACACGCGAGGCCGGCCAGCCGCTGGCCGGCAGATACACCTCGATCGGCGACACCGTATCCACCGACAGCATGCTCACCTTGCCGTTGCGCACCAGCGCGCCGAGGTGCCGGCCGCTGGCATCATCCAGCCACAGATACGGCTTCACTTCACGCCAATGCGCTGCGCCGAACATCGGCGTAAGCAGCGTGCCGTCCGGCGCGATGCTGATGATGGTCTGGCGAAACAGGTTGCGCAGCGCGAGCAGGTTGTCGGTCGAGGTGATGCTGGAGGTATAGCGACCTGCCAGTTGCGCCGCATGTTGTTTGTCGGTGGCCAGCGTGGCCGGCTTCAATTGCGGCAACGGCGGAAAATAGCGATCGGAGAAGCGGTTCACCAACTCGCGCAGCAGAGGGTGGCCCTGGCCGCCATCGGTGGCGAGGAAAATGCCGGTGTGATGATCGGGAAACAACGCGAGCAGGCCGTTGAAGCCGGCATGGGAGCCGCCATAGCCGAGGATGATCTGGTCGCCATGATCCAGATGCGCAAAGCCCAGGGCCATACCAGGAAGACCGGGAATCGCCGCGCGCTGGTAGCTCTGCATCGTTTGCACGGTGGCCTGTTCGAGCAGTTGCGCGTTGCCGGAACGGCCGTACTGCAGGTGCGCGATCATGAAGCGCGCCATGTCCTCGCCGCTTGCAGACAAGGCCGCTGCCGGTACCGCCGTGCGCAAGTCGAACGGATGCGGCGGCGTATCCCGCTTGCCGTAATTGAGCGCCATGTCCGCCTGCAGCGGGGCCGGCAGCGGTTGTCGGAAGCTGGCGTGCTTCATCTCCAGCGGCGCCAGGATATGCCGCTCCATATAGTCGTTGAACGGCTGTCCGGACACGCGCTGCACGATGTATCCGGCGAGCGTGGCGCCGTAGCTGGAATACGCGGGAATTTCGCCTGCGGGATAGATGCGCGACGGCACCCACTGCTTCAACCAGGCGTCATAAGGCATCTGGGATGCGGGATCCGCGGCATAGCGATCCTTCAGCACATCCTCGAAGCCCGCTGTATGCGTCATCAGGTCGCGCAGTGTGATCGGCTTGCCATCGCGCGCGGGGATGCCGAAATCGAGATAGCGATTGATGTCGGCATCGAGATCGAGCTTGTGCTTCTCGACCAGCTGCATCACCGCCGTCCACGTGAACAACTGCGAGATCGAGGCAACGCGGAACATCGTGCTGGCCGGATCAACCGGCTTCTTCGCCTCGGCGTCCGCCTCGCCATAACCCTTGGCATAGAGGATTTCGCCGTCCTTCACCACCACCGCCACGGCGCCGGTCACCTCGCCCTTCTGCATCAGGGCGTTCATTTCGCCATCGAGCCAGGGCTGCAGGCTGCGGGCGTCGAGTTCGGATGCGCCCAGCTGGGTGACGGTGGCGTGCTTGGCCTCCGGCAGTGGCGTGATCTGGATCGGCGCCTGCGCCCACAGGCTGGCCGGCAGCAGCATCAGGGTCAGCGTCGCAGCGCATGTCCGCGAACGGAGACGGCTCATCACGGTGGACGCGATGGCGAGCATGCGGGACTCCTTGAAGCAGATGCGGCGGGGACGATGGGCAAGTATGCACCGCCCCTTGTGGCGTGGCGTCGCCGTGGCGTCAACGCACGTCAGGTGGTTTTCAGCTGGAAGCGTGCGCTCAGTCGCGTTTCATCTGGGCAACGACATCGGCCAGTTCGCGCACCGCCGCTTCGGAAACCTCGCGCTGCGGCGTGATGTCCGGGTTGTTGTAGTTGCCGCCGTCGCCGATCACCTGGACCATGATGCCGTCGCTGCGTGGCACCACGCTGAGATTTTGCGTACGCAATCCGTACGTGACTTCGGGCTGCGGAATCAGCCTTGCCGTCTGCCCGCGCACGGGGATCACCGTATCGTCGTTGAACAGTGCGCGCGCACCGTAGCCCGTGGCATTGACCAGGGTGTGCTCGGGCAACTGTTGAAGCTGCTCGGCGTGTTCGAATTCGCGGATCTCGATCTTGCCGCCGGCCGCAAGATATTCGCTCATCAGATAGTTCGCATAGCTGCTGATATTGAACATCAGCGTGGTGTAGCGACGCACATAGGGTTCGGGGAACGGATGCTGGCCTAGTGATAATTCCACCGGGCGTGGCGTGAGATCGCGCACGCGGTCGGCAAATTCGCCGTACTCGGGTTCGTCCGCCACCTCACCGTGGAATTTGCCGAACGGCGCGTCGGCCAGCGAATACCCGTCGATCCATTCGATCGGCTGGCCCGGCAGGCCGAGCAGGCTCTGGTAACGCGCGTAGGAAATGCGCGTCATCATTTCCCAGCGGTCCGCCAGGGCGGGGGCGTGTGCGGCGTCGCAGATGCGCGAGTCGGGTGTCCACAGGCCCGATGCCCGCATGGAGAACACCTCCGGCGGCAAGGCCTTGGCATAGATGCGCGTGGCCAGCCCGGCGCGCTGGGCGAGCAGGGCGGTCGTGAGTCCAATCGCACCGCAGCCGACTACGCCCAATTCGCGTGCGCCGCTCGCCTGCACCATCTGCAGCGCCAGCGTGCCCGAGCCCCACGACAGCGACCAGCCGCTGCCGCCATGGCCATAGTTGTGCACCAACGTTTTCTTGCCGATTTTTTCCAGTTCGATGCGCGGACCTGCCGCACGGAACGGGCGCGTGCACACATAGACGCCGGTGATGCGGTCGGTGCTGGCGCGGATGGGGGCCAGCGATGGGGAGCAGGCGGTAGAGGCCGAGCGCGATTTCACTGCTGGCGCGGTGCAGGCGGCCAGTCCCGCGGTCGAGGCCACGGCGAGCGTGGCGCTGGCTTGGCGCAGGAATTGGCGGCGTTCCATGGGCGTTCCGAGAGGTTGCGGCGCGAAAAGCTTACACGCTCGTCATTCCGGCGCAGGCCGGAATCCAGTAGCGACGGGCAGCGGTCTTCGCGCGAACGTAAGAGATCTTCGACGCATCGCGAGAACCGAATGCACGGCAACTGGATTCCGGCCTACGCCGGAATGACGAGCTAAGGAGGCATCAGCCCTTCTTGAAGAACCCACCGAGCGCCAACAACGCGCCCACCACGATCCCCGCAATACCCACCCACTGCGGCAACGCCTTGTCATGCGTGGCGCTGACTTTAGCCGAGCCGATCTGCACGAGGGTGTCGGTGGTCTGATAGCTGCCATGGCCCAACAGGACCCAGATGCCGCCGGCCAGCAAAATGACGCCGAGGATGATCAGCACTGCACGCATGGAAAGCTCCTTGAAAAGGTGGACGGACGAAGAATCGCCAGAGCGCGTCACGCCGCTGTGAAACCGCGCCAAGTCGTCGACGCGCCACCATAGGAGCAGAGGGAAAGGGAAAAGTCGACGGCGGCGTGAAGCATGGCTGCCGCCGTCGAGAGGGGAAAGCGAGGTCAGTCCACGCGGGCGAACAGCGCGCCGTGGCCAGGCAGGCTCAGGCCATCGGCCGTCGCCGTGCCCTGGCTCAGTCCATGACCATCGATGGCAGTGAGCTTGCCCAGGCCGGCCAGCGGCAGCGCTGCCGCCGTCTTGGACAGGTTGAACGCGACCAGCAGCGTCTCATCGCCGTGCTTGCGGGTGAAGGCGAGCACGGGTTCGGGCGTATCGATGAACTGGATGCTGCCCCAGCGCAGCGCCGGCTGGGTCTTGCGCCATGCCATGAACTGACGGAAGCCGTTGAGGGTGGAATCGGGCGTCGCGTCCTGCAGCGTCACGGCCAGCGCGCGATGCTCGGCGGGCACCGGCAACCACGGATCGCCCACGCTGAAGCCGGCGTTGATGCCGCCGTTCCACGGCATCGGCGTGCGGCATCCATCGCGACCCTTGAAGGTCGGCCAGAAGGTGATGCCGTAAGGATCCTGCAGCGACTCAAACGGCACGTCCGCCTCGGTGAGGCCCAGTTCTTCGCCCTGATACACGCACACCGATCCGCGCAGCGAGCACACCATGGCGCTCAGCAGGTTGGCCAGCTTCGGCGAGGCATGGCCATTGCCCCAGCGACTGAGCACGCGCGACACGTCGTGATTGGAGATGGCCCAGCACGGCCAGCCTTCGAGCATCTGCGCCTCGAGGTTGCGCACCGTGCCGCGGATATAGCCCGCGCTGAAATCATCGGTGAGCAGCTCGAAGCTGTAACCCATGTGCAAGCGATTGCCGCTGGTGTATTCGGCGGTGGTGGCGAGCGAGTCTTCGGAGGAGATTTCGCCGATCGCGGCGACATCTTCGTACTGGTCCATCAAGGCACGCAGTTCTTCCAGGAACGCGATGTTCTCCGGCTGCGTGTTGTTGTAGTAGTGGTATTGGAACGCGTACGGATTGTCCGGGCTGAAGCCGCGGCCGACGCGCTTTTCCTCGGGCTTGGGCGGATTGTCACGCAGCTCGCGGTCGTGGAAGCAGAAGTTGATCGCATCCAGTCGCAGACCGTTGACGCCTTTGTCCAGCCAGTACTTCACCTCGTCGAGCACGGCGCGGCGCACGTCGGGGTTGTGGTAGTTGAGATCGGGCTGCGAGGTCAGGAAGTTGTGCAAGTAGTACTGCCCGCGGCGCGGTTCCCATTGCCAGGCGCAACCGCCGAACAGCGAGAGCCAGTTGTTGGGCGGCGTGCCGTCGGCTTTCGCATCAGCCCACACGTACCAGTCGGCCTTGGGGTTGTCGCGGTTCTCGCGGCTTTCCTTGAACCAGGCGTGCTCCATCGAGGTGTGGCTGAGCACCTGGTCGATCATCACCTTCAGGCCGAGCTTGTGCGCCTTGGCCAGCAGGCGGTCGAAATCCGCATTGCTGCCGAACAGCGGATCGACTTCGCGATAGTCCGCGATGTCGTAGCCGAAGTCGGCCATGGGCGAGCGGAAGAACGGCGAGATCCAGATCGCATCCACGCCAAGGCTCGCGACATAGTCGAGCTTGTCGACGATGCCCGGCAGGTCACCGACGCCATCGCCGTTGGTGTCCATGAAGCTGCGTGGATAGATCTGATAGGTGACGGCTCCTCGCCACCAGGGTGCTTCACTCATTCGCTTGTCCCGTTCCCGCCCAATGCCTGCGTCGCGCGCAGATCTAATCGCTCCGATTGCGAAGCGCGGGGGGCAGCTTAAAGGCAGAGTGCAAAGCGGACGCTTCGACTGCATACGTATTCAGAAAATCGGGATATTGCGATGCAGCAGGTAGCAAAAGGTTTCGTCGCGGAGCGGCGAAACTTGCGCTCGGCGAGGTGCGCTGAAGCTCCGCAAGCCGCGCCGTCATCCGTTTTCCGAGCGCAATGCGCAGTGGCGGCCAACCGTACGCAGACAACGGCCGTGAGACTCGCACCCCTTAGAATTTTGTCAAAGGTGCACAAAAAAACCGGGTCATGAATACGTATGCATAGGCCTGTTCGGGGTTTTTTGCAGCCCTACCATGGCCGCCACGCGACGGGGCCCTCCGAAGATTTCTCGGCTTGCACTGGCGCGTAGCCCGCGGCGGTCTGTGGGGATCGCTGCGGCAACTACAAAACCAAAGATGAAGTGCAAACCCGTGGGAGGGGAAGACGGTGGAACTGAAACGTAATGTGCTGGCCCTGGCGCTGGCGTCCGGTCTTTGTTTGACGGCGAATATTCATGCAGCGCCGGCGGATGCGGGCGCAAACGCGACCGGCACTGCCGCCGCCAACAGTGCGCAAGACGCAGGCCCGCAGACCAATCCGTCCACCAAGAAGGACGATCAGGGCAAGCCGACCCAGGACGAGCAGCTGGCCAAGAGCCTGTCCACCATCACGGTGACGGGTTACAACCAGGGCATGGAAAAGGCGATCGACTATCAGCGTTATGCCGATACGATCCAGAACGTCATCACCCCGGCCGACATCGGCGGTCTGCCTGACCAGTCCATTGCCGATGCACTGACCCGCCTGCCGGGCGTGTCCGCTGAGCGCATCGCTGGCCAGGCTTCGCAGATCAATATCCGCGGCCTCTCGGGCAACTTCATCCAGACCACGCTCAATGGTCGCGAGCAGCCGTCCACCAGCGGCAGCAACTACATCCAGTTCGACCAGTACCCGTCCGAGCTGATCAACATGGCCACGGTGTACAAGTCCTCGCAGGCTTCGCTGATCACCGGCGGCGTCGGCGGCACCATCGGCATGGAGACGGCCAACCCGCTCAATGCGCCGAAGGAGCAGAACCTCAACATCGACGCGCGCGGCAGCTACAACAGCCAGGCGGGCGATGTGGCAGGCGCCAATTCCACCGGCTATCGCGTGAGCGCGGCATGGCAGGGCAAGTTCCTCAATGACACCCTGGGCGTGGGCCTGGGCGTGGCGCAGATGTACCAGCCGCACGTGGCCGAGCAGTTCGTGGGCGAAGCCTCTGATGGCAACAAGGTCACGCTGCCCAGCGGTCAGCAGGCGTATCTGACCCAGGGTCTTCAGCTGCAGCAGAACGGCGGCACCGAGCGCCGCACCGGCGAAGTCGCCACCATCGTGTGGAAGGCCACCGACGAACTGCAGTTCGGCGCTGATGCGTTCTACTCCAAGTACAAGAACACCTCGTTCGGCTACGGTTTCCGTTCGCAGAACATGTACGGCAACCAGGCGCTGATCTCCAATGCCGTGCTTGGCCCCTACGGCACGATGACTGGCGGCACGATCACCAGCACCGGCGGCGGCAACTTCTCCAACGAGACCACGGCCGACAACTACTCCACCGACACCAGCGTGTTCTCCGGTGGCCTGAACATGAAGTGGAACCACGACCGCTGGCACGTCAACACCGACCTGTCGCTATCGCGCGCCACCAGCAACGAGATCAACGTGGACACCACGGCTGATCCGTACACGGGTCTTGGCACCGCCAACCCGCAGCTGATGGGACAGTCCACCACCTACCAGCTGGCTGGTCGCAGCCTCGGCACGGTGTCGTTCGCCAATCCGGGCGCGTACACCAACCTCAACGACCTGGCGCTGTCGCGTTACGGCGTGTACCCCTACATCTATCACGACAAGATGAAGGCGTTCCGCACCGACGTGAAGTACGACCTGCCCAACAGCGGCTGGTTCTCCGCGCTGGAAGCAGGTGTGTACGTCAACAATCACACCTACAACGCGGACCGCGAGGTCTACGTGTATGGCAATGAGTGGGGTGGCAGCGGCACCCTGCCGCTCACCATTCCGGCCAGCGCCGCCAAGGTCACCTGCTGGAGCGGCAAGTTCTCGGGCTACCCGTGCTTCATGCAGCTCAACGGCCCGGCGATTCTTGCCGCCCATGGCATCACGGCCAATCCGGTGAAGAACATCACCGACCAGAGCTGGTCGGAGATCCAGAGCGGCTCGGTCGACGAGAAGACCCGCGATGTCTACTTCATGGCGGACATCGATGCGCAGGACGTGTTCGGCCACGAGCTGACCGGTAACGTCGGCTTCCGTTACTCGCACCAGTCGCAGTACAGCAATGGCCTGCAGCAGGTGGGCAATGGCGCCGGTATTCCGATCACCGACGGCAACGGCAACACCAGCCTCGACTACGCGCCGCTCACCGTCGGCAAGACCTATTCCGACTGGCTGCCGTCGCTCAACCTGATCTACCACTTCACCGACGAAGATCAGATGCGCTTCGCCGCCGCCAAGGTGCTCGCGCGTCCGCCGATCAACCAGATGCTGGCCGGTTCGGGTTCGTGGGTGTCGACCGCAGGCAACCAGAACTATTACAACGTCTGGGGCGGCACCAGCCCGCTGCTCGATCCGCTGCGCGCGACGCAGTATGACCTGACGTACGAGCACTACTTCCAGGACTCCAGCGGTCTGGTCAGTGCCGGCGTGTTCTACAAGGACATCAAGTCGTTCGTCCAGGCAGTCACGTACAACAACTTCGACTTCGCCTCGGCAGGCATCCCGGTGCCGACCGATCCGACCACGGGCAAGCCGTACCTCAATGGCGAGTACCAGACGGCATTCAACGCCAAGGGTGGCGAAGTCACCGGCCTGGAAATGTCGTTCGCCAAGAACCACATCTTCCCGGGCATCTGGGAAGGTCTGGGTGTGCAGGCCAACCTCGCGCTGACCCACAGCACGGTGAGCAACCCGACCACGCTGGGCGGTCCGACCTCGTATATCGGTCTGCCGGGTCTGTCCAAGCGCGTGGCGAGTGCGGCGGTGTTCTATGACTACGGTCCGTTCTCGGCCCGACTGTCCGGCAACTACCGCTCGAAGTTCGCCTCCGACACGCAGATGTCGGTGACCAACCAGATGGTCACCTTCGCCGCTGAAACGGTGTACGACTTCCAGGCCTCGTACAACATCACCGACCAGTGGAGCGTGGTCTACCAGATGCTGAACCTCAGCAATCAGCCGACCCGTACCTACTTCGGTTCCGACCCGTCACAGACCGGCACGATCCAGTACTTCGGTCGTACCAGCTACCTCGGCGTCAACTTCAAGCTGTAAGCCACGATCGCGCCGGCCTCCTTAAGGAGTGCCGGCGCGATGCTTTCCGGTGCTGTGTGTTCTGCACGGCATCCACACACCGCGAGGCCCGGCGTAGCGGTTTCCGGTCCGATGCGATGTCTGCGTTCCGGTGTACCGTTCCGTCGATGGCCAGTCGCCTTCGAATGGAGCTCAGCATGTCCCGGAATCGCCTGTTCAGTTCTCTTGCGCTCGCCCTCTCTCTTGCGCTCGGCGCCGCGCCGATGGGCGCACGCGCAGCCGACGCAACACCGCCGCCTGCTTCCAATATCCAGCCATCGTCCGGCGTCTACTACGAGATCTTCGTGCGCGCCTGGTACGACACCAACGGCGACGGCATCGGCGATCTCAACGGCGTCACGGCCAAGCTCGATTACCTCAAATCGCTGGGCATCAGCGGTATCTGGCTGATGCCGATCAACAGCTCGCCCAGCTATCACGGCTACGACATCACCGATTACTACGGCATCAATCCGCAGTACGGCACGACGGCTGACATGGAGCATCTCGTCGCCGAAGCGCACAAGCGCGGCATCGCCGTGACCATGGACATGGTGATCAACCACACGGCCAAGGAACATCCGTGGTTTGTCGACGCGCAGAAGGCCGATGGCGCGCATCGCGACTGGTATAGCTGGACGTCCAAACAGCCGGATCTCAAGGCCATCAGCGCCACCGATACGCCGATCTGGCACGCCGGCAACGATGGCTGGTACATCGGTGTTTTCGGCGGCCATATGCCGGACCTCAACTACGACAATCCGGCCGTGCGCGCGGAGATGATCAAGGTGGGCCAGTACTGGCTGGGCAAGGGCGTGGACGGTTTCCGCCTCGATGCCGCCAAACACATCTACGTCGACTTCAAGTCGGACGTGCACAGCGCCAAGGCGCTGGACAAGAACGTGGCATGGTGGACCGAGTACCACGATGCGCTGGCCAAGACGCACCCGAACGTGACCCTGGTGGGCGAAGTCAGCGCCACCTCGCCGAAAGAACTCGCGCCCTACCTCAAGCCGCTGGGTTCGATTTTCGACTTCCCGCTGGCCGAGCAGCTGATCGTCAGCGCCAAGAGCGAGCGTGCGGGCCAGCTGGGCAATCTGCTCAAGGCCACCTACGACGCTTATAAAGTCGCTGGTGACACCCCGCATATCGACTCCACCTTCCTGTCCAACCACGACCAGGAACGCGTGATGAGCCGCCTCAACGGCAACGTCGAGCATATGCGCATGGCCGCCGCGTTGCTGCTGACCCTGCCGGGCCGGCCGTATATCTATTACGGCGAAGAGCTGGGCATGGAAGGCAAGAAGCCCGACGAGAACTTGCGCGAGCCGATGCGCTGGACGCGTGAAGCAGGCCCGGGCGAGTCTCGCTGGAAGCCTTCGAGTGTGAACCAGGGGCAGGCCGTGTCCGTGCAGGCCGAGCAGGACGATGCCAGCTCGCTGTACAACACCTATCGCACGCTGATTGGCTGGCGCGCCCAGAACGGCGCACTGCGCGACGGCGACCTGACCGTGGTCGCCACCGGCCTGCCCAACGTGGTCGCCTACTGGCGCAACGACGGCAAGCAGAAGCTGCTGGTGGTGCATAACCTTTCCGGCAAGAGCGCAGTGTGGAAACCTAAGGGGGATCTCCTGCCCAAGGACGCCGCCGTGCAACTGACCACCCAAGCCCACGCCGCACTGGACCATGGCCATCTCCAGCTCCCCGCCTACAGCACCGTCGTGGTGCGCTGATGCGGCCGCGCCTGCTTGCATTGGCGCTGCTGGGCGCCATGGCCGTCACGCCGGCGGCCATGGCCGTGCGTAACGACGCCAGCGCCGACCGGATGGAACTGAGCCTGCCCCAGGGCAAGCTGGAACTGCGCCTGCTGGCGCCGGGCATCGTGCAGTTGCGCGTGGACGGCACGCGCGAGCCGGCCACCCCGGTGATCGATCAGCAGGCCAGTTTCGATCCGGTCGAGGTGATGCGCGAGACGCAGGGCGACGAGCAGATCCTGCGTTCAGCGCAACTGACCATGCGCTGGAATTCGCGCCGCTCGCAACTTCAGGTGGAAGACCCCAAGGGGCGCTTGCTGCTCAGCGCCGATCTCTCGCACGCGATGGACGGCCGCTGGTCGCTGGCGCATACCAAGGGCGATCCGCAGTACGGCATCGGCGGCCTCAATGCCTTCGATGCGCAAACCGGCAATCTCCTGCGCAACAGCAAGCAGATCGCGACTGCAGGGAGGCAGGGCCATACCGGTGCGCCGTTCGTGTGGAGCACGGCCGGCTACGGCGTGCTCGCCGACGCGGAGCCGGCGCAGTTCGATCTGTCGGCCACCCGCATCGGCATCCAGGCCCCGCACACGGCGGTGCACACCATCTATCTGCTGGTGGGCGCGCCCGATGCGCTGTTCGCCCAGGTGCGCCAGATCAGCGGCGCGGCGCCGATGTTTCCCAAGTGGGCGATGGGTTTTACCAACAGCCAGTGGGGCATCGACCAGAAGGAAGCGCTGACCCTGGTGGACACCTACCGGGCCAAGCACATCCCCATCGACAACTTCACCTTCGACTTCGACTGGAAGGCATGGGGCGAGGACATGGGCGAATTCCGCTGGAACACCGACAAATTCCCGGATGGCCCCGACGGCAAGCTCAAGCAGCAGATGGACGAGCGCGGCATGCACATGACCGGCATCATGAAGCCGCGCGTGCATGTGGACACGGTGGAAGGGCGCGAAGCCACCGAACGCGGCTACTGGCTGGCGCAGTCGAAACTGGCCCCCGACTACTTCTCGCACAAGCCCGTGCGCGACGTGGATTTCGACAAGCCCGAAGTGCGCACGTGGTTCTTCAACGATGCGCTCAAGCATTCCTTCGAGACCGGCATCGTGGGCTGGTGGAACGACGAAGCCGACGACAGCGGCGTCGATACGCAATTTCTCAACATGCAGCGCGCCCTGTACGACGGTCAGCGCGGCATCAGCAATAAACGCGTGTGGTCCATCAACCGCAACTACTATCTGGGCGCCCAGCGCTACGCCTATGGCGTGTGGTCCGGCGATATCCAGAGCGGTTTCGCCAGCATGGCCGCGCAACGCCAGCGCATGCTCGCTGCGTTCGATGTCGGCGCGATGCACTGGGGCATGGACGGCGGCGGCTTCAAGGCGCCGATGCCGGTGCCCGAGAACTATGCCCGCTGGATCCAGTTCGGCGCGTTCACGCCGGTGTTCCGCGTGCACGCCGACTTCGGCCAGAAACGCCAGCCGTGGGTCTACGGGCCGATCGCCGAAAAGGCCGCGGCCGAGGCGATCCGCCTGCGCTACTCGCTGATTCCCTATATCTACAGCTATGAGTACCAGTCGCACGCCAACGGCGTGGGTCTGGTGCGTCCGCTGCAGTTCGTCTATCCGAACGATCCCGCCCAGCGCGATCGCATCGACGCATGGATGTTCGGCGATTACCTGCTGGTCTCGCCGGTGGTGGAGCAGGGCCAGACGGTCAAGCATCTGCAGCTGCCGCACGGACGCTGGATCAACTGGTTCGATGGCAAGGCGTACGAGGGCGATCGCGAGATCACGCTGAGCGTCGATGCCACGAACTGGAGCGATGTGCCGCTGTTCGTGCGCGAAGGCGCCATCATCCCGCAGCAGCCGGTGATGGACCATGTCGGCCAGCAGCCAGTGACATCGCTGGATGTGCAGGTGTTCCCGTCCGACAGCGAAACGGCTTTCAGCGTCTACGAAGACGACGGCGACACCTACGGCTACGAGCAGGGGGCTTACTTCCTGCAGGCGCTGTCGGTGCGTCGCGAGGGTAACGTGGTGAACTTCCATGCAGCGGCGGTCAGCGGCAAATTCAAGCCGGCGTTGCAGGATTACGTGCTGGCCATCCACGGCGCTCCGGCCGGCGCCGTGAGCAGTGATGGCAAGCCGCTGCCGGTACTCGGCAGTCTCGATGCCTTGCGCGCATCCACCAGCGAAGGCTGGGCGCATGGCCGTGATCGTTTTGGCGAGGTGACGTACGTGAAAGTGGAAGCGGGCAAGGCAAAGAACATCCAGCTGAACACGTCGGCGGTGCAGCCGTGAGTGGCGCGCCCATGCGTCGTGCGCGTCTCGCGCTGGCTTGCGCAGCATCGCTGCTTGCCGGCGTTGTCCATGCCCAGGCCATCACGCCCCACGGCGATGTGAGCTGGAAGGGCAAAACCGCCAGCATGAGCAGCGAGGCCAACGGCAGCTTCGTGCTCCATGCTCCAAACGGCGACCGCAGCATTGCCGCTCAGAAGTTGTCCGTGCATACGGCGAGCCCGCTGTTCGATGGCCTGTTCGCGATGGCGCAGGACGATCTCAGCCACGATGCGGTATCTGCCATCAAGGACGGTGCCTACGACCACGGCAAGGAAATTCCCTGCCGTTGCTACGCCACGGGCGAGAAGTGGCCGTATGTGTGGACGCGCGACGTCTCGTACTCGATTGACCTCGCACTGTGGCGCATCGATGCGGATCGAGCGCGCGAGTCGCTGCGCTTCAAGCTCTCCGATGTGCGCGAGCCCGCGGCCACGCAAGGCCTCTACGTGATGCAGGACACCGGTTCGGGCGGCAGCTGGCCGATCAGCACCGATCGCGTGGTGTGGTTCCTCGGTGCCAGGCATCTGCTGGGCCAAAAGGCGTTCGCCGAGGACACCTGGCGTGCGCTGAAGGACACGCTGGCGCAGGATCGTCTCTACGTCTTCGACAGCAAGCTGGGCCTTTATCGCGGCGAAACCTCCTTCCTCGACTGGCGCGAACAGACCTATCCCGCGTGGACCGAGAAAGACGTGCGCTATATCGGCGAATCGTTCGCGCTGTCCACCAACGTGTTGCACTACCAGGCCCTGCAACTCGCGGCGCAGCTGGCGGATCAGCAGCACGATGCTTCGGCCAAGGACTTTCGCGTGCAGGCGGCTGCACTGAAGCAGGCGATCAACGCGCACTTCTGGCGCACCGACCGCGGCATGTACATGAGCTACCTCGGTCCCGAAGCCATGCCGGTCGACAGTTACGACCTGCTCGGCATTTCGCTGGCGGTGACCAGCGGCGTGGCCGATACCCCCAGGGCGAAGCAGTCGCTGGACAACTATCCCGCCTGGCAGGCGGGCAGCCCGGTGATCTGGCCGGAGCGCAAGGATCAGCCGGTCTATCACAACCGCGCGATCTGGCCGTTCGTGAGTGCCTACGCGCTGCGCGCCGCGCGCACGGTGAACGACTCGACGCGCATTGCGCACGAGATGGATTCGATCCTGCGCGGCGCCGCGCTCGCCTCGTCCAATATGGAGAACTACGAGCTGGTCTCCCAGGCCGTGCATGTCGACGAGGGCAAGCTCAGTGGTCCGGTGGTCAATTCGCCGCGTCAGCTGTGGTCGGTGGCGGGTTATCTCGACATGGTGATCAGCGGTGTGTTCGGTCTCGACGATGGCGGGCACATTGAACCGAAGTTGCCTGCGTCGTGGGTAGCGCCGCTGTTTGGCGACAAGCAGAAAATCACGCTGGATCTGGCCGGCCAGCGCATCACCCTGGTGCGTCCGGCCAAGCTCGACGGTGATCTGCTGGTGACCCAGTCGCAGCATCGCGAGGGCGACGAGACCATCGTGCAGCTGAAGGCGATTCATTCCGGCGCAAAGCCGCTGCGCACCGATGCGCCGCTGTTCGCTGCGGAGATGCCCGATGCGCCCGCGGTTACCGAAAACGGCAATCGCTGGCAGGTCGGTTTCCAGGGCAAGGGCATGTTGTATCTGGACGGCCATCGCGTGGGCCCGATCGACGGCAGCCTCACGCTGCCCAAGGGCAACACGCGCCAGTGCTTCCAGCTCACGCGCGTCGGAGACGACGGTCTGGAATCCTTGCCGAGCATGGCCACCTGCAAGGGCGAGGAAACGCGCCTTGCAGGGCCAGGACCGTGGGAGTGGAAGGCGCCGAAGGATGGCTCGTTCAGCGTGTCATTCGACTATGTAAACGACCACGGGCCGATCAACACCGGCGTCACCGCCGCGGTGAAGTTGCTGGACGTGTCGTGCGATGGTGCAGCGCCACAGCGCGTACCGGTGGTGATGCCGCATAGTGTGGGCACGCAGCGCTCCGCCACGGCCACCTTCTTGACGCGGGCGGGTGCGATTTGCCGCTACCGACTGGACCAGGGATTCAACATGAGTGACTTGCGCCACAACGCGCACTACACCGGCGAGCAGGGCGGGGCGAGCGGCCCGGTCAACGATACCAAGGTCGAGGCCATGCTGGTGTCGCCGTCGCCGGTCACGGCCAAGCCATGACGCGCAAGCCCGAGCTGTCGTTCTGGCAGATCTGGAACATGTGCTTCGGTTTCCTGGGCATCCAGTTTGGATTCGCCCTGCAGAACGCGAACGTCAGCCGCATCTTCCAGACCCTGGGCGCGGACGTCGGCGATATCCCGGCGCTGTGGATCGCCGCGCCGTTCTCGGGTCTGCTGGTGCAGCCGATCATCGGTTACTTGTCCGATCGTACGTGGACAAAGTTGGGCCGTCGTCGTCCGTATTTCCTGATCGGTGCGGTGCTCACCACGCTGGCGCTGCTGTGCATGCCCAACTCGCCGGTGCTGTGGGTGGCGGCAGGGCTGCTGTGGATCATGGATGCCTCGATCAATATTTCGATGGAGCCGTTCCGCGCCTTCGTAGGCGACCAGCTGCCGCCGCGCCAACGCCCCGTGGGCTATGCGATGCAGAGCTTCTTCATCGGCGTGGGCTCGGTGGTGGCCTCGCTGCTGCCCTGGCTGCTGGCCAAGCTCGGCGTGAGCAATGTGGCGGGCGAGGGCGCCATTCCCGATACGGTGAAATACGCGTTCTATCTCGGCGGCGTGGTGCTGCTGGGCTCGGTGCTGTGGACGGTGCTCACCACGCGCGAATATCCGCCGGGTGAGCTGGAAGCTTTCACCGATGGTCAGGTCGAGACCACCGTGACGAACGCGTCGGGAGCGTGGCGCTTCGGCGTGCTGCTGATCATCGCGGGCGCCGCGCTGCTGGTGGCGATCCGCCACTACGCGCTGGAGAAAGAGCTGTATCTGCTGGCGGGCGGCCTGGTGCTGTTCGGCGCACTGTTTTCATGGCTGTCCATCACACGCAGCAGCGGCATGCTGAAGCAGGTGATGGGCGATCTCTACGGCATGCCCGAATCCATGCGCCGGCTTGCCGTCGTGCAGTTTTTCTCCTGGTTTGCTTTGTTCGCCTTGTGGATCTACACCACGGCTGCGGTGACTTCAGTGCATTACGGCACCACCGATGTCCATTCGGCCGCTTATAACGAAGGTGCCAACTGGGTGGGCGTGCTGTTTGCCGCGTACAACGCCTTCGCGGCGGTGGCGGCTGCCGCCATTCCGTGGATGGTGCGTCGCTGGGGCCTGCGCATCAGTCATCTGCTCAATTGCGCGCTGGGCGGTGCGGGCCTGCTGTCGATCCTGGTGATCCGCGATCCGCAGTGGCTGTTGCTGTCGATGGTGGGCGTGGGTTTTGCGTGGGCCTCGATCCTGTCGCTGCCGTACGCGCTGCTGTCGGACAACCTGCCGGCGTCGAAGATGGGCGTCTATATGGGCATCTTCAATTTCTTCATCGTGATTCCGCAGCTGATGGCGGCCAGTGTGTTGGGCCTGTTGCTGAGGCTGTTCTTCCATGGCCAGGCGATCTGGGCGCTGGCGATGGGCGGGGCGAGCCTGCTGATCGCGGGGCTGTGCACGTTGCGGGTCGCAGAACCGTCGACGCGGTTGGACCCGGTAGTAGCGCATTAATCTCAAAATGTAGGAGCGCACTTGTGCGCGACCGCGGACTACCAGACGTCATCGCCATCGGGTTGTCGCGCACAAGTGCGCTCCTACAGTGGGATTTCTTCAGCGTTTGACGCTGGATTTCCGCACGATCAACTTCGCCGGCAACATCCCGCTTTGTGCCGGCTCGCCGCGAATCAGCGCGAGCAAATTGTCGACCAGGATCTCGCCTGCGAGCTTGGTGTCCTGCAATACCGTCGTGAGCGGCGGACTGACGAAGCTCGCCATCGGGATATCGTCAAAACCCGCCAGCGCCACATCGTCCGGCACGCGCAGACCGTGGTCGGCGAGCGCACGCATCGCGCCAAAAGCGATCAGGTCGCTGGCGGCGAACACCGCATCGAAGCTCACACCCCGCGACAGCAGCGTTTCCAGCGCGTCGTAGCCGGACCGCTCAGTGCTTTCCGCATTGACTTGCAGCAAGGGCTCAACGTGCAGCCCGGCGTCGCTCAGGGCGCGTGCATAGCCGCGATAGCGATCGAAGAATTCAGGATAGTGGCTGGAGGCGTCGCCCAGGAAGGCGATGCGGCGGCAGCCTTGTTCGAGCAGGTGCGCAGTGACCTCGCGGCCGCCGCTGAGGTTGTCGCAGCCCACGGATACATCCGGCTGATCGGGCAGCACCGCGCCCCAGCGCACGCAGCGGGTGCCCTGGTCCACCAGCTTCTGCAGCTTGTCGCGCGTGGCCAGGTAATCGCCGTAGCCGAGCAGGATGATGCCGTCGGCCTTCATGCTGTCCGCGTAGTCGGCGTGCCAGTCGCGCGAGAACTGCTGGAACGAGATCAGCAGGTCGTAGCCGCGCTGCGCGCTGGCGCGGGTGATCGAGCCGAGCATCGAAAGAAAGAACGGATTGATATGGGACTCGTCCGCGGTCGGGTCCTCGAACAGCAGCAGGGCCAGCGTGCCGGTGTGCTTGGCGCGCAGGCCCGAGGCGTTCTTGTCGACCTTGTAGTTCAGCTCATCGACCGCGGCCTGGATGCGCCGGCGCGTCTCCTCGTTGACCAGCGGACTGCCGCGCAAGGCGCGCGACACCGTGGACTGGGAGACCCCGGCCAGGTGGGCGATATCGAATGAGGTGACTTTTCCCTTGATCTGCACGCAGCGGTGACTCTTGAGTCAGTGCGCAGATCCTAGCGGCTTGTGTGCTCGCTGTCCTTTCATGCGTCTGGGCTGGATGCCAGGCAAGAAAAAGCCCCGAGGATTAGGGGGGAATCCTCGGGGCCGGGGTGGAAAGCGAAACCCAGGGGAGAGGTTCGCTTTACCGTTTGGGCTCGTCCAGGGAGGTGGCGAGCCCGCGGATGCCGTTGCGTGCATCCGAGATATAAGAACGCGCCAGACGGCGAAAGTTGCACTGCCGCATCCGATTTTGGTTAGCAGGCGTTCATTTGACGAAAATCGAACATTTCGCTGCGCAGCCCCGCGCCGAAACTGTGGGAGCGCACCCTGTGCGCGACAGCGGCGCTGAGGGCCACCTCTCCGATGGGTCGTCGCGCACAGGGTGCGCTCCCACAGGTGGAGGAAGAGGGTGCTGGAGCCCCCCATCTCACCCTCAGTGCGCCTCATCCCAATTCTTGCCCACCCCAGCCTCCACCAGCAGCGGCACGGACAGCTCCGCGGCCGCCGACATGCGTGAGACAACCCCGGCACGCACCTCCTCGACCACATCCTGACGCACCTCGAAGACCAGTTCATCGTGCACCTGCATCAGCATGTGCGCGTCGTCGCGGGGTTGCAGCCAGTCGTGCACGGCGAGCATGGCGCGCTTGATGATGTCCGCCGCGGTGCCCTGCATCGGCGCATTCACCGCGGCGCGTTCGGCCCCGGCGCGCAGTGCCTGGTTGCGCGACTGCAGGTTTTCCAGATACAGGCGGCGGCCGAACAGCGTCTCCACATAGCCGTCGCGATGCGCCTGCTGGCGCGTCGCTTCCATGAAGGCATGCACGCCCGGATAGCGCGCGAAGTAGCGCGCCATATAGTCGCTGGCTTCGCCGCGATCCACGCCGAGCTGGCGTGCAAGACCAAACGCACTCATGCCGTACATCAGGCCAAAGTTGATCGCCTTGGCCGCGCGGCGCTGGTTGGCGCTCACTTCTTCAGGCGCCAGCCCGAACACTTCGGCGGCGGTGGCGCGATGCACGTCGCCGCCTTCCTTGAATGCCTTGACCAGCCCTTCATCGCCGGACAGGTGCGCCATGATGCGCAGCTCGATCTGCGAATAGTCGGCAGCCAGCACCACCCAACCCGGTGGCGCCACGAAGGCCTGGCGGATGCGGCGGCCCTCTTCGGTGCGGATGGGAATGTTCTGCAGGTTGGGATCGGACGAGGACACGCGCCCCGTGGCCACCGAACCCTGGTGATAACTGGTGTGCACGCGCCCGGTGCGCGGATTGACCATCTCCGCCAGCTTGTCCGTATAGGTCGAACGCAGCTTGGCCAGCCCGCGATAGTCGAGGATCAGGCGCGGCAGCGCGTGATCGTCCGCGATGGCGGCCAGCGCTTCCTCGTTGGTGGACGGCTGGCCAGTCGGCGTCTTCACCTTCGCCGACAGCCCGAGCTCATCGAACAGCACGGCCTGCAACTGCTTGGGCGAATCAAGGTTGAACTCGTGCCCCGCGCCTTTCCACGCTTCCTGCTGCAGTTCCAGCATGCGCTTGCCGAGCTGCTGGCTCTGCATGCGAAGCTCGCTGACGTCGATCAGCACGCCGCGCTGTTCCATCGAGGCGAGCACGGGAATCAGCGGTATCTCGATGTTTTCGTAGACCGAGCGCAGCGACGGCTCGCTCTCCAGCTTCGGCCACAGCGCGTGGTGCAGGCGCAGCGTGATGTCGGCATCTTCGGCGGCGTAGCGGCAGGCGGTGTCCAGATCCACCTGCGAGAACGAAATCTGCTTGGCGCCCTTGCCTGCAACCTGCTCGTACTTGATCGTTTCCACGCCCAGGTATTTGCGCGCCAGCGAATCCATGTCGTGGCGCGTGGCCGTGGCATTCCAGATATACGACTCCAGCATGGAATCGTGCTTGAGGCCGCGCAGATGGATGCCGTAGTTGGACAGGATATTGATGTCGTACTTGGCGTGCTGTCCCATCTTGGGACGGGTCGCGTCCTCGAAGAACGGCTTGAGCGTGGCGAGCACCTGCTCGCGCGACAGCTGCGCGGGCGCGCCGGGATAGTCGTGCGCCAGCGGCACATAACAGGCATGGCCCGGTTCCACCGACAGGCTCAGGCCCACGATGTCGGCCTGCATCGAATCGATCGAGGTGGTTTCGGTATCGAACGACACCAGCGGCGCCGTGGCGATCTTTGCCAGCCAGCTTTCGAACTGCGCCTGCGTGGTGACCAGTTCGTATTGGCCGGCCATCGCAAGATTCGCCGCGTGCTCAGGCTCTTGTGGGAGCGCACCCTGTGCGCGACTGGCCGTGTCGGTAGCGTCGGCTAAGACCGCTGCGCCCGCGTCGCGCGCAGGGTGCGCTCCCACAGGTGTGGTTGTTGCGCCGGCTTCGGCATCCATTTCCTTAAGCGCCGCCTTGAAGTCGTAGCGCGTGTACAACTCGCGCAATGCCTCGCTATGCCGTTCGCGGAACGTCAGCTGCGATACCGACTCATCCAGCGGCACATCGAGCTTGATCGTCACCAGGTCGCGCGACAGCGGCAGCTGCGGCAGCGCGGCGCGCAGGCTCTCGCCAATCTTGCCGCCGATCTTGTCGGCGTTGGCAATCAGGTTATCCAGCGTGCCGTATTCGGCCAGCCATTTCGCCGCGGTCTTGGGGCCGCACTTGGGCACGCCCGGCACGTTGTCCACGGTGTCGCCGGTGAGCGAAAGAAAATCCACGATTTGCGAGGGCTCGACGCCGAACTTGTCCATTACGCCCGCGCTGTCGGTGGTGGTGTTGGTCATGGTGTTGACCAGGGTGACGCCAGGGCGCACCAGCTGCGCGAGATCCTTGTCGCCGGTGGAAATCTCCACCTCGATACCTTGCGCGTGCGCCTGCTCGGTGAGCGTGCCGATCACGTCGTCGGCTTCTACCCCGGCCACGCGCAGGATGGGAAAGCCGAGCGCGCCGACGATGGCGAGCATGGGGTCCACCTGGGCGCGCAAATCGTCCGGCATGGGCGGGCGATTGGCCTTGTACTGGTCGTAGAGCTGGTTGCGGAAGGTGGGCCCCGGCGCATCGCTGACAAAGGCCACGTAATCGGGCTTGGCCTTGAGCGTGGCGCGCAGCATGTTCACCACGCCAAACAGCGCGCCGGTGGGCTCGCCCTGCGAATTGGTGAGCGGTGGGAGCGCATGGAAGGCGCGGTAGAGGTAGGAGGAACCGTCGATCAGGATGAGCTTGGCCATGCCGCAATTGTCGCACGCGTGCACCGGGCTGCACGGCTGTGGGTTGAGGCGCGGCGCAACGCCGTCCCGGTCCCTCCGCGACGCTCCGGGGACGCTTCACGAGCCGTGCGGTTCGGCGCTGATATGCTCCACTCTCCACAGGAGGCCATCATCATGAAACCCGTCGCTTTGCTTGCCGTTCTTGGTGTGGCCATCGCGTCCCATGCGCTTGCCCAGTCGTCCGCCAGCCAGTTTCCGCCGGCCCCGCCGCCGCCGGGCATGAACGACCCGGGTGTGAAGGCGACGCCCCCGCCGCCGGCGCCCAAGACAGCCCCCGCGCCCAAGTCCGCCGCCACCAAGAAATCGGCATCGGGCAATGTCTCCGCGGATACGGAAGCCACCCTGAGCGCACCAGAGACTTCCTCCCCGGCCACCTCCGACGCCCAGCCGCGCGATGCCAACGGCAATGCGCCGCCGCAGGTGAGAGTGGTCACGCAGGGCGACCAGACCATCCAGGAATACAGCCGCAGCGGCCAGGTCTACATGGTGGTGGTGACGCCCAAGAGCGGCATTCCGCAGACCTATATCGTCGACCAGAAGGGCGCCTGGTCCAATCAGGCTGGCGAGCCGGTGAAGCCGGTGATGTACAAGGTGATGGAGTGGGGCAAGAGCAAGTCCGCCGAAGACCAGGACAACGGCGGCCAGTAAGTCCGTGCGACTGCCAGCGGCGAGGACCGAATGAATCTGCGCGAGAGCTGGCTGCTGTTTGCGTTGGGTTCGGCGTTCTTCGCCGCGCTGACGGCATTGTTCGGCAAGCTCGGCGTGGCGGGCATCAACTCCAACCTCGCCACTTTCATTCGCACCATCGTGATCCTGCTGGTCACGGCCGGCATTCTCAGCCTGCGCAACGAATGGGCGCGCCCCACGGGGTTGCCCACCAGCAGCTGGGTCTTCCTGGTGCTGTCGGGCATCGCCACGGGCCTCTCATGGCTTTGCTATTACCGCGCGTTGCAGTTGGGTCCGGTGAGCCGCGTCGCGCCCATCGACAAATTGAGCGTGGCCATCGCCATCGTGCTCGGCGTGTTGTTGCTGGGCGAACAGCTGAGCTGGTCGCTGGCGATCGGCGGCGGTTTGATCGTGCTCGGCGCGATCATCATCGCGGTGTTCTAGCGCTCGTCCAGTTCCGGGTAGTGGCGGAAGATGCCGTCCTCGTTGAACGCAATGCGTCGATCCGAGGCCAGATAGGCCGCGATATTCGGCCGCTCGGCCACGCGGTCCTGCAATGCACTGAGTTTCGTGGTGCGACGGCGGATGGCTTTCATCGCATTGGGAAACGCATAGTCCAGTCCCGACATCAGCTGGAACAGCGACAGATCCACATAGGAGTGGCGGCGCCCAATCGCGTGGCGTCCATCGCCACGGTCGAGCACTTGCTCGAAATAGCCCAGGAATTTGGGGATGCGCGCTTCGCAGAACGCGTTGGAACGCTTGCGCGCCTCGCTGCGTTGCTGCTCGTAGTACAGATCACCGGATATCGGGTGATGCGTGTCGTGCACCTCGGCGACGATATCGGTCACCGTCTGCTGCAGTTGCATCGCATAGCGCTGCGCGGATTCTGATGCGGGCACCAGGCCATGGCGAGGCCCCAGGTACGCAAGGATGTTGGCGGCCTGCGCAATCACCTGCTTGCCCGCGGATAAAAAGGGCGGCGCGAATGGCAACGCGCCCGGATGTTTGCCGTGCAGGAACGGCATCATGGCCTGGTCGCCCTGTTCGCGCGCGACATCGTCGTAGTCGGCGCCGGCATCCTCCAGTGCGAGCCGAACAAATTCGCCGCGTCCCTGGATGCCGCTCCAGTAGTAAAGCTTGTAGCGCATGACGAGAGCCTCAGAAGAAGAGGGCGAGGCTAGGTGCTGCGCATTCAACGAAGCGTGATTCCGGCATCGCCTCGATCATCACCGTTCGACCCCCTCAAAAAAACTGTGGGAGCGCACCCTGTGCGCGACAAGCCCTCATGACACTGGAACGTCCGGTTCTAGCCGAGACGCCCAGTCGCGCACAGGGTGCGCTCCCACAGGGCGCGGTTACATCGTGCGGGTCAGCTCGCGCAGCCGCTCCCAAACCAGCATCGCCAACGGCGACAGCGACCGCTGCCGGCGCTTGATCAACACCACCTCGCGACTTTCCTGCGGCGTCAGCGGTCGCGTCACCAGGGTGGGTGGCGGCGGCGCCAGTGCGGGGCTCACGCTGATGCCAAGCCCCGCTTCGACCATGCGGAACGTAGTGAACGTGTGGCCAGTCTGCTGCACGATGTTGGCCTCGATACCGCGGCTCGCCAGCGCGTGATCGATCAGGCGACGGCTGCCGGAGGAATAGTCGAGCAGGATCAATGGCTGCCCCTGCAACTTGCGCCAGGGCACGCGTTCGAGCTGCGCGAGCGGATGATCGGGCCGGCAGACCAGCACAAACGGATCGCGCAACAGGCGTTCGCTATCAAATTCGCCGGTGAGCGGCGGATCGATCGCCACGCCGAAATCCACTTCGCCGCCGCGCACGCTATCCAGCACCATGGTTTGCGCCTGGTCGTGCAACTGGATGGTGAGTTCGGGATAGCGCGCAGCGCAGTCGGCGATGCACTGGGGCATCAAGCCCGCTGACAAAGTGGGCACCGAGGCCACATGCACCTTGCCGCGCTTGCGCTCACTTTCCGAGTGCACGTGCGAGAGCACGCCCTCCAGTTCGTCGAGCACGCGCCCGATCGCGCTTTCCAGATAGCGGCCCGCCTCGGTGGGCAGCACTTCGCGGGTGGTGCGATCGAACAGGCGGATGCCCAGCTCCGCTTCCAGATCCGCGATATGGCGGCTCACCGCCGGCTGGCTCAGGTGCATGCTCTCCGCCGCCCGGCGGAAATGCTGCTGGCGGGCCACGGCAAGAAAGGCACGAAGCTGGCGCAGGCTGATATTCATGCCAATAGTGTATCAGTGGATCAGATAAAACGATTTGATTAATCAATGGTCTGGCAGTCCAATAGCGCAGTCCCCGATTTGCGCGTGCCACGGCCATGTCCCTGAGTCGCTTCCTGCCCGACCGCTTCACCTGCGCCCTGATCGTCACGGTGGTGCTGGCCAGCCTGTTGCCCTGCCGCGGCACCACGGCGAGCGTGTTCAATGTGCTCACCGACATGGCCATCGCACTGCTGTTCTTCCTGCACGGCGCCAAGCTCTCGCGCGAAGCCGTGGTGGCCGGCATGACGCACTGGCGCCTGCATCTGACGGTGTTGGCCAGTACTTTCGTGCTGTTCCCGGTGCTGGGACTGCTGCTGCGTCCCGTGCTGTCCCCGCTGGTGACGCCTTCGCTTTACCTGGGCGTGTTGTTCCTGTGCACGCTGCCCTCGACGGTGCAGTCATCGATCGCCTTCACCTCGATGGCGCGCGGCAATGTGCCGGCGGCGATTTGTTCCGCCTCCGCCTCGAGCATGCTTGGCATCTTCATCACGCCGCTGCTGGTTGGCGTGATGCTGGAATCGCACGGGCAGGGCGGCATGAACTGGGATGCCATCGGCGCCATCGTGCTGCAACTGCTGGTGCCGTTCGTGGCCGGCCAGGTCGCGCAGCGCTGGATCGGCCGCTGGGTGGAACGCAACCGCTCGCTGCTGTCCTTCGTCGACCAGGGCTCGATCCTGCTGGTCGTCTACACGGCCTTCAGTGCGGCGGTGCTGCAGGGCTTGTGGAAGCAGATCCCACTGCCCGTGCTCGGCGGCCTGCTGATCGTCAACGCCGTGCTGCTCGCCATTGCGCTCATCGTTACCCGCTACGGTGCGCGTGCACTGGGCTTTAAGCGCGAGGATGAAATCACCATCGTTTTCTGCGGATCCAAGAAGAGTCTCGCCAGCGGTGTGCCGATGGCCAAGGTGCTGTTTGCCGGCCATCCGCTGGGCGCCATCGTGCTGCCGATCATGCTGTTCCATCAGATCCAGCTGATGACGTGTGCGGTGTTGGCGAAGAAGTATGCCCAGAGGGTGGAAGGGCGTAGCCCCAAGGTCGGTGTCGCCGCGGAAAGCTGAAACGCTGGAGCCGGCCTGCAACGTTGGTGCCGGCCAAGAAAAAGGGCGTCCTTGCTGGACGCCCTTTTCTTTTGCCCGCGTGATTTCCTGCTTACCAGCCCATGCCCACGCCCACGCCGACCGAGCTGTCGCCACCGGTGACCGAGGCACCGACGGTGATGTTGGCGCGCTTGCTGATGGCGCGCTGGTAGCCGACGGAAATCGCCTTGGAGCCGTTGGAGAAGCCGGTGCCGGCACCGAAGCGGTTCTGCGTCTCGATGCCGCCGAGGCTGGCCGCCATCGTCATCATGGAGGTGCTCATGGCGTTGTTGCCGCTGATGCGCTTGTTGACGTTGCGGAACTGGTCGTCCATCTGCTGCTGCATGCCGGCGACCTGTTTGGCAACGTTGCCCACCTGCTGGTCCGTGTAGCTGTTGGCGCTGCTGGTGGCCGAGCCGCTTGCCTGGTTCATCTGGGCGACGTTCACCGCATCCGTGTCGGTCGCACCGGCCTTGACGTTGGTGATCTGGCGCTCGTTGCCCTGCGAACCCACCGACACGGTGTTGTCGCGGTCAGCCACAGAGCCGCCGCCAATCGCCGCCGAGTGCTCGCCGGTCGCCTTGGCCGCAGGTGCAGCGGCATCGTTGGAAGCGATCGCGTTCGACGTGCTGGTGGCCTGGGATACGACCGCGTTGAGCTGCGCCACGTTCACCGCATCCATGTCGGCCGCGCCGGCCGTCACGTTGTGGATGGTCGTGCCGCCAGCCGTCTGACCGTTGCCCAGTGTGACGCTGCCATGGTTGGCCGAGCCGTCCGCGTTGTGGTCGTACGTCACGGCGGCATTGGCCGAGCCGTCGCCGTTGATCACGCCAGCGGCCTTCAGCTGCGCCACGTTCACGGCATCCGTATCGGCGGTACCCGCCTTCACGTTGGTGATCTGGCGCTCGTTGCCCTGCGAACCTACCGACACCGAGTTGTCGCGGTCCGCCACCGAACCCGAACCCAGCGCCACCGACTGGCTCGCCGTCGCCTGCGCACCGCCGCCCACCGCCACCGACTCGCGGCCCGAGGCGACGGAGTCGATGGCTGCTGAGTTGGCGTGGAAGAACTTCACGCCGTTGCCGCCGGTCGTGATGTTGTTGATCGACTGGCTCAGGCTGGCGATGGATGCCGTGTTGCCGGCAATGGCGGCGGTGTTCTGTGCGACCTGCTGGTTGGTGGCGAACAGCTGGCTGCCGTTGACGGCATCCTTGCTGGACGCGCTCACGTCGCCTTCGGCCACGCCTGTCACCGTGCGCTCGCCCTCGGTGCCCGCCATGTCCACTCGCTTGCCGCCGGTGTCCTTGGCCACCGTCACCACCTTGCTGCTGGCGTCCTGCTTCACCAGGCCGAGCTCGCCCTGGTTGATCTGGTTGGTGAGGTTGCTGACTTTGCCTTCCACGTTCGTCACGCGTCCGTCCAGCGAGGAGATGCTGTTGGTGTTCTGGGTGACGCGGGCGTCGATGTTGCTGACGTTGGTGTTGATCGTGCCGATGTCGCCCTCGTTGGTGGTGACACGCTTGTCCAGCGAGGAGATATCCGTGGTGTTCTGCGTCACGGCCGTATTGGTCGCGTTGAGCTGCGACATGTTGACGGCATCCTTGTCGTTCACGCCGGCTTTGACGTTCTTCAGCGTGCGGGCGTTGCCGTTCTTGTCGGCAAAGTCCACCGCCGCGCCATCGGTGGCGTTGCCCACCGTCAGGTCCGCACCGGCCGACGCCTGCTGCACCATGCCCACCGAACCGCTGTTGATCTGGTTGGTGAGGTTGCTGACGCCGCCTTCCACATTCGTCACGCGGCCATCCAGCGAAGAAATGCTGTTGGTGTTCTGGGTGACGCGGGCGTCGATGTTGCTGACATTGGTGGTGAGCGAGCTGATGTCGCCTTCGTTGGTGGTGACGCGCTTGTCCAGCGAGGAGATGTCCGTGGTGTTCTGGGTGACGCGGGCATCGATATGGCTGATGTTGGTGTTGATCGTGCCGATGTCGCCTTCGTTGGTGGTGACGCGCTGGTCCAGCGAGGAGATATTCGCCGTGTTCTGCGTCACGGCGGCGTTGGTCGCGTTGAGCTGCGACATGTTGACGGCGTCCTTGTCGTTCACGCCGGCTTTGACGTTCTTCAGAGTGCGGGCGTTGCCGTTCTTGTCGGCGACGTTCACCGCAGCACCGTCGGTAGCGCCGCCCACGGTCAGGTCTGCACCGGCGGCTGCCTGCTGCACCAGGCCCACGGTACCGTTGTTGATCCGATTGGTGATGTCGTTGATCGAGGTGGTGTTGCCGGCGATGTCGCTGGTCTTCTGAGCCATGGAGGTATTGAGTTTGCCCAGCGCGGCATCGACCGTGCCGAATGCACTGCCCACATCCGTAGCGGCGCCCGTGCTGCCGTTGATGCTGTTGGCATTGGCCAGTGCATAGCTCGGGCCAGTGACGGCGCCTGTGCTGCTGTTGAACGCAGCGCCGCCGCCCAGGGCAGTGACGACCGGGGTGACCTGTGACACGTTGACCGCGTCGGTGGCAGCCGTACCGGCGGCCATATTGATCAGCTGGCGCGTCTGCGGCACAGCGCCGGCATTCGGAGTGGTGCCGCCCGGGTAGTTGGGGGCGATCGGGCCAGCGCCCAGACCCACGGAAACCACGTTGTTGCGTCCATTGTCGTTCGCACCCGCGCCGAGGGCGACGGTGCTGCGGCCGGTGGCGCCTGCCGCCGCACCGAGCGCCAGGCTGTCGACGCCGTTGGAGTACGAGCCGTAACCCATAGCGATGCCGCCTTTGAGGCTGGTCGCATGCGTGCCCATGGCGATGGCCGAATAGCCCCAGTAGACACCACCGGTACTGGCGCAGGCGGCCGATGCGATGGCGCCGGCGCCAATGGCGATACCTTCGGAGTTCGCCGTTGCGTCCGTGCCGCTGCCGTAGGTCATGGTGATCGTCCCGGTTGAGCCGGAGCAGGCATCGGTGTTGCCGATGAATTCGGCGGCGCTGACATGCGTGGATGCGATCGCGCTCATCAGGCCAACCGCGATGGTGGCCGCCACGGCGACAGCACGGCTGCCACGTGCCTTGGACATCTTCTTGCGGCCCTTGGCCAGTTCAGAGGCGACGACCCAGCGGGCGGTGACAGCGTTCCACACAATGCGATAAATGGCGTTCATGACAAGACCCTTAAGCGGAAGAGGAAAGTGATGGCCGTTTCCGTTTGGCTTGCCGGACGTCCTTGCCGTCCACGAAGCACATGGTCCGCTCGAGGGTCTGCGCGAAACATAAGAACTGTCTGATCTGGGGCGATATCAGATTTGTCTCAGGTGGGTATCCACCAAGAAAAAAGGCGCCCAGGGGCGCCTCTTTTCGTATCGCTAAAACTGCTAATCAGTGCCTGAAATGGCGAATGCCCGTGAACACCATCGCCATGCCATGCTCGTCCGCTGCTGCAATCACTTCCGCATCGCGCATCGAACCACCCGGCTGGATCACGGCCTGGATGCCGGCGGCAGCCGCCGCGTCGATGCCATCGCGGAACGGGAAGAACGCATCGGACGCCATCACCGAGCCGCGCACTTCCAGCTTCTCGTCGGCGGCCTTGATGCCGGCGATCTTGGCGCTGTACACGCGGCTCATCTGGCCCGCGCCCACGCCGATGGTCTGGCGGTTCCTGGCATAGACGATGGCATTGCTCTTGACGTACTTGGCCACCTTCCACGCGAAGATCAGGTCGTCGATCTCGGTGGGCGTGGGTGCGCGCTTCGTGACGATCTTCAGGTCCTCGGCCTTGACCATGGCGCGGTCGGCGGTCTGGATCAGCAGGCCCGAACCCACGCGACGGCAATCGTTGCCGGGATGGGCCTTGCTCAGGTCGCCGTCGGCCGGCGGCGGAATTTCCAGCACGCGCACATTGGTCTTCTTGGCGAAGGCCTTGAGCGCTGCGTCTTCGTAGCCGGGCGCGAGCACCACTTCCACGAACTGCCTATCCACGATGGCCTTGGCCGTGGCCGCATCCACCACGCGGTTGAAGGCGATGATGCCGCCGAAGGCCGAGGTGGGATCGGTCTGGTAGGCCAGATCATAAGCACGGCCGATGCCATCCAGGCTCACTCCCACGCCGCACGGGTTCGCGTGTTTGACGATGACGCAGGCCGGCTTGGTAAAACTACGTACGCATTCCCACGCGGCATCAGAGTCGGCGATGTTGTTGAACGACAACTCCTTGCCCTGCAGCTGGCGGAACGTGGCCAGCGTGCCCGGCGCGGGATACAGGTCGCGGTAGAACGCGGCCTGCTGGTGCGGGTTCTCGCCGTAGCGCAGATCCATCATCTTCACGAAGCGACCATTGGCCTGCGCCGGGAACGCGTCATGGCCGGCGATGGTGTCGTAATCGTCATTGAGCTTGAGCGCGGAGAGATAATCGCTGATCGCGCCGTCGTAGTTGGAAACGCGATTGAACGCGGCGACGGCGAGCCTGAAGCGCGTGGCGCGCGTGAGGCCGCCATGCGTTTCGATTTCCGCCAGCGCCTCGTCGTACTGGTCCGGCGAGGTGAGCACGCCCACGTCGTTCCAGTTCTTGGCGGCAGAACGCAGCATCGCCGGGCCGCCGATGTCGATGTTCTCGATCGCTTCTTCCAGCGTGCAATCGGCCCGTGCCACGGTCTGCTCGAACGGATAGAGATTGAGCACCAGCAGGTCGATCGGCGCGATGCCCAGTTCGCTCATCACGGCGTCGTCCGTGCCGCGGCGACCGAGCAGGCCGCCATGCACCTTGGGATGCAGGGTCTTGACGCGGCCATCCATGATCTCGGGGAAGCCGGTGACGTCGCTGACGTCCTTGACCGGGATGCCCGCCTCACGCAACGCCTTGGCGCTGCCGCCGGTGGAGAGCAGCTCCACGCCAGCCTGGTGCAGGCGCTGGCCGAGCGCGATCAGTCCGGTCTTATCGGACACGCTAAGCAGCGCGCGACGAATGGGGGATACGGCAGAGGCAGGCATGACGGCTTCCAGGACGGGGAAGCCGGGCATTATAGCCGCCTGGGGCGGGCGCCGCCTGAAAGCGGGCGGTGCGCCAGTTGGATGGCCAAATGCAAGGGGATGCGCGCCACCGGCGCGCATGATGCAGCAGTGTTACAGCAGGCCGTGTGCGGCGAGCTTCTTGCGCAGCGTGGCGCGATTGATGCCGAGTACGGCAGCCGCGCGACTCTGGTTGCCGTCGTGCCAGGCCAGCACTTCACGCAGGAGGGGGCCTTCGACTTCGCGGATGACGAGCGCGTGCAGACCTTCGTCGCATTCCGTATCGCCGATATCGGCAAGATAGCGGCGCACGGTGCGGCTGACGCATTCGCTCAAGGCGCTCTGCGACGATGTCTCTTTCGGAGACTCGCTGGCAGGCAGTCGTACGGCGTTCACGGGCATTTCCCCTCACGTTCTAACGCAGCGACTACGTGGGCCGCTGCAGTGTTTATGGCAAATACCGCTGGCGGCGGCTCGCATGGAACGCCGGGTGCAGCACAAGACGAAGGAGCGAGTGTACCCTCGCGTGCCGAGAATTTTAAGTACCCGTTTGGCGGGACCGCATTTGGATCACGCAACCAAAATGTCCTATGGACATTCACTTGCATTGGTGGCACGACATGTGCCTGTGTGAATCCGGCGAACCGGCCTGAGACGATGCCGGCCGCTGCATGGCGCGCCATCAAATGGACGTCTATTCGAAATCGAACTCGAACGCCACGGCCTTGCCGCTGGGATCTTCCACTTCAAGCATCAAGGCCGCGCTGCCATCGGGCGGTATGCCTTTTTGCAGAGTGGCGTTGTCGCCGAGGTATTCGCTGGGCCGCAGCCGCCGCATGGCGAGCTTGCTGCCGTTCGCATCGGACAAGGTGATCGACACCACCGGATAAGGCTGTGCGAACGGCGCGTCGTTGTGCACGTTGGCGGTGATCAGCAGCGCGCCCGGCACCGATGGATGGGCCTGCACGTCGCGCGCGACCAGGCTCAGCCGCGTAATGTCCTGCACGAGAGGCAGCTGGCAACCCATCGTGTCGCAGGCCTCTCTCAGCAGCGGGCCCGCCGTGTCGTCGCTGATCAGCGCATCGCGCTTGGCCCATGCCAGCTGCCCGCCCAGTGCCAGCAGCAGCAGGCTGCAGGCGGTGATCCAGGGCCAGCGGCGCTTCTTCTCCGGTTTGCGCGCGAAGCGCGGCGCCACCACCAGGTGGGCGAATTCGTCGAGCACATCGTGTGGTGCCGGCGCCTCCGCCACGACCGCCGGCTCCGCCGATGGCCGATAGACCGCCAGATCCAGCCGCGGTGGCGTCTCGGGCATGCGCGGGGGCAGGTGCTCGAACGGCTCCGGCGGCAGCTGGTCGCTCAGGCTGGCCAAGGCATCGAATACCGTCTCGCAATGTCCGCACACGACCTCGCCGCGCGCCTGCGCAAGCGTTTCCGTGTTCAGCGAGAACACGGTGAGGCATTCGGGACATTGGGCGTACATGCGGACCGTGGTGACCGGATTGCAACAAGCCTAGTGCACCGCGCGAGACAAATCACCCGCGGGCATGCCGGTATCGTGAACGGTCACTCAGTGGCTCTGTACTAGCGCGTCCCTGCGCGTCGGCCGCTGATGCGCACCCAGTCTTCCTGGGTATCCACGCGCAAGTCCTCGAACCACTCCGCATAGCGCGCCAGCAGCTCTTCTTCCTGGCCGTGCAGGATGCCGGAGATGGCAAACGGCGCGCCTGGCTTGGCGGCGGCGGCAAAGGTCGGCGCCAGTTCGCCCAGCGGACCGGCAAGGATATTGGCGATGAAGACGTCCGCCGGTTCTGCAATCAGATCTTCGGGCAGATACACGGTGAGGCGATCGGCCACCTCGTTGCGTTCGGCGTTGTCGGCCGAGGCGATGAGTGCCTGGGGATCATTGTCCACGCCCACCGCGCCGGCGGCGCCGAGCTTGAGCGCGGCGATGGCAAGGATGCCCGAGCCGCAGCCGAAATCCATCACGCTCTTGCCCTGCAGATCCAGGCTGTCCAGCCATGCCAGGCACAGCGCCGTGGTCGGGTGCGTACCGCTGCCGAAGGCGAGGCCCGGGTCCAGGCGCACGACCACGATGTCCTCATCGACGGGCGGCTCGATGTTCCACGGATAAATCCACAGGCGCCGGCCGAACGGCATCGGCTTGAACTGGTCCATCCACGCGCGCTCCCAGTTCTCGTCGGCCACGTCGCGGAACAGCATCTGGTCCGGCTCCAGCCACGGCAGCAGGTCGCCCAGGGCTTCGCCCAGGCCGCGCCGATCCGTCTCGGCTTCGAACAGCGCGTTGAGCGTGATGGTCGGCCACAGCGGCAGTTCGCCCACGCCGGGCTCGAAGATGGCCTGCTCGTCCGGCGTTTCCGCATCGGCGTCCTGCAGCGTGATCGAAAGCGCGCCCAGATCATCGAGCGCCTCTTCGACACGAGGCTGCTGTTCGGCGCGGACGGTGAGGGAGAGTTCAAGCCAGGGCATGGGGCGATCCTGCGATATTAGGCGTGCATTGTCGCCGAAGTGGGGGCTACGGTGTCTCTCTCCCTTGTAGGAGCGCACTTGTGCGCGACCGCGGAGCTTCGGTGCGCCTCGGTGGCTGGTCGTGGCGCGGTTGCCCGGCGAGTTCGCGAATTTGAATGGTGGGGCTAGCGTGCGGTGTTGCGGTCGCGCACAAGTGCGCTCCTACAAGGGGCCTGCGGGCGGCACACCCAAAAAACCATCGTGCTTGCGGTAATACTCCAGCGCACGCGCGAAATCCTCTAGTGTGGGCGACGGCTGCTGCCGCGGCTGCACAAACAGCACTTCGGCGAAATCCGCCGCTTCAAGAAAATGGCCCAGCTCATGTTGCGCAGCGAACTCAGGCAGCGCGGCGCCGTGATCGGCAATCAGCGCTTCTTCCTCATCGCCGACGTGCGAGAGATACAGCCTGCACGAAGGCTCGGTGATCTTGCCGCGGATATAGACCCAGGCATAGCGATCCCAGCCATCGCCTTCGTCGAAGGCCTCGGTGATGGCGTCGATCGCTTCGCGCAGTGTGAGCAGGGCAGACATCGTGGTCAGGCAAACCGGCGAGTCGTCGGGACGACTCGCCGGCCACACATCAGCCGCCGTGGGCGGCCTTTTCCTTCTGTTCGGCCATGCGCTTTTCCAGGTAGTGGATGTTCTGTCCACCCTGCTGGAAACCGGCGTCGGCCATGATGCGCTGCTGCAGCGGGATATTGCACTTCACCCCTTCGATCACCGTCTCGGCGAGCGCCAGGCGCATGCGCGCGATGGCGGTTTCGCGATCCGGGCCGTGCACGATCAGCTTGCCGATCATCGAGTCGTAGTTCGGCGGAATGCGGTAGCCGTCGTACAGGTGCGTATCGACGCGCACGCCCGGGCCGCCCGGCGCCTCGAAACGTTTGACCGTGCCCGGCGAAGGCAAGAAGGAGTCGGGATCTTCCGCGTTGATGCGGCACTCGATCGCGTGACCGTGGATCTTGATGTCCGACTGCTTGATCGACAGCTTCTCGCCACCGGCAATCAGCAACTGCTCGCGCACCAGGTCGATGCCGGTGATCAGCTCGGTCACCGGATGCTCCACCTGGATACGGGTGTTCATCTCGATGAAGTAGAAGCGGCCGTCTTCGAACAGGAATTCGAAGGTGCCGGCGCCGCGATAGCCGATGCGCAGGCACGCATCCACGCACACCTTGCCGATCTGCTCGCGCAGTTCCGGCGTGATGCCCGGTGCGGGTGCTTCTTCGACCACCTTCTGGTGGCGACGCTGCATGGAGCAGTCGCGCTCGCCCAGATGGATGGCGTTGCCCTGGCCATCGGCCAGCACCTGGATTTCCACGTGGCGCGGATTTTCCAGGAACTTCTCCATGTACACCTGATCGTTGCCGAAAGCGGCCTTCGCTTCCTGCTTGGTCATGGTGACGGCGTTGCCCAGGTGAGCCTCGGTGCGCACCACGCGCATGCCGCGGCCACCGCCGCCACCGGCGGCCTTGATGATCACCGGGTAGCCGATCTCGCGCGCAATGCGGATGTTCTCTTCCACATTGTCGCCAAGCGGGCCACCCGAGCCCGGCACGCACGGCACGCCGGCGGCCTTCATGGCGCGGATCGCTTCCACCTTGTCGCCCATCAAACGGATCACGTCCGCGGTGGGGCCGATGAAGATGAAGCCCGACTGTTCCACCTGTTCGGCGAAGTCGGCTCGCTCGGACAGAAAGCCGTAACCCGGGTGGATGGCCTGGGCGTCGGTGATTTCCGCCGCGGCGATGATGCGCGGGATATTGAGATAGCTGTCGATGGACGGCGCCGGGCCGATGCAGATCGACTCGTCGGCCAGGCCTACGTGCTTGAGATTACGGTCTGCGGTGGAGTGCACCGCCACGGTCTTGATGCCCAGACTGTGGCAGGCGCGCAGCACGCGCAGGGCGATTTCGCCGCGGTTGGCGATGACGACTTTTTCGAGCATGGGCATGATCGGTCAGCCGGCTCAGGCGATCACGAACATCGGCTGGTCGAATTCCACCGACTGGCCGTTTTCGAGCAGGATGGCCGTCACGGTGCCGGCCACGTCAGCCTCGATCTGGTTGAACATCTTCATCGCTTCGATGATGCCCAGCGTCTCGCCAGCCTTGACCTGCTGGCCGACCTTCACGAAGGCCGCTGCGCCCGGGCTGGACGAGGCGTAGAACGTGCCGACCATCGGCGCCTTCACCACATGACCGGCGGGCAGGGCGGCCTCGGCAGGCGCGGCTTCCACCGGCGCGGCGACGGCGACGGGCGCGGCCACCATCGGGGCGGCCTGCATTACCGGGGCGGCGGTCATGGTGCCCTTGGGCACGCGCGACAAACGAACGACCTCTTCGCCTTCCTTGATCTCAAGTTCCGCGAGGTTGGATTCCTCGAGCAGGTCGATGAGCTTCTTGATCTTGCGCAGGTCCATGGTTCAAACCTTTTCGTTGAGGCCGCCGCAGCGGCCGGAATGGGAATATGTGGGCGACAGGCCCGGGATTCAGGAGGCGGACGCGCCAGCGCGGTCCAGCCGGTTCAGGGCGGCATCCAATGCCAGCCGGTAGCTGTCTGCGCCAAAACCGCAGATCACGCCCACGGCGATGTCCGAGAGGTAGGAATGCCGGCGGAACGCTTCGCGGGCATGCACGTTGGACAGATGCAGCTCGATGAACGGGATGGCCACGCCCGCCAGCGCGTCGCGCAGGGCGATGCTGGTGTGGGTGAAGGCGCCCGGATTGATCAGGATGATCGCCGTGCCGTCCAGGCGGGCCTGGTGGATGCGGTCGATCAGGGCGTGCTCGGCGTTCGACTGGAACGCTTCCAGGCCGTGTCCGGCGCTCTGGGCACGCTGCATCAGCGAGGCGTCGATATCGGCCAGCGTGTCGCGTCCGTAAACCTCCGGCTCACGACTGCCCAGCAGATTGAGATTGGGTCCGTGCAGGACCAGGATCTTCGCCACGCCCTAACCTTGGGTTGTGCCGGCAGGGCCGGCGTCCGGCGCGGAGTGTGCGCGCCCCGGCGGATGTTGTCCAGTTCGGCGCAGTTCGGCGATGTTTGAAGGAGAAGTTAGCGTTAAACCGTGCGGCGACGTATGGGTGCCGAAACCGCGTCAGGGCGCGGCTGGCGCGGCCCAGGCCTTGAGGTCGTCGGCATCCAGGACACCCCGGCGACTGAACAGCACACGGCCGTTCTCGTCCAGAAGCACGCTGTACGGCAGCACTTCGCCGACGTTACCCAGCCGCAGCGAGGTGCTGGGGCTGTCGAGGCTGCCCAACAGGATCGGATAGTTCACCGGATGGGCGGCCAGGAAGGTTCGCACATTGGCCGGATCGTCCATAGCGACGCCGACGATGATCGGGCCTTTTTCGCCGACGTTGGCCTGTGCCTGCACCAGCGCGGGCATCTCCTTCAGGCACGGCCCGCACCAGCTCGCCCAGAAGTTGATCAGCACGCGGCGGCCGCGGTACTCGGACAGGCGATGTTCCTTGCCGTCCAGGTCGCGCAAGGCCACGTCGGGTGCTATTGCTCCCACCTGGGCGACCTGCACGCCTTGCGGCACACGGGCGCGCTGGCTGGAGTGCTGCAGCCAGCCGCCCACACCGGCGACCAGCACGGCGGCGCCCAGAATGATCCAGTTGCCGCGGCTGATCATGGGTTGGCGGCGACCGGCGTGCCGGCGGCCTTGGTCAGCGCATCCTCGACCAGCGACGAAGTGAGCACCGTCGGCAGCATGCGGCCTTCGCCGCCGTCCTTGGGGAATACCACGTAAAGCGGCACGCCCGGCGAGTGGTACTGCTGCAGGAAGGCGGCAATGGTCGGGTTCACATCGGTCCAGTCGCCCTTCATATAGACCGCGCCGGTCTTCTTGAGCAGGTCGCGGAAGGCGTCGGTGTCGAGCACCGCATGCTCATTCGCCTTGCAGGTGACGCACCAGTCGGCGGTCATGTCGACGAACACCGGCGTGCCGGCCTTGCGCAGTTCCGCGAGCTTCTCCGGCGTATAGGCGACCACGCCGTCCGTTGCGACTGCAGCCTGCGTCGGCGCCTGCACCTTGGACAGATAGAACAGCGGCACGACGGTGAGTGCGAGCAGGACGACCACCGCCACCCGGCTGAACGCGCCCCGCGAACGGCTGCGCTCGAACCACCACAGCGTGGCCGACAGCAGCACCACGGCCACCAGCACCAGGCCCACCGCATCGGCGCCGCGCTGATGCGCCAGCACCCAGATCAGCCACACGGCGGTGAGGTACATCGGGAACGCCAGCACCTGCTTGAGCGTTTCCATCCACGCGCCCGGCCGCGGCAGCATCCGCGCCAGCGCCGGCACGAAGCCTATCGCCAGGAACGGCAGGGCCAGACCGATGCCCAGGGTCAGGAACACCAGCAAGGCATTGATCATCGGCGCGGCAAAGGCATAAGCCAGCGCGCTGCCCATGAAGGGCGCGGTGCACGGGCTGGCCACGGCCACCGCGAGCACGCCGGTGAAGAAGTCGCCCGCATGGCCCGAGCGCGAGGCCAGGCCCGAGCCCACATTGCCCAGCGAAGTGCCAAACTGCACCACGCCCGACATTGACAGACCCACGGCCACCATCACGCAGGCGAGCACGCCCACCACCACCGGCTGCTGCAACTGCGCGCCCCAGCCCAGCGCATGGCCGGCCGAACGCAGCGCGACGATGGCGACGCCGATCAGCGCGAACGTGCTCAGCACGCCAGCCGTATAGAAGAGGGCGTGCGAACGCGCCTTGGTATGGCTCTCGCCACTTTCCAGCAGACCCACCGCCTTGATCGACAGCACGGGCAGCACGCAGGGCATCAGGTTCAGCACCAGGCCGCCGCCCAAGGCCAGCAGCAGCGCGGTGAGCAGGCTCACCTGCAGCGGAGTGGTGGCCAGGCCGGCCGGAGGCATTTCCGGCGCCGGCTCGGCGGCAGCGCCGCTGGTAGGCGTCGTCGCGCTCAGGTCGATGGTGAGCGCGCGGGTCATCAGCGGATAGCAGATGCCGCCGTCCTGGCAGCCCTGGAAACTGGCTTCCAGATTCACGCTCTTGAGCGCCGACGTATCGCCTTCAATGGCCACCGGCAATTCGATCTGGTCGAAATAGACCGTGGTCTTGCCGAAGTGCGCATCCTCATGTTCCACGCCAGCCGGCCACTCGGGCTTGGCAAGGGTCAGGCCGTTGGCATCCTTCAACTTCAGCGCGGTCTGGTCGCGATAGAGGTAGTAGCCCTTGGCCACGGTCCAGCGCAGCAGCAGGTGCTGGCGGTCCTTGGCGAGCGCCTCCAGATGGAAGGCTTGTTCGGCGGGGAGGGTGGCGCCACCGCCGCTCTTGCTGGAACCGAGCTTGCCCAGCGCCGCGCTCATCGCATCGCCGCCGCCGGCCACGCCCGCACCGGCCGGCACCGGCAGGCTCAGCTGCTCGGTATGCGGCGGATAGCAGATCTTGGGATCCACCTCGTGGCAGCCCTGGTACTGCACGCTGAGCTTCAGTTCGGTGGCGCCTGCCGCGACGGTGTACGGCACGGTCGCGTCGACGCCGTGGTGATAAGTCTCCACGTCGCCGAGATACTCATCGTGGTGCTTCTCGCCGTCGGGCAGCTGCGCCTCGCCCAGCGTCGCCCCGTCCGCCGCCTTGAACTTCATGCGGCCGCGGTAGAGGTAGTAGTCCGGCGCAATCGTCCAATGCAGCTTCACCACGCCGGGCGTGGAAGCGTCGGCGGTCAGCTTATAGGCCTCGGTCACCGGCAGCAGGCCGTCCAGATCATCCTGAGCCAGCGCGGGCAAGGCGACCAGCAAGAGGCAGAGCAGGCTGAGGAAGCGGGCGGCCAGTCGGCCAGGGTGGATCAGGCGCATTGCAGCTCCAACAAGGAGAGACCCGCGCCGGGGCGCAGGTGAACCGGGATTATGGCTCAGCTTGCCGGCGGGCCGGGGAAAACCCGCCGGAGCTCAGGAGTGTTCTACAACTACTTCGCTTGACGCGGGCCCGCGGTTACGGCGCAGACGCAGCAAACCGGTGGTGAGTGCCACTCCGAGCAGGATAACGATGCATCCGCCGGCCATCGCCAGGGTGACCGGTTCATGCAGGAAGATCAGGCCCCACACCACGCCGAACACCGGGATAAGAAACATCACCACCATGCTGCGCGAGGCCCCCACGCGGGCCATCAAGCCGTAGAACAGGACGTAGGCGAGCGATGTGCACAAGGCCGCCAGGCCCAGTACGGCCAGCCGTGCCGTCAACCCCGGGGTCCTGACGGGCCACATCCAGACGGTAAAGGGCAGCAGCAATACGGCGGCGGCCAGCTGGCTGCCGGTGGCGACACTGAGCGGCGTGACGCCGCTGCGCAGGCGGCGATGGCTGTAGTGCGCGCCAAAGGTGTAGCAGACATTGGCACCCAGGCAGGCGGCCATCGCCCAACCCATGGCATGCGTGCCACCACCAAAGCCCACCGTGCCGGCCACCAGCCACACCACACCGGTAAAGCCGATCACCAGGCCGCTGGCCTGCATCGGGCTCAGCTTCTCGCCCAGCAGCATCCAGCCCGACAGCGCGACCAGCAGCGGCGCAATCGCATCGGAGATGGCCGAAACGCCTGCCGGCAGACTCTGCGCAGCGAATGAGAACAGCACGAACGGCAGCGCTGAATTGGCGATGCCGACGATGGCGATGTCGCGCCAGTGCGTGCGCATCTCGGTCACCCGTGTGCGTGTCAGCAGCGGGGCCGAGCAGATCGCCGCGCCGATGGCGCGCATGCCGGCCAGTGCCATGCCGCCGAACTCGTTCGCGCCCATGCGCATGAACAGGAACGAGGCGCCCCATAGGGCTCCCAGAACTACGAGTGCAGTGATGTCGGAGGTTTTCATGGCAGTTCTTTGCTCGTCATTCCGGCGCAGGCCGGAATCCAGTAGCGATTAGGTTTGGTTGTCGCGAGTGCGCACACCGGCTCCTCGTGCGAAAGCCCTGCTCATCGCTCCTGGATTCCGGCCTGCGCCGGAATGACGAGGGATGAGAGGTGGCTGTCGATTTGGAAGTCTAGCCGCCCATTGCGTCAGAACCTGTCAGCAGTCTTCAGGCCTTGGGCGCTGCACCCTGGCCAAACAACACGCGGCGTTCCTCGTCCGACAGCGGCTGTTTCGGCGTGTACGCATTCTCGACACCTTCATACGTGCGCACCGTGGCCGGCCGCTGCGAGATGGCGATAAACCAACGCTCCAGGTTCGGGAAATCCGCCAGGTTCTGGCCATGCGCCTCATGCGGCACGATCCACGGATAGCAGGCGATGTCGGCGATGGAAAACTCGCCCGCAATGAACTCGCGTCCTTCCAGCCTGCGATCCAGCACGCCGTAAAGCCGTGCGACTTCGCGGGTGTAGCGGTCGATCGCATACGGCACCGGCTCGGGCGCGTACACCTTGAAATGCCCCGCCTGGCCGGCCATGGGGCCCAGCCCCGCCACCTGCCAGAACAACCACTCCAGCACCTCGATGCGGGCGAGGCTGTTGTTGGGCAGGAATTGGCCGATCTTCTCCGCCAGATAGAGCAGGATCGCCCCGGACTCGAACACCGTCACCGGCGCGCCGCCCCCGGCGGGAGCGTGATCGACGATGGCCGGGATCTTGTTGTTGGGCGAAATGGCCAGGAATTCGGGCTTGAACTGCTCGCCCTTGCTCAGGCTCACCGGGGTGATGAAGTACGGCAGGCCGGCCTCTTCAAGGAATAGCTTGAGCTTCAACCCATTGGGCGTGGCGGCAAAGTACAGCTCGATCATGGCGGGGGCTCCGTGGAGTGGATGGCGACAGTGTCGGGTTTTCACTGGTCTTGAAAAAGATCCAGAACAAGGGAATTCTTTAGGACCAGTCAGCCTTATCGGACACCGCCATGGAACAACCCCTGGCTTTCCCGCTGGATATTCCCCTGCGAGGCCGACTGCAGGCGCTGCATGGACAATTGCGGGCGGCGATCCTGGATGGCCGTCTTCGCATGGGTCAGCCCTTGCCCTCCACGCGCGCGCTGGCGACCTCGCTGGGCCTGTCCCGCAACACCATTGTGGCGGCCTACGACCGCCTGCTCAGCGAAGGCTATATCGTGGCCCGCCAGGGGGCGGGTTATCTGGTCGCCCATGCGGGGCCAACGCAGTCGACGGCACCGCGCTCGACCGGTGGTGAGGAAAAGCGTCTGCAACCGCAATGGCGCGACGCGATCTTTCCCGCGCCGATGAATGCCTTGCCGCCTGCGCGCTACGACCTTCGGGTGGGCCTGCCCGATGCCGCCCGTTTTCCCTTTGAGGCATGGCGCAAATTGTCCGCAAGGGCTCTGCGCTCGTTGTCGCGCACGCCGTCGTTCTATGACGCGGCTACCGGGCGCGAGGCATTGCGCGAGGCTATTGCCGGGCATGTGTCGTTCACCCGTGCTGTCACCTGCAGCGCGGCGGACATCATGGTGGTCGGCGGAGCGCAGCAGGCCTTCGATCTGCTGGCGCGCATTCTGGTCACGCCAGGGCACACGGTGGTGGCGGTGGAAGATCCCGGCTATCCGCCGCTGCGTCAGACCTTCGAAGCCGCTGGCGCGCAGATCGTGCCCGTGCCGGTGGACGACGAAGGCCTGGTGGTCGAGCAGATTCCACGCAACGCACGCGTGATCTACGTGACGCCGTCGCACCAGTTTCCGTCCGGCATGGCGATGTCACCCGCGCGTCGAGCGGCCTTGCTCGACTTCGCGCGACGAAACGACGCGGTGATCATCGAGGACGACTACGACGGCGAATTCCGCTACGGCGGGCGTCCGCTCGATGCACTGCAGACCTTGGATCGCGACGGCTCGGTGTTCTACATCGGCACGTTCTCCAAAAGCCTGTTTCCATCACTGCGGCTTGGCTATGTGGTGGCGCCCGAGTGGGCGATGCCCGCACTGGCCTGCGTGCGGCAGCTCGGCGACCGGCACAGCGACGTGCTGGCGCAGGACACACTCGCGTTGTTCATCAACGAAGGTCATCTCGCGCGGCATGTGCGCAAGATGCGACGCATCTATGCGGAGCGGCGCGAGGCACTGCTCGAAGCGTTGGCGCGGCACGCGGGCGACGCCCTGCAGTCGCTGGCCTCAGATGCCGGGCTGCACATCGCCGTGCAACTGCGCTGGCCGGTTGCGGCGAGCCAGCTGGTCAGGGATGCGCAGGCGGTGAACATGCGTATCGAAGCGCTGGGCGATTACGCCATCGGCAGCACGCGGCCGAACGGCCTGGTGTTCGGCCTGGGAGGCATGCCGGCCACGCGCATGGACGAGGCCGCGCGCGTGCTGGCCCGGTTGCTCCAGGCACATCGCCCGGCTTAGCACTGGTTCTCTCATTTCCGCGAAAACTGGATCTGTTTAAGTACCACCGGGCAGCGGAACATGACCCTATCTTTCCGGGGATGCATCGCCATGCGTTATCTGATCCTTCTTTGCCTGCTCCTGGCCTGCGCGTCGACGCATGCTTCCGAGTCCGGCCAGTCGCGCGCGGAATCGGCCGGGCGCAGCCTGATCGGGCAGCCAGCGCCGCGCATGGTGGTCAAGACCATCGATGGCCAGACCATTGACCTGGGTGCGCTGTACGGCAAGAAGGCGGTCTACCTGAAGTTCTGGGCGACCTGGTGCGTGCCCTGTCGTGAACAGATGCCGCATTTCGAACGCACCTACGAACAGGCCGGCCCGGACATGGCGGTGATTGCGATCGATGTGGGTTTCGACGATAGCGTCGACGAAGTGCGCAAAGTGCAGAAGCAGCTGGGGCTCGGCATGCCGATCGTGTTCGACGACGGTTCGCTGGGCGAGGCCTTCCACTTGCGCGTGACGCCGCAGCACGTGGTGATCGGTCGTGACGGACGCATTGCGTATGTGGGTCATATGGCCGATGAAAAGCTCGACGCTGCATTGGCGCAGGCACGTCGTCCGGCGACCGCCAACCTCGCGTCTGCCGCCGTGCCGAAGGACGAACCGCATTACGACGTGGGCGACCGCGTGCCCGCATTCGAGCTGCACACGCTCGATGGGAAATCGCTGCCGGCATTCGAAGCAGCGCGACCGACCGTGCTGCTGTTCCTGTCGCCGTGGTGCGAGTCGTATCTGGCCAAGAGTCGTCCGGCCATTGCGCAGAGCTGCCGCAGCGCGCGTGAACGCGCCGATGTGCTGGCGCGCGACAGCCATGCGCGCTGGCTCGGCATCGCCTCGGGTCTGTGGGCGAGCCACGACGAGCTCGCCGATTACCAGCGCGAGCACAAGATCGCGATGCCGCTGGCGCTGGACGACACGGGCGCCCTGTTCCGACGCTTCCGCGTGATGCACGTACCGACGCTGATCGTGCTGGATGCGCAGGGTAAAGTGATTCGTCGTACGGAAACGGTCGATGACGTGCTGCCGATACAGGCAGCGGCCACGGCCACGAGGCGTTGATCATGCGGACGACCCTGTTTCTCGCCGCGATGTTGATGCTCGCTGCCGCCGTGCCCGCCAGAGCGACGCAGGACAATACCCTGCTCACAGCAGCGTTGACACAGGCGCCCGGCAAATCGCTGGAAGCGCTGCGAGTAAGCTATGCGCCCGGCGAGGCGTCCAAGCCGCACTCGCATGACCGCGATGCTTATGTTTACGTAGTGAGCGGCCACGTGCGCAGCCAGGTCGAAGGGCAACCGTTGCGGGTCTATGCGACGGGCGACAACTGGTTCGAGCCGGCAGGCGCCCGCCATCTCGTCAGCGCCAACGCCAGCAGCACGGAGCCCGCCACCATCCTGGTGGTGTTCGTCGGCAAGCCGCAGATACCGCACAAGTAGTCAGCGATTCGTGCGGTACCGTTCGAGCGCGTCGCCGAGCTGCTCGCGCAGCGATGCCAGATACGGCGCGTAATGCGTCCACTGGTCGATGCCGTCGCGGAAGATCGGCTGGCGTACCTGCTCGGAGCTTGCCGTGCGCACGCTGCGCCGCGTTTCATGGAATGCCAGGCACGCGGGATCGAACGGAAGCCCGCAGTAATCCAGGATGCGCCGCACGTTGCCTTCAAGATCGTCCACCACATCTTCGTGATGCACGCGCAGTACGCGGCCGGGCAGCACGCGGTCCCAGTGCTCCATCACATCGAGGTAGGTGCGGTAATAACGCGCGATGTCCTCGATGCTGTAAGTGAACTCCTGGCCCGTCGCGAACAGTTGCTTGAGGTTGCTGAAGCAGCAGGCCATCGGCTCGCGTCGCGCGTCGATGATCTTCGCGTTGGGGAACATCAGGTGGATCAGCCCCAGGTGCCGGAAGTTGTTGGGCATCTTGTCGATGAAATAAGGCGCCGCGCCACGATAAGTGCGCGTGTCGCGCAGGTAGGCCTCGCCCATCCCGCGGAATTGCTCCGGCGACATCTGCGCAAGCACGCCCGGATAGCGCGGGTCGTCGAGATCGGGGTCGCGGCCCTGCAGTTCCAGCACGATGCGCGGGATGTCCGCCAGCTCCTGCGTGCCGTCCACCAGTGGATGCGATGCGAGGATCTGCTCCAGCAGCGTGGAGCCCGAGCGCGGCAGGCCTACGATGAAGATGGGATCGGCACTGGGGTCTCCCGCACCGGCGCGTTCGGCGAGGAACTCGCGGGTGCACACCTCGATCTGCCGGCGCGTATTTGTTTCGATGATCTCGGGCCGGTAGCGGCTTTCCGATCGCTTGAGCGCGTTGCCCTTGGCGTAATGCTGCCAAGAGGCGGCATAGTCGCCGCGGTCCTCCAGGGCCTTGCCGAGCGCAAAGTTCAGGTGATAACCATCCACCAGCGACGTAGACGGCATCGCGACCTGCGCGAGCATGCCGTCGATTTCTCCGTCGGTGAAACGGTAGGTCTTGAGGTTCGCCATGCTCCAGTAGGCATCCCCGAAATGGGGCCGCGCGGCGATGGCGGCGCGGTAAGCGTCGATGGCCTCGGCCCGGCGTCCCTGGGTTTTCAGTGAGTGGGCAAGCGACAGATGCAGGTCTGCCGCCTCGGGAACGATTTGCAGAAGTTCGCGGTACAGCCCGATGGCGCGATCGTGTTCGCCCAGGCCGACGTTGGCACTGGCATGCAGCGCGCGATAGTCGAGGTGGTGCGGATCGATGGCGAGAAGCCGCTCCATCTGCACGCAAGCCTCTTTGTACCGATGCCGTTCGAACAGCACCTTGGCGTAGTCGAAGCGTGCGGCGTGGTGATCGGGGGCGAGCTGCAGCACGGCTTCCAGCAGGATGTCTGCGTCGTCGAGCACCTCGCGGGCCACGGCCACACGCGCTAGCAAGCGCATGCCTTCCACATCGTCGCCCACACGCTGCAAATGGCCACGGATGACCCATTCGGCCTGCACCAGATCACCATCAGAGAACAGACTGGTGGCGTGCACCACCGCAGGAGCGAGGCGTTTTAGCGTCGCCACGTGGTCGGCGGCCAGTTGCGCGTTCGCATGGTCACCAGCCATGCGATAGAGCCCCTCGAGCAGATTCCAGCTTGAGGGCAGCGCAGGATTGATGTTCACCGCACGAAGCAAGGCATCGATCGCCTGCGTCGCATCGCGCCGCACGACGTGGCAGTGGCCGCGCTCTTCATGCAGCCGACTGAAGGCAGGATGGTGCTGCTCGAGCACGAGCAGAGTTTGCAGGGCGTCGTCGACCTGTCCCAGATGACGTTGGCTGCGGGCGAGCAGATGCATCACGTCGCGGTTTTCCGGCAGCTCACGCGCCAACCCCAAGGCCAGTTGCAAGGCCTGCGGGTGCTGCCCCTCTTGCTGCAATTGCCGCAGTTGCGCCACCTGCTGTTCGACGGACATCGTGATCGGATCAGTGAGCGCTGCGTTCATGCCTGGCCTGCGGGGAAGATGGGGTGGGCTTGCGCCCACCCCATGCTAACGACGCACTCGCGACGGGCAGATGTCAGAACTTGTAGCCAAACTTCACGCCCACCACGCGCGGGCGCAGCGGCACTTCGGACTTGATGAACTGTGCCGACGAGGTGAACACGCTGGCGTGGCTGTTGCTCAGGTTGGTGCCATAGAGGGACAGGTCCCACGCGTCCTTGGCGATGCCCAGCGAGGCGTCGTAGGTGGTATAGCCCTCCTGCAGGTAGCGCAGGTCCACCGTGGTCGGGTAGATCACGCCTTCGCCGCTGGGATAGGTCGCCGGCTGGTTGTACATCGAACCCATGTGGCTGCCACCCACCATGGCGAATGCCTTGTAGCCGCCGTTGAAGTCCCAGTCGTAGCGGGCGCGCAGGTTGAACTGCGAGCGCGGCGAGAAGGCCGGCACGCTGCCTTCTTCGCCGAACGGGTTGGCGAACGGCTGCAGACCCTGGCCGGCGATGGTCACTTCGGTGATGCACGCGCCGTAGGACGGAGTATTGGGGATGTTGCCCACCAGGCACGGCGAGGTGGTCTGCTTGGAGCGGTTGAACGACCCCGAGCCCATCAGCGAGAAGCCTTGCGTGATGCGGGCGTCGAACTGCAGCTCGATACCATCCACCTTGTAGTCGGGACCGTTGACGCCAAACGTCGTGTTGCCAAGCACCAGCGGGTTGAAGAACTGCATCTGCACGTTGTTCCACTTCATGTGGTACAGCGAGCCGTTGAACAGCAGGTGGTTGTCGAAGAACTCAGTCTTGAAGCCGATTTCGTTGTTGGTCAGCGAGTCGGGCGCGTAGCTGAGCGGCTTCTTGTACTGCGGGCCGTCCGGGCCGGCGGCGACGGCCTTGGTGGTGCGGTTATAAGCGCCGGGGCGGAAGCCCTGCGAGAAGGTGTAGTAGACCATCGCATCGGGCGAGATATGCCACACCAGGTTCGCGCGGCTCTTGAAGCCGTGATACGAACCGTTGAGGCCTTCGGCCGTCATATTGGTGGCATCGCCGCCCGTGCATTGTCCGTTGGGCACGTTCACGCAGTTGGAACCGGTGCCGTACTGCGAACCACGCTGATATTCGGAGTAGTGGTAGTAACGCGTGCCGGCCGTGGCGGTAAGCACTTCGGGAATGATGTCGTACGACAGCGAACCGAAGGCCGCGACCTGGCGATAGCCGCGCTGCTCGTCTTCGCCGAACGCGGTGCTGTCGCTGCGCTGGCCCGGATCCATCTGCGCCGTGCCGGGATAGGGCACCACGTTCGCCACGCACGGCGCACCGCCGGCGAGGGCGCTGGCGAGATTGGTCGGCGTGCACGACGGGATCGTCTTGTAGTTGAAGTTCATGTCGTCGAGGATCTTGAAGTCCTCGAAATACAGGCCACCGATGGCGCGCAGGCGGCTGTCTTCGGGCGTGCTGAAGCGCAGCTCGTGGCTCTGGTGCGTGCTCTTGACCTGGTCGTTCCAGTAGCCGATCGGCGAATAGCAACGCGGCGTGGTGCCAGCACCAAGGCCCGTGCCACCGGTGCAGCTGTAGTACCAGCCGCCCACGGCGCGCGCGTAGTTGGTGTAATCCTGCTGTTGGCTGATGTGGCGGTCGGTGTAGCCACCGGTGTAGACGACGGAGAGATCGCCGATCTTGCCGTTCACCGTCCAGGCCGTGTTGGAGTAACGGTCCTTGTCCCACGCCGGTACGAACACGGTGGTCTGCAGCGGTTGCAGCTGCTGGCCGTCCGAGCCGATCGGATAGGTCGACGACTGGCCTTCCGCATCCATCTCCTGGTAGCTCTGCGCGATCAGCACGTCCCAGTCGTCGTTGATCTTGTAGAGGCCGGAGATGCGCGCGCCCTGGTAATCGACCGGGTTCCAGTCCTTCCTCGCAACGGCGTTATTGTTGGCGACCGGGCTGCCCGGCACCGTGCAGTAGCCGGTCCGGGTGGGCAGGCCGTTCGGGCACAGGCCGCCGGTGGGCTTGATGTTGGCGTAGAAGTTGCCGCCGTCGCTGTTGTTGCGCGTGAACGTGCTCGGCACGTTGTCGATATAGCCGCCGCGGTGGTCGTTGTAGATCACGCCGCGCAGCGCGAAGGTGCCGGGGATGATCGGCAAGTTCAATACCGCGCTGGCCGAGTTGTTCGGACCGCCGCCGGCCGTGACGCCGGTGCTCGCCTCCACGTTGCCGCCGACCTTGTTCAGGTTGGGCTTGTTGGTGATGTAACGCACCGCGCCCGCCTGTGCACCGCCGCCGAACAGCGTGCCCTGCGGACCTTCCAGCACTTCGACGCGCTCCATGTCGACCATGTAGATGTCGAGGTTGCGCGCGGGGAACTGCATCGACTGGTCGTCGAGATACACCGCCACATTCGGGAACGGCGCAATCGACGCGCTCGACTGGTTGCCGAGGAAGCCCGTGCTCAGTCCGCGCATATAGATGTTGCCCTGGCCCGGGCCGTTCGCGGCAAAGGTGACGTTGGGCAGGTATTTGATGATGTCGTCGAACGTGCTGACGTTGAGCTGCTGCAGCGTCGTTCCGGTGAACGCCTGCATGGTGATCGGCACGTCTTGCATGTCCTCGTTGGCATGCTGCGCCGTGACCGTGATGGATCCCAGCGTGGACACCGAAGAATTTTGTGCCGCCGGTGCGGGCGCGGCCGGCGCCGCGTCGTCGGCATAGGACACGCGGGTGACCGCAAGCGCGGCAAGCACCGCGCAAGTGATGGCATTGATCTTCAAGACGCACTCCCCGAGGTTTGATGTCGCCGACCAGCGTCGGCAGGCTTATGGCTACTCGGGCCGGGAGGCTAGGGAGGGGCGATGAAATGCCCGTGACTCGGACTAGGCAACGAATGCCCGCTGTCTATGCTTTCGAAGGGGCGGCCCAGAGCCGGGGCCGCTGTGCGGAGGACGGAGCGTGACGACCGTCACAACCGTTGCCTGCCCGCCACCCACGCCGAGCGCACTACGGGCTCGTCCTGGTGCATGCGTACGCGCAGCAGGTCGGCGCGCAAGCCTTCGGCAAGTTGGCCGCGGTCATCGAAGCCAAGCGTAGCGGCGGGCGTCGTGGTGACTGTAGCGATGGCATCCGGGAGGGACCATCCCGCTTGCCGGTGCAGGATGAAGGCGCCGGGAAGCAGGCTGGTTGGCATGTAGTCGGACGAAAGGACGTCCAGACATCCGCAACGCGCCAGCGCCATGGCGGCGACATTGCCGGCGTGCGAGCCACCGCGCACCAGGTTGCTGGCGCCTGCGACGATAGTGAGTCCGTGTTCGCGCGCAGCCTGTGCCGCGATGAGCGTCGTGGGAAATTCGCAGATCCTCGCACCGAGGAGAACCGCTTCGTCCACGTGTTCAAGGTCGGTATCGTCGTGGCTGGCGACCAGTACGCCGTGACGGCGCGCCAGCTTCATCACGCCAGCCAGCTGCAGGTGGCGATGGCGTGCCTGCTGCTGGCGACGCTGTTCGAGCACGGCGGTGAATTCCTCATCGCTCCAGGTGATGCCGCTGCGGCTGTAGTACGTACGGTACTGGCGCACGTCGTGATACTGGCGCTGGCCAGGCGTGTGATCCATCAACGACAGCAGGCGCAAGTCCTTGCGGGAGACCAGGGGCGCAGCCAGCTCGAGCAGGCCTGGCCAGCTCAGTTCGCAGCGCAGATGGAGATAGTGCTCGCAACGCAGCAGGCCGTGACTGCGCGTTTCATCGAGCGCGGCCAGTGCGCGGTGCAGCGTGTCGATGCGGCCGCCGTCTTCCTCCAGATCGCCCAACGACATGGCGTCGAGCACGGTGGTGATGCCGGCTGCGAGCAGTTGGGCATCGTGCGCCAGCATGGCCGGTAGGGCGGGCCATGCCGCGCCGGCGCGTGGCAGCAAGTGCTTCTCAAGGTTGTCGGTGTGCAGTTCGATGAGGCCCGGCAGCAGGAAATCGCCCTTGAAATCGATGGCGTCGTGCGGACACTCGTCGCCCGGCCCGAGCCATTGGATGCGTTCGCCCTCGATAACCGCGCCGCCGACGATGACCTGGTCGGGCAGCACCAGTCGCGCGCGTGCAATGCGCCATGAATGCTCTTGCCCTGATGTCATGTCTGCGAAAACTGGCCTGCCCATACTCCCTGCTCGATCACCGCTTCCCATGCAGTCTGTGTCAGGAACATGCAGGAATGATGGCAAACCACTTTGAGCCACTGGATCGGTCATGCGATGTGCCCGTGTGGCGGCAGATCGAACAACAGGTATTGCAGCAGATCCGCAGCGGCGAACTTCGAGGAGGCGCAAAGCTCCCTTCGGCACTGGAACTCGCCCGGCGCCTCAATGTGAATCGGCACACCGTGCGCCGGGCGCTCGACTCGCTTGAACAACGCGGCGCCATTCTTGCCGACCCCAGTCGCGGCTTGCGCGTGCGCGAGGAGTGCTACGACTATCCGATCGGTCGTCGCACCAGCTTCAGCCGCAACATGCATAACCTCAACGTCAGCTCGGGCAACAAGGTGTTGGCCACGGCGCTGGTCTTGCCACCGCAGCGCGTGGCCGAGTCGCTGGCCCTGGCGCGCGGCGAGCGCGCGTGGTGGATCGAGTCCTCCGCGCACGCGGAGGGTCGCGTGCTCGATCACGGTCAGGCATGGTTCCCGGCGGCACGTTTCCCCAAGCTTGGCGACGTGTTTCAACGCACCGGCTCGGTGAGCCGCACGCTGGAAGAGTTCGGCATCGCCGATTATTTCCGCAGCTACACCCGCGTGACCGCGCGACTGGCCGGGACGACCACCGCACGTGTACTGGAGCAATCGCCCGACCTGCCCGTACTGGTCGTGGAATCGCTCAACGTCGACGACAAGAATCAGCCCGTGCAATACGGGCTGACCTGTTTTGCGGCGGAACGCGTGCAGCTGGTGATGTCCACTGCCGAGCGCTGAGGTTCATCGCGCATCGGTCGACGGGATTTCAACCTGCTCGGCAGGCAAGCGCCCGCTCACCACTTCTTCGGCCAGGCCGAACGACAGCGTCATGCCCAGGCCGCCTCCGCCCACGCCGTTGACGATGACGACGCCCGGCTCCGCTTCGACCACCAACTCGCTGCGCTGCCCATCGGTGAGCTTGGCGTAGCTGCCGTGCCAGCTTTGCTTCACGTGCCAGCTCGGAAGATCCAGCACGCTGCGCAGATAGTCGACGATCTTGTGGTTGATGGCGCTTTCGTCGAAGGGCTCGTACGTATGCCCGTACTCATGCGAGTCGCCAACGGTGATTTCGCCCAACCCGTTCTGCGCTGCCATCACGTGGATGCCCAGCGCCAGCAGGTCGGCGTATTGATCAGCAAGGCGCTCGCGCAGGCGGTCAATGCTGGGCGTGGCGTGGAAGCCGCTGTAGTGCGCCATGGTAAGGCCGCCGCACACGACCGGACCCAGCTTGAACGGCGCGGGCTGCGCCTCAAGCCGCAGCATCTGCAGCTTGCACTTGGTGATGGCAAGACGTTCGAACAGTTCCGGATACAGGGTTTCGAAATCCGTACCGCTGGCGACATAGATCAGGTCGGCGGTGTAGCGCCGGCGACCGCTCCACACATAGGGATGCTCGATGCGCGTGATCGCCTGTCGCCAGTGGAACTCGACGCCATGGCGCTCCGCCAGCCAGGCTGGCAGTTTGCGGATCGCCTCGCGCGGATCGACCACCATCTCATCGGTGCTCAGCAATGCGCCACGCAAGTCGGCGGCCACGACGCCGGGCGCCTGCTCGCGCACCTGTGCAGCGTTGAGCATGCGGCATGGTCGCAGCCCCTCGTTCATCGCCGCGTATTCGTTCATCACCGCCCACTCGTCCTCGTGGAACGCAGCGATCAGGCTGCCGCTCGGCGCCTGCCAGGTATCGGTGGCGTTGCAGAATTCGCGCCAGATCTCGCGCGAACGCAAGGCACGTGCATACAGCGGCCCGTTCGGCACGCCGATCGGCCAGATGGTGCCGAAGTTGCGCACCGAGGCGCCCACGGCACGCTCATGGCGATCGAATACGGTGACGCGGTAGCCGTCCTCGGCCAGGGCGCGCGCCATGGCCAACCCGACGATGCCTGCACCGATCACGATCGCGGTGCGTGTTTCCGACTTGCTCATAGACGGCTGCTTTCCATCTCAAGAGGTGACAACGATGCCGCTGCGTGTCCGTTCTGTTGGCCATGCCGCCAGAACCAGCGCGCAGCCAGCGCGGTAAGCACGAGTCCCAGCAGGCTGCTTGCCAGCACGGCGCGTTCGAAAAACTGCGTCCAGTTGAGCTGCAAGGCGAGGAACTGGCGGACCAGCAATACCGCGACGCTGCCCAGGTAGCCGGAGGCATCGGCGATATACATCACGAACGACGCGGTGCCGCTGATGCGGAAGGTGGCCATCAGCCGCTCGAAGAACATGCCGTTGAGCGGGATGTAGCCAAGGTAGAGACCAAAACCGACCAGCGTCATCCACAACAGCGGTGGCAGTTCGCCGTGGGCGAACAGCAGCGTGCTGATGCCCGCGCAGCACAGGCCGCCGCCGATCAGTACATGGTTGAGCATGAAGGCGCGCATGTTGTCCCGTACGAGGGTCAGCGACGCGGTAAGCATCAACACGCCGATCCCAATCGGCGTATCCACTTCACCGAACACGATGGCGCTGCGGCCGTAGCCCAGGTCGCGAAAGATTTCGGTGTCGAAGTTCTCGCGGAAATCGCGCAGCACGGTCAACAGCACGTACAGCGGCACGATCAGCAGCAGGCCCGGCAGAAAGCGGCGCACGAAGGCGTGCCGAGCCTCGCGATCCATGCGTCCACGTGGTGCGCGGGCGGCAACGTCGTCGGCGCTGGGCGGCGGCAGGCGCGTGAGTACATGCAGCGACAACAGCAGCGGCGGGATGAACACCAAGCCGGTGAGAAACGGCATCCAGTGCTCGCTGACGCCGGCCAGCAACATCGCCTTGCCCACGCCTTTGACCACGCCCGAGGCGAAGATAAAACTTGAGGCGAGGATGGCGCCCATCAGCTCCGTCGCCTGCCGACCCTCGATGTATCCGAACACCAGGCCCCACACCATGCCCAGCGGCAGGCCATTGAGGAACAGAAACACGATGCCCGGCACCGGCGGCGCCAGCGCAAAACCCAGCAGCGCCAGCCACGACAGGCCGATCAACACCAGAATCGCCACGGCGCGGCGCGATGTCTGCAGCTCGGGCACGAGTCGGATGCCCCACACCTTGCTCAGTGCGTAGCCCATCACCTGGGCGATCACCAGCCAGATCTTGTAGTCGACGCCCAGCCAGCTCATGCCCTCGTAGCTGCCGGCGCTGAACGGTTTGCGGAAGGCATACATGCACGAGTAGGTGCAGAACGCCGCAAAGCCCGCGACCAGCGGCAGCATCGAGGGCGACCAGGGCGACCACGCCCGGCGCGATGGAGGCAAGCGCATGGGTTGCGTCACGCCGGGTTCGGCCGGCCGGCACGAACGAGCAAAGCGGGCAGCTCATCCAAGCTGTCGAGCACGGCATCGGGCTGATAGGCCAGCAACTCGTCGCGGTGATAAGCGCCCGTCGTCACCGCCACCACCAGGCCGCAGCCCGCCGCGCGACCTTCGCGAATATCCACTTCGGTATCGCCCATCTTGATGACGCGCGTGGCATCGCTGACGCCGCACGTCGCCATCAACGCGCGGATCATGTCGGGCGCGGGCCGACCCTGGGCAACGCGATCCGCCGAGATCGCGGCATCGATCAGGCCGCGCTGGCGCCAGCCGAAGCGTTCGATCAGGCATTCGGCGATGTCTTGCGAAAACGCCGTGTTGAGCGCGATCTTCACGCCCTGCTGCCGCAACCAGGCGAACAGCTCTTCTGCCCCGGTCATCGGGCGCACGGCGTCGTGTGTCCGGTAGCAATCGAGCATGCGCTGGACGAAATCCGCGTGCACCTGCGCCACCTGTGAGTCGTCCGCCGGCAGGTCGTGCGCCGCCAGCAAACTGCGAATGGCGGCCGGCTTGGTGTAGCCCATCAGGGCTCGCAGATCCGCCAGCGACGCGTGGCAGCCAGCCTGCGCCAGCGCGTCCTGCAGCGCCTGCGCCACCAGGTCCGGATCGTAGACCGTGGTGCCGGCCATATCGAAAACCGCCAGTTCGAACGTCATATCGCCTCCCTTGATGGAGAGGCATGCTGGCGAGCGGCGATGGCGCGCCGGTGACGCGGACATCGACAGTCGGCGCCGACTGTCTAGTCAATGCGGCGCAGTGGGAATCCCGTCACGCGCGACGCCAAACATCAGCCTGGATTGCGCACCCAGTCGAGGTAAGGCGCATGCCCCTCGGTCACCGGCACCGCGATCAGCTCGGGCAACTCATAGGGATGCAGGCTGAGCAGGCGCTCTTTGAGCGCGGCGAACTGCGCGGCCGTGGTCTTGATCAGCAGCAGTTCTTCATTGTCGGTGACCACCTTGGTCTTCCAGCGATAGGTGGACGACACCGCGGGGATGCGGTTCACGCAGGCAGCCAGGCGTTCGCCCACCAGGGCCTCGGCCAGGTGCTGCGCGCTGGCCACATCGGGACAGGTGCAATAGCAGAGCAGGACGGTTTCAGACATCACGACCTCGACATCAGTCCGTAGTGGGCGAATTTCTCCAGCACCGCGGCCACCTCCTCATCGGTGAGCATGACCGGCGTGCCGACCTGCAAGGACAGGGCGTACTGGCGGGCGAGATTTTCCACCTCCACGGCGCGCCACATGGCCTGCGCCAGCGAACTGCCCAGCGCGATCATGCCGTGGTTGGCCATCAGGCAGGCCAGTCGGCCCTCCAACGCTGCCACCACGGCATCGGACAGGGCCTGGGTGCCATAGGTGTGGTAGCCGGCGCAGCGGATCGAGTCCCCGCCACCCACGGCGATCATGTAGTGGGCGGGCGGAATGTCCCGGCGGCACATGGCCAGCGCCGTGGCATAGGGCGGGTGCACGTGGACGATGGCCTGGGCGTCGGGCCGGGCCAGGTAGATGTCCCGATGGAAGCGCCACTCGCTGGAAGGTCGCTGCGAGCCCGGCCACTGGCCGTCCCGATCCACCAACACGATACCCTCCACCGTGATCTCCTCATACGGCGTGCCGCTGGGCGTGATCAGAAAACCCTCGCCGCAGCGGGCACTTAGGTTCCCCGAGGTGCCTTGGCTGAGGCCGCTCACGGCCAGCCTGGCACCCTGGTTCACGAGCTCCTGGCGCAGCGTCGGCTCATCGCTCACGGGCGGGTCCTGGTGGGGGGCAGGCCGGCATGGTCGGCCGTCCGCAGGCCTCTGTCGATAGCACGATCGGTGACTTTTCGGCCCAATGCGCCTTGAAAGGCCCCCGCCGCTCCCCCATTGGAAGACTCAGCCATCGGACGGGCGCCTCTTGCAGGGGGCATTTGCGTCGTTAGAATTGGCACTCACCTCCGGGGAGTGCTAACAAGCGCCACCCAGGCGCCGCTCCGGGGTCCCGAATCTTGTTCAACCATCCAAACGAAGCTGGAGCCCACCCATGAGCAAACTGCGTCCGCTGCACGATCGCGTCATCGTCAAGCGCCTCGAAGAAGAGCGCGTCTCCGCTGGCGGTATCGTCATTCCCGACAGCGCCACCGAAAAGCCGACCCGCGGCAAGGTCATCGCTGCCGGCTCCGGCCGCATCCTGGAAGACGGCAAGGTCCGCCCGATGTCCGTGAAGGAAGGCGACACCGTGCTGTTCGGCAAGTACGCCGGCCAGGAAATCAAGATTGACGGCGAAGAGCTGGTCTTCCTCAAGGAAGACGACATCGTTGCGGTGATCGAAGGCTAAGCGCCTCTCCCGCACCTCTTCCCACCTACTCAACGCATTTGAAGGAATTACGAAATGGCAGCTAAAGAAGTCCGCTTCGGCGAAGACGTCCGCGCACGCATGCTCAAGGGTGTGAATACCCTGGCCAACGCTGTGAAGGTCACCCTGGGTCCGAAGGGCCGCAACGTGGTGATCGAGAAGAGCTTCGGCGCACCGACCGTGACCAAGGACGGCGTCTCCGTCGCCAAGGAAATCGAACTGGCCGACAAGTACGAGAACATCGGCGCGCAGATCGTCAAGGAAGCCGCTTCCAAGACCTCCGACGTCGCCGGCGACGGCACCACCACCGCCACCGTGCTGGCCCAGGCGTTCATCCAGGAAGGCCTCAAGGCCGTCGCTGCCGGCATGAACCCGATGGATCTCAAGCGCGGTATCGACCAGGCCGTCAACGCCGCGGTTGCCGAGCTGAAGAAGCTCTCCAACCCGACCGCTGACGACAAGGCGATTGCCCAGGTCGGCACGATTTCCGCCAACTCCGACGCCAACATCGGCGACATCATCGCCACCGCGATGAAGAAGGTCGGCAAGGAAGGCGTGATCACGGTCGAGGAAGGCTCGGGTCTCGAGAACGAACTCGACGTCGTCGAAGGCATGCAGTTCGACCGCGGCTACCTGTCGCCGTACTTCATCAACAACCAGCAGTCGCAGCAGGTTGAACTGGACGACCCGTTCATCCTGATCCACGACAAGAAGGTCTCCAACGTCCGTGAGCTGCTCCCGGTGCTGGAAGCCGTCGCCAAGGCCGGCAAGCCGCTGCTGATCGTGGCCGAGGAAGTGGAAGGCGAAGCCCTCGCAACCCTCGTGGTCAACACCATCCGTGGCATCGTCAAGGTTGCCGCCGTGAAGGCGCCGGGCTTCGGCGACCGTCGCAAGGCCATCCTGGAAGACATCGCCATCCTCACCAATGGCGTGGTGATCTCCGAGGAAGTGGGTCTGGCCCTCGAAAAGGCCACGATCACCGACCTGGGCCGCGCCAAGCGCGTGGTGATCACCAAGGAAAACACCACCATCATCGACGGCGCCGGCGAAGCTGAGCGCATCCAGTCGCGCATCGGCCAGATCAAGGCGCAGATCGAAGAGACCTCTTCGGACTACGACCGCGAGAAGCTGCAGGAGCGTGTGGCCAAGCTGGCTGGCGGCGTGGCCGTCATCAAGGTTGGCGCTGCGACCGAAGTCGAGATGAAGGAAAAGAAGGCCCGCGTCGAAGACGCCCTGCACGCCACGCGCGCAGCCGTTGAAGAAGGCGTGGTCCCGGGCGGCGGCGTCGCGCTGATCCGTTCGCTGAAGGCGCTGGAAGGCCTGAAGGGTCAGAACACCGACCAGGACCTGGGCATCGCCATCACCCGTCGTGCGCTGGAAGCGCCGCTGCGCGCCATCGTCTCCAACGCCGGTGACGAGCCGTCCGTCGTCCTGAACAAGGTGAAGGAAGGCAACGGCAACTTCGGTTACAACGCTGCCAACGGCGAGTTCGGCGACATGATCGCGTTCGGCATCCTGGACCCGACCAAGGTCACCCGTTCGGCCCTGCAGTTCGCCGCCTCGGTGGCCGGCTCGATCATCACGACCGAAGCGGCCGTGACCGAAGTGCCGAAGAAGGACGAAGGCCATTCGCACGGCTCGCCGGGCGGTATGGGCGGCATGGGCGGCATGGACTTCTAAGTCCTCGCCTCCAGGCATCGCAACAGAAGGAAAACCCCGCCTCGTGCGGGGTTTTTCTTTTTGGCGGAAAGAAAATTCAAAAAAGTGGCGCCGGCCATTTCCGTTTTGACTCGCCTGGCCGTCTTAGTCCTTGTCACAGTCACCATGCGGGTCGGCGAGCCTTGAACGAACGGAATCTTCAGCCAGGAGAGGAACCCCTGGACGCCGATCTGGTGTTCGCCGCTAGCGGCTGCGCTTACGCGGCGCAACGCTCCCTGGAGCGCGAACTCTGGTGGGCGGGCTTGCCCGACCCGCAGGTGACTGGACCCAAGGAGAGTGCGGCCAAGGAAGGCCACCCTGGGCTGTCCGTATGGTGGCGTTCGTTGTGGGGACGCACCGACTGGCGTGGGCATCTGGGGCAACGCGTGCTGGCAGCGGCGAAATACGTGGCACGCGCGCTATCGATGCCGGTGTTGCACCAGTGGTACCTCGCGTTCCTGCAGTCGGACCCGCTGTTGCAGGCCTGCGTGGACCGCGATCCGCGGCTGCAGGAGCGACACCTGCATCGTTTCGTCAATCGTCAGTGGCATCGCGTGGATCGCGTGCTGGCCGTGCAGGCGCACTACCGGCTGTTGCTGCAGCGCTGGTCGGCGGAGCTGTTCGAGGCGGTGTACGTGGGCGGCCGCGCCACGCTTGGTTCCCTGCGACTCAAGGACGGCAGCGAACTGCGCCTGCATCTGTGCCCGAGTGTGCTCAAGTCATGCGAGGGCGAGCTCACCGTCGAGTTGACCGATGCGTACGACCGAACGCTCTATTGCCTGGTGATGACGCTGATCGATGACGACACGCTGGCCCTCGGCTGCATCCAGGGGCCCGCCGGCGTGGATGCGCGCGAGGTCGTGCGCGAGCTCACGCGCCAGATGCACGGCATGCGCCCCAAGCAGCTCTTGCTGGTACTGGCGTATGCATTCGCGGGCCAGTGCGGCCTGCGCCGGATCCTGGCGGTCGGCAACGTGGCGCACCCGCTGCAGGGACGCACGCGGATGTTTTCCGATTACGATGCCTATTGGCTGGAGCAGGGTGGTGTCGCCGTGCAGGGCGGTTGGTTCCTGCTGCCGGCCAGGTTGCACCACCGCACGGAAGTGGAGACGGAAAGCAAGCGCCGCGCCATGTTCAGGCGCCGCGCGGAGCTGCGCTGGGAAGCGGTCAAACTATTGAATGACGCATTGCGCCCGGTACCGTGGTGGCGCGATGCAACGGAGGCAGCGGCCGATCCGGCATCGTTGCCGCCGCTCCCCGACGTAACCAGGGCAGCCTAGTGGATAGACCCTCCAACACGCCTGCCAACGCGGGCGTGAACCTTGATCCGGCGTTCGCGATGCGCATCGCGGACCTGTTTCGCGATCACAACCGCGCGCTCGTGGCGTTCCTGCAGTGCCGCCTCAACTCGATGTCGGATGCCCAGGAAGTCGCGCAGGAGGCCTACGTGCGCCTGGTGACCATGGACCGGCCGGAGCAAGTGGATTCGCTGCGCGCCTACCTGTTTCGCATCGCCTCCAACCTGGCGGTGGATCGCCTGCGCGCGCGCCAGGTGCGCACCGATCATCCGCTGCTTGCACCGGACGAGGACCTGCACCTCGCACCGATTCCCGAGCGCCACGTGCACGCCGCGGGGCAATTGCAGCAGCTGTACAAGGCGTTGCGCGAGCTGCCGATCAAGACCGCGCGCGCCTTCGTCATGCACGTCATCGATGGCCGCGAGATCAGTGCGATCGCGCGGGCCATGAAAATCAGCGAGCGCATGGTGCGCTATCACGTCGCCAACGCCCTGGCTCATTGCCGGGCACGGGTGGACGAACCGGAGATGCCATGATGGCCAATACTTCCAAAGAACAAACCTTGCGCGTCGCCGCCGACTGGTGGGTACGACTGCGCGATCCCGCTGCCACGGACCGGACGACCGAGCAGTGGCTGGCCTGGGCCGAAGAAGACCTCGAGCACCTGGCGGCCTTCGAACGCGTGACCGAGCTGGCGGCACGGCTGCATGCGCTGGGCGAGGTCTCGCGCGAGCAACTGATCGCCGAATTTTCGCAAGCGCGTGTAGCTACGCGTCGCTGGTGGTTGCCGGCCGCCGCCGCGGCTGCGCTGGTGCTGGCGGTTGGCGGCTACGTCGGCTGGGGCGCCTGGCAGGGCGGCGCCACGCCCCAAACGTATGTCAGCGCCCTTGCCGCGCAACGCAAGGTCACGCTTGAAGACGGTACCCTCGTGACGCTGGGCGGCGCCACTCAGCTGAGCACGCGCTTCAGTCGCGGGCGCCGCCTGGTGGAGCTGGCCGAGGGCGAGGCCTATTTCGAGGTGGTGCACGACGCCGCGCGGCCCTTTGAGGTGCGCGCCGGCGATGTGACCATCGAGGACATCGGCACGGCGTTCAATGTTCGCCGCACGGGCAAGTACGTCACCGTCGCCATGGCAGAAGGGCGCGTACGTGTAGCTGACGCCACCGGTGGCGCCCACAACAGCCTGGAGGCCGTGGCCGGACAGTCGGTGATCTACGATCCCTCGCGTGCGGCCATGAACCTGATTGCCAGCGACCCGGCCAATGCCGCGGCCTGGCGCCAGGAGCGACTGGAATTCGACAACGAACCGCTGGCGGTCGTCGTGGCCAATATCAATCGCTATCGCGCGCAGCCGCTGCAGATCGCCGATGCCGATCTGAAAGCGCTGACGTTTACCGGCACGGTCAAGACCGACGCCATCGACGACTGGTTGAACGCGCTGCCCCAGGTGTTGCCGCTGCAGGTGAATGACAGCGGCGGCCAAACGGTGCTGTCCGATGCACGACGAAAACCGGCCCAACGATGACGCCGGCGTGCTGATCGGACAGCCTCTCGAAAGTCTGCGTTCACGCCGGTGACGTGAGCGCACAAGGGCCGCTGCGCGTGTCAAACTCGCGGTTTTCGCTTGCCATGAAGCGGGGACTATGAGGAAGCGTGCGAAGCTGCTGCTGTCGGGCGGCCTGTGGATGTTTGCGTGCCTGGCCGTGCCGGGCGCTTGCATCGCGCGCGCGTCAGTCATGTCTGATGCTGCGCCCATCGATTTCTCGATACCCGCGCAACCACTCGCCACCGCGCTGATCGCCTTTGGCAAGCAGGCCAATGTGCAGGTGCTCACGGCAGGTTGCACCATTGCGCGTTTTCGTTCGCTCGGCGCCACCGGCAACCTCAGCGCACCGGCGGCGCTTTCGAAGCTCCTTGAAGGCACGGGGCTTGTCTACGAGTTCACTGATCAGGGCACCGTGGTGGTGACCTTGCCCACGCCTGCGGGCAACACGGCATCGTCGAAACCGCGACAGGACGCCAAGCAGCTGACGCCGGTCGAGGCCAATGCCTTGCTCGGCCGCGACGTGGGCTTCAAGGCCTCGCTCACCAGCGTGGGTTCGCGCAACGACGCGGACTTGATCGACGTGCCGCAATCGGTGAGCGTGGTGACGCGCGAGCTGATGGATTCGCAGCAGTCGCTCACCGTGGAAGATGCCGTGCGCAACGTAGCGGGCGTGGCCTTCGTCGAAGGCTCCGACGGCCTGCCGTTGTTTCAGATCCGCGGCTTCTATACCGGCAACGGCCTCATCGACGGCATGCCCAACAGCAATGCCGGTTCCGGCGACTTTCCGCCCTTGATCGGCCTGGAACGCGTGGAAGTGATCAAGGGGCCGCAGTCCATCCTGGGCGATTCCACCGGCAACAGCTTTGGCGGCCTGGTCAACGTCACCACCAAGCAGCCGCAAAGCGAACCGGTGCACGAGGTCAGCTACACGCTGGGCCAGCAGGGCATGGTGCAGGCCGGCCTGGACATGACTGGGCCGCTCGGCCACGTGTCGGGGCTTACCTATCGGCTGGTCATGTCGGGCGATTACGCCGACCGCACGCCGCAGGGCTATCGCAATCGTCGCAGCGGCTATCTCGCGCCGTCGATCGGATGGACCAGCGGTGGCACGCAGCTGGTGGTGGGCGCGCAGCGCATCGTCAACCGGCTGCCGATACCCGACCATGTGGTGATGCTTGGCGACACACTGTCCAGCGCCACGCCGTTCGGCTTGCTCACTGGCAATGAGTACGACTACGCCAACTACCAGACCAACCGCCTCTACTACCTGCTCGACCAGCAACTGGGCAACGCCTGGACGTGGCGCAGCCGCGGGCAGTACGTCCAACAGCAGAACGACCTGCAGAGCTGGACGCTCTACAACCCCACGCCGATCGGCAACGTCTCACCGTATGCCGAAGCCTATCGCTACAACGACACCTACTACTCGCTGCAGAACGATTTCATTCGAGTGTTCGGCATGGGTCCGGTGACGCATACGGTGACACTCGGCATGGACTATTCGCGTTCGCGCGTCGGCCACACCGACGACTTCTGGCATTCGTACAACGACGGTGCCTACAACCTGTTCACTGACGCCGCGCTGCCACGTGTCTCCGCGGTCGTGCAGCCGGAAGACAATGTCCCGCTCTCGGGCACGCCGTGGTCGGTGGACAACGGGCTGTTCCTGCAGGATCAGCTGGCGCTGGGCGAACGCTGGGACATGCTGGTGGGGTTGCGCCGGTCCGCCTACGAAGTGTCGACCACCGATGCGCAAGGCAATCCGTGGACGCCCAAGCGGATCAAGTGGGTACCCAATGCCGGGATTGTCTACAAGCTGACCCCCGATGTCGCCGTCTATGGTTTCACCAGCAATGGCTTCCAGCCGTTGTCCTATCTCGGGGAAAACGGTCGCCCGCTGGTGCCGGCACTGTCACGCCAGCTGGAGACGGGCGCCAAGTTCAACCTGTTCCACGAGCAGGCATGGCTGACGGTGTCGCTGTACCGCATCATGCTCGACCACAGCTATCTGTTTCTCGAAGCCATGCCGAACGTCGCCAGCTTCGGGCCGGGACAGACCAATCGCGGCGTGGAAATCGAATTCTCCGGCCGCCTGGCGCCCGGTCTGGATATCAGCAGCAGCTACACCAACGCCCAGATCACCAACCACGACGGCACGCGGCCGACCGGTGCGCCACGCCAGCGCTTCAACCTGTGGGCCAGCTACTGGTTCCAGGGGGGCGGGCTGCAGGGTTGGGGCATCGCCGGTGGCGTACAGGCGCGTGGCCGATCGTTGGGGCAGAGCGTCGACTACACCACTTACTACGATTCGCCGGGTCAGGCGGAAGTCGACGCCAATGTGTCCTATCGCACCGATCGCTGGCGCATGACGCTGGGCGTCAAGAACCTGTTCGCACGCGACTTGTATTCGGCCGACTTCAACGAAACCTATGTGCCGCTGCGCACGCATCGCAGCGTGATGCTGTCGGGCACGTACGACTTCTGATCGTTGCCCACGAAAAACCCCGGGAGTCGCCTCCCGGGGTTTGGGGTTACATCGTGCGTAGCGACTTACTGCTGGGCGGCGGCCGGCGCGGCTGCCTCGGTCTTGCCGGCGTCGGTCTTGGTGGCGTCCGTCGCCGCAGCCTTGGCCTTGTGGCCGCTGTGCTTGGCAGCCTTGTGCGCAGTGTCGGTGGTCTTGCTGGCGGCCTGATCGGTAGCCTTGGCCGTGTCCTTCGCTGCCGCGCCGGCGGTGGTCGCGCTGGCTTCGGTCTTCGTCGCTGCAGCGGCGTCCTGGGCAAACGCGGGAACGGTCAGGACGGAGGCGGCGGTGACGAGGAGAGCGGCGAGCATGGTCTTGCGCATGAGGTAAACCTCCAGTGTGGGAATGCCAGCGAAGGCGTTGCTTCGTGGCTGGAATCGAAGCTAGACGCACATCGCCATACCGAAGCTGAACCGAACAGGCTCCCTTTAGCGCGCAGACAGATCGCTGAATCGCGGTTATGAAGCAGCGGAGAAAGCGTTTTCGTACCGCTTGAAAAGCGTGGAAAACAGCCGCCACGCTCATTTCGTTTGGACGTCCATTCAATCGGCGACGTTAGATTGCCGTTATTGATGGGCGCCCGCCGACTCGACCTCGCCCGCCCGATTGAGTGGCGTCTCTTCGATCAAACCTGCCGTCTGCGCTTCCGCCTTGGGCCAGAGCGCGTCGAGCTTGCCCTTCATGCGCAGCAGGGCGACGTTGGCCATATCGTCGTCTTCCTGGTGCTCGGCGTTGTCTTCGGCTTCCGGCGGTGCGCCAGGTGCGTGCGTCAAGGCGGCCAGTTGCGGTGCGATCACCTGGGTCAGGGCAAAGTACGCATCGTCACGCACACCGGCCTGTTCAAGCAGACGGCCGGGCAGCATCCATGAGGCCAGCGCCTCGTGCTTTGGCGCCGCGGGATTGCGTGGATTGACCAGCAGCCAGGTGCCGGCCTGGCTGAGCATGTCCTTGCCGTCGACAAACCCGGTGGTGTTGTAGGTATCGGTCAGCGCGGGCAGATGGTCGCCATAGAACAGCAGCAGGGTGGGACGCTCGCGCTGCGCGAGCAGGTCCGCCAGTCGGCCCAGCTCCTGATCGGCATGTCGCATGTGGTAGAGGTAAGTCTGCAGCTCGAGCTTGTTCTGGCCGGTGACGCCTTCGGGCACGGCGATCGCGTCGCGCTCGGCGGCGTGCGCCGGGGGCACGTCATAGGGGCCGTGCGCTTCGATGCTGATGGCAAACAGGAACTGGGGCGGCCCCGCATTCTTGAGCTGCGCCATGATTTCATCAGTCATCGCGCTGTCGGCCATGTACTGCCCGTCCATCGCGGCATGGGTGGGGAAGGACGAGCGTGACACGAAGCGGTCGAAACCGAGCGCCTGGAACGCGGTGTTGCGATTCCAGAAGCGCGGGTCGTTGCCATGCACCGCGATGGTCTCGTAGCCGTGCGAACGCAGCACGCGCACCATGCTCGGCACCACCTTGTGATTCATCTGCAGATACGGGAACTGCATGTCGTCGAAGTAGCGCAACGACAAACCCGTCAGCACTTCGAACTCGGTGCGAATGGTGCCCCCGCCAAAAGTGGGCACGTGCAGCGGGCCGCTCTCGCCCTGTGCAGCAAGGCGGTGAAGATTCGGCGTGAGGTCGGCGTGCTCGAATCCCTTCAGGATCGACGGATCGAAGAACGACTCGCTTTGCACCACGACGATGTCCGGTTCCTCGCCGTTGTTGCGTATCGGCGCCTGCAGATAGGCGCGCAGAGCAAGATCGGAGCGCTCGATCAGCTGCAGCGCGGCCGCCGGGTCAGGCTTCTTGCGCGCATGGCCCTGATGCAGGTGAAACATCATCAGCGAGCTGACCAGGCCCGAATGCTCCGCGGTGGCCGTGGCGGACCACGGTTCCATCCACAGATGGTGACCCCCATAGAGCTTCATCCAGCCGGGCAGGCCCGCGAACAGCGTGCCTATCAGCAGCAGCAAAGCCACACCCGATACCAGACGCTTGCCGCGCGTGCGGCGAGCGAACATGGGCGGTTCGATCCGCCATGCGACGACGATGACGGCCATGGCAGCCAGCAGTGCCAGATACGGCCAGGGACTGGTCGGCAGATAGCTGCCGAGCAACTTCAGGCCGCCGCGTCGCAGCTGGCCCAGCATGCGGAAGTCGGCGGGCATCAATGGCGTATTGAGGTTGCTCACCTTCAGCGCATTGATCGCGTAGAGCACCGTCTGCAGCAGGAAGGCGAGGCCGAACGACAGACATGCCCGGCGGCTCAACACCAGCAGCAACGACGCCAGCAGCAGGCCGGGCAGGGCGTTGGCGACCAGGAACAGAGGTTGGCTGAGCGCCTGCATCGGGCCAACGCCGATGCCGCCGTCGACCACACCAGTCAACAGCGTGAAAACCATGGCCAGCGCGAACACCAACGCAAGCCGGGCGGGCAGGGAGCGCGCACGCAGCGCGGCTGGAGTCGTTGAGGTGGTCATGGCACCCTGTGGGTTGGCTGTCATGGCTCGGAAACGGGAATGTAATGTCCTGGATCTGAACCAGTTGTTGGTGGAGCAGGCGTGTGTCCGTAACTGCCTCTATGGCAACGCCCGATGCGTCGTCGGCGTGCACGCGGTCTGTAAACAGTGCGGTATCCGGTCATGCGCCGGTCATACTGCGGAACCCTGGCTTGAGTGCGCGCGCAGCAAGGCGCAGGACTCTGCGGCAGAATGATCGGATGACTGTGATCCATAGGCCCACCGAATCCCCGGCGCTGCGCGCGCTGATCGACGATCGCTACCGCGACCTGATCGCGCGATGCCGCCAGATGGGCGTGCCCTTGCACGACGACGCCGGCGTGGCCGAGCGCATTCGACGCACCTTGCTCGCCAGCGACTTCGCCTTCGATACCTGGCTGCGCCAACCGCAGCTGCTTGCGCCGCAAGGACTCGAGCGCCTGCGCTCGGGCAGCGATGCCAGCGCACGCATCGATGCGCTGAAGCTCGCCGAGGACGAGGCAGCGTGCCTGACGCAGTTGCGGCGCTTTCGTCACGCCGAGGCGCTGCGTCTGGTGTTTCGCGATGTCAACGGCCTCGATGAGTTGCCCGAGACCCTGTCCGCCACCAGCGTGCTCTACGAAGTCCTGCTGGCCTCCTCGCTGCAGTGGTCCGAACGCGCGCTGGCCGCGCGTTATGGCCATAGCCGCAGCCACGACGGCGAACTGCAGCGCATGGTGGTGGTGGGCTTTGGCAAGCTCGGTGGCAGCGAGCTGAATTTTTCCTCCGACATCGACCTGGTGCTGGCCTATCCGCACAGCGGGCAGAGCGATGGCGCGCGTACGCTCGACAACAGCGAGTACTTCGTGCGCCTGGCGCGCCAGCTGGTGCGCCTGCTCAACGAACCTACCGTCGATGGCATCTGCGCGCGCGTGGACTTGCGCCTGCGTCCATTCGGCAATGCCGGCCGGCTGGCTTTGCCGTTCTCGGCGATGGAGCAGTACTACCAGAGCGAAGGTCGCGACTGGGAGCGCTATGCGTGGATCAAGGCGCGTCCCGTGGCGGGCGATCGCCATGCGGGCAAGGAGCTGCAGGATTTGCTGCGTCCCTTTGTCTATCGCAAATATCTCGACTACACCGCCTTCGCGGGCCTGCGCGAGATGAAGTCGCTGATCGACGCCGAAGTGGCGCGCAAGGATCTGGCGGACAATCTCAAGCTCGGCCCTGGCGGCATCCGCGAAATCGAATTCATCGTGCAGCTGGTGCAGTTGATACGAGGCGGGCGCGAACCCAGCCTGCGCGTGCGCGGGCTGTTGCCTGCGCTCACCGCCTGCGAAGCGCGTGGCCATATCAGCGCCGCGCGTGCGCGCGAATTGCGCGAGGCCTATGTGTTCCTGCGTCGCGTGGAAAATCGCGTGCAGATGTTGCGCGATGCGCAGACGCACGATATTCCGGCAGACGCTCTCAGTCGTGAGCGCATCGCGCTGGGCCTTGGCCTTGGCAGCTGGGAGGAGCTGGAAGAACAGCTGGCCGCCCATCGCGCCAAGGTCAGCGAGGAGTTCGCCGAAGTGCTGATGCCGCAGGGAGGGCGAACGGCAGCCGCGCCGGTGGCTGATGTGGCCTTGTGGCAGCAGGCGTGCGCTGAATCACTGAATGCCGGCGTGATGGAAGCGTCCGGCTTCACGCCAGGCGGTGAGGCGGCGGAGGCTTTGCTGAAACTCAGTCAGGCCGCTTCCGTGCGCGCCATGTCGCAGCGTTCGCGCGAGCAGCTCGACCGCCTGATGCCGCAGCTGCTGGCCGTGGCACGCAACAGCGTGGCGCCCGTCGCCTGCCTGCTTCGCCTGTGCCGGCTGGTGCAGTCGGTGGCGCGACGTTCGTCCTATCTCGCCCTGCTCGAAGAGCAGCCCGCGGCGCGACTGCGCTTGGCGCGATTATTTGCGGAAAACGCCTTCCTCGCCGAACGCGTGATCGCGCAGCCCTTGCTGTTGGACGACGTGCTCGATCCGCGCATCGATCAGTTGCCGCTCAAGCGCGCCGACATCAGCGCAGAAATCACCCGCGTGCTGGCGACGCTGGACGAGCGCGAGGCGGAAGCGGAGCTCGAGCGCCTCAACGAGTTCAAGGCGAGCGTGGCGTTCCGTCTCGGCCTGGCTTTCAGCGACGGACGCGCCGATGCCGTCGCCACAGCGCGGCGCCTGGCGGTACTGGCCGAATCCATCGTCTTGGCCGTCACCGCGCTGGCCGAGCGCGAACTCGCTGCACAGCACGGCCGTCTACCGGGCGACGGCATCGGTTTTGCGGTGCTCGGCTACGGCAGCCTGGGTGGCGAGGAGCTGGGGTTCGCCTCCGACCTGGACCTGGTGTTTGTCTACGACAGCAAGCGCGCGCACGCGATGAGCGATGGTGCGCGTCCGCTGGAAGGCTCGCGCTGGTATCAGCGCCTCGCCCAGCGCGTGATGAATTGGCTGACCGTGCTCACCCGTGCGGGGCGCCTGTATGAAGTGGATACGCGGCTGCGGCCCGACGGCTCCAAAGGCTTGCTGGTGAGCAGCCTCGATGCATTTGAGGCCTACCAGAAGAGCCGCGCATGGACCTGGGAGCATCAGGCGCTGCTGCGCGCCCGCCCTATCGCGGGCGACGCAGGGCTGCACGCCGATCTCGCCACCGTTCGCCGCGACGTGCTGGCGGTGCCGCGCGAGCGCGCCCCGGTGCTGCAGGAAGTCAGCAGCATGCGCCAGCGCTGGCGGGCGGAGCGCGATCGCTCCGATGCGCAGCTGTTTGATCTCAAGCAGGGTCATGGCGGTCTGCTGGATATCGAGTTCGCACTTCAAGGCCTGGTGCTGGCGCACGCGTCAGAACGTTCCGCCCTGCTCAATATCACCGCCAACGCCGGCTTGATCGAAGCCTGCCGGAACGCCGGCCTGCTGGACGGGCGGCAGGCCGGCATATTCGCCGAAGCGCACGCCGAACTGCTGCATCGCGCACTGGCCTGTACGCTCGACCTGCGCTCGCGCATCGCACCGCGTGACGGCGAACTCGACCGCCTCAGCAGCAGTGTGCAGGAGGTGACGACGGAGCTGGGCTTGTGCTTCTGATGCAGCTCACGCCGCCTGGTTTTGCCGGCGCACGATGAGCTCGCGCAGCGTTGCGGCAATCGTGCCGGTGATGCGCAGCGGCGGCACCGGCGGTGTATTGCTGGCATCGAGCGAATGCAGCAGTCCCGCGTCGCGCAAGGCGTGATGGAAACGCTCGAGTTTGTCGGGCAGTGAGCCGAGCACAAAGGTGTGCACCGGGCAGCCCACGGCGCAGGCTTCGGACAGCATATTGACCGAGTCCGGCGTGACGACCAGGCGATCGGCCCAGCCCAGCACGCCGGGATAGGGATTGCCGCCGTCATCATTGCCAGCCCACACCAGCCCTGGCACGTCGCCCAGGCCCTGGCGCATGCGCTCCACCAGGTCCGCCGGTGTGCGTCGCGAGGCGAGCACCATCAGGCTGCCGCCGTCCTGGCGACGCCGCGCATGCAGGCCGCTGATCAACTGGTCGATATAAGCCTCGTTGAAGGTCACGCCCTTGCGCGGGCCGCCCAGCAAGACGCCTATCCGCGGGCGCGGCAATGCCGCAAAGGCAGGATCGGCCTCGCGGCCATCCTGCAGCCAGGCCTCGTCCACCGGATTGAGCGAGCCGAGCGGGCGGATCACGTTGCGGCCGGTCAGCCGATCGTGCTGAGGCGCGATTACCGTGTCCCAGTGTGCCGGATTGACCCGCGGATCAAGAATCTGCACGGTGTAGCAGGCGCCGCCGCTGAGCGAGCGCAGCAGGCGGGTATAGAGCGCGGCGGATCGGCCGCAACCGATCGCCACGGCCGGCCACGGTGGGGCGAACTGCTGGCGCTGGGTGGGGTCGAGCGCCAGCCGGGCGCCAAGCGTGAGATGAGGCGCCAGCCACGACCAGGGTGCGGCGGGCGCAAGCTGCAGGTGCCGCACAGGCATCTCCAGCAGCTCGGCCAGCGCCAGCGCCTGGCGCTGGTTGCCGGCCGCGCCATCGGTGATGACCCAGCAGTCGCCGCGCGGCTTCAGCATAGTCCTGGCCGCCGCATTGTTTCCCTGGACGGTACAGTTCGTTCCATTGGCCTGGGTCCTGTTTGCCTGCGACCCCGCTTACACTTGAGGTCGTTGCGCCGATGCCGGCGCGCCATGTCCACAGGATACCCATGAGCGAGAAGCTTTCCGAGGCGACCTTCGACCAATTGTTTCGCACGGCGCGCACGTATAACGCGTGGCTGCCGAAAGAAGTAACGGACGCGCAGCTTCACGCGATCTACGAGCTGGCCAAGTTCGGCCCCACCAGCGCCAACTCCTCGCCGATGCGTGTGGTCTTCGTGAAATCCAGGGAGGCCAAGGACAAGCTGGCGCCGTTCCTCTCCGATGGCAATCGCGCCAAGACCCTGGCCGCGCCGGTCACCGCCATCGTCGGTACCGACCACGAGTTCTACGAAAAGCTGCCCCATCTGTTTCCGCATGCCGATGCGCGCAGCTGGTTCGCCGGCAACCAGCCGCTGATCGATATCACCGCCTTCCGCAATGGTTCGCTGCAGGGCGCTTACCTGATGCTCGCCGCGCGCGCGGTCGGCCTCGATTGCGGCCCCATGTCCGGCTTCGACAATGCCGGCGTGGACAACGCCTTCTTTGCGGGCACCACGGTGAAGTCCAACTTCCTGGTCAACATCGGCTACGGCGATGCCAGCCGCGACCTGTTCCCGCGCAGCCCGCGCCTCTCGTTCGAAGAAGCTTGCCAGATCGCCTGACGCCTTCATCGGCCTCGATCCAGCAACCCCCAACCCAATGGAGATTCAACCCATGCGTGCACTTCGTTACCTCGTTCTTGCCGGCCTGATCAGCGCTGCCGTGTCCGTCCAGGCCGCTCCGGTCACCTACAAGATGGACCCGGGCCACACCATGGTCCTGTTCAGCTGGAACCACTTCGGCTTCTCCAACCCCACCGCCAACCTCGGCCTTGGCAACGGCACCATCGTGTTCGACGACAAGGACGCCGCCAAGTCGTCCGTCGACGTCACCCTGCCGCTGGCCAACCTCGACACGCACGTGAGCGCGCTCGACGAGCACCTGAAGAAGCCGGATTTCTTCGACGCCGACAAGTACCCGACCGTCACCTTCAAGAGCACCAAGGTGCAGGCCGCTGGCGGCAACAAGTACAAGGTCACGGGTGACCTGACCGTGCACGGCGTGACCAAGCCGGTGACGCTGGACGCCACGCTCAACAAGAGCGGCGAGCATCCGATGCTGAAGACGGCGACGGTGGGCTTCGACGCCACCGCCACGCTGAAGCGTTCCGACTTCGGCGTGGGCGCCTACGTGCCGAACGTCAGCGACGAGATCAAGATCCACATCACCACCGAGGCTTCGGTGCCGAAGGCCGACGCCGCCAAGTAAGCCCAACGCTGGGCATGAGCAGGCCTGCGCTCACGGCGCGGGCCTGTTCTTTTTGGGCTCAACGATTGCTGACGCCTTCGTCTTTCAGTGACGTCAGCTTGTCCAGGTCCATGTCGTTCACGGCCTGCTTCAGGTCATCCATGCTGGCGCCGCTGCCGCTCGCCTTGACCGAGAAACGGTTGGCGACGATCACGCCAAATTCGCCCGTCTTGGTCTGCGAATTCCACGCTTCGTGCATCAGCCGCTCGTGCTCGGTATAGGTCTTTTCGTAACCGTGGTCGGTCTGCTGTTCGGTGGAGTGCGCCACTGCGCTGGCCATCGCCATCATGCCCCGCATATTGCCGGTGTCGGCCAGCTCGATCTTGATGTTGCGATCCTTGCCGTCGCTGTAAGTGGCATAGGCAGTGGATATCTGCATGCCTACCGCGCCGGAGCGTTGCGCGTTGAAGTCACTGCGCTTCATGCCATCGAGCTCCTCGGGCAGGAAGCCACGCAAGGTTTCCGGTGATAGCGACACCGCCACGGTCTTGCCTGCCATGCTGTCTGGATCGACAGTCACCGTGGTTCGATCGCTGCTGGTCGCGTGGATGCCGGCCATCGACGCGCCGGTGAGCGCCGCCGTGCCGATGATGCCGGCCATGATCAAGCCCACGATCCAGCTCAGTACAATCCCGATGATCACGATGACGGCCGTGTACCCGCCGGCGCGCTCGGGTGGGCAGCGCATGGTGTGCGGCAGTCCGAGATAGAGCAGATAAATGCCGTAGATCACGCCGGCAATCGCCACCAGCCAACCGAGCCACGGAATGATCACGGCGATGCCGGCGATCCATCCTGCGGTCCAGGCATAGGCCACCGTCTTGAGCGCCTGCACGGGGTCCTTGCTGCCGCCAAAACTCGGCGCGAACGCATTGACGATGAGGGCGACTAGGTAGACCACCACCAGGGTCAGCAGGTAATGCAGGATCAGGCCGAGCAAGCCCAGGCCCAGCGGCGTGTGCACATGCATGCCCCAGCCGCCGTGACCGAACAGGCTGCCGCGAATGAAGTAGGCGATCACCGGTAGCGCGGCGACGATGCAGATGTAGTTGCGGAACAGGCCGCCGACGGTGGCGGGCTCGGCAGCGATCACCGGCCACTCGGTCTGTGGCGAACTGAGGATGGCCTTGATGCGACTGAAGATCTTTCCGAAGTCCATGACGGCTCCTGCTTCAGGATGTGCCTGTTCCCGCCATCCACCGACCGCTGGATCGCGGGCCGTTCGTTCCCCGTACGCGAGGGCATTCTCGGCCGCCGGGGAGGCCCCCGACATTGGTCGCCCGCACTATGCCCTAGGTCGCAGTCCGCTGCCCGCCGCGTCGCGATGTGGGGTTGGCCTGCTAACATGGTGGGTCTGGTGTCCTGATGGAGTTTGACCCCATGTCGCGTTCCCCTGCGGCTGCCCCGCTGATCCCGGCGAATGCCGAAAATCGTTACGAAGTGACGCGCTCGGACCTTCCGCTGTCCTGTCCGATGCCCGGCATGGCGCTGTGGAACTCCCATCCGAAGGTCTATTTGCCGATCGTGGAGGACGGTGGTGAATCCACATGTCCTTATTGCGGCGCGCATTACGTGCTTCGCGACTGATTTCGACCTCGAAAGTTACAACTGAAACCATATCGGCCGCGCATTTCGGCACGATTGCTGCTTGCCTCTAGGAATGAAGGCACCTTTCGAACAAATCATGTCAGCAATCGCTACACCAGCGCGGTCTCTGACCGTGGTCCAGCTGATCCCTGCCCTGCAATCGGGCGGGGCAGAGCGGTCTGCGCTGGAGATTGCCCGTGCCCTGGTGCAGGCCGGCCATCAGTCCATCGTGATTTCCGCCGGTGGCCGCATGGTGTCGCAGCTGGAAGCCGAAGGCAGCCGTCACATCACGCTGGATATCGGCCGCAAGTCGCTGGGCACCTTCATGAAGGTGGGCGCGCTGCGCAAGCTGCTGCGCGAGCTCAAGCCCGACATCGTGCACGCACGCTCGCGCCTGCCGGCCTGGCTGGGCTGGTGGGCCATCAAGGGCATGAAGCCGGCGCCGCATTTCGTGACCACCGTGCACGGCCTCAATTCGCCCGGCCGCTACAGCGCCATCCTGCTGCGTGGCGAGCGCGTCATTGCGGTATCGCAGACCCTGCGCGATTTCATGCTCAGCCATTACCCCTGGCTGGAACCGGCTCGCGTGCGGGTGATCCCGCGCGGCATCGATCCGGACGCCTTTCCCTACGGGCATCGACCGGACGACAACTGGGTCAAGGCGTTTTTCGCCGAGTTTCCGGCGCTTGCCGGCGGCCCGCTGCTGACCCTGCCGGGTCGCGGCACGCGCCTGAAGGGACACCATGACGCCATCGAACTGGTGGCTGAGCTCAAGCGCCGCGGCATCGATGTGCGCCTGTTGCTGCTGGGCGTGATCGAGCCTGGTCGCGAGGCCTACGTCGAGGAGCTGCGCCATCTCGTGCGCACGCGCGGGCTCGAAGCGCAGGTGGTGATGACGCCGCCGCGTTCCGATGTGCGTGACATCTACGCCGTCTCCTCGCTGGTGCTGCAGTTGTCGAACAAGCCCGAATCGTTCGGCCGCACGGTGATCGAGGCGCTGTCGCTGTGCCGCCCGGTGCTGGGCTATGCGCACGGTGGCGTGGGCGAGTTGCTGGCCGAGCTGTATCCGGCAGGCCGCGTGCCGCCCGCCGATCGCGAGCGCCTGGTGGAACGTGCTGCCGAGCTGCTGCGCGTGGCGCCGCCCATCCCGATGCTGCAGAACTACCGCCTCACCGACATGCAGCAGGCCACCCTGGCCTTGTACGACGAGCTCACTGCGGCCTGACGCAGCGTCGAGCGTCGCCCGTACGGTGACTCACCTACAATGCGCGGGTCACCCTTATTGATCCACGCATGAGCCCTATTGCTGCATTCCTGAAGGCCGCCCTGCGTTCCCCCTTGCTGCCGTTCTGGCTGGTGATCGCCCTGCTGCCGTTCGGGCGCAGCGCCGAGCTGGGGACCTTCCTTTGTCTGATCGGCGTGGTGTTGCTGTTCGTACGCCATCCGTCCGCCTTGCGCGAGCACGCCGGTGCACGGCTGTTGCTGTGGCTGCTGGCGGCTTATGTGGGCGCCGCGCTGATCTCCTCGGTGGACTCGCTGGCGCCTGGCAAGAGCTGGGGCACGGTGGCGTCACTGCTGCGCTACGCCCCGTTGGGCTTGTACGCCTGCTTTGCCATCCGTCGCGAAGACAAGCTCGACGCGCTTTACCTGGCCACGGCTGCGGTCGTGGCGTTCTGGGCGCTTGATGCCTGGGTGCAGGCCCTGACCGGCTGGAGCCTGGGTGGGCACGCCGAGCCCGAGCGCATTTCCGGCATCTTTGGCGCCGCCAATCTGAAACTCGGCCCGTCGCTGTCGGTGCTGTCGCCATTCGTGCTGTGGGCGGCGCTGCGGCGCTTTGGCCTCAAAGGGCTGCTGATCGCCTTCGTGCTGCTGCTGGGGCCGGTGCTGATGTCGGGATCGCGAGCGTCGTGGGTTTGCTACGCCGTGGTGGCACTGGGCTTTGCGTGGCGGGTGTCGGGCTCGCCCCTGCGATTCGTGGCTGCCGCCGGTGCCTTGGCCGCGGTGATCCTGCTCGCCGGCGGCGTCGCCTGGAAAACCTCCGAGCGCTTCCAGCTGCGCATGGATCGCACGCTGCAGGTGCTGCAAGGTTCGGACAAATCGCTCGATTGGGCGCTGAGCGGTCGCCTGGATATCTGGCGCACCAGCGTGGCGATGTTCGAGGGGCACCCGATCAACGGCGTCGGCGTGCGCGCGTACCGCTATGCGTATCCCGCGTATGCGCCAGCCAATGATCGTTTTGTCGTCACCGCCGACGGCTGTGGCGTTGGCGAAGGCGCCTGCCATGCCCATCAATGGCTGCTCGAGGTACTCACGGAAACCGGCGCGCTCGGCATGGCCTGCTGGCTGGCGGCGATCGGATGGGCGGTGATCGTGTGGCGCAGGGTGGGCGCCGCGGCACGTACGCGCGCCTTCCCGGCCACGCTCGCCCTGGGCACGATGCTGTTCCCGCTCAATACGCATCTGGCCTTCTATTCGGCCTGGTGGGGTTTGTTGTTCGCATGGCTGCTGGGCCTGTGGTGTGCGGCGCTCTACGTGCATCCATCGTCGCAGGGAGCTGCCGCATGACGCGCGAGCCGCTGTCGGTAGTCGTGATCACCTTCAACAACGCGGACACGCTCGACGCGTGCTTGAGTCGCGTCGACTGGGCCGACGAAATCGTCGTGCTCGATTCGGGTTCGACCGACGACACCGTCAACATTGCACGCCAACACGGCGCGCGTGTCGCTGTGCATCCGTTCGACGACTACGGCCCGCAGAAGCAGCGCGCCTATGACATGGCCAGCCACGACTGGATCTTGAACCTCGATGCGGACGAGATCCTCTCACCTGGCACGCGCGAGGAAATCGAACGTGCCTTGCAGCATCCCCGGCACGCCGGCTTTCGGCTGCCGCGGCGCGAACGGATGTTCTGGACCGTGCAGCATCGCTGGAGCTGGCGCAACGGCCACCTGCGCTTGTTCGATCGTCGTCGCGGCGGCATGAACGATGTCGAAGTGCACGCGGCGGTGGAAGTGCGCGGCCCGGTGAAAACGCTGCGACGTGCGGACTTCGTCAATGACGGCGATGGCGATATCGCCACGCGCGTGGAAAAGATCAATCGTTACACCACCGGCATGGTGGCCTACAAGCTGCGCACGCGGCAGCGCTTTACCGGCCTGCGCATGGTGTTCTATCCACCGGTGTTCTTCCTGCGGCAGTACATCGGCAAGCGCTACTTCCTCAACGGCTGGGCTGGTTTCATCGCCAGCGTCACTGGTGCGTTCTACGCCTTCCTCAAGTACGCGAAGTTGCATGAGGCGAGGGAGCAGGCATCGCGCAAATCGCGCGGCGAAGAACATTAGTCGCGCGACGCGAGCCTTTTGATGCGTTGGCCTGCCGGAAAAATTCAGCGCGGATTTAGCTAGCTGTACGAGCTGGCGCAAACTCTTGCATGCCGAAATTACTTGCATGCAAAGCCCGTTTTAGCAGTGCCACCATCGCGCCGTGAATCGTGCGTCAATTCCAGGATTTAGACGAACGAAATTGCGCGCACGGGGTCATGCTCGGCGTCGTGCTGATACAACGCGCGAGTACGCTGCAACGTGATGATTCTGATGGCGTGCATGAAGTCGTCACGATCTGGCGCACGTTTTCGCGTCGCGCTCGTTGTGGCGTCGCCGATCGCCTTCCACACTCGCCTGGTTTTCGTGGGGTGTCATCGCGAGCAGATTTTGTTGGCTCTCTCTCGCGCCGTTCTAGGGTGACTTTTACTGCAATGGCATCGCGTCGCCAACACGGTGACGCGACGGGCGACTTCGTCTTACGCACAGCGCGAATCTCAAAGGAGGTCATGCGGGGGAAAGCTGTGGCTGATCGAAAACGGGGGGCTTGTTCTCAATGGATCGCATCAGGGAGACATTGCATGAAACACGAGCACCTGAACCTGCTGGGGGTCATGACCCTGGTCCTCGCAGGCTTGCCGATGGTGGCATCGGCACAATCGAACACTGCGCAAAACGCAGCATTGGCTGGCATCAACACGGCCGAAGCGCCCAGGGTGACGCAGACGGTCGATAGCCGCGCGACATCGACTCTACAGCGCAGTCATCTGAGCCTGGTCGACCGTTCCACGCCGACCAAGGCGATGGACGATGCGGCCGCCATGAATCACATGAACCTGATCCTGCAGCGCAGCGCCAAGCGGCAGGCTGCGCTGGATGCACTGATTTCCGCCCAGCACGACCCGAGCTCGTCGAAGTTCCGCCAGTGGGTGACGCCCGATCAGTTCGGGCAGACCTTCGGCGTATCCGACGCCGATATTGCAGCAACGACCGCGTGGCTGAAATCGCAGGGCTTCACGGTCAACGGCGTCTATCCGAACAAGATGCAGATCGACTTCAGTGGCAACGCAGGGCAGGTGAAGCGCGCGTTCCACACGCAGATGAACCAGTACACCATCAACCAGGCAGCGCACGTGGCCAATGCCAGCGACATCAGCATTCCACAGGCTCTGCAAAGCGTGGTGGCGGGCGTGGCCGGCCTCAATGACATCCATCCCCAGGCACAGCACACGGCGCCGAAGCTGGGCCAGTTCGATGCGAGCTCGCAGCGCTTCAAGGTGCAGCAAGCGAAAACCGCAGCCGCTGGCATGACGCCACAGGCGGTCAACTTCACCAATGGCTCGCGCGGCCTGGTGCCGTACGACATGGCGAAGATCTATGGCACCGACAAGCTCTATGCGAGCGGCCTGACCGGTACGGGCATCACCATTGCGCTGGTCGAGGACAGCTCGATGGTGCCCGATGACTGGACCAACTTTGTCAGCCAGTTCGGGCTGACCAGTTACGGCGGCACGTTCCAGCAAATCCAGCCACAGGCGACCGGCTTCACCAACTGCATCGACCCGACCATCAACTTCCCCGGCGAAGACGACTTCGAGGCCTTGCTCGATGCCGAATGGTCGACCGCGATGGCACCTGGCGCCAACATCTGGCTGGCCAGCTGTGACGATTCCAACGCCACCAACTTCTTCGGCGGCGTGGTCACGGCGGCGACCAACCTGATCAATGGCAGCAACCGTCCCAACATCATCAGCGCCAGCTATGGATACGGCGAAGGCTTCGTCGATGCACCGAGCAAAGCGGCCATCGACCAGATGTGGGCGCAGGCAGATGCGGAAGGCATTTCCGTGTTCGTATCGAGCGGCGATTCGGGCTCCAATCCGAGCTTCAACGGCTTCTTCATCAATGGCGCGGGCATCGATGCCAATGCGTTTGGCACGTCGCCGAACGACACCGTGGTCGGCGGCACGGATACGGCCGACATCCTCGACGGCAGCACGAAGAAGTATTTCAGCTCGACCTTCAACGCGCAGTACGGCTCGGCACTGTCGTATGTGCCGGAGATTCCGTGGAACGAATCCTGCGGCAATGAAGTGGCAGCCAAGTCGCTGGGCTATGCGACGTCGCTGGCGTTCTGCAAGGCCTATCTGCAGTTCGATCCCTACGGCTACTACATCACTTCCGAATCGGGCAGCGGTGGTCCGTCGTCGGTGAATGCCAAGCCGGCATGGCAGCGTCTGGTCTACAACACTGCCAAGGACCAGTCGCGCGACGTGCCCGACGTGGCGTTGTTCGGTGGTTCGTACGGTGGTTCGACCTGGGTGATCGTGTGCTCTTACTACTATCCCTGCACACCGGGATTCACCGGTAGCACGGCGCTGATCGGTGGCACGTCGCTGTCGTCGCCGATGTTCGCCGGCATCCAGGCGCTGATCGATCAAGGGCTGGCAGCCAAGGGCTTGTCGCCTAACCAGGGCAATGCCGCACCGACGCTCTACACGCTGGCCGCCGATGAATACGGTGGTCCGAAAGGCGCCCCGCCGGCCACGCTGGCGACCTGCAATTCGGACAATGGCGCCAAGGGCACCGGCAAATGCGTGTTCCACAATGTCACGCGCGGCAGCATCGCCACGCAGTGCGTGCAGCAGCTGCCGGATGTGGTGACACCCGACTGCTACTACTACGGCACGCTGCCGAACTCCTACCTCGGTGCGATCCAGGTAGGCCTCACCTCGAGCAACGCCAACAAGTACAACGCCAATACGGAAGCGTTTGCGGCGCAGGCGGGCTGGAGTTTTGCGTCGGGCCTGGGTTCGGTCGACGCCAATAATTTGCTGAAGGCGTGGAAGGCCTTCGTCAATGTGAAGTAAGGGGAGTCCCTCGACATCCCCGGCGTTGCGCCGGGGATGTTGTTGTCAGGCTGCCTGCGACAGCGGCAGCGGCTGGTCGCGCAGCGCCGCCAGTAAGCGGGCACACGCTTCGCGACGCAGCATTTCGCGGCGACGGAAGGCGGAGCGATGCTTGCTCTCGACCTGCAGTTCGCTGCGCTCGGGCTCGCTGGTCGGCAAGGCGAAAAAACCATCGGGTTGCAGCACGCCCTGGCACTCTTCCCAGAAGCCGTCGTAGTCGGCCTTGATCTTGTCCGCTTCGCCCGCGAACGGATGCGCCAGGTTGCTGACGCCGCGGATCTGCGTGGCGCCGGCAAACGAACCAAAGGCGAGCAGCAGCGAATGCAGCAGGTTTTTCGGCCGCAATCCGTAGCACTGCTTGGTCAGTTCGCGCACGGCCTCGCGCCCCAATTCGGCGGCGGCGCCCTGCAGGCAGCCGATCAACAGCGTGCGGCCCCGGTCGGCGATGCTGAAGATGGCCGACGACAACACCTGGCCCTGCGTATTGCTAAGGCATAGCGCCAGCTCGCCTTCGCGGCTGCGACCGGTCGGTCGGCGCAATTCCAGCTGCAGCTCGCTGCCGTCCTTCAGGGCGAGCGTTCCCCATCGATGGTGGCCATGCAGATAAACCGCATCCACCATCGCCGCAGGCAGTTGACCAAACACAAAGCGATAGTGCTGGCTGACAATCGACATGCGCTCGGCACGCCCGATCCGACGATTGATGTAGTGATGGTGCCAACGCTCATGCAGGCGCGGATCGTGCGCCAGGATCGACGTGAGCCGTGGCGACCCGTACAGCTCGGCCAGCCACGCCGACTGGCGACGCGCCATGCGCACACTGCGGGCAATGTATTTCAGGCCGGCGGCGAGGCGCTTTGAGGGCGAGCCACTCCAATCGCGGCGTTGGCGCAGCGAGCGCAAAAACAGCCGGAATGTCATGTTGGGTGGGCGGATCGTGGGGATGGTCGGCCGTCTTTTTACCCGCACTGACTGTCATTTATCTGTCAGCGAACAGGACGGCTTCGTGCAAGGCTTAGTAGACCGACGGGCTGCCTTCCGGCCGCGTCTTGAAGCGCTTGTGTACCCACAGGTATTGCTCGGGCGCGGCGCGCACCATGTCTTCGATGCACACATTGACGCGCGCGGTGTCATCGAGCACATCCTTGCTCGGCAAGCCCTCGAGCGGAGCGCCCAGCTTCAGCGCATAGCCCGCGTTGCCGGGCAGGCGGCGGTGATAGAACGGAATCACCACGGCGCCGGACATGCGGGCCAGATGATGGGTCGCCGTGATGGTGGCGGCCGGCACGCCGAAGAACGGCACGAACACATTGTCCTTGCTGCGCATGTCCTGGTCGGGCGCATACCAGAGCGTGCCGCCGTTGCGCAGATGCTTGACGGTGCCGCGGATATCGTCTTTCTCGAACATCGCCTCGGCGTAATCGAGTCGTGCGCGCAGCACGACCCACTCGAACACTGCTGAATCCATGCGGCGATACATGCCGGAAATGCGGATGCGCTGCGAGACCAGCCGCGCGCACAGCTCCAGATGCGAGAAATGGCCGCCCACCAGCAACACGCCCTTGCCCTGCGCACGCGCCGCTTCGAGATGCTCCAGGCCTTCGATGGTCACCGGTACGTTGGCGATCGCGCGCTCGCTGCCCATCCAGCCCAGCGCGAACTCGGCCATCATCAGGCCGATATCGCGCAGATGCGCATCGACCAGCCTGGCTTGCTCTTGCTGGGACAGTTCGGGAAAGCACAGCGCGATATTCACCTCCGCCACGTGTCGCCGCGGCGAGGGTACGCGCTGCACCAGCCAGCCTAGTGCGCGACCAAAGGCCATCAGCCAGGGGCGTGGCAGGCGGGCGATCAGCCAGATCACGCCGGCACCCAGCCAGGCGGGCCAGTGCGTGGGCGAGAGCAGGGAGCGGGTGAAGCTGGGACGAGGCATGCCGGGCATCGCCCGCATTGTAGGGAACAAGCCAAAACGAGGCGAGCCGCGGCGTGGGGCAGGGCCCGTGCGTCCGAGCCGATATACTGGCGCACCGCGATCGAAAGGCTCTCCGTTGCGCTACATCTACACCCTCGCCATGTACCTGGTGACGCCGCTGATCGTGTTGCGGCTGATGGCGCGTGGCGTGCGCTACGGCGACTACCACAAGCGCTGGCGCGAACGCTTCGGCTTCTTCGAGGCCTCGGGCGTGACCGGCAGCCTGTGGGTGCACGCCGTGTCGGTGGGCGAGGTCAACGCGGCCGAGCCGCTGATCAAGGCCTTGCAGACGGACTATCCGAACGCGCCGCTGGTGGTGACCACGGTGACGCCCACCGGCTCCGAACGGGTGCGCCAGCTGTTCGGCGACAGCGTGTTCCACGTCTATCTGCCCTACGACCTGCCGTTCTCGGTATCGCGCTTCCTCAAGCGCGTGCGACCGCGCCTGGCGATCATCGTGGAAACCGAGATCTGGCCGAATCTCTACCTGGCCTGCCGGCGTCGCAGCATCCCGCTGATGATCGTCAACGCGCGCCTGTCCGAGCGCTCGCTGCGCGGCTATAAGCCACTGGGCAACCTTGTGGCGCAGGCCATGCGTTGCGTGTATCAGATCGCCGCCCAGTCGCGTACCGATGCCTCGCGTTATCGCGCGCTGGGCGCCGACCCGGACAAGATCGTGGTCACCGGCAATATGAAGTTCGACATGCCGGTGCCCTACGACGCTGAGCGCAAGGGTGAGGAGCTGCGCCAGCAGTGGGGCCATCTGCGTCCCGTCTGGATCGCGGGCAGCACGCACGAAGGCGAAGAACTGCCGGTGCTCGAAGCCCACCTGGAAGTGCTCACGCGCTGGCCCGACGCCTTGTTGCTGATCGCACCCCGACACCCCGAACGCTTCAAGCTGGTGGAAAACTCCGCGCGCAGCCTGGGTTTCACGGTGGGTACGCGCAGCGCCGACCGCGTGCCGTCGGCGGCTCATCAGGTCTTCGTGATCGATGCGATGGGCGAGCTGATGCCGTTCTACGCTGCCTCCGATCTGGCTTTCGTGGGCGGCAGCCTGGTGCCGATCGGCGGCCACAATGTGCTGGAACCCGCCGCACTTTCCACGCCGGTGCTGGTTGGCCCGAACACCTTCAATTTCGAAGAAATCACCCTCACCCTCATCCGCGAGGGCGGTGCGTCGCGCGTGAACAGCGCCGAGGAACTGGGTCCGGTGGTGCTGCAGCTGTTGCGCGATCCGCCGCAGCGCCAACGCATGGGCGACGCGGCGCGCATCGTGTTCGACAGCGAGCGCGGCGCCGTCAAGCGCGTGATGGGCATGATCGACGACCTGCTGCAGGAATAGACGTCCAGACGTCTGCAGGGCCAAGACGCAACAAGGCCGGGACTTGCCCGGCCTTGTCGGTTGCAGCTTATGCGATGCGCGTTACTGCAGCATCGAATTGACCATTTCCACGTCTTTCACGTCGATCGAGCCTGCCGACTGCTTGAGCTGCAGCTGGTCGAGCACCAGCTGGTGGCGCGACTGCGAGTAGCTGCTCTCGGCCTGGGTCAGGGTCTGAATCGCATTGAGCACGTTCAGCATGGTCTGCGTACCCACGTCGAAGCCGGCGCGGGTGGCTTCCAGTGCCTTCTGGCCGGAGTCGACCGAGGCCTTGTTCGCCTCCACCTGGCTGATGCCGGCGGCGACCGAGCGATAGAAGTTCAGCGTGTCGCGGACTACCTGGCGACGCGTCGACTCCAGCGAGTCCTGGGCTTCGTCGCGCTGGTAGATCGACTGACGAACGCGGGACTGCGTGGCGCCGCCGGAGAAGATCGGAATATTCATCGAGATGCCGACCGTGGTGCCATAGGCGCCATTGCCGGGCACGTTGTAGTTGCCGTGCTCGAGCCAGGTGGTGTCCTTGCCGCGCGACACCGAGGCGTTGATCGTCGGCAAGTGGCCGGCGCGAGCCGCGTCGATGTCGTGCTCGGCCGCCTGCACGGTGTACTGGCTGGCATGGATGCTGGCGTTGGACTGCAATGCAGCCTGCACCCAGGCGTTCGGGTCTGCCGGGTTCGGCGGCGTCAGCGGCAGATCCTCGCGCAGCTTCTTGAGCTCGCCCACCGGCTTGCCGGTGATCTGGGTGAGCGCTTCCTTGGCGTCGTTGAGGGTGTTCTGCGCGGCCACAGTCTGGGCCTTGGCCAGTTCGTATTCCGACTTGGCCTGGTAGACGTCGGTGATGGCCGACAGGCCCACCTTGAAGCGCTGATCGGCCTGGTCGTAGGCCTGCTTGAAGGAGTCCTCGCTGGCCTTGGCGAATATCAGCGCATCCTGGCTGGTCAATACGCCGAAGTAGGCCGTGGTGACACGGACATACAGGTTCTGCGCCGCGGCGTCGTAGGTGGCGTCCTGAGAATGCGCGGCGGATCGCGCTGCCGCGAGGTTGGCCCATTGGCTGAGGTCGACAATCGTCTGGGTCAGCGTGGCCGAAAGATCACGCGTGCGCGAATGGCCGAAAGAGGAGCCGGTGACCGTGCCGTTGGCAAGGTTGTTGCCCGCCGACTGCTGTTGCAGCCCGTAACTGCCATTGAGCTGCGGCAGCATCAACGCACGCGCCTGATCAACGCCTTCACCGGTAGCAAGGCGCGTGGCTTCCGCCTGCGACAGCACCGGGTCATTGGCGCGGGCTTCTCGGTATGCATCCAGCAAGTCCTCGCTGTGGCCGGCCAGCGGCAATGCCGACAGGGCCAGGGCGAGGGTCAGAAGCTTCAAGCGCATGGGTTGCCTCATGTATGGGGAAATAGGTCAGAAAACGAAGCGACGCGGCGGCTCGGCGTGCTTCAAATAGGGCAGGTCGGTCTCAAACAGCGATTCTTCGCGGTAGCGACCATTGCCCTCGTGGGTGAGCAGCAGCACGTGCTGCACCGGCGACTCGCCGCGCACCACCAGCAGGCGGCCACCGGGCTTGAGCCAGCCCAGGAAGCGCTGCGGGATCTGGTACACCGCGCCGGTGACAACCAGTGCGTCGAACAATCCGTTCGGCTGCCAGCCATTCACCGCTTCGCCGGCTTCCAGCGTCACGTTGGCGATGCCTGCGCCAGCCAGGCGCTGGCCCGCTGCAGTGACGAAATCGGCATGGATGTCCAGGCTGGTGACGTGACCAGCGAGCTTGGCCATGCAGGCCGTCAGGAAACCCGAACCCGTGCCGATTTCCAGCACCTGGTCGCTCGGGGTGAGTTCCAGCGCCTGCAGCACCCGGCCCTCGACCACCGGCTTCATCATCACTTCGCCGTGACCCAGCGGCAGGCACAGGTCGGCAAAGGCCAGCTTGCGGTGCTCAGGGGCAACGAAGTCCTCGCGGCGCACGCTGCCCAGCACGTCGAGCACGCGGGCATCCAGCACCTCCCAGGGGCGCACCTGGTTTTCCACCATGTTCACTCGCGCCTGTTCGAAGTTCATCGCCATGTTGCTTAGGTCCTAATGCGAATCGGGAAAAAGGCTAAAAAGGATAAGCGCTTAGCCATCTTCCGACAATGTGCAAAGCCTGCGGGTTCGTACCAACGACACGAAGTGCCGGAAGTCATCGCGCTTGGTTGACGGAAGTCATGCGTGGCGCGGTGTCCGCGGACACTTCGCCATGCCAAGGTTACGCACTACGTCGATGCTTCCCCGTACGCGCGACCACCGTCTGACCAGGGAGTCGCGTGAGTGCATCTTGCATGGCCTGATGCAAGGATGCGTCAAGGCGCTGAACACGGGCCCGGGGCGAGAGGCTGCCGCGGCTCTGTGCCGCGACCTCCAGCCAGGCCAGCCAGCGGGCGATACGGCTGCGTTCGGTGGGGTCAAGCCCGGACAGCGCGGCGCGCGCCGCGAACGCGGCCCGGCGGGCCTCCGCCTGGCCTGGTTCAAGCCAGCAGGCAAGCGAACGCTGGGCGAGTCGATACGCCGGGCTGAGGGAAAGTTCTGCGATAGTGGTGGACATAAGGGAAGCCGTGTATCTTGGCCATGGAAAATAACTAAACCGCCGCGTATACTAAACGGGCGTTATCCATTTGTGAAGCCATTTGTGAAGGTATAGCCATGAGCACGATCCCGCAGACCAAGCCTCAGGGGCCCGGCCGTCCCAAGGACATGGAAAAGCGCGCGGCGATCCTTGAGGCCGCCAAGGGCCTGTTCATCCGCAACGCCTTTGCCGGAACCAGCATGGATGCGGTAGCGGCAGAGGCCGGCGTGTCCAAACTCACCGTCTACAGCCACTTCGGCGACAAGGACAACCTGTTTCGCGAGGTGATCCGCGCGCGCATCCAGGACCTGATCCCCGAAGACACCTACCACTACGACCCCGCCGAAGACATCCGCGTCGCGCTGGAGCGTATCGCCCTGCATCACGTCCGGCTCGACTGCGACGTGCAGAACGTGGGCACCTTCCGCGCCATCCTCAGCGACTGCCGCCAGGGCAACCCGCGCTACGGCAAGTTGCTCTGGGAAGAAGGCCCGGATCGCACCAATGGTCTGATGAAACGCCTGCTGCAACAGGCGGTTGACGACCGCAGGCTGGATATCGCCAACGTGGCCCGCGCCGCCGGCCAGTTCATCTCCCTGATCAAGGGCGAAATGCTGTTGCGCCGCATGTTCGGTTGCGAAGAATGCGCCCAGTCCTACGCCGCTGAGCTCGAACAGACCGCCCGCGATGGCGTGGACATGTTCCTGCGCGCCTATCTGCCGCGCTGATCCCGCCTGATTCAGGCCCGCCAAGGCCGCCGCACTCGCGGCCTCCCTCGCTTCGTGCTCAAATAGCGGCTTGAGGCGGGGGTGCCGGCAACAAGTCGGCTGAGAGAGTCCCTTCGAACCTGATGCGGCTAGTACCGCTGTAGGGAGCTTCGCCGCAATGCCGTAAGGACATTGCGTCCGGTGCCGTCCGCTTCTGTTGCTGAATGCGCGTTTGCATGCGCATCACTCCACACGATCCAGTGTGGACTCCCCAACAAAAGCACGTCCCCTCGGGGACAGCGCCAACGCCCGGACGGACCAAAGCCGATGAATGCCCTGCCCAATGACCTTGCGCGCGCCGCGCAGGAACTCTCCGAAGCCGTGACGCGTCCGATTCCGGGCTCGCGCAAGATCCACGTGCAGGGCAGCCGCCCGGACATCCAGGTACCGTTGCGCGAAATCTGCCAGGCGCAGACGCCGACCCTGTTCGGCGGCGAAGAGAATCCGCCGATCACCGTGTACGACACTTCGGGCCCGTACACCGACCCCGACTACAAGGTGGACCTGGTCACCGGTCTGCCGGCGCTGCGCGCGGGCTGGATTGCCGAGCGCGGCGACACCGAGCAGTTGATCGGCCTGAGCTCCGCCTTTGGCCGCCAGCGCGCTGTCGATCCCAAGCTCGATGCCTTCCGCTTCACCGCGACGCGTGCGCCGCATCGCGCCAAAGCCGGCGCCAACGTCACCCAGATGCACTACGCCCGCCAGGGCATCGTGACGCCGGAGATGGAATACATCGCCATCCGCGAGAACCAGCGCATCGAAGCGCTGCAGGGCAGCGCGCTGCGCACCCAGCACCCGGGCGAATCGTTCGGTGCGGCCTTGCCCAAGCTGATCACCCCGGAATTCGTGCGCGACGAAGTGGCGCGCGGCCGCGCCATCATCCCGGCCAACATCAATCACCCGGAAGCGGAACCGATGATCATCGGCCGCAACTTCCTCACCAAGATCAACGCGAACATTGGCAACTCTGCCGTTTCTTCGGGCATCGCCGAGGAAGTGGAAAAGCTGGTGTGGTCGATCCGCTGGGGCGGCGACACCGTGATGGACCTGTCCACCGGCAAGCACATCCACGAAACGCGCGAGTGGATCATCCGCAACTCGCCGGTGCCGATCGGCACGGTGCCGATCTACCAGGCGCTGGAGAAGGTTAACGGCGTGGCCGAGGACCTTACCTGGGACATCTTCCGCGATACGCTGATCGAACAGGCGGAGCAGGGTGTCGACTACTTCACCATCCACGCCGGCGTGCTGCTGCGCTTCGTGCCGCTGACCGCCAAGCGCGTTACCGGCATCGTCTCGCGCGGCGGTTCGATCATGGCCAAGTGGTGCCTGGCGCATCACAAGGAAAACTTCCTCTACACGCATTTCGAAGACATCTGCGAGATCATGAAGGCGTACGACGTGTCCTTCAGCCTCGGCGATGGTCTGCGTCCGGGCTGCATTGCCGACGCCAACGATGCCGCCCAGTTCGGCGAGCTCGATACGCTGGGTGAACTCACCCAGATCGCCTGGAAGCACGACGTGCAGGTGATGATCGAGGGCCCCGGCCACGTGCCCATGCAGCTCATCAAGGAAAACATGGAGCGCCAGCTGGAGAAGTGCCACGAAGCGCCGTTCTACACGCTGGGGCCACTGACCACCGATATCGCGCCGGGCTACGACCACATCACCAGCGCGATTGGCGCGGCGATGATTGGCTGGTTCGGCACCGCCATGCTCTGCTATGTGACGCCGAAGGAGCATCTGGGCCTGCCGAACAAGCAGGACGTGCGCGACGGCATCATCGCGTACAAGATCGCCGCCCACGCAGCCGATCTGGCCAAGGGTCATCCGGGTGCGCAGGTGCGCGACAACGCGCTGTCGAAGGCGCGCTTCGAGTTCCGTTGGGAAGACCAGTTCAATCTTGGCCTCGATCCGGAAAAGGCGAAGGAATTCCACGACGAAACCATGCCCAAGGATGCACACAAGAGCGCGCATTTCTGCTCCATGTGCGGCCCGAAGTTCTGCTCGATGAAGATCACCCAGGACGTGCGCGACTACGCCGCCGAACACGGCACCGGCGAAGAGTCGGCGCTGGAAGAGGGCATGGCGGAGAAGTCGGCGGAATTCCGCCAGCAGGGCTCCGAGGTTTATCACAAGGCTTGATGTTTCACCTCGTGCCGGCGGTCGCCACCGCCTGCACGAGGTAGAGCACCTTGTGGGAGCGCACCCTGTGCGCGACGGCAACGCTGCGATGTTCCGCTCCGTTGGTTTGTCGCGCACAGGGTGCGCTCCCACACAACGGCCTCACATCCGCACCGCTTTTTTCACCTGCGTTTCGCGCGTCGCCACCTACGGTGCTGGTTCGCCCAGTCAGCCCGATGGAGCCACGCCCATGGCAGCCAAGCCGTTCCTCTCCGATATCGAAACCATCCGCAAGCGCGCCCGCGAACATATCGACAATGGCGCCATCACTTCCGGTTATTCCGCCGATCGCGCGACCGTGGTCAAGATACTCAACGAAGCGCTGGCCACCGAAATCGTCTGCGTGCTCCGCTACAAGTATCACTACTACATGGCCAAAGGCATCCACGCCAAGAGCGTGGCCGCCGAGTTTCTCGAGCATGCGAATGAGGAACAGGGGCACGCCGACCTCATCGCCGAGCGCATCACCCAGCTCGATGGCGCACCCAACTTTTCGCCCGAAGGCCTGCTGTCACGCAGCCACGCCGATTACGTGGAAGGCGACGACCTGGTCGACATGATCAAGGAAGACCTGGTCGCCGAACGCATCGCCATCGACAGCTATCGCGAGATCATCACCTACCTCGGTGCAGCCGATCCGACGTCGCGCCGCATGATGGAAGGCATTCTTGCGATGGAAGAAGAGCACGCCGAGGATCTGGCGACCTTGCTCGACAATCTCGGCAAGAAGGGCGAGCCGGCCAAGCCGGCCAAGGCGCGACCCGAGAAGAAAGCCACCAAGCACTGAGCACAAGTCATCCCGCAGGCGGGTACGTGCGTTGGACAGACTTATTGCACCGGGAGACGCGCCATGGCGACCACGGACAACAACGCCCGCCAGGGACATGGGCTACTAAGGGCTGTATTGACCACGCTCGCACTGGGCGTGCTGCTTGCCAGCGTCGTGATGGCCTGGTGGGTCCGCCGGGCCGATAACAGCGCCAGCATGACGGGGCAGGCGACGGTTTCGGCCGACGCCGGCAGCACGCAAAGCTGAAGCACCATGAAAAACGCCGCCCGAAGGCGGCGTTTTTGGCTTCGATCAGGCCTTCTTGTCGGCCTGGTAACGCTTGATGCCTTCTTCGATTTCGGCCTTCGCCTCATCGGCGCCGACCCAGCCTTCGATCTTGACCCACTTGCCCTTCTCCAGATCCTTGTAGTGCTCGAAGAAGTGGCCGATGCGCTCCAGCCAGTGGCCGGAGACGGACTTGATGTCCTTGATGTGGGAGTAGCCGGCAAAGATCTTTTCCACCGGCACCACCACCAGCTTTTCGTCGCTGCCGGCTTCGTCGGTCATCTTCAGCATGCCCACCGGATGGCAGCGGATCACCGAGCCCGGCACCAGCGGCAGCGGCAGGATCACCAGCGCGTCCAGCGGATCGCCGTCGCCGCCCAGGGTGCCCGGCACATAGCCGTAGTTGCAGGGGTAACGCATCGGGGTCGACAGGATGCGGTCCACGAAAATCGCGCCGCTTTCCTTGTCCACCTCGTACTTGACGGGCTCGGCATCCTTGGGGATTTCGATGATGACGTTGATTTCGTCCGGAACCTTGCGGCCGGCGGGTACGAGGTGCAGACCCATGAGCGTGTCCTTGGCTAGTCAGATGCAAAGACTTGAAAGGATACGTCAAAAGCTGCGCCATCGCAGCCGCGGGGCGGCTTTGCGCCCGGTTCCAGTTCAGCGTGAGACGGGTGCCGAAGCGTGCTCAGGCCTGATATGGCCGTTCGCGTAACCACTTGGTGGCGATCCACTTTTCACCTTTGAGCACGGGCAGGCCGGCATGCAGCGAGGCCTCGTCGCCGGTGTCGTAAGCGAAATAGACGGCTGAACCGCGCATCGCCGTTACCGTGAGGCCGATGCGCGGAAAGGCCGTGCCGCCGCCTTCGTCCGGCGTATTGAGGTACATCACCACGCTGGCAATGCGCTGGCCGCCGCGTGCGGTGACGGCCGAATAGCCCGGTTGGTCAGGATTGAACCAGTCGAAATGTGGCTCGTATTCCTGGCCCGGCTGGTAGTGCAGGATTTGCAGACCCTCGCCGTGACTGACCGGAATCGCGAGCAGGTCGGCAATGCGCTGTTCGATGCGCTGGACCAAGGGTGTCTCGCCGATGGCGAAGAACATGCCCTGGCTGGTGCGGCGTTCATCGGTCTGGTGGCGTCCTTCGACATCCACGGTAAGCGAGCGCGCCAGCCGCGGTTTCGCTTCAGCGACCAGCTCGTCGCATTCCTCCAGCGTGAGCAGGTTCTCCAGTACGCGCACGACCGGCGCTTCGGTGCTCACCGCAATGCGCACCGGATGTCCGTTGACGGTCTCCACCGGCGCCTGCGGATGACGCGTGCGCAGGCCCACGACCTTGGCCTTGGAGGCAGCCATGACCGTAGCCAGCGGCAGGTTCAGTACGCGCGCGACGATCTGGCGGCTCTGCTCGCCGCCGTAGCCGGCGTCCTTGAGCATCTTCAGCAGGTCGCTGAGACTGACGCCGGAGCGGCTGGTGGAAACAATCCATTCGCGCAGTTCGGGACGTATCGTGTGATGGTTCATGCGTCTAAAAAAGCGGCGCCGGCTCGGGCCGGCGCCCTATGTTACGCAGGACGCGCGCTTACTTCACGTGATCCCACAGGTAGGTATAGCCGAGGGCGTTCATGAAGGCCGACTGCTTGTTGTCCGCCGCCGCGCCGTGGCCACCCTCGATGTTCTCGTAGAAGCTGGTGTTGTAGCCGAGCGATTCGAGTTTGGCGGCCATCTTGCGTGCATGCACCGGACCCACGCGGTCGTCGCGGGTGGAGGTGGTGAACAGCACGGGCGGATATTTCTGGCCGGCCTTCGCGTTGAAGTACGGCGAGAACGTCTTGATCCACTCCCATTCCTGCGGCTTGTCCGGATCGCCGTATTCGGCAATCCATGAGGCGCCGGCGGAGAGGTGCGTATAGCGCTGCATGTCGAGCAAGGCCACCTGGCTCACGATCGCGCCATAGAACTGCGGATACAGCGTGAGCATATTGCCCATCAGTAGGCCGCCATTGCTGCCGCCCATGGCGCCCAGGTGTGCGGGCGAGGTGATCTTGCGCTGGATAAGGTCTTCCGAGACCGCCGCGAAGTCCTCGTAGGCACGCAGGCGATTCGCCTTGAGCGCGGCCTTATGCCAGCGTGGGCCGTATTCGCCGCCGCCACGGATGTTGGCAATCACGTAGACGCCGCCCTTCTCAAGCCATGCGCGTCCCACGCTGCCGCTATAGGCCGGCTGCAGCGAAACTTCGAAGCCGCCGTAGCCGTACTGGAGGGTGGGGTTGGTCCCGTCGGCCTTGAGGTTCTTCGGCGCAATCTCGAAGTAGGGCACGCGGGTGCCGTCCTTCGATTCGGCGAAGTGCTGGCTCACGTCGTACTTCGAGGCATCGAAGAAACTCGGGCTGTGTTTGATCGCCTGCGCCTCGCCCTGGCCCAGGCTGCCGTAGTAGAGCGTGGTGGGCTGCAGGAAGCCGGTGACAGTCAGGAAGTAATCGTCGCTGGTGTCGTCATCGACACCGCCGGCGGCGATGGTCGACAAGGCCGGCGCGCCACCCAGCGGCTCGCGCTTCCATGCGCCGTCGCCCGGCGTGAGCACCTCGAGCTTGTTCACCACGTTGTCCATCACGTTGAGGATCAAGTGATGGCGCGTCCACGAATACGCATCCAGCGCCGTGCTATCGGACGGTTCGAACAGCACCGTGATATCGCGCTTGCCGGCCATGTAGTCGTCGAATTTCGCCGCGAGCAGCGAACCGGACTTGTAGGTTTTGCCGGCGACCGTCCAGTCGTTGCGTGGCTCGATCAGCAGCCATTCGCGGTGCACGTCGGTATTGGCATCGTTGGGCACGTCGATCTTGGTGAGCTTGCCGTCCTTGCCGCGCAGATAGGTCTCGCTCTCGTAGAAGGCGATCTGGCGAACCACGAAATCACGTACGAAGCCCGGCGTATTGTCGCGTCCGGCGGACACCGACATATCGTCGTCCCTGGCTTCGTATACCGTGGTCGCGCTCGACAGCGGCGTGCCCCGCTTCCACGCCTTCACAATGCGTGGATAACTCGACTTGGTCATCGAGCCCGGGCCGAAATCGGTGGCGACGTAGAGGTGATCGTTGTCCATCCAGGACACGCGGCTTTTCGCTTCGGGCAGCTCGAAGCCACCCTTCACGAATTGCTTGTCGGTGAGGTCGAACTCGCGCACGACATCCGCGTCGGCACCGCCACGCGACAGCGAGACCAGGCAGCGCTTGTAGTCGGGCTTGAAGCATTCGGCTCCATGCCAGACCCAGTTTTCCTTTTCGCTGGCGGCGAGCGCATCGAGATCGATCACCGTCTCCCACGCAGGCTTGTCCTTGCGGTATTCATCCAGCGTCGTGCGGCGCCAGACGCCCTTGGGGTGATCTTTGTCGCGCCAGAGGTTGTAGTAGCGGTCGCCGATCTTGCTGACCATCGGGATGCGCTCGTTGGAATCGAGCACTTCCAGCAGGCGCGCATCGAGTTGCTTGAACTCGGCGCTGTCGGCGTAGCTCTTCACGGTCTGGGAGTTCTGCTGGCGAACCCAGTCGAGCTGCTTGCTGCCGTCGATGGTTTCGAGCCAGAGGTTGGGGTCTTGGGCGGTGGGGGTGATGTGGTCGGCTGCGTGGGTCATGGTGCCTAGTGTGAGGCCCAGCGCTAGTGCCAGCCAGAGTGTGCTCTTGGAGGTCATGCGGTTTCCTTGGGTGGATGCAGCCGAGGGTTTGAGTTTGGTGGGACTGGGGGCTCGGGGCGCGTGACTAAAGTCAGGGGCAGGGCACCTCAGCGATTCATCTGTGCCGTCATCCCGGCCTGGGCGCGGAGGCGCTTCTCAACAGCCGAATGGCTGGTCATCCAATAACGACGCGCCGCATTTGTCGCGTTACCGCCAGGGTGCCGCCTACGCGGCGGGCGTTTCGATCGGCTGCCGCCGCTCGAGTCACTTTTCTCTTGCTGGCCCAAGAGAAAAGTAACCCAAAGAGAATGGCCTGATAACGCCCGCAGCATCGTGCTGGGATAAGCCCGAATGCTCGAGGGGCGTGGTTGTGGGACAACCTCCGAGGGTACACAGCGGGTACTTCAATGCGCTGCGCAACGCGCCCGAATCCCTGAGGACTGAAAGCCGGGGCTCGCTTCGCATTGCCTCGAGTTTCGCGGTGCACGCCACTTCTCCCTCTCCCCTCCGGGGAGAGGGCCGGGGTGAGGGGCGGGTGCTCGCGAAAAGCTATCCAATCCCCTGCTTTTTTGCTTCGAGCTAAGCCCACCCCTCTTTCGAGGAGTGGGCCAGCAACACCATCGAGAGCTACAGCAGCGGAATCAACAACAGCGCAACGATGTTGATGATCTTGATCAGCGGATTCACTGCCGGGCCCGCCGTGTCTTTGTACGGGTCGCCCACCGTGTCGCCAGTGACGGCGGCCTTGTGCGCCTCGGAGCCCTTGCCGCCGAAGTGATTGTCTTCGATGTACTTCTTCGCGTTGTCCCAGGCGCCGCCGCCGGTGGTCATGGAGATGGCGACGAACAAGCCGGTGACGATGGTGCCGATCAGCACGCCGCCGAGGGCCTGTGCGCCGGCTTCGGGGCCGCCCAGCCACTTGAAGCCGAACACCACCACTACCGGCACCAGCACGGGCAGCAGTGAGGGCACCAGCATTTCCTTGATGGCCGAGCGGGTGAGCAGGTCCACGGCGCGCGAATAATCCGGGCGGGTGGTGCCTTCCATGATGCCCTTGATCTCGCGGAACTGGCGGCGCACTTCCTCCACTACCGCACCGGCCGAACGGCCCACCGCTTCCATCGCCATCGCGGCGAACAGATACGGAATCAGGCCGCCGATCAGCAGGCCGATGATCACGTAGGGATTGGACAGGTCGAAGCGGAAATCGGTGAGGTTGAGGTGCTGGTTGAGGTTGTGCGTGTAGTCGGCAAACAGCACCAGCGCGGCGAGGCCAGCCGAACCGATGGCATAACCCTTGGTCACCGCCTTGGTGGTATTGCCCACGGCGTCGAGCGGATCGGTGACGCCGCGTACTTCGGGCGGTAGTTCGGCCATTTCGGCGATGCCGCCGGCGTTGTCCGTGATCGGACCGTACGCGTCCAGCGCCACGATCATGCCGGTCATGCTTAGCATGGCCGTCGCGGCGATGGCGATCCCATACAACCCGGCCAACTGATATGCGCCCCAGATCGCTGCACACACCGCCAGCACCGGCAGTGCGGTGGACTTCATCGACACGCCGATGCCGGCGATGATGTTGGTCGCATGGCCCGTGGTGGATGCCTGCGCAATGTGCTGCACGGGTTTGTATTCGGTCGCCGTGTAGTACTCGGTGATCACCACCATCGCGCCGGTCAGTACCAGGCCGATCAAGGTGCAGCCATAGAGGCGACCCACGCCGTAAGACGAGTCGGCCATCAGCTGGCTGGTGATGGGCCAGAACGCAATCGCAGCCAACACCGCCGACACTGCCACGCCCGCATAGAGCGCACTCATGATCTTGGTGCTGCGCGCCTTCACGAAGAACGTGCCGATCACCGAAGCCACGATGGACGCACCTCCGAGCACCAGCGGAAACAGCACGCCGTTGCTGCCGGTCTGTTCGGCCATCACGCCGCCGAGCAGCATGGTGGCGATCAAGGTCACCGCATAGGTCTCGAACAAGTCGGCGGCCATGCCGGCGCAATCGCCCACGTTGTCGCCCACGTTGTCGGCGATCACGGCCGGATTGCGCGGATCGTCCTCGGGAATGCCGGCTTCCACCTTGCCCACCAGGTCGGCACCCACATCCGCACCTTTGGTGAAGATGCCGCCACCCAGGCGCGCGAAGATGGAAATCAGCGACGAGCCGAATGCCAGGCCGATCAGTGCATGCAGCGCGTGCATGGTCTCGTAGCCCATGCGGCTCAACACCACGTAGTAGCCGGTGACGCCCAGCAGGGCCAGCCCGACCACCAGCATGCCGGTGATGGCGCCGCCGCGAAACGCGACATTCAACGCGGCGGCCAGGCCATGGCGCGCGGCTTCTGCGGTGCGCACGTTGGCGCGCACCGATACGTTCATGCCGATGTAACCGGTGGCGCCGGACAACAATGCGCCGATGGCAAAGCCAATCGCCGTGCCCCAATCCAAGGCCAATCCAATGATGATGAACAACACGATGCCAACGGCGCCGATGGTGGCGTACTGGCGATTGAGATATGCCTTCGCGCCTTCCTGGATCGCGGCGGCGATCTCTTGCATGCGTGCGTTGCCCGGCGACTGCGCCAAGATCCAGCGCACCGACAGTGCGCCATAAAGAATCGCCAGAACCGCACATGCCAGCACGATCCACAAGCCATACTGCTGCAGCATCGGAGCCTCCCCATGAGTGGTAAACCCAACGTCGGGGACGCCACCGGCTCCCCGACACGGCGGCCGCCCTTGCGGGCGGTCCAGGGGAGTATAGGCAATTGGGATGACGTTCCGTGTTGTGCGGCGCAGCGCTAGGAACGTTCTGATGTGAGTGTGCGCAACATGAATTTCCGACGTGGATGACGGATTGGGCCCACAGATCGACCTGTCTCAGGCCTTCATGTCCCATCAGTACCTGTCGGTAAGGTGCGTGAATGTGATGGGCGCACGCCGTGGAGCACTTGTCGGGACGCATCCGCAGGTTCCGGGCGTTGCGCATCGCCGAAAGATCCAGGGGGAGTCGGCATCCGCCAAGCCCGCTCCTGGTTGCTGTACGACCGATGCAAGCTGGCCCGGACGCTATGTTCCGGCGCCACGCCATCTTTCAGGTCCATCTCGTATTCACCTCCTGAGAGATCCACATGAACCAAGAACAGACCGCCACCGACAGCACCGAAACGACGGCCACCGAAGCCGCACAGACTCACGCCGTCTCCCCTGAGAGCAAGCGCAACGGCAAGCCGTCGTTCTGGCAGACCCGTTATGGGCTGCTACTGGCGCAAGAGTCCAAGGCCACCATGGCTCGTTCGCTGGCCGAATACGGCGAGTGGATCGAACAGGAGCTGGACACGCTCGGTGCCTTGCTCGACGAGGGGCACGTGGCGCTCGAGTACGGCGCTGAATACGGCGCGCAGACGTTGTGGTTGTCGCAACTGGTGGGCGCGAACGGTCAGGTGCATGTGGTTGAACCCCGCCGCTTCGAGCACATTGCGCTGTGCTCGACGCTGGCGCTCAACCAGGTTCGCAACGTTTATCCCTTGCATGCCGCCCTCGGCGACAGCCGCCATGCCACCGTGTTCTTTGCCGCCGCCGATGACCAGCCGGAGGAGACCTCCCGCCAGATCGCGCTGGACACCCTGCGCATGAGCCAGCTCAATCTGATCAAGGTCAATCGCCCGGGCGGCCTGCTGCCGATGCTTGCCGGCGCCGAGGCCACGTTGCGCAGTCATCGACCAAGCATCTATTTCCGCTTGTCCAATACCGACTTGGCCACGGAAGAGATCAACACGCTGAAGTCCATGGGCTACCGCTGCTGGTCGCACCTGCCTTACCTCTACAGCGCGCGCAATTTCGCGGGCAGTACCGCCAACATCTTCCCGGGCTGGGTCAGTCAGAACGTGATTGCGACCCACAAGGAGGTCGCCGCCGAGTTCGTCCACCTCAACGAGCTCTGAGCCAGGTGAGCGCCGCGCGGCCAGCGAAGGGACGATCGCGGGGACGCTCAAGCTGGCGCGTGGTGGAGGCATGCAGCGCGGCTTTGCTGGGGTGCACCGCCCTGGTGGCCTGTTCGCTGGTCAGCCATGTGAACGTGAAGACGCCCCAGCCTGTGCATGAGCTGCCGGAGCCTGCGCCACTGCCCGTCCTGCCGCCGTTCCTGGCCGACGGCGACGGAGTGGCGGAGGTTCTCCCATCGGCACGTGCGGCGGCTTCGCCGGGCGTGCCTGGCGCGCGTGCAGCCGCGGCGCGTCGCACAACGCGGTTTCATTTGTCGCCGCGGGAATCTGCGCCAGAAGGCGCCTCCGTGGATGGGGGCGAGAAGTCGTCATCAGTGGAGCCCGTCGCAAGCATCGCCAGGGCGACACTCGTGCAGCCATCCATATCGGCGGGAAATCAGACGGCCGGCACGCCGCTGGCGTCGTGTTGTGGCGAGGCACATAACCGAACAGGGAAAGTTTCGACGATGTGGCTGCTGGAATGGCGTTATGGGTGGGTTGTGGCGCTGGCCCTGGCCCTGGTGTTGCTGGGTTGCCTGCTGCTTGTGCTGGCGCGTCGCCGCGCGAGGCAGCGGGCCAACAGACGGGCCTTGCCGCGGCTGACCGATGAGGACATCGCCTTCCTCGCACTCAGCTGGGAAGGCGCACCCGCGCCCGATATGGAAGTGGCTCCAGCGCCCGAGCACGCTGAAGTGCTCGAGGCAGCGTCGGCGAGCGCAAGCGATGACGCCATGCCCGCAGCCGTGGCCGAGATATCCTCGCCGCTGGACGCGGTCTTCAACCAGCTCTCCACGCCCGGGGGCGTCTGCGCCACGCGTTCGATCGGCCAGGCATTGCGCGAGCAAGAGCCGATCATTCGTGCCGCCGTCGATATGGGCGAAGGGCCGGGCGTCTCCTTCAAGATCGCAGGCGCCGTGGAATGGCCGCTTTGGGCTCGTCTGTATCACACCGTCCCCGAGGTGATGCCGACCCACACCACGTCGCCCTTGCAGGCGCTGGCTGTCGGCAACCATGAGACGACCTCGTCCATCGTCGAAGCACCCGTGCTGCCCACACTGGAAACCGTCGCTCCCGCTGAACTGCTGGACGCGCTCGAAGCGTTCCTGCGCCAACGTCCCGACGATCTGGAAACCAGGCGGGCCGTGGGACTCAGCTTGTTGGCCGATGCGCAGGATCAGCTTGATGAGCCGACGCGCGCAGGCATGCTCGACGCCAGCATCCGCATCCTGCGTGACGTGGCGCATGCCGATCACGATAGTCTGCCCGTCGTGAAGCTTGGCGAGGCTTGTTATCTGCGCGCGCTGATCGGGCCTGACATCGACGAGGAACTGTTGAACGAGGCCGAGCAAGTCCTTCGCACGGTCATGCAGCAGGATGTTCGGCCGCATTCGGAGGCTGCATGGCAACTGCAGCGCGTATTGCACGCGGCGCCGCGCGGTCTGCCTCGCGGGCGGGTGGCCGAGCGCCTCGAGGAGGCGTGCAGACTGCTGGCCAGAGGCGCGCAAACACCCTGCGGAAACGCGGCCTGGAAGGCAGCGCTGCTGACCACTGAATGGCGTTGGCTGATGACCTGTTGCCAGAACGCGACCGAGCGCCGCCTGCGCCTGCGAGAACTGCATGCGCGATGGTTGCCCGCGATGGAGGCTGAAACGACGGCCGAGGTGCTGGCGGCGTGGGTCGGGCTGCTCTGCGCGATGGCCGAATCGCTTAGCGCGCCACTGGCCCTGGAGCGATACACCGAGGCGCGGGGCGTGCTGCGCCGACTGCTGGCTGACGACGGCGAGAGTGCGCGTTACGCACGAGCCGTGGCGCAGGTGGCGCTGGGCCGGGCGCGTCTGGAGCGTGGTCCGGCGAGGGCTGCGCTGCTGGATCAGGCCGATACGGTCCTGCATCCGTTCATCGATCGCGACGACAGTCTGCGCCTGGAAGCGTGCCGGGTCGCGTTGACTCATGCCCAGGACAAGGACATGGTCGGCGCGCGCAGCTTCTACCTGCGTGCCATCGAACTCGCGCGCCCGCTGACGGCGGCGCCTGCGCTCACCGTCGATGCCCTGCGCTGCATGCTCACGGCCCTCCTCGCGCTCGGCGAGGAAAAGGATCGTCGGGTGTACGCCAAGTGCCTGGAGATCGTCACCGAAGACGACGATACCGACTCGCAGCTGCTTCTGGCGGAGTGTCACCTGCGCAGCGCGGACCACCGCGCGGGTTGCCTGTGCGCCGAAAGGGCATGGCGTGCAGGCGCCGCTTTGCCGTCGACGGTGCTGGCCTTATGGCAGGCCGCTTATCCGGCCTGGGCGGCGCGGGCCGGGCCGTCGGCCGAGCTCGCCAGCAATCGGCAATCGCTGCGCATGGCATCCAGCGCCGCCGGCATCAGTAACCGCGCGGCGCCATGACCACCGATTTCGTGCTGGCGGTTGAACCGATGCGCGTCAGCGAATGACCAGGTCCAGGATCATGCTGTCGCCGATGGAGACCAGCAGGAAGTTGCCGTCGTTGCGCACCCAGCGATAGCCGTAGGGCGGCGGGGCGAGCTGGTAGCCGCGATAGTCGTTGACGATGTACATCGGACCGTCGTAGCGGTAGCCGCGTTCCCAGCGATGCGGGCGGCCGTAATAGCCGCGGTCGCTGTAGTAGCGACGATTCCAGCCGTCGTGACGGTCGCGATCGTGCCAGCCGTCGCGATCATGGCGGCCGCCGTGGTTGTCGTAGCGATCGCCGCGATCATGTCGATCATCATGGCCATGTCCCCGATCGTGGTCGTGCCAGGGGTCGGCCAGCACCGCGCCGCTGCCGGCAAGCAGGGCCAGGGCCACTAGTGCACGGGAAAGGGTCTTCATCGCATCCTCCTGGGATGCCCGCCAACGCCACGGGCGCTGGATCGATCGGGCAGAATCATCGTAAAAATCTGCGTCTGAACGCCGAGCGTGCTTTTTTGAAAGCGTCGTGCAAGCTTTCAGCCTGCGCTTATCGATCTGAATCGCCGTACAGAATCCGCCCGGAGACACCTTGATGTTCCTGCGAGTAATGCTGGTGTTCGTGGCGCTGGCCGTCGTGTTGTACGGCGGCATCTGTCTGGCCATGTTCCTGGGGCAGCGGCAGCAGATCTATCACCCGGAGGCGAGCTGGCGCGTGCAGCAGCCACCGGATTTCGATTTGGCCAACGAGGGAGTCAGGCTGCGCGGGTGGGTGATGAACCCAGGGCGTGCAAAGGCCTTGATCTATTTCGGCGGCAACGGCGAGCGCATCGAGGATGCCCGCAATGAACTGGCTCTATGGTTTCCGGATCGCACGATCTATCTGCTGCCCTATCGCAGTTATGCGGCGAGCGCGGGAAAGCCCACCGAGCAGGCCCTGGTCAGCGATGCGCTGGCCTTGTTCGACCATGTGGCGCGCGAGCACGCGAGCCTTGCGGTGATCGGACGCAGTCTGGGCAGCGGCGTGGCCGTGCAACTTGCAGCGCGTCGGCCGGTGGAGCGCCTGGTGCTGGTCACGCCATTCGACAGTCTGGTGCGCGTGGCAGCGGGTTACTTCAGCTGGCTGCCGGTGAACGCGCTGATGCGTGATCGCTACGAATCCTGGCAGTACGTCAACGACATCCATTGTCCGGTACTGGTGATACGTGCCGAAGATGATGAAATCATTCCCGCCGAACGCACCCTGGCCTTGCTGAAGGCATTCAAGCAGGCGCCCATGGTGCAGGTGATCGCCGATGCCGGCCACAACACGGTCCAGGATCACGCGGACTATCGCGTGAGCCTGGAGCGCTTCCTGAAATAAGGCTCAGCGCCCGAACGGCTCGAGCTTGCGCGCCACCATGGTGTTCTTGAGCGTCGCGTACTGCGGTAATCCGTTCTTGCCATACGGGGGAGGCGCTTCGCCCTGGATCAGCGGGCCAAGGTAACGACGTGCGGCGGCCGTGATGCCAAAGCCGTCGCGCGTGATGAAACTCGCCGGCATTTTCTTTTCGCGATTGGCGATTTTCGACAGCGGCGCCGGTTCGATCTTCCAGCGATACGGCGCGTCGCTGCTGCGCACGATTACCGGCATCACGGCATTCATGCCGGCCAAGGCGTATTCGACTGCAGCCTTGCCCACCGCGTAAGCCTGATCGGCATCGGTTTTCGAGGCCAAATGACGCGCCGACCGCTGCAGGTAATCGGGCAGCGCCCAGTGGTATTTGTAGCCGAGTTTTTCCTTGACCAGCGCGGCGAGCACCGGCGCCACGCCGCCGAGCTGGCTGTGACCGAACGCGTCGCGCGTGCCTGCCTCAGCGAGGAACTGGCCTTCGGCGTTGAGCAAGCCCTCCGACGCAACGACCGTGCACCAGCCCACGCGTTCCACGGTGGCCTTCACCTTGGCGAGAAAGGCGGCTTCATCGAACGCGCGTTCCGGAAACAGGATGATGTGCGGCGGCGCATCCGTGCCTTCGCCTGCCAGGCCTGCGGCAGCGGCAATCCAGCCGGCGTGGCGGCCCATCACTTCGAGGATGAAGACCTTGGTCGAGGTGTCTGCCATCGAGGCCACGTCAAGGCTCGCCTCCAGCGTGGACACGGCGATGTATTTCGCCACCGAGCCAAAGCCGGGGCAGCAGTCGGTGACGGCCAGATCGTTATCCACCGTCTTGGGCACGCCGATGCAGCGAATGTCGTAATTCATTGCCTTGCCGAGTTGCGAGATCTTCAGCGCGGTATCGGCCGAGTCGTTGCCGCCGTTGTAAAGGAACCAGCGGATGTCGTGCGCGCGGAATACGTCGATGAGCCGCTCGTATTCGGCGCGATTCGTATCCAGCGATTTGAGCTTGTAGCGGCACGAACCGAACGCGCCACCGGGTGTATGACGCAGGGCTGCGATCGCGGCCTTGGTTTCCTTGGAGGTATCGATCAACTCCTCGCGCAAGGCGCCGAGGATGCCGTTATGCCCCGCGTACACGGGCACGCCTTTGGCACGCGCCGCCTCGATCACACCCGCGGCGGTGGCATTGATGACGGCGGTGACGCCGCCGGACTGGGCGTAGAGCAGGCGACCGCTGGGCTTGGCTTTTGTCGTCATGAGATCTCAATCCGGTAAGGCGAGGTTGCCCTGGCCATCAAACACGAAGTAGGGGTTGAACGCGAATTCCCATAAATGGCCATCGGGATCGGCGAGGTAGCCCGAGTAGCCGCCCCAGAATGCCTCCTGCGGTGTCTTCAATTCGCGTGCGCCGGCGGCCAGCGCCGTGGCGAACCAGGCGTCCACTTCGTCCTTGGAGCTCGCGTTGCGCGCCAGCGTGACGGCGGCAAAGCCCGTGGGCAGGTCTTCGGTAAGCGCGTCTTCGGCCAGCGCATCGCGCCCGTAAAGCGCCAGGACACCGGCGCCGCCCTTGAGGAAGACGATGTTGTCATTGCTCGCCGAGGAGGCCTTCCAGCCCCAGGCCTCGTAGAACTGACGCGAGCGCGCCAGGTCGCTGACGCCCAGCGTGACGATGTGGATACGGGGTGCAGACACGGCGTTTTCCTCCCAGTGGTCCCGGCGAGCTTAATCCGGCCCGCCCGCGGCGTCCCTGTGACAACAACGTGTCAGGGTTAACTCTTTTGGCAACAACTACTTGCCGTTTCCGAGCCGCTTTCTCGGTTTGACGTTGACGCTGCCAGAAGTTAAGTTGAACGCCATTTTCTTGCATCCCCGGGTCCCGCAGCGTGCGCGGCCTTCGGATACCTTGGAGCACTATGCGACTCGTCCTACTCGGTCCGCCCGGTTCGGGCAAAGGCACCCAGGCTGCGCGTCTGAAGGTGGAACTCGGCGTCCCGCACATCTCGACCGGCGACATGTTGCGCGCGGCGGTGGCCGCGGGTACGCCGACGGGCCTGAAAGCGAAGGCGGTGATGGACGCAGGCAAGCTCGTCTCTGACGACATCCTGCTGGCCATGCTCGAAGAACGCCTCTCGCAGGACGACGTCCGCGGTGGCTTCATCCTCGACGGCTACCCGCGCAACCTGGCCCAGGCCGACGCGCTCGATCATCTGCTGGCCAAGATCGGCCAGCCGCTGGACGCTGTGGTGAAGCTGGACGTGCCCAACGAAGTGATCATCGGCCGCTGCGAAATCCGTTTCGCCGCCGAGCACCGCAAGGACGACGATCCGGTGGTGGTGCGCGATCGCCTGAAGGTCTATGCCGAGCAGACCGCGCCCGTGGCCGATTTCTTCTCCCGCCGCGGCAAGCTGCAGGTGGTCGACGGCGTGGGCGAGCTCAACGAAGTCACCGCGCGCGTCAAGCGTGCGCTGGCTGACGAATCGGCCGCCGCCAACGGCTGACGCTCTGGGCCGCCGCAAGGCGGCCCGATGTTTTTGGGCTGGCGCATCGGCTGGCCGGGTTCTATCGAGCAGGTAACACATGCGTCTGCACATCCTGGGCATCTGCGGCACCTTCATGGGCGGCGTCGCCGCACTGGCGCGTGAGCTTGGACTCACCGTCGAGGGTTCCGACGCCAACGTCTATCCGCCCATGAGCACCCAGCTCGAAGCCTTGGGCATTGGCCTGATGAACGGCTACCGCGCCGACTACCTCAAGCCGGCGCCCGACCTGGTGGTGGTAGGCAACGCCATGACGCGCGGCAACCCGGCCGTGGAATACATGCTCGACGAGCAGCTGCGTTACATCTCGGGGCCGCAGTGGCTGGGCGAGACCCTGCTGCCGGGCCGTGAAGTGCTGGCCGTGGCCGGCACGCACGGCAAGACCACCACGACCAGCCTGCTGGCGCACCTGCTGGAGAGCGCAGGCCTGTCGCCCGGCTTCCTGATCGGCGGCGTGCCCGGCAACTTCGAGACATCGGCCCGCGTGGGTGGCGGCAAGCCGTTCGTGATCGAAGCGGACGAATACGACAGCGCCTTCTTCGACAAGCGCTCCAAGTTCGTGCACTACCGCCCGCGCATCGCCATCCTCAACAACCTCGAATACGACCACGCGGACATCTTCCCCGACGTCGCCGCGATCCAGCGCCAGTTTCATCATCTGGTGCGCACCGTGCCCGGCAATGGACGTCTGATCGTCAACGCGCACGATCAGCATCTCGCCGAAGTGCTGGCAATGGGCTGCTGGACCCCGGTGGAAACCTTTGGCATCGGGCAGGGCGACTGGCAGGCCGAGCTGATCGAGGCCGACGGCTCGGCCTTTCGCGTGCGCCACGGCGCCGATTTGATCGGCGAAATCCATTGGCCGCTGCTCGGCAACCACAGCGTGATGAATGCGCTGGCTGCCTTGGCGGCTGCCGCGGCCGCGGGCGCCGATCCGCGTGCATTGCTGCCGGCTTTTGCGAGTTTCCAGAGCGTGAAGCGCCGCATGGAAGTCGTGGGCGAGGCGCACGGCGTGCGCGTCTACGACGATTTCGCGCATCACCCTACGGCCATCGCGACCACGCTTGCCGGCTTGCGCGCCAAAGTGGGCAAGGCGCGCATCGTCGTGGCGCTGGAGCCGCGTTCCAATTCCATGCGGCTGGGTGCGCATGCCGAGGCACTGGCGCCGTCGCTGGCCGATGCCGATGCGGTGGTCTTCCTGCATCGCCCGGAGCTTGCGTGGGATGCCGGCCGCGTGACCGCCGCCTTGAACGGCCGCGGCAGCGCCGTGCCGACCGTGGATGCGTTGATCGACACCTTGCGCAACCAAGTGCGCGCAGGCGATCACGTGGTCTTCATGTCCAACGGCGGCTTCGAAGGCGCACCGCGCCGTTTCGCCGAATCGCTCACCTCGTAACGCGCCCCGGGCTGCCGCTCCCTTCCCTGGTGGGAGCGCACCCTGTGCGCGACTGGCCTCGCGATAGGAAACCGATTTTTCGGTCGCGCACAAGGTGCGCTCCTACAACGCAAGCCCGCGGTTAAACTCATCGCATGGCTGCCAAGACTCCATCGATCGACCTCCCGCTATTCCCGCTGAGCACCGTGCTGTATCCCGGTGGACAGCTGTCACTGCGCATTTTCGAGCCCCGCTATCTGGACATGATTCGCGAGTGCGCACGCACCGGCAGCTCGTTCGGCGTGTGTCTGATTCTTGATGGACGGGAGGCCGGCGCCCCTGCCTTGCCCGCCGCCGTCGGCACACTTGCTCGCATAGTTGATTTCCATAATCGCGAAGATGGGCTGCTGGGCATCCTGGCCGAAGGCGGCGAGCGATTCCGCGTGCTGCGTACGCGGGTGCGTTCGGATGGACTGGTCCGCGGCGACGTCGAACCATGGGCCGCGGAGCCTGCACAAGAAGTACCGGTGGAATTGACGTTGCTGCAATCGATCCTCGAGCGCTTGATCGAGAACCTGGCGCCGCAGTGGCGCCACGCGCCCAAGCATCTCTACGAGGACGCCAGCTGGCTTGGCTTTCGCCTGGCGGAACTGCTGCCGTTGCAGACCGACGAACAGCAGCGCCTGCTTGAACTGACTGATCCCGTACGACGACTGGGCGAATTGCGCGACATCCTCCCGCGTTTCCAGCGAGCGTGAACGCGTTGCACTTTGCGCCTGCATGAGGCGCTTCTACACTCGTCCATTCACAAATGAGGTGACCCTCCATGAGCAGCCTGGCCGGTAAGACCCTCTTCATCACCGGCGCCTCGCGCGGCATCGGACTGGCCATTGCGCTGCGCGCCGCGCGCGACGGCGCCAACATCGCCATTGCCGCCAAGAGCAACGTGCCCAATCCGCGATTGCCCGGCACCATCTTCAGCGCAGCCGAAGAGATTGAAGCGGCCGGCGGCAAGGCCCTGCCAATCAAGTGCGATATCCGCGAAGAAGACGAAGTGAAGGCCGCCGTGGCCGCCACCGTCGAGCGCTTCGGCGGCATCGATATCCTGGTCAACAACGCCAGCGCGATCTGGCTGGCCGGCGTGGCAGATACGCCTATGAAACGCTTCGACCTGATGCAGCAGGTGAATGCGCGCGGCAGTTTCCTTTGCGCGCAGGTGTGCCTCCCGCATCTGCTCAAGTCCGACAATCCACACATCCTCACGCTGGCGCCACCGCCGTCGCTCGATCCAAAGTGGTGGGCGCCGCACACCGGTTACACGCTCGCCAAGATGGGCATGAGCTTCGTGACGCTGGGGCTGGCCGGCGAGCTTGGCAGCAAGGGCGTGGCAGTGAATGCACTGTGGCCGCGCACCATCATTGCCACCGATGCGCTCAACATGATTCCGGGTGTGCCGCTGGAACGCTGCCGCAAGCCAACCATCGTGGCGGACGCGGCGCATGCCGTGCTCACGCGACCGGCCAAGGGATTCGCAGGCAAATTTCTTATCGATGAAGAGGTGCTGCGCGAGGCGGGCGTCACCGACTTCGCGCAGTACGCGGTCGATCCCTCGCAGTCGCTGCTGCCCGATCTGTTTCTGGATTGAGCGTCGTGTCCTGCCCGTTCTGCGAGATCGTCGCTGGTCGAGGCGCCGCCAGCGTAGTGGCGCAGACGGACAACGCGCTGGCCTTTCTCGATCTTCGGCAAGCGATGCCCGGTCATGTGTTGGTGGTGCCCAAGGCGCATGTGCAGGACATCTACGCCATCGATGCCGCGCTCGCCGGCGAAGTGATGCAGCTGGGTGTGCGCGTGGCGCATGCCTTGCGCGAAGTGTTTCACTCGCCCGGGCTCAATCTGTGGCAATCCAATGGCGCGGCCGGCGGGCAGGAAGTGCCGCACTTCCATCTGCACGTGCATCCGCGTCGCGTGGCCGATGGCTTGTTTCGCGTCTATCCGCACGGCGTGCCGACACCGTCGACACGCGACGTGCTGGATGATCTGGCGCAGCGGATTCGACTGGTGCTTCCCCACGATGGCGGCGTCCCCACGCCACGGAGTTCTGCATGAAATATCTGCACACCATGATTCGCGTGCGCGACATCGACGCAAGCCTGCGTTTCTTCTGCGATGGACTCGGGCTGAAGGAAACACGTCGCAGCGAAAACATCGCGGGTAAGTTCACCCTGGTCTTTCTGGCCGCTGCCGATTCGCCGGAGGCGGAAATCGAGCTGACCTACAACTGGGGCTCGAGCGAGGACTATGGCAGCGCGCGCAATTTTGGCCATCTGGCGTTTCGCGTGGACGACATCTACCAGACCTGCGCGCACCTGCAATCGATGGGCTACACCATTCATCGCCCGCCACGCGATGGACACATGGCTTTCGTACGCTCGCCGGACCTGATTTCGGTGGAACTGCTGCAGGACGGGCATCTGCCGCCGCAGGAGCCGTGGGCATCGATGCCCAATACGGGTGTCTGGTAGGGCGCTGGCTGTCGCGTGGCTTGCTGGAGGCCCTGGCGGGCCTTCGGCGTGGGTCCAAGGACTCTAGGCCATAGGTGCTAGCCCAACTGCCTGCCTCCGGCTTACGTCCGACGGTTTTGCGCCATTGGTAGGGTGACTGTGAGGCGCAGAGTTGTATATTGTGTGACCCATATCACATTTTTGTAGCGGTCGCGGGTTAGCTTGGCGCGACGGGCGTGGTAACCGGGGGGTAGCCATAGGACATGGCAACGACCGGCCGAAACCTGTGACCCCTAGAGGGGTTGGGGGAGGGAACCATGGCTGTAATGAGGGAGGAGGCCAGGCGATGCGTCGTCTGGTTTGGTCAACCGGCCGGCGAAGAGCGGGCAGGGTTGGCCAATGCGGGATGGATTATCCGCGTCGCCGATGCCGGTACTCAGGGCGGCGTCGGCATGCGAAACAACGATACGGTGGTGGCGCTGGCCGACCTTAGGCACGGCGATCCTGCTTCCGCCCAGGCCATGGCTCAGCTCATGGCTGATCACCCCTGGCTGCCGTGGGTGGCGCTCATACCACCGGCCATGTCGGTGCACGAGCCGCTTATCGATCGCGTGCTGGAAGCGAGCATCGAATACTTCGCCACACCGGTGGATGTCGACCGCCTGGTCGAGGCGCTTGCCCGCGTGGGCGGCGACCAGCCGCGCGCGGCTGAGCCGGGCGACGTCGGCGTGACTGGCCGCAGTGCCGCCATCGGTGCCGTGGTGGCCAGCGTGCGCAAGTACGCACCGGTTGAACTGCCGGTATTGATCACCGGCGAAACGGGCACGGGCAAGGAGGTTGCGGCGCGGGCCCTGCATAGTCTTTCGGCGCGTGCCGATCGGCCGTTCGCCGCGATCAATTGCGGCGCGCTGCCGCCCAACCTGGTGCAGTCCGAACTGTTTGGTCATGAGCGTGGTGCATTCACCGGCGCCAACGCCCGCCGCATCGGCCATTTCGAAACAGCCGCGGGCGGCACCGTGTTTCTCGACGAAGTGGGCGATCTACCACTCGACGCACAAACCAGCCTGTTGCGCTTCCTGCAGGAAGGCACGCTGGAGCGCGTGGGCAGCAGCCAGTTGATCAAACTGGACGTGCGCGTGCTCGCCGCCACCCACGTGGATCTGGAAAAAGCAGTCGAGCAAGGCCGCTTCCGCGAAGATCTCTATTACCGCCTCAACGTGCTGCGCCTGCGCATGCCGCCGCTGCGTGAGCGCGAGGACGACGTGGTGCTGTTGGCGCAGAAATTCCTCGACGCCTTCCGCGAACAGCATGCCAGCCGCGGGCGCGCCTTCAGCGCCAGCGCGCGGCGAGCCATGCTCGACTTCAGCTGGCCGGGCAACGTGCGAGAGTTGCTCAATCGCGTGCAGCGTGCAGCGGTGGTGGCGGAAGACGCCCTCATCAGCGTCAACGACCTGGATCTGGCCGACGTGCTCACCAAGCAGGCGGCGCGCTCCAGCCTGGGCAGCACGCGCGTGGCAGCCGAGCGCGATGCCGTGATCGCGTGCCTGCGCGAGAGTCGTTTCAATGTGAGCGAATGCGCGCGTCGACTGAAGGTGTCGCGCGTGACCATCTACCGCCTGTGCAAGAAGCATCAGCTCGCGCTCGACGAGCTGCGCTAAGCGTACGTCCGAGCCTCGCAAGGGCGCCCCACGGAAAGAATCATGCTGGCCACCCCTTGGGGTGGGCGGCGCGTGCGCATTCCTTCTAGCGAATGCGGCGATGTGCCGCCCGATGGGCGAGTGCACCCACGACAAAAAGGAAGGCCCCCGACCCGCAGGGGTCGGGTCGGGGGCTTCCATTGGTGCCCCGGCCACAGGGGTTGCCGGGTTACCGCCCTCATCACCGCCATGCGGCGGAATGCTTTGACGACCTCTCAGCAAGCTGAGAGGCGCGGAAAGGGTGCTTCCAATGCCAGCTGCGAAGTCCGTGCCGACTTGCCCCGGGCCACCCAGAAGCGTCGCCATCCTGTCGTCGCGAGATCCTTATCGCGGCGTCCGGCGCGTTTATCGCAGCTGGCCCTTCCCCCTTCCCGCCTGTACGGGGTTAAGAGAGCAATCGCCGTGCCAACGATCGCCAATGGCTGAAAAACGGGGGTTTTAGCGCCTTTGCAGCACAGTGGACGATTTTGAACCGTGCTAAAGGCGTTACAGCCCCAGCCTGAAATGTGGCCTTCGGAAGGCGCTTAACGCGTGCAGTTAAGCGGTTTCGCGCAGGTGTAACAGGCGCTTTACGGCGGACAGGCGAAATGTCACACCTTTTGCCGGCGCAGCCGTGGTCCGGGCAAGTTGGCTGCGTCTCAGTTGCCGCGTCCTCGTTTCTTCCCGTTCAAAGCGCGTCCACCGGGTCCGGAGCCGTGCAAAGGCGCTACTCAGGGCTTAGGATGCAGGCGCGCCGCTGCTTGCGACGCATCCCCATCCCCGATCCCCTTTGAGCATGGTGTCGTCGCCCTCGACGATGCCCGGAGTACGACATGCACGCGCAAGACCCGTCCGCCCAGTCCCTGATCGATCTCGGCAAGCGCTACTGGTTGCCGGTGTATCGACCGCGCGATGTGGTGCTGGATCACGGCAAGGGCGCGCGGGTGTGGGATACGCAGGGCCGCGACTACCTCGACTTCGGCGCCGGCATCGCTGTAAACGCGCTCGGCCATCAGGATCCCGATCTGCTCGAGGCCTTGACCACCCAGGCCCACAAGCTCTGGCATACCAGCAACGTCTTCTACACCGAGCCGCCGCTGCGCCTGGCCGAGGAACTGGTGTCGGCGTCAGGCTTTGCCGAGCGCGTGTTCCTGTGCAATTCCGGTACCGAAGCCAATGAAGCGGCTATCAAGCTGGTGCGCAAATGGGCTGCCGCGCAGGGCCGTGCGGCCGATAAGCGGGTGATCATCACCTTCCGCGGCTCCTTCCATGGACGCACCCTGGCGGCCGTCACGGCCACCGCCCAGCCGAAGTACCAGGAAGGCTACGAACCGCTGCCCGGCGGCTTCCGCTATCTCGATTTCAACGATGTGCCGGCCCTGGAAGCGGCATTTGCCCACGGCGACGTAGCCGCCGTGATGCTCGAGCCGGTGCAGGGCGAGGGCGGCGTGCTGCCGGCCGCGCCCGGCTTCGTCCAGCGCGTGCGTGAGTTGTGCGATCAGCACCTGGCGCTGCTGGTGCTGGACGAGATCCAGAGCGGCATGGGCCGCACCGGCACCTTGTTCGCCTACGTGCAGGACGGTGCCAAGCCCGACATCGTCACCATGGCCAAGGCCCTGGGTTGCGGCTTCCCCATCGGCGCCATGCTGGCCGGCCCCAAGGTGGCCGAGGTGATGCAGTTTGGCGCCCACGGCACCACCTTTGGCGGCAATCCGCTGGCGGCCGCCGTGGCGCGCGTAGCGCTGCGCAAGCTGTCGTCGCCTGAGTTGCTGGCCAACGTGGCGCGCCAGTCGCAGGCCTTGCGTGATGGCCTGACGCGCATCAATGCGTCATTGCAGCTGTTTGATGAGGTTCGCGGCCGCGGCCTGATGCTTGGCGCCGTGCTCAACGAGGCGAACAAGGGCAAGGCTGGCGCCATCCTCGATCACGCTGCAGCCCACGGCTTGCTCGTGTTGCAGGCGGGTCCGGATGTGCTGCGTTTCGTGCCCGCCCTCAATATCAGCGATGAGAATCTGGCTGAAGGCCTTGCGCGCCTCGAAGCGGCGCTACGCAGTTTCGTGGCGAGCTAAGCGACGTCACCCAACAAGCGCTCCTGGCTTCAGGAGCGCTTGCCGAGGGCCTCAGCCTGCTCGCGCCGCGCGCAGCGCACCACGTGCCGCTTCCAGCGTCTCGGCGATGTCCTGCTCGCTGTGCGCACTGGACACAAAGCCCGCCTCGAACGCCGAGGGTGCGAGATAGACGCCACGCTCCAGCATGCCGTGGAAGAAGCGGTTGAACATCGCCGTGTCTGCCGCCGTCGCCTGCGCGTAGCTATCCACCTTCTGCCGGGTGAAGAACAGGCCGAACATGCCGCCCACGCGATTCGTGCTGAAGGCCACCCCTTCGCCATCCGCCACGGCCTGCAGGCCATCCGTGAGAAGGCGCGTGCGCGCGGCGAGCTGATCGTAAAAGCCCGGCGCCTGGATCAATTCCAGCATGGCCAGACCCGCTGCCATCGCCACCGGATTACCCGATAGCGTGCCCGCCTGGTAGATCGGTCCAGAGGGCGCGATCTGCTGCATCAGGTCACGACGACCGCCATAGGCTCCCACCGGCATGCCGCCGCCGATGATCTTGCCGAAGGTGGTGAGATCCGGCGTCACGCCGTAAAAGGCCTGCGCGCCACCCAGGGCCACGCGGAAACCCGTCATCACCTCGTCGAAGATCAGCAGCGCGCCGTGCTTCGTGCACAGCTCGCGCAGGCCCTGCAGATAGCCGTCCCTGGGCGGAATGCAGTTCATGTTGCCGGCGACCGGCTCGATGATCAGGCCGGCGATATCGTGGCCGTGCTCGTCGAACAGGCGCACGGCAGCATCGAGATCGTTATAGGCCAGGGTGAGCGTGAGGTCCGCATTGGCCTTGGGCACGCCGGGCGAGGTCGGCACGCCAAAGGTGAGTGCGCCCGAACCGGCCTTTACCAGGAAGCTGTCGCCATGGCCGTGGTAGCAGCCTTCGAACTTCACGATCAGGTTGCGACCGGTGGCGCCACGCGCCAGGCGGATCGCCGACATGGTCGCTTCCGTGCCGGAATTGACCATGCGCACCATGTCGATCGACGGAATCAGGCGCGTGATGGTCTCCGCCATGGTGACTTCGGCGGGGCAGGGCGTGCCGTACGACAGGCCGTTCTTCACCGCGCGTTCCACCGCCTCACGCACATGCGGGTGGTTATGGCCCACGATCATCGGGCCCCACGAGCCCACGTAGTCGATATAGCGCTTGCCTTCGACGTCCCACAGATACGGGCCATCCGCACGCGCCGTGAAGAACGGCTCGCCGCCCACCGACTTGAAAGCGCGCACCGGCGAGTTCACGCCGCCAGGCATCAGCTGCTGCGCGCGTTGGAAGAGTTCGTGGTTGGTGGTCATCGTGGGTGTCTCAAGGCGTAGTGAAGAGTTGGGCGAATCGTGCAGCGGCGCCGCGCACGTCGGGATCGCCGAAAACCGCGGAAATCACGGCGAGATAGTCGGCGCCGGCGTCAATCAGCGACTGCGCATTGTCTGGCGTGATGCCGCCGATCGCCACTCGCGGCACACCGAGCGCGGCGCTCTGTCGCAGCAGGTCGAAGGAAGCACGGCGTGCATGCGGCTTTGTGGGCGAAGGAAAAAAGGCGCCAAAGGCGATGTAGTCGGCGCCCGCGGCGGCGAGCTCGCGCGCTCGTGCCAGCGAGTCGTAGCAGGACACGCCGATGATGGCGTCTTCACCCAGCACCGCGCGAGCCGCGGCCACATCGCCGTCCTCCTCACCCAGGTGCACCCCCGCGGCGCCTGCTGCGTGGGCTAAGGCCACGTCATCGTTGATGATCAGGGGTACCTGACGGGCGGCGCACAGGGCGCGGATGGCGCGGGCTTCGGTGAGCCGGCGCGCGTCATCGCGCGTCTTGTCGCGGTATTGCAGCAGCCGGGCGCCGCCGGCCAGGGCCTGCGCCACCGCCTGGAACAAGTCGGGGCGCGGGCCATCGGTAATCACATAAAGGCCACGGCCCTGGAGTTTTTCACGCATGCCAATCGATCCTGGAGAGCTGCGCCATACGCTTTCGCATCGGCGGGGGAGTTGCGAGAATGACCTACTTATTCTCCATAGCAAGCCATTGACGATGAATCAGAGCACCAACGAAACCGGCACCCTGCGCAAATGGATGTGTGTCGTTTGCGGCTTCATCTATGACGAGGCGCTGGGCGTGCCCGACGAGGGCATCGAGCCCGGTACGCGTTGGGCCGACGTTCCCGATACCTGGACCTGCCCGGATTGCGGCGCGACCAAGGAAGACTTCGAGATGATCGAAATCGACTGAATCCCACCGCATTGCCCTCAAACGGCCCGAATCCGTCATCGTACGGACCGGGCCGTTTGCTTTAATGCTCCTGCGCGCCGGAAAAACCGCGCAACCCCGGCAGGAGCAGGACCATGCAGCAATTCATTCCGTTCGAAGACGAGTGGGACATCCTGGAAAGGCTGAGTCTGGAGTCCCTCATCCCCTATCACGTCGGCGTGCCCTGCCGGCATGACCTGGCGGCCAACGGAGACGGCGCCACGCCCGTGGCGGCCAATGCACCCGTGGCAAACACGCCGATCTCATCCGCAGCCAAGGGCAGCGAGGCGTAAATAGCCCTTCCAGTTCTCCGCGGGCACGGAATCACTGCCAGAGCGCCATGAAATAGCGCCGGTCTTGCCACTGCAAGGCCGGCGTATCCGCGCGTCGTGCGTCGCGTCCTGTCACGAACATGAAAAAAATTCGTATAGACCCCTTCCCAACCCTGTGGAGGGACGCTATAGTTTCGCTCCTCCCCGGACGACTCGCTCTTCAACGGGGTTCCACTGAAAACCCACAGCAAAAAAGATTCACGCTGAGGTGTTGACGGACCGGAAAGATGATGTAAGATGAGCGGCTCACTCGGAACGAAATGTTCCAACGCAGAAACGGCAACGTGCTGCAAGTGATTGAGATCTTTGACAGTGTGCGCAGGTGACTTGTGTGGGCGTCTTGCGACGGACGATTGAATGTCCAATATATGCAAGCGTCTAACCTAAGAGTCAATTCAAAAGCTTGACGTTTATGGTTAGGAACAACRCTTCAGAAAGATAGATCGAGTGACTGCCTTCGGGTGGACATGAGGTCGAAAACTTAAGTGAAGAGTTTGATCCTGGCTCAGATTGAA